>JAPXOZ010000011.1:0-75839 GCA_033811195.1 Bacteroidales bacterium | reverse complement strand
TCGCTATTACACTTGCAAGTGCAGGGACAAGATGCATACTATGCTATGAATCACAACATCAGAGCGTTTGCTTTTCCTCAGTTGAAGCTCGGCATCCGCTTCTAATGATAATTAGCGAGTAGCATTACTAAAGCTTAAAAAGGCGACCATCCGGTCGCCTTTTTTTGTCTCATTGCTCCAATGCCTGAGTGATTGTGATGAATTGTTCTACTGATAGTTGCTCAGGTCGTTTTTCTGCAAATGGAATCGAGTTGGAGGATAGTTGTTCCGGTGGTGTATCAGCAACTTGATGCTCTGTTACAGATTGTTTGCCTACCTCCGCGAGGCTCACAATGAGAGGTCTCAAGGAATTGCGGAGTGTTTTACGGCGCTGATTGAACGCAGTTTTGACTACACTTTTGAAAAGCCTTTCGTCACAGCCAAGCTCTGTGCGATCGTTGCGTGTAAGACGGATTACAGCCGATTTTACCTTAGGAGGAGGCACAAAGGCCCCTTCTTCTACGGTAAAGAGGTACTCTATATCATACCATGTCTGAAGAAGTACGGAGAGTATGCCGTATGTTTTGGAACCTGGAGGAGCTGCAATCCTTTCCGCTACCTCTTTCTGTATCATACAGACCACTACAGGCACTTGATCTTTGTAGTCCAGAACTTTGAAAAATATTTGAGAGGAGATGTTGTAAGGAAAATTGCCGATAATTGAAAACCTTCCCGCGAAGAGTTTGGAGAGATTGGTTTTTAGGAAGTCAGCCTCGTAAAGGACGGGCCCTAATTGAGGCCACTTTTCGAGCAGATATCTTACCGATTCGCTATCTATTTCTATTACTTTAAGGTTTAGATCGTCACGTGCAAGAAGGTATTGTGTTAGCACGCCCATTCCTGGACCTATTTCGAGTGCATCAAAAGTACCATCGCCGACGCCCTTAAAGGCATCGACGATGGTACGCGCTATGGTCTGATCTGTCAGAAAATGCTGTCCAAGACCTTTTTTAGGCCTTACAGCAGGTTTTCTTATCGTTTCGGGGGGTTTACTCATTTGCAATGAAATGGTCGTACATGAGTTTTATTATGCCCTTTAACAACTCCTCGTCCGATTTCTTTGCTCCGCTACTGATTACGATAAAGCCATATTTCTCCTCAGGCTGGAAAAACATTGCACTTCTGAGTCCGTATGCACTGCCGGTATGACCCACAAATTCCACTTCGGGAATATAGTCCATATTGCGCCATAGAGCGAGTCCGTAGTGTTCCTCATCCGAGCGGGGAGTCTGCATATTTTTGGAACTCTCCTCGGAGATGATAGGCTCCTGCGCACCTGGATAGAGACCATAATTCATATGCATCATCATATATTTTGCAAGGTCGGAGGTGGAAATCTTCATTCCGCCGGTAGGGGAGAAAATAGGGGTGGTGTAGCCGGTTATGTAGTTGGCAATATCTTCAGCCCTCGATCTGTATGCACTGGGTTGAGCTTCCAGACTATCATTCTCCGAATTATATGAATAGAGAGTGGCGAAGCGGGTTGAGTCGAGCGCATCTATATTGTAGCCACCGTAGAGTCCGAGGGGATTGAGTATATGGTTTACCACATATTGGTCAAAGCGTTCTCCTGAAAGTTTTTCAAGGATGGTGCCGGCCATATTGAAGTTGAGGTTGCAATATTGGTAGCCTTTGCCCGGCTCGTACTCGTTGTAGCAAGCTGTATAGTCGGGATTGGTTGCGGGATTAATGACATCGAGTGTGAAATATCCCTGGGAATCATTTAAACCGGAGGTGTGTGAGAGAAGCATCTCAAGAGTGATGACTCTCTCAGGATATTTCGGATTGCGTACCGGGAATCCCATCAGATCGCTGACATCGGTATCGAGGGTGACTTTGCCCTGCTCTACAAGTTGCATGAGGGATGTGGAAGTAAAGGATTTGGAGATGGATGCAATCCTGAAAATGGTTTCCGCATCAATTTTTTCTCCCGTTTCAAGATTTTTAACTCCGAAATAGTTGTCGTAGATGATCTTATTGTCTTTCACAACTGCCACTCCTAGGCCGACATTTCCAATCTCTTCCCTGAAAGCGTTGAGATCGTTTTCAAACTCCGGGTAGGATTTAGGAGCACAGGTTGTGAGCAGAAGAGCACACAGTGCGAATAAGGTGATTTTCTTCATAATTATAGGTTTTGATAAATAGTTTTTACAAAGATACGATTTCAAGTGAAAATAATTGGTATTTTTGTAGACTATGAAAGAGAAGAAATCAGTTACTCCGCTGCTAAAGCAATTTTATGAGATCAAGGCACAATATCCTGACTCTCTGCTCCTATACAGGGTGGGTGATTTCTATGAGACTTTCGGAGAGGATGCCATTACGACGAGCAAGGTATTGGGCATTGTCCTGACGAGGCGCGCCAGCGGTAAAGGCAATTTTATAGAAATGGCAGGGGTGCCGCATCATGCCCTGGACAGTTATCTTCCCAAATTGGTGCAGGCGGGCTACAAAGTGGCGGTTTGCGATCAGTTGGAGGATCCGAAACTTACAAAAAAGTTGGTCAAACGCGGAGTTACCGAGCTTGTAACTCCCGGAGTGGCATACAACGATACCATCCTCAAACAGAATGAGCACAATTATCTGGCTGCAGTTGCATTCGAGGGGAAGAGTGCAGGAGTCGCACTTCTTGATATTTCTACGGGCACTTTTAAAGTAGCTCAGGGGTCACTCGAGTATATTGAAAATCTTCTTTCAGGCAGCGTACCCAAAGAGATCCTGGTAGAGAGAAGTTATTGTGATGGTTTCCGAAAAAGATTTGGAAATATCGCCTATATTTCGCCGCTCGACGAGTGGGCATTTGTCTTCGAATCGTGTCACAAAAAGCTCTGCAACCATTTTTCCATTAGCTCACTGAAGGGATTCGGCATAGAAGGTATGCCGCTGGGCATAAAAGCGGCGGGTGCGATTCTCTTCTATATGGAGATTACCCACCACCATTCGTTGGGACATGTGAGTTCCATTTCACGTATTGATGAGGGAGATTTTGTCTGGATAGATAAATTTACATTTCGCAATCTGGAGATCTTCACTGCTCTCGCAGGCGTAGAAGGAGTCTCGCTGCTGGAGACTATCGACAGATCCAGTTCCCCTATGGGTGCACGCAGACTCAGGGAGTGGCTCGCAATGCCTATCAAAGATATTACAGAGATAACCTTGCGTTATGATGCCATTTCCGCCTTTCAGGCTGATGAAATGATGCTGGAGAAGGTGAGGAGCCGGATCGGTGATATCGGCGATCTGGAAAGGATTATATCCAAGGCCTCTGCGGGCAAGCTTCTGCCGCGTGAAGCACTCCAGCTCTCGAGGGGTCTGGATGCCATAGCAGAGATAAGGAAGCTGCTGTTGAATAGCTCCAATCCGGTATTTTCCTCTTGTATAGAGCAGCTGGATGCTTGTCGGGAGCTATCCAAAGCTATTTCCACACAAATCCTTCCCGATACCGCCGCTCAGATTGGTAAGGGAGATGTGATAGCGCGCGGAGTGTCGGAGGAGCTCGATTCGCTACACGATGTGCTCTCTCACAGCAAAGAGATATTGCTGGATATTCAGCAACGGGAGAAGGAACGCACCGGTATACCTTCGCTCCGTATCAGTTACAACAATGTCTTCGGATATTTCCTCGAGGTGCGCAATACCCATAAGGAGCGTGTACCGTCGGGCTGGATTCGCAAACAGACATTGGTCAGCGCAGAAAGATATATTACTCCGGAGCTCAAACAATATGAAGAGAAAATCCTCGGGGCAGAGGAGAAGATACTTGCCCTCGAGACGGAGATATATGGAGCTCTGCTGGCCTCTATTCAGGGCCAAGTAGCCGCCATCCAGCGCAATTCTTCAGTAGTAGCGCGTCTGGATGTGCTTGCCGGCTTTGCACGTCTTGCATTGGATAACCATTATTGTCGTCCGCAGGTCGATGATTCACTGGAGATTGAAATCAGCGGAGGTCGTCATCCTGTGATAGAGACCCGTATGGAGCCCGGAGAGGAATACATACCCAACGACCTTCAACTATGTAACGACTCGCAGCAGATAATAATACTCACCGGCCCCAATATGTCCGGAAAATCGGCTTTTCTGCGACAAACGGCGCTGATAGTACTCATGGCCCAGATAGGATCATTCGTCCCCGCAAAACGCGCAAAAATAGGCATTGTGGACAAAATATTCACTCGAGTCGGAGCCTCTGACAATATTTCGCGCGGAGAGTCCACTTTTATGGTGGAAATGCTGGAAACTGCCACCATCCTCAACAATCTCTCTCAAAGATCGCTGGTACTGCTCGACGAGATAGGGCGCGGAACGAGTACTTATGATGGAATGTCGATTGCCTGGGCGATAGTGGAACATCTGCACAGCGGCCCTCAGAAAGCCAAGACACTTTTCGCCACTCATTATCACGAGTTAAACGACCTGGAGGAGCTCCACGAACGTGTTTTCAATTACCATATTTCCGTAAGGGAGAGTGAGGGCAAGATTATATTCCTGCGTAAGCTTTGCAGAGGCGGTGTCGCCCACAGCTTCGGTATTCACGTCGCCCGTCTGGCCGGAATGCCGGATGAGGTGGTAAAACGCGCTGAGGCACGTCTCGCCGAGCTTGAGGCAGAAGGCGGTAATGGTAGTGCCGCCACATTTTCACGAAAACCAAAAAAATCCGTCAGCTCCACCCCCGATAAAGGAGTACAGCTCACCCTCTACCAATTGGATGACCCGCTGTTGCTCGAGATCAAGGAGGAGCTCCAGAATATTGATATCAATAAAATGTCTCCGCTCGATGCATTCGACACCATAAGGAGGCTCAAAAAGAAAATCGGATTGTAAAAAAGTATTCAAGAAGGATTTGTGATGAGAGACTTGTTGGCGGACAAATTCAGGACTACCCTCTCACTGGCGGGTGTCAGCATAGGGATTTTTTCGATTGTGGCGGTTTTTACCGTCGTGGATTCACTTAAAAAGAGCGTAAACGAGGGTTTCCGAAAGTTCGGAAGCGATGTGGTTATGGTCGAGCGAGTACCTCTCGAACCCGACTTTGACCAAGATGGGCGGCAGAAGTTGTGGAAATACGAGAGTCGTCCGCAGATCAGATGGCAGGAATATCTCTTTCTTAAGGAAAATAGTGTTACTGCCGGTACTATGGCATTTTCGGCTTCATTCAACATGCAATGCGTAGCCGGCCGTGAAAGTTACGATGAAGGAGCTTTTGTCGCCGTTGATGGTGACTGGAGGATGATGGTGCAGGAGAAAATTCTTCACGGACGTGGATTTACTTTCGGAGAGCTTTTAAGTGGTGCTGCTGTCACCGTCATTGGCTCGGATGTGTCGCAAAAGCTTTTTACCGGTATAGACAACCCCGTTGGCAGAATGATAACGGTAGGAGGTATTCCGCTATGCGTAATCGGCATTTTTGCTTCAGCCGGAGAAAATCTGGTCAGTATGATGGATGTAGATTGTGTCAGGCTTGTACCGATACGATTCGCCCTACGTATTACCGACATTACTGCCCCGACTGTCAAAACCCGTATAACCGCCTCTCCGTGCCAGACAGGAGAAAAGAGTCAGGATATGATTTCGAAAGAGGAGCTTAAAAGCGAAATGCGCATGTTGATGCGTCAGTATCGTCGGTTGAGGCCGGCTCAAGAGGATGATTTTGCTCTCAACGAACTCTCATTCGTAGCAGAACAGTTTCAATCGGTATTCGGTATGGTCAATACGGTCGGCTGGGTGGTCGGCATCTTCTCTTTGCTTGTCGGAGGATTCGGGATAGCCAACATAATGTATGTTTCCGTGGAGGAACGTACCCGTATCATAGGGATAAAAAAGGCTTTGGGAGCTCGCAAAAGGGTGATCACGATGCAGTTTTTGGCAGAAGCGGCCACATTGTCGACACTCGGCGGGCTGGCCGGTATAGCATTGGTATGGCTTGCTACGTTGCTCATTCCCGACACACTTTTTCCTATATATCTCTCATTGGCAAATATACTGAAAGGTATAGCAATTGCGCTTGTAATAGGTATCGTTTCCGGCGTAGCACCGGCACGTCGTGCTGCCTCTCTCAATCCGGTTGAGGCGATAAATAGTTAGTCGAGCTTGAGAACTGCCATGAATGCGCTCTGAGGCACTTCTACGGAGCCAATCTGTCGCATACGCTTTTTACCGGCCTTCTGCTTTTCGAGGAGTTTACGTTTACGGGAGATGTCGCCTCCATAACACTTTGCAGTCACATCCTTACGTAACTGACGTACGGTCTCTCTGGCGATGATCTTGGAGCCTATGGCCGCCTGGATGGCGATGTCAAACTGCTGACGCGGTATCAGCTCTTTGAGTCTTTCGCATATTTTCCTGCCAAAGTCATAAGCATGATCTTGATGAATCAGAGTGGAAAGCGCGTCTGCCGGTTCACCATTGAGAAGGATGTCGAGCTTTACGAGTTTGGCTTCACGGTATCCTATAAGGTGGTAGTCAAATGAGGCATATCCTCTGGAAATCGATTTGAGCTTATCGTAAAAGTCAAAAACAATCTCTGAAAGCGGCATATCGTAGGTCAGTTCTATTCGGTCAGCCGAGATATAATGCTGATTTTTGAGGGTACCTCTCTTATCCAGACAGAGCTTCATTATCGGACCGAAGTATTCGGTCTTGGAGATAATTTGTGCCTGAATATATGGCTCTTCGATATGGTGAATGAGCGTGGCGGGAGGCAGTCCTGAGGGATTGTGCACTTCCAGACATTCACCTTGGGTTGTGAATACCTTGTACGAAACGTTGGGGACAGTGGTAATCACATCCATATCAAATTCACGGAAAAGACGTTCCTGGACTATTTCCATATGAAGCATTCCCAGAAATCCGCAACGGAATCCAAATCCGAGCGCAAGTGAACTCTCCGGTTCAAATACCAGCGAGGCATCGTTGAGCTGAAATTTTTCCAACGATGCGCGGAGATCTTCATACTGGTCTGCACTTACGGGAAACATGCCTGCATAGAGCATAGGCTTGACATCCTCAAATCCGGCAATAGCTTTCTCACAGGGATTGTGAACGTGTGTAATGGTATCACCTACCTTCACTTCCGCAGCTGTCTTAATGCCCGATATTATATATCCCACCGAGCCGCACCTGATCTCCTCTTTGGGAAGGTATTTCATCTTGAGGACACCTACTTCATCTGCGTCATACTCCTTGCCGGTATTGACAAACTTAACCCTGTCGCCCTTGCGGATAACACCGTTTGCCACCTTGAAATAGGCTATGATACCCCTGAAAGAGTTGAATACAGAGTCGAAGATCAGGGCCTGAAGCGGTGCGTCGGGATCACCTTTTGGGGCGGGAATCTTTTCTACAATAGCTTCTAAGATCTCTTCGATGCCTATTCCCATGCGCGCTGAAGCGAGCAACACTTCTTCGTCCTTACAGCCGAGAAGGTCGGTTATCTGATCCCGCACCATATCCACCATAGCAGCCTCTACATCGATTTTATTTAGAATGGGGATAATTTCAAGGTCATGCTCAATGGCAAGATAGAGATTGGAGATGGTCTGAGCCTGAATGCCTTGTGTGGCGTCAACTATCAAAAGGGCTCCTTCGCATGAGGCGATGGCACGTGACACTTCGTATGAGAAGTCTACGTGACCCGGAGTGTCAATCAGATTGAGAGTATATTGTTCACCTTTATACACATATTCCATCTGGATGGCGTGGCTCTTTATGGTGATGCCCTTTTCCTTTTCCAGATCCATGGAATCCAGCACCTGTGTAGCCATGTCACGGCGATCTATGGTATTGGTAAACTCGAGCAGTCTGTCAGCCAGAGTACTCTTTCCGTGATCTATATGTGCAATGATGCAGAAATTCCGAATGTGTTTCATACTTATCTTCTTCCAAAGCGCAAAGATAATGATTATCTTTGTTTTTTAATTTCATTTCGCATTATGAACGACATTCATACTTATCAAAAAATCGCATCTCAGGTAAGAAGGGATATCCTTAGGATGGTCACGGGTGCAGGGTCCGGTCATCCCGGAGGTTCGATGAGCAGTGCCGATATTTTGACGGCACTCTACTTCAAGGAGTTGAATGTGACTCCGGAGAGTTGGAACAGGGCCGGCAAAGGTCACGATATGTTTTTTCTCTCTATCGGGCACGTTTCTCCTCTCTTCTATAGTGTGCTTGCTCGCAGAGGCTTTTTTCCTGTTTCCGAGCTGGGCACATTCAGGGTATATGGCAGCAGGCTCCAGGGGCACCCCTCAATTGAGGCGGCTCTTCCGGGAGTGCATCAGGCTTCCGGTTCTTTGGGACAAGGGCTTTCAGTAGCTATTGGAGCTGCACTTGCCAAACGCCTTGCAGGAGATAAGAGCAGGGTATTCGCCCTTATTGGAGACGGTGAATCTCAGGAGGGTCAGATTTGGGAGGCTTCGGCAGCAGCAGTTCACCATAAGGTGGACAATCTTATTGTGATGACCGACTGGAATCGCCAGCAGATAGATGGCACCACTGAAGAGGTGCAGAGCCTGGGTGATCTTGCCCTTAAATGGAACTCCTTCGGATGGGAGTGCATCGTAGCTAATGGCCACAATTTCAACTCCATTTTCGAAGCATTTGACAGGGCTAATTCTCTTTTGGGTAAGGGCCGTCCGGTAATGATTCTTTTCGAAACCGAAATGGGTCACGGAGTGGATTTTATGGCAGGTACCTGCGAATGGCACGGCAAAAGTCCTTCAAAAGAGCAGTGTGAACGAGGACTTGCCCAGCTCGAAGAGACTTTGGGAGACTATTAAAATCTGACAGTATGAAAAAATATATCAATACAGGAAATAAAGATACCCGTTCAGGTTTTGGAGCGGGCCTTTCACATCTAGGTGCTACTAACCCTAAAGTGGTTGCACTCTGCGCAGACTTGACTGGTTCGGTAAAGATGGATGCTTTTGCAAAAGCTCATCCGGAAAGATTTTTCCAATGCGGCATTGCCGAGGCAAATATGATAGGAATGGCGGCGGGACTTGCAATTGGAGGTTATATTCCTTTTGCCGGCACATTTGCAAATTTTGCCACAGGTAGGGTTTACGATCAGATCCGACAGTCGGTTTGCTACTCTGAGGCCAATGTCAAAATAGCTGCTTCCCATGCCGGTATCACTCTCGGCGAAGATGGTGCCACTCACCAAATCCTCGAGGATATCGGGCTTATGCGGATGCTTCCCAATATGGTGGTAATCAATCCTTGCGATTACAACCAGACAAAAGCGGCTACTATAGCTGCAGCAGCGTGGCAAGGTCCCGTCTATCTGAGATTTGGACGTCCCGGAGTACCCAACTTTACTCCTGAAGAGCAAGTCTTCGAAATCGGAAAAGCGCTTCTCCTCAACGAGGGATCCGATGTCACCTTAATTGCTACAGGACACCTTGTCTGGGAGGCTGTCCAGGCGGCTGAAATTCTGGAAAAAGAGGGCATAAGCGTGGATCTCCTAGATATTCACACCATTAAACCTCTTGACCGCGAATCAATCTTATCTTCGGTGGCAAAGACCGGCCGTGTCGTGTGTGCCGAAGAGCATCTGATAGCCGGAGGACTGGGAGAAGCTGTTGCAGGCTTACTGGCAACGGAACACCCTGTGCCGATGAAATTCGTTGCAGTCAACGATCGTTTCGGACAGAGTGGTAAACCGGCTCAACTGATGTCTGCTTATGGGTTGGATACGGCACATATCGTTGCAGCGGTAAAGGAGATTTGCGGCTTATAAAGAGGAAATAGTCGGGGTGTAAAGATCTTTTATGGAAGATAGCGATATCATAGGATTGTACAAATCGGGCCAGACTGAACGAGCCTTTACTTTCATAGTGCGCAAGTACGGCGAAAGGCTCTACTGGCATATAAGACAGATGGTGGTCGACCACGACGATGCTGATGATATCCTGCAGGAAACCTTTATAAAAGTTTGGAATGCTCTACCTGCATTCAGGGAGGAATCCAAGCTTTATACCTGGCTTTATCGCATTGCCACCAATGAGAGCCTTACCTTTCTAAAGAGGAAAAAAATCCGCGCCACATTTACTTTCCGTGATCCGGATGCAGATATGGCTTCGTTTATCGAATCCGATCCCCTTTTTGACGGGGATCAACTCCAACTTTCTCTCCAGAAGGCGATAGCCACCCTCCCGCCAAAGCAAAAGAGTGTATTTATCATGCGTTACTTCCACGAGATAAAGTATGAAGACATATCTGAAATAATGGGAATATCAGTTGGAGCCCTGAAGGCCTCTTATCATCACGCTTTCAACAAAGTACAGGAATACCTCAAAAAAGAGGGGTATTAAACCTTTTATACGATTTAATGTCTAAAAGTTAGATGAATCAGCAATATGACATACACGACAATCCGCAGTTGAAACGCAATCCGTTCAAAGCTCCCGAGGGCTATTTGGAAGCTCTCGAGGAGAAAATTCTTTCTTTGGCCGGTATTGCTCAGGGTGAGGAATCACAGGAAGTTGTCACTCCTTCACGTGGTAGATGGTACGGCATTCTCAAGCCGGCATTTTTACTGGCCTGTACATTCGGAGTGATTTTTGGTATGGGATATGGCGTGTTGAGATTGACAAACACCCTCAATAGACCTTCAGATAACGACGACTCCTATTATGCGATAATGATCGAAGAAGGATTGATCAGGAGCAATTTCATCTATCCGATGGAAGAGGATCTGGAGTATGATGATCTTAATGATGAAGATCCGATTTTTGACGAAGAAGAAGTAGTCACTTGGCTGGCGACACAATACTCATCAATGGAACTTGCACAGTTGTATTACGAAGAAAAATAGAGAAGATATGAGAAGATTTATTTTGATTGTTATGACAGTTGTACTTTGTCTTGGCGCCTACGCTCAGGACAAACCTCAGAGGGAGAGAAAAAAATCCCAGCACGAGGAGATATTCAATAAGTTGCAAAATGAAAAAATTGCATTTTTCACATCGGAGATAGACCTTACACCGGAAGAGGCCCAGATGTTTTGGCCGGTATACAACCAATACCTCAAAGAGAACAAAACGGCACACTCTAAAACCATCAAGGCTCTTCAGGCACTGAAAAATAAGTCCGGAGAAAAACTCACTGAAGTTGAAATGCAGAAAAGGGTTGACGAATATATTGCCAGCATAGCAGCGCAAGATGAGGTTTTCGTTAAATATGCTGCCGAATTCAAGAAAGTGCTCCCTGTGGAAAAGGTGGCCAAACTCTATGTAGCAGAGGAGAAGTTTCGTATAAAGATGATTCGTGGATTCAGAGAGAAAAGTTCGGGCGTGAAAAGGCCTAAGGCTTCGAGTTCTGCTTCTGATGAAGATTAAAAATTGAGATAAAACTCACAGGTAAGCGACTTATACTCTCGGGTAAAGTCGCTTTTTGTTTGTATAACCAACTCTTCACGAGTGACTGCTGCTCTATTCTCACATAGATTGTCCCTGAAAGAAAATTCCATCAGAGCTCTTTTAGGCGGTGCATCGGGTAAAGATCTTACCAGACAGAGGCGAGTGAGTTGTAGCCCTTTCAGACGGGCTTTTTGCTCGAAAATACGGCTCTCCTCCACAGGCAGAATCAGTGCAAGTCGTCCTTCTGGGGAGAGAATCTTTATTGTACCATCAATGACCTCCTCATATTCCAAAGTATCGTTATGACGTGCCGTGCTGCGTCTGAGAGAAGGAGCCTTCTGTGAGTCTACGAAATAGGGGGGATTGGAAACCACAAGATCAAAACGCTCCGTCCCAAAGCCGACTATAAACTCCTGAAATGATATGTGAGAGGCAGTCAGAACTTCGCTCCAGGGGGAATTTGCAAAGTTCTCGGCCGCCTCTTGCGCCGAATCGGAATCGATATCAATACCGGTGACAATGGCATTGCCTTCACAGCGTTGAGTGATAACCAGAGCTATGACACCCGTACCCGTGCCGATATCCAGCACTTTTAGGGGGGATGGAGAGAGCTCGGGGTTTTGTTGAAGGCCTACCCAGGCGCCGAGTAACACACCATCGGTGTTGACCTTCATAGCGGATTTCTCGTTAGAGATAGTGAATCTTTTGAATCTGAATGTACCCATTCGACTATTCCACAAACTCCCCGTCTTTCATTTCGAGGGTCCTGTCCGAGAGGGCCGCAAGCTCCTTGTCGTGAGTGACGATGACGATAGTGATGCCATATCTGTCCCTAAGATCGAAAAAGAGACGGTGAAGTTCGCCTTTGTTTTTGCTATCGAGATTACCTGAGGGTTCATCTGCAAAAAGGACTGCCGGACGGTTGACCAAAGCGCGGGCAATAGCTACACGCTGTTGTTCTCCTCCACTGAGCTCGGACGGCTTGTGATTTATCCTTTCACCCAAACCAAGCTGACATAGCAATTCCATAGCCTCTGAAGTGGCCACTTTGCGACTCTTGCCGGCAATAAGGGCGGGGATCATTACATTCTCAATAGCTGTAAATTCAGGAAGCAGATGATGTGCTTGAAAGACAAATCCGATCCTGGTGTTGCGGAAGCGGGCCAGTTCCTTATCCGAAAGGGAAAGAACATCGGTCCCGTCAATAATGACCCTTCCGCTATCGGGTTTGGACAGTGTGCCGATAATGTGCAGAAGAGTAGATTTGCCGGCACCACTGGCTCCGACAATGCTGACAACTTCGGCAGCATCTGCCTGAAAACAAATATCCTTCAGGACGACAAGCGTCCCGAAGGATTTTTTGATATGGTCGGCTATAATCACTAGTCTTCTTCCTGTGCCTCAGCTTCGTATTCTTTGAGGAGTTTTTCCTGTATGTCGGCAGGTACCTGCTGATACTCGACAAGCTCCTGTGTAAAGGTTGCACGGCCGGAAGTTAGAGAGCTCAAAGTGGTGGAATACCTGTAAAGTTCTGCCAGTGGAACGCGGGCGCGAAGTACCTGGAAGCCCTTCTTGGAGCTCATTCCCTCAATCATACCGCGACGGTTCTGGATGTCGCTCATAACGTCTCCCATACAGTCCCCGGGTACAAGGATCTCCACTAAATAGATGGGCTCCATAATCTTAGGACCAGCATTCTTGAAGGCCTCCCTAAAGGCGTTACGGCCTGCTATGATAAAGGCGATCTCCTTGGAGTCAACCGGGTGCATTTTGCCGTCATATACAAATACACGAATATCACGGGCATAAGAGCCTGTAAGAGGACCTTCCTCCAATCTTTGTATAATACCCTTCTTGATGGCAGGCATGAAGTTGGTATCGATGGCACCGCCCACGACGCAGTTGTAGAACTCCCATTTGCCTCCCCAATCGAGTTCAAACTCCTCTTTGGCTCTAACGTTGAGCACCTGCTCTTTACCGTCAATCTTAAATTTAGCGGTAGTGTCAATTCCCTCTACGATGGGCTCTACAAGGAGAGTAACCTCACCGAACTGTCCTGCACCACCGGATTGTTTCCTATGACGGTATGTGGCATTTGCAACTTTTGTAATGGTCTCGCGATAGGGAATCTTCGGAGCGAATAGGTCAATCTCAAGTTTGTTGGTATTGTTGAGGTGCCATTTTAGAATATTGATGTGTTGCTCTCCCTGACCGTTGAGAATAGTCTGTTTAAGTTCCTTGGAATACTCCACAACCAATGTGGGATCCTCTGCTGATGCACGGTTGAGAGCTTCACCCAACTTCTCCTCATCCTTCTCATCCTTTGCCTTGATGGCTGTGCGATATCTGGAGGGAGGGAATACTATGGGCTCCACAACTTCATCGTAACCGGGCTGGTTAAGGGTCTGATTGGTCTTTACATTTCTAAGCTTTACAGTACATCCCAGGTCACCGGCTAAAAGTTCGGTTACTTTCTCTTTTTTCTTACCGGCTACAGCGTAAAGAGCTGAAACTCTCTCTTTGTTGCCTGTAACAGGATTTACCAAATCCTGAGCTTCGCCTATCTTACCGGACATTACTTTGAAATAGGATACATCACCGAGGTGTTGTTCTACGGATGATTTGTAAACGAAAAGTGAGGTAGGTCCGTCAACTTTCTCCGAAGGAGCGGGGGCAACATCTATCATAAACTGCATGAGACGCTTTACGCCGATGCATTTCTTTGCCGAGAGGCAGAATATAGGATAGAGTTCGCCTTTTACAAAACCGATGTTGAGGCCTTTATTCATATCTTCTTCCGAAAGTTCCCCCTCTTCGAAAAATTTCTCCATCAAAGCCTCGTCGCTCTCCGCAGCCATCTCCATCAGCTCTGCACGCATCTCCTCTGCCTTACCCATTTGGTCTGCGGGAATATCGAGTACTTCGCGTGTGCCATTTTCATCTGTGTATTTGTACATCTTCATTGTGAGGACGTCGATAAAGCTATCGAAGCCCAAACCGGGATTAACCGGATACTGGAATACAACGGCTTTTGAACCGAATGCCTGGTGGATACTGTCAATAGTGTTGTCCCAGTTGGCTTTCTCGGTTTCGAGTTGATTGACTGCAATCACTACGGGGAAATTGCGCTCCTCAGCATAGCGTCCGTGAATCTCGGTACCAACCTCAACACCCTGCTGTGCATTTATGAGCATTATACCGGAGTCGCACACCTTCATTGCGGATACCACTCCACCTATGAAATCGTCAGCACCGGGTGCGTCGATTATGTTCAGCTTGTGGTCCATGAACTCTGCAAATAGTGGAGTGGAATAGATAGAGCGCTGGAAGATCTGCTCGACTTCGGTGTTGTCAGAAACGGTGTTCTTAGCCTCAATTGTACCTCTGCGGTCAATGACCTTGCCCTCGAAAAGTATAGCCTCGGCAAATGTGGTCTTGCCTGATTTTGTACCTCCCATTAGAACGACATTTCTGATCTTGTCTGTGGGGTAAGTTTTCATTTTATAGATCGATTTTAAATATTTTTATTTGTTTGATTCCAACACTGTTTTTCTGTCGAAAATTAGCCCACAAATTTAGGTTTTTTGCATTAAATATGCAAATCCAATTGGTTATCAGTCATATTGAATGAACGGCGATGTTGTGGAGTAAGGCCGTAAAGTGCTATTGCCTCTCTGTGTTTTGCCGTAGGATAGGCCATATTTTCCTCCCATCCGTATTGGGGATATTCGGCTGCAAGGTGGCGCATATATTCATCCCTGTGGGTTTTGGCCAGGATCGAAGCAGCTGCGATGCAGCTCAATTTACTATCGCCTTTTACTATACAGTGATGAGGTATTTCCTTGTAGGGTAGGAACCTGTTGCCGTCAACAAATATTATCGAAGGAGTAATCTTTTCTCCGTTGGAATCCTTTAGACCGTCAAGGGCTTTGTGCATTCCTTTGATAGAGGCATTGAGGATATTGATACGGTCAATCTCCTGTGCATCAACAGATGCTACGCTCCAAGCTACAGCTTCACGCTCTATGATCTTCCGTAATTCTTCTCTTTGGTTAGCATTGAGCTGTTTTGAATCGTTTAACAACGGATGATAAAAACCTCGGGGCAGGATCACTGCTGCTGCGAAAACCGGTCCAGCAAGGCATCCGCGGCCCGCTTCATCGCATCCGACCTCAATAAGTGCGGGATCGACACCTTTGAGTAATATTTCTGCCGATGAAATAGAGGTTTCTCTGTCCGGGACGATATCCATCAATTGATAAACATTGCCTATTTTGTGTTTTCTGAGTAGTTCAGGACTGACCAGACTCTCGCCACACACTACTACCGGACGCTTGCCGTATTTACTGCAGAGCGATGCGATGCCATCTATGAGTTTACCGCTCAAACTTTGGGAATCAAAACGACCTTCACCGGTAATAATTGTCTCTGCTGAGGCTATTTTTTCCTCAAGTGAAATCATTTGTGCAAAAAGTTGCCATCCCGGTAAAAGTTCCGCTTTGAAAAAGCTGTAGAAAGCGACACCGAGTCCTCCTGCTGCTCCACCGCCGGGGATAGTGGTTATATGAGAAGCGCGTGTGGCAAATTCTCCTCCAAATGATTTTAGCAAAGAGTGAGCTTTTTCAGCATAGAGTTCCATACGTTGTTCCAGTAGGGGGATGGTCATCCAATTTGCTCCTTTCTGCGGAGCATAGACCATAGTAGCTCCGTTTGAGCCCAGCAATGGATTCTCCACATCGCAGGCTACCTGAAAGGTGATGGTGTCGCACATACGTACAATCTCTTCCGGAGGAATGCTTCCCCCTTCACCCCAGATACCGTAGCCCATATCATTTGTGGCACTACCTCCGATACCGATAATAATTCTGCGTGCACCGGTCTCGGCAGCAGCACGAATCATCAGCCCGAGTCCGAAGGTGTCGGTCTTTAGCGGGTCTCTCTCTTCTTCTTTAAGTAATGTCAATCCGCAGCATCGCGCCATCTCGATAAAGGCGCATTGTTCGCCGTTGCTACGAAAGAGCAGCATAGGTGCTTTAAGAGGCCTTCGGAGTGGGTCACAACACTCCACTTCCACTAATTGCGCTTCGGATGAGGGATGCTTCGAAAGTGCGTCACACATCACATCCAGCGATCCGTCGCCACCATCCGCCATTGGGATTTTCTCTATCTCCAGATCAGAAATGTGTACCACACGCATTCTAATGGCCTCCTCGAGCGCATCTGCCACTTGAAAAGCACTCAAGGAACCTTTGAATTTGTCGGGTACAATCAATATTTTTCTTTTTGAAACCATTTCTGTACATTTGTAAGATAAACCTTAAAAATAAACCATTTTTTTGACAAATTTTTTAAATATGAAGAAAATTACAATCGTATCCCTTCTCGCACTGATTTTTGCGATTGCACCGATGCGTGCCGACGAAGGAATGTGGCTTCTCCCGTTGCTGAAAAAGATGAATATTAAAACAATGCAACAGATGGGTCTCAAACTTTCGGCAGAAGAGATTTACAGTATCAACAATTCTTCCATCAAGGACGCAATAGTGCACTTCGGTGGTGGTTGTACAGCCGAAATCATCTCTTCAGAGGGTCTTTTAGTGACCAATCACCATTGTGGCTACGGTTCCATACAGCGTCTGAGCTCCATTGAGAATGACTATCTCGCTGATGGTTATTGGGCGATGGACCGCTCACAGGAACTTCCTGCAGAGGGTCTCACCGTGACATTCCTCGAGAGCATGACCGATGTTACAAAAGATGTTGAGAAGGTGCTTAAAAAGGCAAAAACCGCAAAAGATAGCACTGAGGCAATGAAACAACTCGAAGCCAATCTTACAGGCAAGGCTGTAGGTGACAACAAATATCTCCGTGCCAGAGTCTATTCTATGTATGGCGGAAATGCTTACTACCTCGTAGTATCAAAAGTCTATAATGATATCCGTTTTGTGGGTGCCCCTCCTTCTTCAATCGGCAAATTCGGAGCGGATACCGACAACTGGATGTGGCCTCGTCATACCGGCGACTTTGCTATGTTCAGGGTATATGCGGACAAAGACAACAACCCCGCACCCTATTCTCCCGACAACGTGCCCTACAGGCCAAAACAACATCTTAAAATTTCTCTCAAAGGCATTCAGCCCAACGATTTCACGATGATTATCGGTTATCCAGGCCGCACAAACCGTTTCATGACACAGTCGGAGCTCGTGGAGCAGCGTGATATCTCCAATGCGATCAGCATCTATATCAGAGGTAAGCGCCAGGAATTGATGATGGAGGATATGCTTGCCGATCCTAAAGTGAAACTCCAGTATGCAAGCAAATATAGCGGCTCCTCCAACGGCTGGAAAAAATGGATGGGAATGAATGAAACCTTTGCAAAACTTGACGTAGAATCACGTCGCGCAAAGGAAGAGGCCGAGTTTAAGGAATGGGTGGGTAAAAAGAAGTCCCGTATCAAAAAATATGGCGACGCACTTGACAAGATCAATTATGCCGTTAAAGAGAGAGCAGAGGCTCTTACCATATATACCACACTCGCCGAGAGCGTGGGACGTATAGAGATAATGTCCATTGCATCTATGGTCAATAGTCTCTACACCACTCCTTTTGCAACCGATCAGGAGAAAGAGCAGTACTGCAATATGCTTGACCGTCGCATCGCCTCTTTCTATAAGGATTATTCGGTATCTACAGACAGGAAGATTTCAAAAGGGATGATCAAAATTGCAAAAGAACGCCTCTTGGAGGAAAGCCTTCCCTCATTTTACAAAGATATAGAGAGCAAATTTGCAGGGGATATAGATGCTTATGTAGACCATATCTTCGCTAATTCTATTTTTACATCCGAGAAGAAAGTCCTTGAGGCCATAGCCACGGAGACTCCTATTGAAGAAGATCCTGCAGTAGAGCTGGCAAAATCCTTTAGCTTAGCAACTCCACCTCTTCGCGCTAAGATTGCTTCCACTCAGAAGATATTTGACGAAGGCAAAAAAGCATATATTGCCGGAACTCTCGAAATGCGTGAGGGTGAAGCCATTTATCCCGATGCCAACTCCACAATGCGACTCACTTATGGCAGAGTGCTTCCCTATTCTCCCAAGGATGCCGTAGTTTACAATTACTATACAACCCTTGAGGGCGTGATGCAGAAGGAAGACCCCGACAACTGGGAATTTATAGTGCCTGAAAAGCTAAAAGAGCTTCATAGAGCTAAAGATTATGGTAGATATGCCATGCCGAGCGGCGAAATGCCTGCCTGTTTCATTACTAACGGCGATATCACAGGCGGTAATTCCGGCAGTCCCGTACTTAATGCCAATGGCGAACTTCTCGGATTGGCCTTTGATGGTAATTGGGAAGCGATGTCTGGTGATATAATTTTTGAGCCCGAACTGCAACGCTGTATCAATGTCGATATCCGCTACGTCCTATTTATTATGGATAAATTTGGCGGAGCTGGCTATCTCCTCGACGAGATGGATATAGTGGAATAATTAGGAATCTATAAAAACTAAATAAAAATGGCTTTGGAAAAACAGATACAGGAGGATCTTAAAGCTGCAATGTTTGCCAAGAATGCGACTGCCCTGGCCTCCATAAGGGGGATCAAGGCAGCCATCATGCTGGCAAAAACAGCGGCAGGTGCATCAGACGAACTTACCGATGCCGACATTATCAAAATCATTCAGAAGCTTGTAAAGCAGCGCAAAGAGAGCGCGGCCATCTACACTGAGCAGTCACGTCCAGAGCTTGCTGAAGCGGAGCTGGCCGAGGCTGCTATAATGGAAAAATATCTCCCCGTACAGTTGAGCGAAAAAGAGGTTGAAGAGGCTCTCAAAAATATAATTGCCCAGGTCGGGGCAAAATCGCCGGCCGACATGGGCAAAGTCATGGGAGTGGCCACCAAAGCCCTTGCAGGGCAGGCTGATGGCCGTCTTATTTCAACAATTGTAAAGCGGCTGCTTTCATAGCGTCAAAGAGAGGTCCGTCGTGGAGAGCGGCGGGATTGCCTTCGTCGCCTCCCTCACGGATACTTTGTACCAAAGGAACCTGTCCCAGTAGGGGCAGGTTATATTTTTCAGCCATTGCTTTACAGCCATCTTTTCCGAAGATGTAATATCTGTTTTCCGGCAGTTCTGCAGGAGTAAACCAGGACATATTCTCTATAATGCCGTAGATATGCTTGTTGATATTTTCATTTCTGAAAAGGTTTACGCCTTTTTCCACGTCGGTAAGAGCTACGGCCTGTGGGGTACTGACAATGATTGCCCCATCCAGCGGTATGTCATGTACGAGCGAAATATGGATATCTCCGGTCCCCGGAGGAAGGTCTACCAATAGAAAGTCCAGTTCACCCCATTTTACCTGAAGAATCATCTGTTTGAGGGCGTTGCAAGCCATTGGGCCACGCCAGATCAGCGCCTGTTCGGGTCGGGCGAAATAACCTATTGACATCCATTTTACACCAAATTTCTCTATAGGGAGGATAATCTCACTGCAATCCTCGGTGTACTGACCATAATCTTCCACAGGATTACCTTGTGCATCATAGATCTCAACTTCGGGAACTTTTCCTTCTGTACCTGTCATTTTGGGCACTGAAGGGCCATAAACGTCGGCATCGGCGAGGCCCACTTTGTAGCCCATACGGGCAAGGGTAATTGCCAGATTGACTGCAACGGTGGATTTACCGACGCCGCCTTTACCGGAGGCAATGGCGATAATTTTATCTACATTGGCAAGTTGCTTCTCGTCGAGGTCGAGAATGGTTCTTTTTTTTTGAGGCTCCTTTTTAGGAGCATTGGGATTGTAGGGACCCTTGATATTGTATGGATTTGTCATGTTGCGAGTTGCGGGTTACGGGTTGCGAGTTATGGGTTACGGGGTTCTGGGGTGGTAGTTTTGAGTATGGGGTTTGGCTTTTGGTTATTTTATAATCACGCAAAGTTAATAAAGAAAATAACTAACAACAAGGAGAAAAAAGCGAAAAAATATTGATTAGAAAGGTTATGCAATTAGTGATATCCAACCAAACTGTTGCGTATATTTGTTCTCAAATTTCAATTTACTCATGGAATACTTACGTGTCGATACTAAAGAAACCGAACGCTGGAATAAAGTTTGGGAGCTGTATGAGGCCAGTTTTCCCATCGCCGAACTGCGAAAAAAGAAAGACCATTTGCGTGCATGTCAAGACCCATATTTCTTCCCGATTTCGGCATGGGAAGATAATCGATTGATTGGCCTCCTATTTTATTGGGAATGGGGCACATATCGCTACTTAGATTATTTGGCTGTTTCGCCCGAGTTGCGCGATCATGGTTACGGCACCAAGATGTTGCTGCACCTTCGCGATACGGAACATAAGGTCATCTTGGAAATTGATCCGCTCACTGATGAACAATCTATACGCCGTTTGCATTTTTACGAACACACAGGATATATCCTCACCCCTTATCGTTTTTCCCTCGCTTACAGGTTGGATGCGGAACCGCAGGAACTGCTTATTATGAGTTTTCCCGAAATGATTACCAATGAGCAATACAACGATTTCCTTAACTTTATTGGCGGACACGTAATCTTATATTGCGAAAAGGAAGAAGTGCAATAATAACTTTCACTCCATAATTGCTCCAAACTCAACACTCCCAACTACTCACTAGATATTCGAAACTAAGAATTAATTTTTAGCGGTAGTTTTTAGAAAAAGTTCGGCCATCTGGGTGTCGTCAATTTTCGAAGGAGCATCGCACATTACATCCCTGCCGGTATTGTTTTTGGGGAATGCGATAAAATCCCTTATGGTTTCCTGTCCGCCGAAAAGGGCACAGAGACGATCAAATCCGAAAGCGATACCGCCGTGAGGAGGAGCTCCGTATTTGAATGCATCTATCATGAATCCAAACTTGTAGAGATATTCCTCTTCATCCATTCCGAGCACCTCGAACATCCTCTTCTGGATGTTGGAATCAAAGATACGAATGGATCCGCCGCCGAGTTCGGTACCATTGAGAACAAAGTCGTAGGCATTGGCTGAGACCTGTTCCAGATCCTCTTTGCAGTTACTGTAAAATTTCTCCAAATCCTCGGGTTTGGGAGAGGTAAAGGGGTGGTGCATCGCATAGAAACGCTCTGTCTCTTCATCCCACTCGAGCAAGGGGAAATCGTATACCCACAAAGGTGCGAACCGGTCGGGACGGCGAAGTCCGAGACGATTGCCGAGTTCGATGCGGAGAGTACCGAGAGCTATCTGGGTTTTCTTACGTTCACCGGCCATAATTAAAAACATGTCGCCGGCTTTTGCGCCCATATCGTTGGCGAGGACTTGAAGTTCTTCCGATGAGAAAAACTTGTCCACAGAAGATTTTACGCCCTCTTCTGTCACTCTGATATAAATGAGCCCCTTTGCACCAACCTGAGGTCTTTTAACCCACTCTGTGAGCTCGTCAATCTGCTTGCGTGTGTAGGAGGCGATACCTTCCACCACAATTCCACCGATATAAGGAGCAGAATCAAATACAACAAAGTCGTGTCCCTTGACCTTATCGGTTATTTCCCGAATTTTCATACCGAAGCGGATATCGGGCTTGTCGGAGCCGTAGTATGTCATAGCGTCAGCATAACTGATGCGGGGAAATTGCTCTTTAAACTCTACTCCAAGCACCCTCTTGAAGAGATGTTTCATCAAATCCTCGAAGGTGTTGAGCACGTCTTCACGCTCTACAAAAGACATTTCGCAGTCAATCTGTGTGAATTCCGGTTGACGGTCGGCACGCAAATCTTCATCTCTGAAGCAGCGTACAATCTGGAAATATCTGTCATATCCGGCCACCATCAGCAGTTGTTTATATTGCTGGGGACTTTGTGGAAGTGCGTAAAACTCCCCGGGGTGCATGCGGCTGGGAACCACGAAATCACGTGCACCTTCAGGAGTCGATTTGATCAGAAAAGGGGTCTCTACTTCAATGAAGTTGAGGCTGTCAAGGAAGTTGCGTGTCTCGTGAGCAAGTTTATGACGAAGAGTAAGAGCACGTTTTAATGGGTTGCGCCTTAGGTCGAGATAGCGATATTTTGCCCTAATTTCTTCGCCTCCGTCCGACTCATCTTCGATGGTAAAAGGAGGTGTTGTTGCTTCGTTGAGGATATTTAGATGGGTGAGTTTTATTTCGATCTCTCCGGTAGGAATACGGGGGTTTTTGCTTTGGCGTTCCTCAACCATACCTGTCACCTGGATCACATATTCGCGTCCGAGACCGGATACTTTTTCATTAAGTTCACTTGATGATGACTCGTCAATCACCACCTGAGTAATACCATAGCGGTCCCTCAAGTCTATGAAACTCATGCCGCCCATTTTGCGGTTTTTTTGAATCCAACCCGCAAGAGTTACTGTCTGGCCGACATTTTCAAGCCTCAATTCGCCGCAAGTATGTGTTCTGTACATATAGATTATTCCAATTTAGGGTCCATAATGAGTATTCTGTGGCCTTCAGCAAGTTTTTTTGCCCATATAAAGTAGCCGGTGGCGCTTAGATGGATACCGTCTGTGGTGTACTCATCGGCAAGATCTCCGTTGGCATCGCTCAAAAGCGATGCAATATCGAGATAGACATATCCGTATCTGTCTTTTGCGGCATCGAGCAATTTGTTGAGTTCAAGTATTCTCTTGTTGTTGCCTTCGTAGAACTTCGTCTTAGGATTGAGGGGGAGAGTGCTTTGCACATAAAGGACAGTTCCAGGGATAGCTTCCTTGATTTTAATAATAAGTGCCTCGTATTTGGCCCAGAGCTCGGAAATCGGAAGCTCTTGGTTGTTGATAAGGTCATTAGTCGAGGTCATTAGGAAGATTTTCTTGGCATTTTCATCGGCAATCTCATCAACCCTATCTATAATGCCCTCAACAACATCTCCACTGATACCGCGGTTGAGAATATTAAGGAAGGGGAACAGCTCATTCCATGGGGCGTTGTTAATTAGACTGTTGCCAAGCATTATCACCGAATATTCTTTACTGTTGGGTAGTGAACGGAATATGGATAGACGGTGATTGTAGTGGTCAAATCTTTCGGCTTTCATCTCGCCTTCCTGCGCCTTGTTGAGGGCGGTAAAACCTACGAAGGGTTCTATAGCTTTTGCGTAGGCTTCATAACCGGCACCGTTGAGCAACATTCCATTCCAGCTATAAGCAGGATTGATGGCTCCGCTCTCGTCGGTGAGCACACTTGCCATGTCGACAAAGGTAAAGCCGGTTTCATCGGCAAATTCAGCCAGAGAATTGTTGAACTCTGCAGTTTGTGTTACCTGTTCAGTTGTCATCTCTCCCAAAGGGGTGACGCCGATATAATAAATCTCGCTCTCAGGAGAGGCCTTCTTTACGATTTTGCAAATTTCAGTAACGCGCTCCAGTATTAAAGCGTTGTCATCTCCATGCATTATATCTCTTGCACCTGCACTTAGAAATATTTTTTTTGGTTTAGCTTTAGCTATACCTCCGATTCTATAGCGAAGATGTTCAGTACCATCGTATGTAATACCTCTGCCAATAACTTTGCCCGATCCGAAAAAATCACTCCACATACCTCTGTCGATAAAATCGTCACCGACCAATACGATATTTGATGTATCCACCGGCAACTCCGCATATAATATGTGTTTCTCGAGGAAATAGGGTTGGTTGGTGTACCAGGAGGGTTCTGCAGCCGTCTCCTCTTTACAAGAGGTGGCGAATGTTATAGCGACAAATGTCGCAAGAGTCAATAGAAATAAATTTTTTCTCATTTTATCATTAATTTTTATCATTATACATTGAAAAGGAAATGAATTATGTCACCATCTTGAACCACATACTCTTTACCTTCACTGCTGATTTTGCCGGCAGCACGGCATGCAGCTTCCGATCCAAAAGCAATATAGTCATCATATTTTATTACCTCGGCACGTATGAACCCTTTCTCGAAGTCGGTATGGATAACTCCGGCTGCTTTCGGCGCTTTGTCTCCCTTTGTTACGGTCCATGCCCTCAATTCAGGTCCTCCTATTGTGAAAAAGGTGTGCAGATTGAGGAGTGAATAGGCCGACTGTATAAGACGCACTACTCCGGAAGTTTCGAGGCCAATCTCATGTAAAAACATCTCTCTTTCCTCAAAACTTTCAAGTTCTGCAATTTCGGATTCAATCTTAGCAGCAATAACCAATATCTCGGCATCTTCGCCTTTGATCGCTTCACGCACCATCTCCACATAGGCATTGCCGGATGCAGCAGAGCCCTCGTCTACATTGCAGACATACATCACAGGTTTGCAAGTGAGAAGGTAGAACTCCTTTGCTATCTTCGCATCCTCTGCATTTTCAATTATTACCTCGCGGGCGTTGCGCCCCATTTCCAGTACCTCTTTGTATCTTAGTAGCAGGTCCAGTACCCTTTTTGCATGCTTATCACCGCCGGACTGCGCCTGTTTTTCTACCTTTGCGATTCGGTTGTTGATCGTATCCAAATCCTTAATCTGAAGCTCTATATCTACAATTTCCTTATCTCTTACCGGATTGACGGTACCGTCCATATGGACCACATTAGGGTCATCAAAACAGCGGAGCACATGCAGAATAGCATCTGTTTGGCGAATATTTGCCAGAAACTGGTTACCGAGGCCTTCTCCTTTGCCGGCCCCCTTTACAAGTCCTGCAATATCTACGATTTCAACCGTAGCGGGCACCACGCGAGGCGGTTTAACCATCTTTTCGAGAACTGTTAGTCTCTCGTCAGGTACGGTAGTAAAACCTATATTGGGTTCTATTGTGCAAAATGGGAAATTGGCTGCCTGTGCCCTTGAAGAGCTGACACAGTTGAAAAGAGTTGACTTTCCAACATTTGGCAATCCCACTATTCCACATTTAAATCCCATAAATAATTATTATTAATCCAAACTACAAAAGTAGTAATTATTTGTTTATCTTGGCGTCAAAACAAGGAGGTATGTGATGAGAGGGTTGTTTTTGAGCGTTCTGCTCATTTTTGCAGCTCCGTTTCAGGAGCCTGTAAATGACGAAATCAGAGTGATATTTTGGAATATCGAAAATTATTTTGACCCCTTTGATGATGAAAAAACAAATGATGAGGATTTTGTTTATGGGGGTAGATATGGGTGGTCATGGAAGCGTTTTTTGCGTAAACGTAATGCCATTGCAAAGGTTATTGCCTCTTCTGCAGAAGAACTCGGAGGTTGGCCGGATCTGATAGGATTGTGCGAGGTAGAAAATAGGATGGTGCTTCGCCAGCTTACGGAGCAAACACCCCTGGTACGCCTGGATTACAATATAGTGCATTATGACTCGCCTGACATTCGCGGCATAGATGTAGCGCTACTTTATCGTAAGGAGCGCTTTAAAGTGTTGTGTTCGCGAGCAGTGGGGGTATCCCTTCCCGACAGTTCCAGAACCCGCGATATTTTGTATATCTGTGGCATTCCGCTTCAAGGAGAGAGAGCTTTTGACACCCTTCATCTTTTTATCACCCACTGGCCCTCAAAGCTAAGTGAGGGGTCAGACCATTCTCTGCGAAGAACTGCTGCTGCGTATGCATTACGTGATGCAGTAGACTCATTGAGGGCTATTTCGCCTGAGGCGGCGATCATCATAATGGGCGATTTTAACGACACTCCGGATTCCCGTATTATTGCCGATTTTGTGCAGAATCTGGGGTTGTGTGCTCCTGCTGAGGATGTGGCGGTAAAGGGGCTAGGCTCTATCAAATATAAAGGTGCCTGGGAACTTATAGACCAATTCTTCCTCTCAGGAAACCTTTTAGAAAGGGTTGTCCGTTGGGATGACGGTGCCTTGATGCGTATCTTTGCTCCAGCTTTTTTATTCGAGGAAGATAGAGAATTTCTTGGGCAAAAGCCCAGGCGCACATTTATCGGACCGCGTTACAACGGGGGAGTGAGTGACCACCTTCCAATTTTGCTGCGATTGCAGCGAAAAATACATATATTTGCACAATGAAACAGTATCTTGATCTGCTCAAACATATAATGCGCAATGGTACCGATAAAAGCGATCGCACCGGTACAGGTACCAGGAGTGTTTTCGGTTACCAGATGCGCTTTGATCTTAATCAGGGCTTCCCGGTATTGACTACTAAAAAACTTCATTTAAGATCCATTATCTATGAACTGCTCTGGTTTATAGCAGGAGATACAAATATACGTTACCTCAACGAACATGGAGTGACTATATGGGACGAATGGGCGGATACCAATGGTGATTTAGGACCCATTTACGGTCATCAGTGGCGTAGTTGGCCCACCCCTGACGGAGGCACTGTTGATCAACTGACCAAGGTCGTCGGATCGCTTCAAACCAATCCCGATTCGCGGCGTCACATAGTTTCCGCCTGGAACGTAGCAGAGGTAGGAAAAATGGCACTCCCGCCATGTCATGCACTTTTTCAGTTCTATGTGGCCGAAGGAAAACTCTCATGTCAGCTCTATCAACGTAGTGCGGATGTCTTCCTTGGAGTACCCTTCAATATAGCTTCCTATTCACTGCTGACCATGATGCTGGCACAAGTCTGCGGCTACCTCCCCGGAGAGTTTATTCATACCTTTGGCGACGCTCATATCTACCAAAACCACTTTGAGCAGGTGGATTTGCAGCTCTCCCGTGAGCCGCGTCCACTTCCCAAGATGCGTATTAACCCTGACAAAAAGGATCTCTTCAGTTTTGAATATGAAGATTTCACACTCGAAGGATACGATCCTTATCCGAGTATAAAAGCCCCCATAGCCGTATGAATAGCGCACCCATCATCTCCCTTATCGCCGCCGTTGCAACGGATGGAGCTATTGGTAAAGGTAACGCTATGCCCTGGCATATTTCCGATGATCTGAAGTATTTTAAGCGGGTTACTTTCGGTAAATGCGTCATAATGGGACGCAAGACCTGGGAATCCCTCGGCTGCAAACCTCTCCCTGGAAGAGATAATATAGTCATCAGTCGTTCTCTCTCAGCGGATAGTCGACAGGAATCACCTTCGCGGCTGCACTTTGTTCGCTCTCTCGAAAGTGCTCTCGATCTCGCACTGACCATTGCTTCAGAAGCGGGACAGACCGAGGTGTTTATCATTGGTGGGGGAAATATTTATAGTCAGGCACTGGGGAAAGCTTCAAGAGTCTATTTGACTCAGGTGCATACGACTATTCCCGAAGCGGATGTCTTTTTCCCCGATCTTAATCCGGAAAAATGGCATATCGCCACTCGTAGTGGCGTCGCAATAGATGAAAAATCAGGATTAAACTATGAATTTTTGATATATGAGTGCTAAGAAATCACAGTCATCAGGTATTGCCGGACGTGACTCGTTTACCAGTTCATTCGGAGTGCTGGTTGCTTTGGCCGGCTCTGCCGTCGGGCTGGGCAATCTTTGGAGGTTTCCCTATCTTGTGGGAGAAAACGGCGGCGCCGCTTTCATTTTTATTTACATTGCTTTTGTCTTTATTCTCTGTCTTCCGATAATGTATTCGGAATTTATTATTGGACGTAGAAGTCAGAAAAATGTTTTCGGTGCCTTTAAGGTGTTGGCGCCAGGCTCCAAATGGGGGATAGTGGGCATTTTTGCTGTGATTTCCGCTATCTGTATTCTTTCATTTTATAGCGTAGTGGGAGGATGGTCTATAGAATATCTGGCCAAAGCCATCACGTTTGATTTTACTCGTGAAAGCGGAGCCAATCTTGACACGATGTTTGGTGACTTTGTTTCTTCTCCGATAAAGCCGATTATCTGGCATATTGTCTTTCTGCTTTTGACAGCTCTTGTGGTGATTGCCGGGATAGAAAAAGGTATAGAGAAATATACCAAAATGATGATGCCAATGCTTTTTGTGATGATTATCATCATTGCCGTACGTTCGGTTACTCTTGAGGGAGCAAAAGCGGGAATTAACTATCTTTTCAAGCCTGATTTTTCCAAAGTGACTTTCAATACCCTGCTTGCTGCATTGGGGCAGGCATTTTTCTCACTTTCCATAGGCTGTGGTACAATAATGACCTATGCCTCTTATGTTAACAAAAGTGAAAATATAGTCAAAACATCAGCACTTACAGCTGTTGCAGACACCTCTTTTGCTATAATTGCAGGTTTAGCAATTATGCCGGCGGTATTTGCTTTCGGAATAAGTCCCGGAGAGGGACCTGGTCTCGTGTTTATTACATTGCCTAAGATTTTTGCTCAAATGCCTTTGGGAGGCCTATTAGCAATCGTTTTCTTTTTTATCCTTCTTATAGCTGCCCTGACTTCCTCAATTTCCTTGCTTGAGGTGGTCGTGGCTTATCTCAAGGAGGAGTTTAAGATGAAGCGTACCACATCTGTAATCATTGGTTCCTCAATTTTCCTTGTAACCGGATGTCTTAGTTCACTCTCTATGGGAGTGCTTTCAGATGTAAAAATTCTAGGTAAGACCTTCTTTGACCTCTTTGACTCTCTTTCATCCGACTTCTTCATGACCACAAGCGGCCTGCTGGTCGTAATCTTTGTAGGTTGGAGACTCGGTAAGGCTAATGTAATGGACGAGCTTACCAATAGTGGTACTCTTAAGCTCCCAAAATGGTTCACGGAATTGACATTCTTCATCATTCGTTTTGTTGCTCCGGTAACTATTCTGGTGATAATGATTTTTGGATAGTTTCGAGTGTGTAGTGGGTAGTCTGTAGTGTGCGGAGTATTATGTATATAAAAAAGTTCCGGATTAAGAATAATTAATCCGGAACTTTTTTATTTAATTGAATTGGGACTTCAAGCCTCTAACTTTTAGTTCTACTTTTTACTAAAAACTATAAAACTTACTCCTGACTCAATACTTCATACTCAAAACTGAAACTATCTGGGAATCTTCGCAAATTCGATATCTGTGAGCATTCTCTTAGCGTAGTCTTCTCTCTTAGCTGCGTTCTCAAGCTCTTTCTTGCAGGTCTCAACATCACCCTTGCGTGCTGCAATAACAGCCTTGAGGTAAGATGCATGAGGGCATTTGCAAGTTACGACTGCCTTCTCAGGCTGTCCGTTGAGGATGTGAGCAAGAGGCTCATTATGGTCACCTGTACCCTCAAGTTTGTTGAGAGCCTCTTTATATCTGCCTTCGAGAATATCAATAACTGCTGCGTTGATCTTGCCCTGAGGACGGTGTGTCTCTGCAAACCATTTTTTGGCTTCTGCATAGTCGCCTTCACGCATTGCGATAACGCCCATTGCGTTCTTATAGTAGCAGTTCTTGTTGTTCATCTTTCCGAGAAGAGACTTAGCTGCGCTATTCTTTCCAAGGTTTAGATTGACGCAAGCTGCGTTATATTTTGCACGGTCGCTGTCAAACTCTTTGATAGCTTTATTGTAAATGTCAATTTTCGCGTTGTTATCTCTCACGAGAGTAGCTGCACGGAGAAGAGCCTCTTCGTCAAGAGCGTCAATATTGGTCTCCACAAGCTCTTTAAGTTCATCAGCACTGTAGTTGGTGTACTCAATGTCGGTGATGAATCTTGCACGGCGAAGTTCCGGAAGGACAGTCTCCGCAAGTGTCTTGTATACCTGAGACATATTTCTGATCTCTCTTTCGCGTACGTTGGAGTCACTATACATCGAAAGAACGCGGAGTATAAGCTCTTTGTCCTCAATATTCGAGTTCTTTACAAGCTCCTGGAAGCCTTCCCAGTCCTCACCGAGGCTCTTCGTGCTTACTTCACCTGTTTCGAGTTTCTTGGCAAACCGGCTAAATGCTCTTTCTGCGCTCTTTTCACGATTTGCAGAGAGTCTGTTGTTAAAGTCTACAGCACCTTCAGGAGAAGCATAGGCAACAATTTTAGTGCCCTTAACTTCTCTGCGATCGTCCTGCTCAAGATCTTTGAGAGCTTGCTCAAAGTTCTTTATATCTTCACTTCTGAGCTGTGAGGGACGTACAGTTGAGCTATTTACAAGATAAAGAATTTGTGCTTCTTCGGTCTCAGGAATAACTTCCTGATAGTTGTCCTTCATCATCTCGTATGCACCATCAGTTTCTACCAGCATATAGGTGGTATTGGCACCGTCAGCAATCTTGATGTCAGCGGGGAAGGGGAATTCCTTGCCTTTGTAGAGAACGGTTGCGCGAGCTACGAGTTGTGATTTCTCCATACCTGGAACATATTCGAAATGAATGCGTTCGCTTATGGTTGCACCATCCTCGGTTACGAGTTTATAATTGTCAGTAATCTTCTCGCCCTGATATACAAAAGGCTTACCCTCAACCTGTCCGCCACTGTAAACCAATACTGGAATCACCTCAAGAATTGCCTTAGGATGAAAGTATTCTGCAGGGAATGTAACGTCAACAACAGCATCGATGTTACCTGCAATCACTTCAAGAACTTCGGGGTTACAATTGATTTTGATTTGGTCAGCGGCTTCAATCATCTTGGAAGGATTGCCGCAGGAAGCCATAGCTACAGATACGAAAGCTATGAGCATAAGCTTGATGATGTTTTTTCTCATAAATATTAAAATGATTTTGTTAAAATAATTCTTCGGTAAATAATAATGTTTTATCATACAAATATAATGATAATTTTTTTCAGATAAAAATTTATAACTTTGCAGATATGGATTTAAGGCAAATAAAAGATAAATATCAGATTATAGGCAATGATCCCGGGCTTGACAGAGCCATTGAAGCAGCAGTTAATGTCGCCTCTACAGACCTTTCTGTGATAGTAACCGGTGAAAGTGGTGTTGGAAAAGAATATATCCCCAGGATTATTCATGACCATTCTCCACGTAAACACAAACGCTATATCGCAGTTAACTGCGGTGCAATTCCTGAAGGGACGATAGATTCTGAGCTTTTCGGCCATGAAAAGGGTGCTTTTACCGGAGCAGTAGACAGCCGTAAAGGTTATTTTGAAGAGGCAGACGGCGGTACAATCTTTCTGGACGAGGTAGCCGAACTTCCGGTCGGCACCCAGGTGCGCCTGCTACGAGTTTTGCAGAATGGTGAATTTATAAGGGTGGGTTCCTCCAGGGTACAAAAGACCGATGTTAGGGTGATAGCAGCTACCAATATTCATCTTGAGCGTGCAGTAACAACGGGCAAGTTTAGGCGCGACCTTTACTATCGACTCAACACTGTACCAATAGTGATGCCTCCCCTAAGGGAGCGCAAGGAGGACATCCGTTTGCTTTTTCGTAAGTTTGCGAGTGATTTTGCTGATAAATACACAATGCAGCCAGTGCGTCTCAACGATGAAGCAATGAAACTTCTTGAGAGCTACCCGTGGCCCGGCAATATTCGCCAGCTCAAAAGTGTTGCGGAGCGTATATCGATTATGGAGACAGAGCGTTTGATTACTGCCGAAATGCTCTCCGGTTACATTCCGAAGGATCATTCCTCTCAGATGCCGGTGCAATCCAGCGGCTTTGCCGACAATTGCTCAGATCCATATAGGGAGTTCCTCATTCAGCTTTATGCTCAGTACCAGCAGTTGAGGATTGATGTGGATGAACTTACCCGTATCGTCAAAGGGAGTACTCCTATTGCACAAATGCCGCCGGTTCCGACCATCAATCACACCCATATGCTCACTGAGGGATCCGAGGTGCGAGGTGCGAGTTCCGAGTTAGGAGTTCTGAGTTCTGAGTATAGAGGTACGGGGTGCGAGGTTCGGGATGCGGGTCCGGTAATTGAGGTTGAGGAGGTGGAGAATGTTGCAGAGCACGAGGAAGAGAGTCCGCTCACTCTGGATCAAATTACCTGTAAGGCCATCGCGGAAGCGCTGCAGCGCAATGGCAATAACCGTGAAAAGGCTGCAGCGGAACTTGGGATCTCTGCACGCACTATTTATAGGAAGATAAAAGAATTCAACCTGGAATGAGATACAAAATGAAACGCATATTCAAAATATTGCTTCTTTTGACCGCACTGTTTTTGACCGCCTGTCTTGCTACAGGTTGTTGGATTTACTCTTTCAGCGGTACATCCATCCAGCCGGATGTCGAAACGATATGTGTAGAACCGGTTCAGAACAGGGCTCTCAAGATAAACCCTTCACTTGCGAATTCTCTACATGAGGCGCTTACGGACAAATATCGGAAACTTACTCGTCTGGAGCAAGTGGAGGATGCAGGTGATCTCTATGTACTTGCTGTCATTGAAGGTTACGATGTTTCGCCAACTGCAATTACAGCTGATGAGGTAGCCGCTAAAAACCGTCTTACAGTGACTGTAAAGGTGAAATTTATAAATGAAAAGTACCCGGAGGAGAATTTTGAGAAGAATTTTGCGGCTTATGAGGATTATAACTCCGAACGTTCTCTTGATGAAGTCGAATCTATGCTTTGTGACACGATAATTGAAAAAATTGTGGAAGATATATTTAATGCCACTGTTGCCAACTGGTAACTGCTGTTTGTAGATGGAATTGAAAAAGCTCTCCATATCCGAACTTGAAGAATTGCTGGAACTCTATCCCTGGTTTGCAGTCGCGCGCAAGGAACTTCTCCTTCGCAAAGGTAAAGCCGGTGATGAAGAGCTTTACGGGGCAGCAGCTGCGTCAGGAATACACCTTCTTAGCCGTGCCTATTTGGTCAAATCGGTAAAGGAATCCATCAAAGAACGTTTTGATGAGAGTGATATTATTATAAAAAAACCGGCCCATGCCGAACACAAACTCAAGTACTATGTTGTCGGAGGGGACTATTTCAGTCAGGAAGATTTTAAGGAATTGGAGCGTAGTGGAGAGGCATTTAAGGAAACTTTCAAAATCAATCCGATCTCTTCAACACTCAGTTCTTTACCTGATTTTGATTTTGAGAAGAGAGAGTCAAAGGAGGATGATTCCGACCAATTTTACACAGAAACTCTTGCAAGAATCTATGTGGAACAGGAGTTTTATAATCAAGCACTTTCAATTTATGAGAAACTAATTTTGTTATATCCGGAAAAAAGTGCTTACTTTGCGTCCCTTATAGAAAATGTTAAAATATTAAAATAATCAATTATGCAAGCAGCATACGTTACAGTTTCTATTATTATAGTGATATTGAGTGTCCTACTGACCCTCGTAGTTTTGATTCAAAACTCCAAGGGTGGAGGACTGGCAGCCAATTTTGCAGCAGGCAACCAGGCATTCGGAGTACGTCAGACAGCTGACTTCCTTGAGAAGCTCACTTGGGGTCTGGCAGCTTCAATTTTGGTTCTCTGCGTAGTTGCTACATTCCTCATTCCCAACAGGCATGCTTCTGGTTCAAAACTTAGAGATGCTATTGAGCAGCAGGTAACCACTGAAGGCACCCCCATTGTCAACCCTGAAGTTGCAGTTCCTGCAGAACTTCCGACCACCCCTGAGGGAGAAAATAATTGATAGAAAGGGTATAATTAAGATAAAAAGTGACGATTTTGTCACTTTTTTTTAAAAAATACTACTTTGTTATGCAAGGTATTATAAAAAATATATATATTTGCATCGCAAGATTACTTGCATAACCCACAATATTATTAAACAAAATAGTAAATCAACTATGAAGAAAGTAGTTAATGTAGGCATCGGCGGCAGAACCTTCGTCTTGGAAGAGGATGCTCACAGCAGAATGGAAACTTACCTTTCATCATTCAAATCCAAGATCAATATGGGTTTTCAGGAGAATGAAGTGATGGAAGACCTCGAAATGAGAATCGCCGATCTGTTTGAAGCGAAACTCGGCTCCAGAAGTGAAGTAATCACTCTACAGATGGTTGAGGAGATTATCTCACGTCTCGGTATGCCCGATGGCAGCTCCCCCTTTGAAAACGGTGGTGACACATCATCCTCTGCTTCCGCATCGGCGGAATACAAAGGCCCCCGCAAATTTTACCGCGATTATGACAACCGTGCCATCGGCGGTGTTTGCAGCGGTCTCGCACAGTATCTCAACATTGATGTGGTACTTGTACGTATTCTTTTTGTAGTACTCACTCTTCTCGGCAGTGCCGGTATATGGGTATACATTATCCTCTGGATCGTAGCTCCCAAAGCTGTTACAGCCGCACAGAAATGTGAGATGAGAGGATGGCCGGTCACCGCGGAGAATATCAGAAAGGTATCACAGTTACAACATAGAAAATAACGGTTATGGAATACATTGTTGACAATATTAAATCACAGATGAGGAAGGGGCTGCTGGAATATTGCATTCTTCTTATTCTCAATAAAAAAGAGGCCTACGCCTCCTCAATCATCGAGGAACTCAAGCAGGCCAACATGATCGTGGTGGAGGGGACACTTTATCCGCTCCTTATCCGCCAAAAAAACCAGGGGCTACTCAACTATCGCTGGGAAGAATCTACTCAGGGGCCCCCACGCAAGTATTATATGATTACTGACAAGGGCCGTTCGTTAATATCTGAGATGGACCTTGCCTGGCAGGAAATAGTATCCACAATTGAAACAATTCGAAAATGAAAAAGGTAGAAAAAGTAAGCATCGGCAGATATGCGTTTACCCTCTATGAGGACGCGTATCGCAAGGCATCGGAGTACCTTGACGAGCTCCATAGTTATTATTCAAAGAGGCAAGGCGGAAGCGAGGTTATGGAGGGTATAGAAGAGAGAATGGCAGAACTGCTCCTTGAAAAATGTGGTCCCGGAGGTATCGTGAGTGTAGAGAAGATAGAAGAGGTTATCTCTATTCTCGGCAGGCCGGAGGTTATCGAAGATGCTGACCCTGATGGTTCCGGTGGTAGCAATCTCCATTATAATGCTAAGAAAAAGCTATTTCGCGACCCCTCTTCAAGGATTTTGGGTGGCGTCAGCAGCGGTTTGGCAGCCTATTTTAACATTGAAACTGCTCTGGTTAGAGTTATCTGGCTGGTTCTTTGGTTTGTCTTTTCCTCGGCAGGAGCATTTACTCTCCCTGTGTTTGGTGGAGCATTCATCCCGATTGTGTATATAATAATGTGGATAGTAATTCCTCCGGCGAAGAGTGTTCAGCAGCGCTGTCAAATGAGGGGTGAAGATGGTACGCTAGGCGACCTGGAAAAGAATATTGCCAGGGGAGCCGATTATGTGGGTCGCAAGGCAAAGGAGATAGGCAACTCTGATTTCTGGAGAGTCCTCGGCAGAGTGCTTGCTATTGTTTTTGGCCTGATTTTGCTTGTTATAGGTGTCTCAGGTCTTATGGCAGGTGCATTGGGTCTGTTCGGTATCACTTTCTTTAACCATACGGTGTTGGATATGGGTTTGGATTGGCTTTCCGAGTATGCTCCCATATTCTCTGTGGGATTGCCTGTAGTACTGCTCAAGACTGTCCTTATTCTTGTGGTATTTTTGCCCTTTCTCGGTATGTTGTACGGCGGTATCCAGATGATTTTCGGCTTTAAGCCTCCTAGGTGGAAACCAGGCCTGATCATCTTCATTATTTGGCTGATTTCGCTCATTGCACTGGTAGTGCTCGGTCTGGCTGGGATCTTTTCCGTAGGATGATTTTTGTGTAGAGTATAAATTTATTGGTTTAATTAAACCTTTTTGAACTATTATAGTCAAACATGTGACTATTCGTTAGTTTTTCTTAGGTTAAGTGAGGGGGGCTGCACCAATTCCACGTCTGGTGCAGCCCCCTGATTTTATAGGCCTCCGTTTAGAGACTTTCGCAAAAGTTGATCATCGCTTTTGCAAACGATTTCCAGGACATTGTCTCCTTGAGTTTGCGGATATTATCTACAAAAATAGATTTGTCGGGATGGTTGAAGTAGGATTTTATTGCCTTGGCAATCCCTTCAGCTGAGATTTCCTCAGCTATTATGCCGATACCTGGCTCTTCCACAGTCTCTGCAAGCCCGCCGGTCCGGGTGGCAATTACCGGTATTTCGAAATGAAGCGATATGGCAGTAATGCCACTTTGTGTAGCGCTTTTATAGGGAAGTACGCAAATATCGGATGCCGAGAAAAAAGCCGGCACTTCATTGTCGTCTATATATCTGTTGAAGATTATTATGCGCTCCGCTGCAGAAGGATCTGCGGCAATAATATTTTCAATTTGTTCCTGATATTTGTCAAAACTACCGTAACTCTCGCCGGCAATTATCAGACGGTAACCATCATCCAGATGTTTCATCGCCTCTATTAGCAGGTCAAGCCCCTTATAATCGCGGATAAGTCCGAAAAAAAGCAGGTTTTTCTTGTCAGGCTTGATTCCGAGTCTTTCACAGGCTTTTTCCTTATCCATTTTTGCCCCAAAATGATCATATAGAGGATGGGGCTGGAGAATATAGGGCTTGTCCGGCGTAAGGCTGAGCATATCTTCGAGTACGGAGCTGCTCATTGCAATACATCCGCTGTTTTGTTGGAGAAACCATTTTGAGAAGGGTTTGTCAAAGAATTTTCTTTCATGCGGGATAACGTTATCCAGAATTGTTATCACTTTGATGCCTTTTTTCCTAAGGAGTCTTGCAACCATTCCCAATGACGGGGCAAGATATGACATCCAGTATTTCATAACGACCACATCGGGTTCCAGACTAGCTATCTTTTTGGCAGTACTGAAATAGGTAAAGGGGTTGATGGTGTCGAGCAATGCCGTACTCTCCACTACCTTTGCTTTGTCCCGCTCGGTCACATACTGTGTTTTACCGGGGAAAAGCAGCGAAGGATACTGTCTGCTGAAGGTAAAAGCTTTGACTTGATGATTCTTTGCGAGTTCTTCGTAAAGATTGGCATTAAACTGGGCAATGCCTCCTCTGAAAGGGTAAAAAGTGGAGAGATATGCTATCCTCATAATATTTGGGAGAGTTGAGTTGCTATTTTTAAAAGGTTATTGTCTGAGGTAACTCTTACTGCAGGAATACCGGCATTTGCAGCGAACTCCATATCCGAATCCGAATCCCCCAGCATCAATGATCTGGAGAGGTCGATATTCGGATAGTCACGGCGTGCTTTTAGGGCCATTCCAATATTTGGTTTGCGGTCGGGACTTGAGTCGTCCGTATCTGTGCAAATATATATTTTATCTATTCTGCCACCACCGGCGGTAATCTTCTCAAGCATATACTTATGAACTCTTTCCAGATCACAATCGCTCATTATTCCTTTACCCACTCCGCGCTGGTTTGTGATTATCAGTATTCTTGCAAAAAGGGGTGAAAGGATCGCAAGTGCCTCAATCGCCCCTTTTTCAAATACAAATTCTCCCACACTCTTTACATAGTCGTCCGGTTTTAGAACATTTATGACACCGTCTCTATCAAGAAAAAGGGTATCCATCGGTTTATAGAGTCCTTGTGTGAAATCATGGTCTGCCCGCTTGTAATCTTCCGGAACTCCGATGTCTATGAAATACCCGTCTGAAATGTATCCATAGATATCATCTCTTTTTTCAAAAAAATCCTTTTCAAGGGAAAATTTATCCGGAAAATTCTTAAGTATATCTCTTTTAATGATATAGACACCTCCATTTATCAGACCCTCTTCGCAGTGGCTTTTTTCCTTGAAGTCAGTGATGCGATTAAAGCCCTTTTGAGATTCAATTGTTACAGTACCGTAACGGTTAAAATCATACATCTTTTTGAGCGCCATAGTAGCGATTGCTTCTGACCGCTTGTGCTGCTGAAGCATATCTCTATAGCTGACTCTAAAAAATGTATCTCCGTTGAGTATAAAAACATCCTCTTCACCTGCCTTCTGAAGAGCCAGTCTTACGCCTCCACCGGTACCGAGAGGCACCTCTTCCACAACACAGGTAATGCGCGAGCGACAGTCGAGAGATGCAACCCACTTCTCTACAACCTCATGCATATAGCCAAGTGAAAGAATTATGTGGTCAAATCCGGCATTTTCAAGTGAGGAGATGATATATGAAAGAAAAGGCTTGCCGGCAACTTCAGCCATGCATTTAGGCAGGTCGGCCACCACGCTTCTCAAGCGTGTGCCTTTACCCCCCGCCAATACTACACATTCCATCATTTTTTAGCGAAAAGAGCGGCTTCTACCATCTCACAGATGATGTGTCCGATTAGAATATGAGCCTCTTGAATACGGGGTGTATCGGTGGAGGGGACATTGATCAATATATCCGATAACTTTTTCATAGCACCACCGGAGGCTCCGGTAAGCGAGATTGTATGTATGCCTTTACCACTGCATACTTCGTATGCTTTTATGATATTGGCAGAATTACCGGATGTGGAAATACCTATTAGTATGTCTCCCGGATTGCCGACACCATCTATTAGACGGGCATAGATCTTATCATAGGAATAGTCGTTGGCCACCGCTGTTACATAAGAAGTATTGCAGTGTAGCGCTTCAGCATGCAGGGCTTTTCTGTTGAGATAAAATTTGCCGGAAAACTCGGCGGCCAAATGTTGAGCATCAGCGGCACTACCGCCATTGCCACAAAGCCAAAGGCTATGTCCCGATAAAAATGCATCTGTTATCATTTCAGCGGCTTTCAGTATGTTCTCAAGAAGCCCATTGTCGTTAATTATCTGCCCTACAACAGAGGTGTGGTGTGACAGACGTTCTGTTATCCATTCTTTACGCTCCATGTGGTCAATCCCTCTTTACAAAATTGAAAATCATATATCTCTCCAAGTTTCATTGCCGTCAAGGCCGCTTTCACGCTATAACAACTGTTATTCGGACAATAAAAAAACATAAATCCGCCACCACCGGCACCCGAAATCTTGCCTCCGAGAGCACCGTTGGCAAGAGCAATATCATAAATTTTGTCAATATGTTCGTTTGAAATATTGTCAGCCATCTTCTTCTTATTGATCCAGCTGGTGTTGAGAGCCTCCCCCATTTCGCGCAGATTGTCCTGTAACAGGCAGTTCTTGATCCTAAAGGCTTCCTCTTTTACCCTATGCATCGCCTCTACGGAGCCGCTGCGATTGCTTTTGACATTAGAAACCTGCTGCTCAATAATTCTGGAAGAGTCTCGTCTTTTGTCAGTAAATATAAGAACGGTGTTGAGAGCCCACTCCTGCATAACCGCATCCTTGATGCTCAGCGGATTGACGATCACTCTGTCGTAATCCTTGAACTCCATGAAATTTACACCCCCGAAGGTTGCAGCATATTGGTCCTGTTTACCGCCGGCCATTTTGAGGTCGATGCGTTCGATCTCGTAGGCATATCTTGCAATGTCATATTTGCCCAGAGGTAGTTTAAGCCATTCTACAAATGCACCGAGAATGGCTACTACAAGGGTGGAAGATGTTCCAAGGCCGGAACCCGAAGGGACATCCATACTTGTAGTCAACTCAAAGGAAAGTGATTTACCATCATTATATCTACTGACGATGGAGTTGTAAATGCCACATTGTAGCACAAGTGGGTCGTAAAGTTCTATACGCGGTGTTGCTTCGAATTCTTTGACCACGTTGTCGTTGATATGCACAAAACGTATTTTACCATCAGATGTTGGTCTGATGGTGGCGTATGCAAAACGGTCGATGGTAACATTGAGAATGGCGCCTCCATAGATGTCGGAGTATGGGGAGACATCTGTGCCTCCGCCCGCTATTCCGAGTCTGAAAGGTGCTTTGCTCCTGTATAACATATCATGTGATTTTTTGTTATCTCTTGCAAATATAAGAAATAATATCACTTTATCGTCAAAGCGCTTTTTCTCACAATAGTGAGATAGATACTACGTACCAACAGATGGACGAAATAGGCGAGATAGAGCGACTGTATACCCAGCAGAGGCTTAAAAGCGATATAGGAAATTATAAAGAGCGCAGCAGACCAGATCATGCTGTTGCGCAGGTGGTGAGTAGATGTGGCTCCGATGAAAATACCGTCCCAGGTAAAAGCGATGCAGCTCACTACGGGCATGAGCAGCAACCAGAATAAAAACGGAGTGGAGGCCTCCACAACCTCAGGATTGTCGGTCATTAGTTGGAACATCGGCTTACCCAGCCCTGCATAGATCAGAGTTGAGAGGAGACTTATGCCGAAACTCCAGATAAAAATCCAGCGCACAGTACTGATCAGCGAGTCGCTATTTTTCTCTCCAATAAAACGTCCCACAAGTGCCTCACCTGCGTAGGCGAATCCATCAACAAAATAAGAATAGAGCAGCAGGAGCTTCATCATAACCGAACTTACAGCCAGTAATGTGTCTCCATATCTTGCCGCAATTGAGGTAAATCCGATATAGATGACCAGCATGCAGAGTGAGCGGATAAAGAGATTGCCATTGATTGAGAAAAACTGCTTCATCTGGTTCAATTTGATGCTCGCCCGCACCGATATAAGATGGAAATGCTTCCTAAAATTGTAGTACATCAAGGCTATTGCAAGTAAGAGACCGCTATATTGTGCCACCACCGTTCCGACTGCAACACCCGCTACTCCCATAGGAGTATGGACGGCTAATATGTAACTGACTACAACATTGACAACATTGACCGTGATATCCACAGCCATTGGCAGCACGGTATTCTGCATCCCAATAAACCACCCTTTGAATACCATCAGAGACAATGTGGCCGGTGCGGCCCATACTCTGATGAAAAAATACTCCCTTGCAATACTCTCCACTTCGGGAGAGCAAACTACAATGGCGAATGCTGCCTCAATATAAACCCATTGGATGATCCAGATCAATGATGCTACCGCAAGAGCAGTGACCATACCTCTGGTAAAGGTGTCCATCGCCCCCTTAAAATCCCTTCTACCATAGGCTTGCGCTGTTATACCCCCGGTCCCCACCCTCAAAAACCCCATATTCCAGTAGAGCAGGTCAAATAGCATCGAACCGATAGCTATGCCTCCAATGCTGGCAGCATCACCCAGATGTCCTGCTATAGCAAGGTCCACTATACCTACCAGAGGCACAGTGATATTTGCCATAATGCTAGGTAGAGCCAGACGCAGAATATTGCGATTTATGGTAGAGATTTTCATCGATACTTGGTCTCCTCTTCGAGCATTCCAAGGTAGGAATAGTATCTTTCGTATGAAATGGTCCCTTCTTCGAGTGCCGCTTTTACTGCGCAGTCCGGCTCGTGAGTATGAGTACAGGGCATGAATTTACAATTGTCCATTACTCTGAGCATCTCGGGAAAGTAAGTGCTCAACTCATGGGGTTCGATATCCACTAATCCGAAGCCTCGAATACCCGGAGTGTCGATGATAAAGCCGCCACTCTGTAGAGGGTACATTTCATAGAAAGTGGTGGTGTGCCTTCCCTGAAGGTGAGCTTGTGATATTTCCCTGATTTTGGGTTCCAGGGAGGGATCAATGGCTCGAATAAGTGAGGATTTGCCCACTCCGGATACTCCTGAAAAGAGGGAAACGGAATCACCGTTATTTCCCTTGCAGAGCTCCCTGATAGGGTCAACTCCTTGGCCGGTAATGGCGGAAACCTCCATTATTTCATATCCGGCTCCGGCGTAGATATGCTTAAACTCCTCCATCCTTTCCAGAGCATATTCATCGTAGAGGTCGGTTTTATTGATGATTAAGATTACTTTGATCCGGTAAGCTTCGCAAGTAAGCAGAAATCTATCCACAAAGGCAGGTTTAACTTCAGGGAATTCGATGGTCACTATCAGGAAGGCTCGGTCAATATTGGCTGCGATGATGTGCGCTTGGCGAGAGAGATTAACTGAGCGGCGGATCATATAATTTGCGCGTGGGAGTACTTCTTCTATAGTTGCAAGCATGTTGCCATCTCCGGGAGTATATTTCACTTTGTCACCCACAGCTATCGGATTGGTAGCTGTGGAGCCCATGAGACGGATTTTTCCGCGGATTACCGCGGGAAAAGGGTCCCATTCGGGCAGAAGGGAGAGCAGATAATGGCTGCCCGTGTGTTTTACTACGGTGGCAACAGATGAATTTTCCATTGGCGCAAAGATAGTAATTTGTCCAAAATCCTTTATATTTGTAGTCCAAATAACAAATATTTATGCTTTCACACGAGGACATAGAGAATATAATTTCCAGGAGCATTTTTAATCTTGATCTTAAAGGAGAGCCGGAGTCGCTCTACCAGCCGATAGAGTATATGGTTTCTGTAGGAGGCAAGCGTATCAGACCGCGTCTTTGTTTGACCGTATTCAATCTTTTCAGCGATAATGTCGGCAATAACATCGTCTACCCTGCTATCGCACTCGAGATGTTTCACGAGTTTACCCTTATGCACGACGATATAATGGATAACTCCGATACACGTCGTAACCAACCTACGGTTTTTAAAAAATGGGGTACAAACAAAGCAATACTTTCGGGTGATGTGATGTTATTGTTAGCTTATAAATATATCTCGTTCTGCAACGCAGAGGTGATGCCGGAGGCATTGCGACTTTTTACCGATACTGCGATAAAAGTGTGTGAGGGACAGCAGTTTGATATGGATTTCGAAAAAAAACCCTTCATCACCATGTCCGACTATATCTCTATGATAGGTCTCAAGACGGGAGTCCTTCTCGCCTGTTCGGCAAAAATGGGGGCCCTCATTGCCGGTACCTCCAGAGAGGTACGCGATGCCCTATATCAGTTCGGATACCAGCTTGGTCTGGCATTTCAGATTGCTGATGACTATCTTGATACTTTTGGTGACCAACAGATCTTTGGTAAAAAAATCGGTGATGATATTGTCAACGACAAGAAAACCTGGCTTCAGGTTGAGTGCATCCGCAGGGCGGAGGGAGCTGACAAGGAGCGTCTTGCTTCCATTTTAGAGTTGGGCGAGGATATGCGAGACGAAAAAGTTGCTGCTATGCAACAATTATATATTGACCTCGGTATCAGGGATGATGCGAAGGATGCCATATTGGAATATCACAATAAAGCATTTGAAGCCATTTTGAGTATAGGCTTGAATGAAGTACAGACTAGACAGCTCCATCATTTCGCAGAACAACTCATTCATCGTGAAAAATAGAGGAAATATAGAGATAATGGCACCTGCCGGCAATTTTGAGTGCCTTATGGCTGCCATCCAGGGCGGAGCGGACTCGGTCTATTTTGGCATCGGCCAGCTCAATATGCGTTCTCATTCGGCTAACAATTTTGCTCCCGAAGATCTCGAAAAAGTCTGCGATATCTGCAGTGAATACGATGTAAAGTCCTATTTAACTCTCAATATCGTGCTCTACGATGAGGATCTGGAGCAGATGAGGGAGACTCTGGAGATGGCGAAAGAAGCGGGCGTCACTGCAGTCATAGCATCAGACATGGCCGCTATAGAATATGCCCGATCTATTGGGATGGAGGTACATATTTCCACCCAGCTGAATGTTGCCAATGTGGAGGCTTTGCGCTTCTATGCGGAGTTCGCAGATGTTATAGTGCTGGCGAGAGAGTTGAATTTAGAGCAGGTGGCCAAAATCAAGGAGGCAATTGATTGCGAAAATATCAAAGGGCCTTCCGGTCGCAAGGTGAGAATCGAAATGTTTTGTCACGGTGCTCTCTGCATGGCCGTTTCCGGCAAATGTTATCTTTCTCTCCACGAATATGCCGCTTCTGCCAATCGCGGATCGTGCTATCAGTTGTGTCGTCGCGGCTATCGTGTCACAGACCTCGAAACCGGATGTGAGTTGGAGGTGGACAACAAATATATAATGTCTCCTAAAGATCTCTGTACTATCGAGTTTATGGATAAAATGATGGAGTCGGGAGTTACTGTTTTCAAGGTCGAGGGACGTGCTCGTTCCTCAGAATATGTCAAGACTGTTACCAGAGCCTATCGTGATGCTGCGGATGCTGTCATTGAGGGAAAATATACTCCGGAACTTGCCGAATCGCTCAAGAAGCGGCTTGAAACAGTATTTAATAGGGGTTTCTGGGATGGATATTATCAGGGTGCACGACTAGGTGAATGGAGCGATGTGTATGGCAATAAGGCTACTCGCACCAAGACATACATTGGTAAGGTGACCAACTATTTTTCGAATATCGGTGTGGCGGAGGTTATGGTGTCGACCGGTACTTTTTCAGTTGGAGATTCGTTGCTAATTACCGGGCCGACTACCGGTGTCATCGAATATGAAGTCTCTGAGATAAGGGTTGACTTGAGGAGTGTCGGAAGTGCCGTTAAAGGCGATCTTTGTTCTATTCCCGTTTCCGAAAAACTCCGCCGCGGTGATAAAATCTATCTTTTTCAGTAGTTTTTTATAAAATCTCTTCACAAACCATCACGGCCACTTGTGTAAGGTGATTTTTTGTGTTTTCACAATTGGGAAACTGTTTCTTCTCGGAGTATCAGAAGTAAACTATATACTAAGTCCCAAAGTTTTTGTAACTTTGTAAATTGTAAACAAAAAAAGTTTAAATATTATGGTTATTACAAAAAATGCTCAAAAATTCATAGATCAGGAAGCACAATTCGGTGCACACAATTATAATCCGCTGCCTGTAGTTCTATCAAAAGGTAAAGGCGCATTCGTATGGGATGTAGACGGAAAAAAATATTTTGATTTTCTGTCGGCCTATTCGGCAGTAAACCAGGGCCATTGCCATCCTAAAATTGTAAAGGCACTCTGCGACCAGGCACATAATATTTGTCTCACCTCAAGAGCCTTCTACAATGATTGCCTCGGCCCTTACGAAGAGTTTGCCACTAAATTCTTTGGATATGATAAACTTCTTCCTATGAACACCGGAGCAGAAGCGGTAGAAACTGCCCTCAAACTTGCCCGTAGATGGGGCTATGTCAAGAAGGGTATTCCTGAAGACAAAGCTATTATCGTGGTTTGCGAAGGCAACTTTCACGGTCGCACAATAACCGTAATATCAATGTCCACCGATCCTTCTTCCTATTCACAATATGGCCCCTTAACTCCCGGTTTTGTAAAGATACCATATAACGACGTTGCAGCTCTCGAGGCTGTTCTCGAAAAACATGGAGCACATGTAGCCGCTTTCCTTGTAGAACCCATCCAGGGGGAGGCGGGAGTATTTGTACCTGAAGAGGGTTACATCAAGAGATGTTATGATGCCTGCAAACGTCATAATGTGCTTTTTGTGGCAGACGAAGTACAGACCGGTATCGCCCGTACAGGCAAATTGATTTGCTGTGAACATGAAAATGTTCATCCGGATATTCTTATTCTTGGAAAGTCCCTTTCAGGTGGGGTGTTGCCCGTTTCGGCAGTATTTGCCAATGATGAGATAATGCTTACAATCAAGCCCGGTGAACATGGTTCCACTTATGGAGGATTTCCTCTTGCAAATAAAGTGGGTGTTGCAGCCCTTGAGGTTGTAAGGGATGAAAAACTTACCGAAAAGGCCGAATATCTCGGCAGGATTTTTAGGGAAGAGCTTACTAAATTTAAATCTCCTTTCATCAAACAAGTACGAGGAAAAGGTCTTCTCAATGCTGTGGTTACAACGCCGGTCAACGGTAAAGAGGCATGGGATGTCTGTCTCAAAATGGCAGAGTACGGCCTTATTGCCAAACCGACGCATAAACATATTATTCGTTTCGCTCCACCCCTCGTAATTACCGAAGAGGAACTTCGCGAAGCGATTGAGATAATTAAGAAAGCATTTAGGGAGCTTGAATAGTTAGTTTTATGTCAGAGATTTCTTTCAGACAGACGGCGGACCGTGTGCTCATGGTCCGTCCCTGTTCGTTTGGGTTTAATGCTCAAACGGCAACCAACAATGCATTTCAGCGCCGAGGCTTCGAATCTGGAGCCCAGGAGGCTGCATTGAAGGAATTCGACTCCTTTGTGACCCTACTTCGTTCTTATGGGGTGATGGTAGATGTTATTGAGGATACTCCGGAGCCCCATACACCTGATTCTATTTTTCCCAACAACTGGTTTTCCACTCATTCGGATGGTACTATGGTGCTCTATCCGATGTGTGCGCCAAATCGTCGTCTGGAGCGTAAGCAGGCTGTTATGGATCATCTTATTGGCACATTTGATATCCGCAATATCTACGACTTGACACCTTATGAGTCCAAAGAAAAGTTTCTCGAGGGGACGGGGAGTATGGTCATTGACCGTGAAGCAGGGTTGGTATATGCTTGTCGCTCGCCCCGTACTGACGAAGATGTGCTCAAAGAGTTTTGTAAGTTGTTCGACTGGGATTATTTCCTTTTTGATGCTATTGATGTAGTCGGAAATGCCATTTATCACACCAATGTAATGATGTGCGTGGGGACTCGCCTGGCAGTCGTCTGTCTGGAGAGTGTCAGAGATAACTCGGTCAGAAATGAACTGGTACGTTTGTTGGGTAAGAGGGATATCGTAGATATTTCACTGAACCAGATGGGGAGCTTTGCTGGCAATATGCTCGAGGTGCAGCCCCATGGCGTAGAGAGACCATTACTGGTCATGTCTGCTGCCGCTAGAAAATCGCTTCGTCAGGAGCAGTTGCGTCTTATCGAATCGCATTGTGACATTGCTTCTCCCGACTTAAGTATTATCGAAGCTAATGGCGGAGGTTCTGCACGTTGTATGCTTGCTGAGATTTTTTATGAATCGTTTTGCCCTTGATGTGGGAAATTCTTGTTGAAAATTTCTTTAGACGCTTTTTTTGCAAACAAGCTTTCAAAGTGCATTAAAATGCAATTTTGTTGACAACTTGTTTGTAAATCAGATTATTTGTTCTATCTTTGCAACCCGCAAAAATGCGGAGTTACAAACATTAAATAAAAGATTTACAAACATTTATGCCAACAATTCAACAACTAGTCCGCAAAGGACGTAAGGTTATTGTAGAGAAAAGCAAATCTCGTGCATTGGATGCTTGTCCTCAGAAACGCGGAGTATGTGTACGTGTTTACACAACAACTCCCAAGAAGCCGAATTCGGCTATGCGTAAGGTAGCCCGTGTAAGGCTTACCAATCAGAAAGAGGTCAACGCATACATCCCGGGAGAGGGCCACAACCTCCAGGAGCACAGCATCGTGCTGGTTCGTGGTGGTCGTGTAAAAGACCTTCCGGGTGTTCGCTACCACATCCTTAGAGGGGCTTTGGATACTGCCGGTGTAGAGGGAAGGACGCAGAGTCGTTCTCTTTACGGTACCAAGAAGCCGAAGCAATCTAAGAAGTAACCATTATTTTTTAACTGTTAAATTTTGAGAAAAAATGAGAAAAACGAAGCCTAAAAAGAGGATTCTACTTCCTGATCCTAAGTATCACGATATACAGGTTACCCGTTTCGTGAACAACTTAATGTTACAGGGGAAGAAGAGTATCGCTTATTCTATTTTTTACGATGCGATCGATATGGTCGGCGAGAAGATGAAAGATTCTGAAAAGGCTCCTCTCGAAATTTGGAAAAAAGCATTGGAAAACATTACTCCGCAGGTTGAGGTAAAAAGCCGCAGAGTAGGTGGTGCGAACTTCCAAGTACCGACAGAGTTGCGTCCGGAAAGAAAAGTCTCTCTCAGTATGAAGAATATGATACTTTACGCCCGTAAACGTTCCGGCCGCTCAATGTCTGAGAAGTTGGCTGCAGAAATTATAGCTGCATACAATAATGAAGGTGCAGCATTCAAAAGAAAAGAAGATATGCACAGAATGGCTGAGGCCAACAAGGCCTTTGCCCACTTCCGTTTCTAATCAGGTGTTTGTACATTAGATGGCAAGGGATCTAAAATATACTAGAAATATTGGTATTATGGCTCATATTGATGCCGGTAAGACTACTACATCGGAGCGCATTCTCTACTACACGGGTAAAACCCATAAGTTAGGAGAGGTGCACGAAGGTGCTGCCACCATGGACTGGATGGTTCAAGAGCAGGAGAGAGGTATTACCATAACATCGGCTGCCACTACCGCTTTCTGGAATTACAACGATCAGCAATACCAGATCAATCTTATAGATACTCCGGGCCACGTTGATTTCACCGTTGAGGTGGAGCGTTCACTTCGTGTTCTTGATGGTACAATCGCAACTTTCTGTGCGGTAGGTCGCGTACAGCCTCAGTCAGAGACCGTATGGCGCCAGGCGGACAAGTATCGTGTGCCCAAGATTGCCTATGTCAATAAGATGGATCGTACAGGAGCTGATTTTCTTGCCGTGGTAGAGGAGATTAACGAGAAGCTTGGAGCACGCTCAATTCCCATTTCGCTCCCTATCGGAGCGGAGGAAAACTTCGAGGGAGTTGTCGATCTTATTTCAAAAAAGGCCTATTTCTACAATTTGAGTAAGGACCTTGTAAATTATGAGATAAGGGAGGTTCCCCAAAAAATGATTGCAGAAGTTGAGGAGTGGCGTGGCAAACTGATCGAATCGGTTGCCGAGTACAACGAAGAGATACTCGAGAAGTTTTTCGAAGATCCTGATTCAATTACCGAGGAGGAGATTATTGATGCCCTTAGAAAGGCAACTATCGATATGGCAGTGGTTCCTACCACTTGCGGTTCTTCTTTCAAAAACAAAGGAGTACAATTGCTTCTTGATGCCGTAATGCGTTATCTCCCATCTCCTTTGGATAAGGGAGAAATCAAGGGTATAGATCCGCGCAACGGTCAGGAACTTGTGCGCAAGTTCAACACAGAGGAGCCCTTCTGTGGACTGGTGTTCAAGATTGCTACAGATCCCTTTGTCGGTAGATTGGCCTTTATCAGAGCCTATTCAGGAAAACTGGATGCCGGCTCCTATGTACTTAATACCCGTTCCGGTAAAAAGGAACGTGTTGCAAGGCTTTACCAAATGCACTCCAACAAACAGAATCCTATCGATTGCGTTGAGGCGGGCGATATATGTGCTGCAGTAGGTTTCAAGGAGTTGCGTACAGGTGATACCATTTGTCGTGAAGATAAACCGATAATCCTGGAATCAATGACATTCCCGGATCCGGTTATCGGTCTGGCCGTTGAGCCAAAGACCCAGAAAGATCTCGACAAGCTTGGTATCGCACTTGGAAAGCTTTCAGAAGAAGACCCCACTTTTACCGTCCAGACTGATGTTGAGACAGGCCAAACCATTATCAGTGGTATGGGAGAGCTCCATCTTGATATCATCGTGGATCGTCTCCGTCGCGAGTTCGGTGTTGAGATCAATCAGGGTGCGCCTCAGGTTAATTACAAAGAGGCCATCACCGGTACATATCAGCACAGAGAGGTATTCAAGAAGCAGACTGGCGGTAGAGGTAAATTTGCCGATATAATTGTCGAAATCTCCCCTGCAGATAAGGGCGTGACAGGACTTCAGTTTATTGATGAAGTTAAGGGCGGTAATATCCCCCGTGATTTTATCCCCTCTGTTGAAAAAGGCTTCAAGTCTGCAATGGCAAATGGTGTTCTGGCAGGTTACGAAGTGACATCCATGAAAGTAAGACTTTTGGATGGCTCTTTCCACCCTGTCGATTCCGACTCACTTTCATTCGAGATCTGTGCCCGTCAAGCATTCCGTAAAGCACTTCCCAAGTGCTTGCCGGTACTGATGGAACCGATCATGTCCCTGGAGGTTGTTACTCCCGAAGAATATATGGGTGATATTGTTGGTGACATCAATCGTCGAAGGGGCCAGATTGTCGATATGGATTCAAAAGGTAATGCAAGAATTGTCAAAGCCAAAGTTCCCCTTTCCGAGCAATTCGGTTATGTCACTGTTCTGAGAACACTTTCATCAGGCCGTGCTACAGCTACAATGGAATTTTCGCATTATGCGGAGGTTCCAGATAATATTTCAAAGGATGTTGTCGAGAAGCATGGTGGGCATAGGTTTTATTATGACGATGATGACGATGAATAATTAAAAAATCACAATAATGAGCCAGAAAATCAGAATAAAATTGAAATCTTATGATCATGCGCTGGTTGATAAATCGGTTGACAGGATCGTAAAGACGGTAAAGTCTACAGGCGCTGTTGTCAGTGGTCCGATTCCGCTCCCTACAGACAAGAAGATCTTTACTGTTAATCGCTCAACTTTTGTAAACAAAAAAGCACGCGAGCAGTTTGAACTCAATTCATTCCGTCGCTTGCTGGATATTTACAGCTCTACTCCTAAGACCGTTGACGCTCTTATGAAGCTTGAGCTACCCAGTGGTGTTGAAGTTGAGATCAAAGTTTGATAAAAGTATTTTTGCGATAAATCATTATTTTGCTACTTTTGTCACGCAATGGGTCATCAGGCCTCTTAGGATGCCTATGACTTTTGGTAGATTATCTTTTGTACATCATAGATAGTTTCAGGTCCCGTAGCTCAGTCGGTTAGTAGCACCTGACTCATAATCAGGGGGTCACTGGTTCAAGTCCAGTCGGGACCACAAAAGCAAAAACGCTTCCATTTCGGAAGCGTTTTTGTCTTTTGTGGTCCGTCGCTTCGCTCCGATCATTGCGGCCCTTTTGGCCGCTTTCTTTGTGGATAGTTCCGAGTTCCGAGTAAGTTTTTAGTTTTTAGGTTCTAGTAATATACTCCTCGCTACATACTATACACTCGCCCCCAGCAACTCGTACCCCGTACCCCGTACCCCGTAACTCGTAACACTCCATACTCAGAACTAACCTCAATGGTTCCCTTGGGGAACCAAAGCATCGCAGAAGCGCTGCGTTGTCGCATTCGCTCCGATCAGTTGTCCATTTCGGAAGCGTTTTTGTTTTATATTATTTGAAATTAAGGGTTTTTATTTATCGATTTTGCGCAGCACATCTTCGCTTCCCAAATTTTAGTCTTAGGGCTCAAAAATGAATATTTGTAAAAATATGTATTTTTTTATTTGAGATTTCTATTATATTTGTAGTTAAGATGGGGTAGTGTACATTTTTGCATAATAATAGAGGATAGAGAGCCTTTATCTTGGGTTTAGAATAGACATAGACAATATAAAAAACTCATATCTACACTTACAATGAAACCCATGAAAAAGCTACGAGCATTTCCAACGTTACTTATAATGGCGATAGTCATTGTTGGAACAAATCTTTTTTCCACATGTGATACGGTTGTTCCCGTATCAGGCGTTACTCTCAACAAGAGCACTTTATCACTTGAAGTAGGAAGCTCCGAAACTCTCGTAGCCACCGTTCAACCCGACAATGCCACCAACAAGAATGTAATCTGGATCAGCAGCGACAAAAGTGTCGCCACGGTGGATGCAGGAGGTAAAGTGTCAGCCCTTAAAGCCGGTGAGGCTACAATTACGGTTACCACAGAAGGTGGCGGAAAGAGTGCCTCTTGTGCTGTTACCGTGAAAGAAGCTACAATCGTCGTAACCGGGGTTACTCTCAACAAGAGCACTTTATCACTTGAAGTAGGGGGCTCTGAAACTCTCATAGCCACCGTTCAACCCGACAATGCCACCAACAAGAATGTAACTTGGAGCAGCAGCGACAAAAGTGTCGCGACAGTGGATGCAGGAGGTAAAGTGTCAGCCCTTAAGGTTGGCGAAGCTACCATTACGGTTACCACAGAAGATGGTGGAAAGAGTGCCGCTTGTGCTGTTACCGTGAAAGAAGCTACAATCGTCGTAACCGGGGTTACTCTCAACAAAAGCACTTTATCACTTGAAGTAGGGGGCTCCGAAACTCTCGTAGCCACCGTTCAACCCGACAATGCCACCAACAAGAATGTAACTTGGATCAGCAGCGACAAAAGTGTCGCCACGGTGGATGCAGAGGGTAAAGTGTCAGCCCTTAAGGTTGGCGAAGCTACAATTACGGTTACCACAGAAGATGGCGGAAAGAGTGCTACTTGTGCTGTTATCGTACTTGCCAACCTCGTCATTGATAAGAGCGCAGTTGAAGTAAAAATAGGTCATACCGCCACTGTAAACATTACCGCAGGAAGCGGACACTACAGTGTAACCAGCAGCAACGCAACCATAGCTACAGCCACCTTGAGCGGAACCGCCGTAACCATAACGGGAATAGCCTTAGGTAATACGACAGTGACAATCAAGGACAACGCAACCAATCAAACCAAAACCGTTACAGTAACGGTAACTCATCCTGACCTCGCCATTGATAAGAATGAAGTTGAAATAGAAACAGGTATGATCGCCACTGTAAACATTCTCTCAGGAAGCGGAAACTACAGTGTAACCAGCAGCAACACAACCATAGCTACAGCCACCTTGAGCGGCACCGCCGTAACCATAACGGGAATAGCCTTAGGTAATACGACAGTGACAATCAAGGACAACGCAACCAATCAAACCAAAACCGTTGCAGTAACGGTAACTCATCCCGACCTCGCCATTGATAAGAATGAAGTTGAAATAGAAACAGGTATGATCGCCACTGTAAACATTCTCTCAGGAAGCGGACACTACAGTGTAACCAGCAGCAACACAACCATAGCCACCGCCACCCTTAGCGGCACCGCCGTAACCATAATGGGAATGGCCTTAGGTAGTACGACAGTGACAATAAAGGACAACGCAACCAATCAAACCAAAACCGTTGCAGTAAGGGTAACTCATCCCGACCTCGCCATTGATAAGAATGAAGTTGAAGTAGAAACAGGTCAGACCGCCACTGTAAACATTCTCTCAGGAAGCGGAAACTACAGTGTGGAAAGCAGCAATGCCGGCATAGCCACAGCCACCCTTAGCGGAACCGCCGTAACCATAACTGGAATAGCCGCAGGTAATACGACAGTGACAATCAAGGACAACGCAACCAATCAAACCAAAACCGTTGCAGTAACCGTAATCATTCCCAACCTCGCCATTGACAAGAGCGAAGTTGAAGTAGAAACAGGTAAGACCGCCACTGTAAACATTCTCTCAGGAAGTGGAAACTACAGTGTGGAAAGCAGCAATGCCGGAATTGCCACAGCCACCCTTAGCGGCACCGTCGTAACCATAACTGGAATAGCCTTAGGTAATACGACAGTGAGAATAAATGACAACGCAACCAATCAAACCAAAACCGTTACAGTAAAGGTAACTCATCCCAACCTCGCCATTGATAAGAATGAAGTTGAAGTAGAAAAAGGCATTACCGCCACTGTAAACATTCTCTCAGGAAGTGGAAACTACAGTGTAACCAGCAGCAACACAACCATTGCCACAGCTACTCTTAGCGGAACCGTCGTAACCATAACTGGTATAGCCGCAGGTAATACGACAGTGAGAATAAAGGACAACGCAACCAATCAAACCAAAACCGTTACAGTAAAGGTAACTCATCCCAACCTCGCCATTGATAAGAATGAAGTTGAAGTAGAAAAAGGCATTACCGCCACTGTAAACATTCTCTCAGGTAGTGGAAACTACAGTGTAACCAGCAACAATGCCGGCATTGCCACAGCTACTCTTAGCGGAACCGTCGTAACCATAACTGGAATAGCCTTAGGTAATACGACAGTGAGAATAAAGGACAACGCAACCAATCAAACCAAAATCGTTACGGTAAAGGTAACATCCACTTCTATTGTCATGACCACAAGCAAAGTGGTGGGAAGCACAATTAGTATCTACATGTATGCCAACCCAGCGAATCAACCAGGTGTGTGGATAGACCTCAACAACAATGGCACAATGGATAACGGGGAAAAAGTAACAAATTTTAACAGTATTACAACATACACTCTTGGAGCACAAACCGTTACTATTTATGGAAAGGTAACAACACTGGATTGCTACGACAATCAACTTACTTCGTTAAATGTTTCCAACAATGCGGAATTAACTAAACTGCGTTGCCACGACAATCAACTTACTTCGTTAAATGTTTCCAACAATGCGGAATTAACTGATCTGTATTGCCACAACAATCCACTTACTTCGTTAAATGTTTCTAATAATGCGGAATTATCAATACTGTATTGCCACGACAATCAACTTACTTCGTTAAATGTTTCCAACAATGCGGAATTAACTGATCTGGATTGCTACCATAATCAACTCACTTCGTTAAATGTTTCCAACAATGTGAAATTAACATCACTGCTCTGCCAAGACAATCAACTCACTTCGTTAAATGTTTCCAACAATGCGGAATTAAGAATACTGTATTGCCACAACAATCCACTCACTTCGTTAAATGTTTCCAACAATGCGGAATTAGGAGCACTGTCTTGCTTCAACAATCAACTTACTTCATTAAATGTTTCCAATAATACGGAATTAAGAAGATTGTATTGCTACAAGAATCAACTTACTTCGTTAGATGTTTCTAATAATGCGAAATTAGTAGAACTGTATTGCTACGACAATCAACTTACTTCGTTAGATGTTTCTAACAATGCGGAATTAAGAACACTGTATTGCCACGACAATCAACTTACTTCGTTAGATGTTTCTAACAATGTGAAATTAATAGACCTGCATTGCTACGACAATAAAATTAACAAGGCAAATATGGGAGCACTAATAAACTCTATGCCTACCCGCTCTGCAAGCAATAAAGGGATATTTTATCCTAAAAGCACACATGCAGGCGAGCAAAACGTATTTGAAAAGTACCACAAAGTTGCGGCAGAAGCTAAGAATTGGAAAGTATATATAGTTAATTGATAATTAGTTTAAACTACACAGTAATGACCAATAAATTGGCGATTAGGGGCGAAAGTTTTTGCCCCTAATTGTTTTTAGAGTTTCTAGTAATATACTCCTAACTACACACTATATACTCGCACCCAGCAACTCGTACCCCGTAACTCGTAACACTCCATACTCAGAACTATTATTATATTTGTGGTATGAAAAGAATTTTAATTGCTGCGGCATTTGCCGTTGTTGTGTTGTGCTGCGGTTGCGGCAACGCAAAGAGTGAAAATAATATCGTGGCGATGTCATTCAATATACGTCTGAGTCTCAGCGATGACTTTGATGGAGAAAATAGTTGGGTGTTTAGAAGAGAGGCTGTTATAGAGATGATAAATGAAGTTAAACCCGATATTTTCGGTATTCAGGAGGGGCTATTAGGACAGGTTAACTACATGGAGGAACATTTGCCCGAGTATGGTCGTTACGGAGTGGGTCGTGATGATGGCCTCAACAGGGGAGAAGCAAATGCCGTCTTTTACAAAAAGAGCCGTTTTGAACTTCTGGAAAGTACTACTTTTTGGTTGAGTGAAACGCCTGACGATGTCTCAAGAGGCTGGGACGCAGCTTGCAACCGCGTCGTTACAATGATCCGCTTACTGGATAAACATACAGATAATGAATTTTATTTCTGCAACACTCATTTTGATCATATCGGCAAGATTGCACGTGAAGAGTCCGGTAAACTCATTGTAGAGCGTATGAAAAGTTTAATACCGGATGATGTGGCAGTGGTGCTTACCGGTGATTTCAATGCGGTGTACACTGATCCCATTTTGGGTCCGATAGAAGAGTATATGACTTCAGCGCGCAAAGCGGCTCCTGTCACCGACACACTCAATACATTTAATAGCTGGGGCAAAATCACTCCAGAAGAGGGTGGTAAAGTAATAGACCATATCTATTTCAGAAACCTGACTCCGTCACTATTTAAAACTCTTATTGGTCCATACGCAGGCGTAGAATATATCTCAGACCATTATCCCATAATTGCGGTATTTTCCCCTTAGGGATGCTCGTAATCAAGAGGCTCGACATGAATTGTCGAAGTGATGTTGAAACGCTCCTCAATCATTTTCTCGATAGCAGTTGCGACTGAGTGACCCTCTTCAAGTGATAATTCTCCCGGGAGTCTGATATGAAATGTCATTTCTTGATGATTGACGTAGTTGTGAATATGAAAATGATGCAGTTGTAATCCCTCAGGATACATCTCTGTAACTGCATTGGTAATCTTTTTTATAAGCTCCTCAGAAGGCTCTTCCCCAAGTATCTTGGTGATGGCTTCTTTTATTATGGTATAAGTTGCGTAGAAAAGCATCAAAGCTATGATGATGCCAAGTACACTATCCATCCACCAGAAATATTTGGCCAGCAGGATGCCGATTAGTACCACTACTGATGAGAGTGCGTCACTCCTATGGTGCCATCCGTCGGCTTTGATAGCAACATTACCCGTTTTGCGAGCAAGGCGGAAAGCATATTGCGCCAATCCCTCTTTGGCCACGATAGAGATGCAGGTTACCACGATGGCAAGGGTGCCAAATGTGACAGAGGTATGATCTTTTAGTCTTAAAATGGAGTCCTTAAGGAAGTCGTAAGCAATGATAGCAAGAATAATTCCAATAAATATGGCGGCGATCTGTTCCCAGCGACCATGGCCGAAAGGATGCTTTTTATCGGGTTTTCTGTTGGATAGTCCGGTGGCAGCAATCAATACTATGGAACTGATTGAGTCAGACATAGTGTGCCATGCATCAGCTACAATAGCTAAAGATCCGGTTACAATACCGGCCCAGTACTTAAGTATAAATAGCAGAGTGTTAACTACAACTGAAACAATGCCTTCGATAACACCGGCATTTCTATTAGATTTTAAGTCCATCTAGTAGTTACGAGTTATTAGTGGTGCGGGGTATGAGTTATGAGTATCGAATTTTGATGTCGAAGACTTTCATTTTGCGCAGAGGCATTTACGCTGTATCCCAAAATGCTAGTGTACGTTTTGGTTCTTGAGTTCTATCACCTTCATCAAGGTGCTGGCTCCTCTGTTCCAGTTGAGGAATAGTGCTATCCTAGAATGCTTTTTAGTATCTTTAGGACCGGAGCAAAATATAATCCCGAAGTGGCTATCATAACATTGTCTCTCCACTCCTTCTATAATAACGGGAGTGCGTATAAACTTATAATAATTATACTCTATGCTCTTGATGTACCCATTGTCTATGGCAAATGCAGTAAGCGAGAGACCCGACACGTCTTGATATCCCAAAGATGAAAATTTTGTAGTGTGGTCGAACAAAGTATCCCTTATATTTACCTCAAAAAAGTACTCTTGATTTTCCACTATTCCGGGCACATAGTAGCCGTTAATAGTATCGAACTGCATAAGTATGGAGTCGGGATTATTTTTCATTGGTGCAATCGAAATCCTCATTGAGGGAATGCCACGTCTGGCCTTTACCATAGTGAACTTATCTCCGTTTGCCATAGTGATTACTACCGAGTGTTCCAGTATTTCGACACTTTTGAAAGGCGATACACCTCCGGTTACAGTGGCGCGTATCGGGTTGCCTTCATCATCGAGTATCCACTGTGGCTCCTCATCTCCATATGAAATGGTAAAATAATAAACACCGGAAGAGTCCCTGATACCAATTGAGGGCACTACATCATTGGGTTGTGCAGTAAGTACTTTTCCGTCGCTCATGAGCCAACCCTCAGAACCTTCCCCTATTTTGATGGTCCAGCAATTGGTGGAAGTGGTCGGATTATATTTAATGCCGATAAAAACACTGTCGGTATAGTTACGACCGCTATAGATCTCATATACTTTACCGCTCTTAAGTTTAATGGCGTATCCGGCAAACTTTCCGTTATGGGTTAATTCGCTTACAGACTCAACCAACAGGGTTGTATCTACACTGTTGAGGATATCCTTGTATGCATTGAGGTTAGAATTAATACCATCACAGTAGGCATTCAACTCATCAAAACCCCTCTGTGTAGGAATCTTGAAAGATGTACCGTCAACGAGAGTAAATATCACGAAATAGGGATCTGAATAGTCAATGTGCCTGAAAACAGAGCCGCCTTCTTCTCCGGTAGCTTCATTGAGTCTTTGCCAGGAACTACCATCATCATAAGAGACCCACCAGTAGCCACTCTCAATCTTGAGTTTAGGGACGGTACCGGTAGCCCTTATTCTTTGTCCGAAGGAGTTAGTCATCCAGGTGGGGCTGCCAGTGCCTTTTTGAATTGTCCAGTAATAATAGCCGTTTGTCGTATTTTGTTGTATACCGATAATCGGAGTGGTACCGCTTTCTCCGTTATAAATATTTACATAGGAGCCGCTAGTAAAGCTTATGACATAACCGACAACTTTTCCATCTTCCTTTATCTCATCAATGCCACTGATGTGGTCATTTTGCTCAAGTGCCTTGATGGTGGCGTAGAGGGTATTGATGCTTATGTTAGTGAGATGAACCTTACTTTCTGCTGCCGAAACACGGTTTAGGAGTTCCAGAATCTTGTCCGAAAGGTCTACACAACTGCTGCACACAAGAGGTACTGCAGCAAGGAAGATATATGTGATAATTATATGTATAGTCCTTTTCATCATTCAGTTCCGTATTTGATGGTAATTATGATATTTCTTAAGGAGCCCAGTCCATCTGAAACGAGAAGAACGAGTTTGCTCTCCTTGCCTGCAGTAAATGTTGCAGGAGAATAGATTTTCAGAGTGCCGGTATAAGCCGATGATTTGATGATTCTAGCATAAAAGTTATCCTGGGTGATGGGAAGAAGATCCAGATGTTTGTTGCCTCCTGTGATGGTATATCCCATACTGAGTGTATCTGAAGCTGCCATAGTACAGGTGGTAGGTATGTCAACTCTCAGAGGAGGATATCTGGGGACGATTACTTTCTGGTCACCCATTGTAAGTTCTATGTAGTTTACATCAAAATATGTTATTGCCGTTATTACTTTAGGGCTTTCAAGTGCCACAGCAAGCACTTTTTTACCGTCATCAGCTAAAAGCCACGTGTAAGTATTGCCAGAGTCATACGAAATAGTCCAGTAGTAAAGTCCGTCAGTATCCTTACCGAGTCCAACCCTCGGCATAGTGGCCGTCAGAGGACTGACTCTCACTTTTTGGTCGTCAAGCAAAATCCAGCGCGCCACTGTGTCGCCTTCATACTTAATGGTCCAGTAGTAATTTGTGTCTGTCGGATTGGCTATATCTTGTGCAGCTCCTATGGTAGGCAGAGTTGTGACTATTCCATTATAGAAAGTCATCGCAGTGCCATCAGAGAGCAAAAGCTTGTATCCAATGGTATCTCTGGCCTCAATTACAGGTTTGATCTCTTTTGCATACACGCCCTGACTGACAAGATTAACCAATTCTTCGAGAGCGGAAAGATTGGAATTAGTCTTATTAACAACGTCGCTCAGTTTTTCATAAGCCTCAAGAGTGGGTATGGAGATGTATGATCTGTCAAGAAAATTGAACTGCACATAACCATCCTTTTCAGTAACACTTTTTATGAATGATGTGCCGGAAGCTCCTGTTGCCTGTCCGAGGTAGTGCCAGATTACACCATTATCGTAAGTCACCATCCAGTTGCCGTTTTCGATTTTAAGTTGCGGTGTAGCTGCTACAGCGGGTATTCTTTGCCCAACATTATTAGTGATGAATTCCTCATGGCCTACCGAATAGGAAATTATCCAGTAAAAGACTCCGTCCTCCGCTTTCCTTATGCCGATTACAGGTGTTTGGGCATCGTTGCCATTATAGATAGTAATGCTGGGACTGTTGGAAAAAGCTATAGTGTAGCCTATCACCTTATTACCCTCGTAGATGCGTGTGATCTTAGTTACAAAGTCGTAACTATTGAGTTTATTTACAAGGCTTTGCAAGGTGTTTATATTTTCATTCATCAGCACAAGGTTATCTTCCATAGCTTTAATGCGCCTGCTGATATGCCCAAGCTCATTCTCAAGCTGGTTGAAACATCCTGTAAGAGAGAAAACCAGCACGATTGCAGTCAGAATTGATAATAATCTCTGTTTCATACTCTACAATTTGTTAACGGTGATGGTTTTAACAGAAGTTTTTTGACTGTTTTTAATGGTAAAAACGGCCAATATCTTTCCCTGCTCGGGAGTAAAGTCATTAGGAGACTCAATTGTAACGAATCCCGGCACATCAGAGAGATAAGCCTTGAATCCGCCTTGTGTAATGAATGCCGCACTGACGTCAACATATTTGGCACCAAACACGGTGTAAGTGATGTGCATGGTGGATTTGACTGCCATTGATATATTGGTCTGGATTGAGATGGAAAATTCTTTAGGCATACGATATTCAGTACCATCCCAAGTAACGAAGAGCACAAAGTCCGGATCTGAAAGATCTACTTTCTTAAAAATTGAACTTGTAGTGTTTTTTATGGCGGGAGGGGCATAACCTTCGGGATCCTTAATAGTGGTGATGGTCTCTCCTTCGTATTGGATGGTCCAGAAAAAGTTGCCGTTATCGTCCATTTCCAAATCAACTTTTGGAGGAGCTATCGTGTCGCCCTCGCTGCGTATCCTCTTGCCGGTGGAATCGCGTAGCCATTCGATGTCCTGGTCACTGTACTGAAAAGTCCAGTAAAAGATTCCGGTTATAGAGTCAAGCACAGGCATTATGGTGGGAGCATTGCTACCCTGCCAATCATATACCTTAAAACTCTCTCCATTGGAAAGTTCGAAATAGGTACCTACACGTTTACCATTCTCCATGATGCTGCCGGTATCTTCTATATAGACAATCCGGGAAGCAATTGAACGGATTATGGTTCCCAGAGCATATGCATTGCTGTTGATTTTTGCAGCTTCGCTCTTTAGCACCAAATATTGTTCATAAACCGGAATTTTGAATACCGTGCCAGTGGCAAGTGTGATCGTTACATAATTGGGGTTGCTAGTGTCGATGCTTTGGAACATCGAGTCTCCATCTTCACCTGTTGCCTGTCCAAGGTCAGTCCATGAAGTACCTCCGTCGTATGAGATCATCCATCTGTCATTCTTTATTTTAATTAGGGGAGCAATACCCATCGCAAGAACTTTCTTGCCGTAATCGTCGGTAATCCAGCCAACAGTACCATCGTCATACTTGATGTTCCAGTAATAATTACCATCTGTATCCTTAGCTGTTCCGATAAGAGGTACTTTTCCGTTTGTACCATGATAGATGGTTATAGGGGCTGTCTTGACAAAATTAATTTTGTAGCCCACTTCCTTGCCGCCCTGGGTGATGGATGTTACGCCGGAGATCATATCCTTATCCTGAATGGAGGAGACAATCACCTGTAAAGCCCCAATATTGACATTCATCTCATCACACATCTGCTCTATCAGATCGAGCCTGTGTTCAAGTTCTGCAATGTCCTCCAAATACTTGTCGATACATCCCGAGGCGAACAGGAGTGATATCGATAGTAAAAAGGCGATTGATAATCGTTTCATTTCCTTTTTTTATAAAATCAATTAAAAGAGGAACCCTGTATTTATATAGAAGGCGCCTTTGCTATTATCTTGTGTATCAAATGCCTTGCCATACTCGAAGGCCACGATAAAATTTCTATTCATTATGAACCTAATTCCGCCTCCGGCACTTAGGTGGAATTTCTCTTTTCCCCCGTAAAGCCAATACGGAAGGGTTTGGGGAGGGAGATATGATGACAAGGGGGAAAAGGGTGTCAATGCGCTGATGTCAAAATCATTCTTAAATCCCTTAAGAACTCTTGCTCCGTCGAAGAATCCGCTCAATGCAAATGCTATATTCTGTTTCCAGAGATGGAAACTGACAAATCGCCAACGCAATTCGGTGTTGAAATAGCAGGTATGCGCTCCCTGAATGCGTCCCCTCATCAGGCCCCGTACAGTGCGATAACCACCAAATCCCTCCCTGTCATATCCGGTGCCGAGATACATATCGTAAGGGAGTACATAGAATGCCGGTGATTCCTTGCCAAGGAAGCCCTGTAAATTTAGCCTGTATGCAAAAACAAGTTTATCTTTTGCAATGGGCAAATAGTTCCGGAAAGTGAGATTGTACTTGGTGTAACCAACTGATGTGCCTAAAAATTTAGGAGCGCAAGCGAGATTGGCCTCTGCCCAGATACCTCTGGAGGGTGCTGCCTCAAAGTCACGTGAGTCATACATCAAGCCCACTCTGATGGCACTTGAAATGCCACCGTCAGCCTGATCTTTGGGAATGATGTTAAAATCTTTATAAATCTCGAAAAGCGTAGTTGGAAGGGTGTAATTTTCATTCGTGAAAGTTCCTGTCCTGAAGTGGCTGAAATGATATCCGGCTTTCCAGTAGAAATTGCCTTTGATCTTTCCGGTAAAGTCAACCTTGAAAGTATGCACCATACGATCCATACGGTAGAATCCTCTCTCCAAGGAGCTGTCATAAAAGGACTCATAACCGTTGAAGCCGTAAAAATCAAGTGCCTTGTCCCTTGTTACATTTATGGCAGCTGAGAGGCGTACTCCGGGAATCAAAGTGCGGTTGTCGTAAGAGATCACGTAGAGTTGAGATCCCTTAGTAAATCTTGAAAGCTCAAAATACCACTGCGATTTGGGTATGGGATACCATGATCCGTCGCCGAAATTATAGATGTTGAGCAGAGCTCCGTACTGGAATCCCTTATCGTTATCAAAGGCAACGACCGGAAGCGGTCCGAAGGAAAGTCCGGTTTTGACGATATCGCCTTTGGCTAGTTCACCGGCTTCAGAACTCTTAACGGTAGTATCCGGCGGAGCCACCAGGACTTCCGTTTCCGGTTTTTTCTCGCCGTGTGGTCTCATGCGTAGGGTATCTATAGCCTGACCGGTACGCAGAGTGTCTTGAGTCTGACCATGTGATAAGGCGGGGAAAAGGATTCCTACCATTAGCAGGATTATGCTAAGTCGTTTCATAATTATTCAATATCAGATATTTTTCAATTCATTTTTAATTTCTCTGTATTCATTTCTCAACTTGCGGTTGAAAACAATTCTCCATATAGAAGCAAGCACGCGCACAAATTCAAAAAAGTCGTAAACAAAAAATGGTGCGGGCATCACTATAACAGCAGCGGCAAGAGCCCACTGCCAGGGGGCAAAGCAGAAGAGCAGCACCACTTCAGTCAAATACAGGAGGCTCCAGCCTACCCAAAAGACTACCATGCGCACGGAGTTGTAGAACGCACGATCCTCGAATAAAGTACAGAGTGCCTCAGAGACGGCCCAGACAGGCAGAGATACAGTTCCCATCAGCAAAAAGAGAGGAATCCCAGGTATAAGTGCCAGAGTGCCCAATAATGCGGCAAGCAACGGCCTCTTGCAATGAATAGCGTTTATACTTATTCGGGACCTCAGACGGCGCTCTCTAAGTGTGTCAGCTCTGCCCAAAAGCATGGATGCTTTCTTCGGGTCACTCTCCCTTAATTTTTTGATCCGACTAATTATTTCTCTATTGGCATCGAAGCGCTCTTTAACGCGACATTTGCATATTTGGCCACTGTGGAGTTTAGCCAGTTCCCAGACGGCCTCATACTGCTCATCATCGTCTATATAGACTATCAGCTCCTGTATACGCTCTTTGACCTGCTGTCGAATGGCCTCCATGATTTCGCGCTCCGACATACCTTCCCGGCGTTGTGAGGAGATAAACTCCGATACGTTGAAGGGCTCTCCTATGTTGGCAATAGCTGTAGATCTGAACCTGTAATAATCACCGTACTCTACTCCAACCGGTACAATGTATATCGGGTGGTCATCACCAAGTGCATCGTAAGCGCCACACGCAATCCTGGCGATGCCTTTACCAATAGGCAATAGGCTGTGCATGGGCCGGTGGGTCCCTTCGGGTAGAATACATATACCTACCTTGTTTTCCAACACCTCGATTGAGATCTTTATAGTTTCCTCTACAGCCGTTACCGACCTGATGCCGTCCCTAATGCGATTAATAGGGATCATCTTGAAGAAAGTTAGAATTTTACGGAGAAGAGGTTTTTTGAAAATATCCGCTCTGGCGATGAACACTTTTCTATCCCTATTGGCAGCCAGTACCAGGAGAGGATCCATAAGCGCGTCGCAATGATTCGGCGTGAAAACGACCGCAGCATCCCTCGGGATTCGATCCGTATTGAGGAAAAGAATCTTTTGGTAAGAAGCCTTGATAAACGCATCTACAGAATGTCTAAGGAAGGCGTACAAGCGGTCCTCGTCGTAAATCTGTCTATGTTTATTTGATCTACACATTTACTTTTTGTGCCTTGGCAAGGCGTCTTCTCGTGGAATAATTAAACATTGCAGAGACTGCCAGTCCGGATATTATGTGCCATATACCCCACCAAGCGGTGATAAAAAGCATTCCTCCGTTCATAAGATCGGGAGGGAATATTTTTGGATTGAATAACAGCACTAGACCCAATCCTGAATTTTGTATGCCGGTCTCAATAGTAAGGGTGCGGCGATCTTCACGAGATGTTTTAAATAAAGTGCCGACACCGTAGCCGATAGACAATGCTAGCGCATTGTGAATCAACACTATAAAGAAAATATACCAGATATATTGGAGAAAAAGCTGCAAGTTGTTGCCAAACGCAAGGACTACCATCAAAAGGAAAAATAGGATGGAGAATATCTGCATCGGCTTTTTTAATTTCTCGGAAACCTTTGGGAGAAATTTATTGGTCAACAAGCCAAGTATCAAGGGTATACCAAGCAGGATAAATACTGTCACCATAACATCCGAGATTGGAATCTCAAGAGGCTGCAGTGCTCCTGCTGCTTGTTTGTTTAGATATCTTACATAAAGTCCACCCCACAGAGCGAAGTTTGCAGGAGTGGTAAGTGGTGCAAGGGAAGTACTGATAGCTGTCAAAGAGATAGAAAGCTCGGCGTTAGCTTTGGATAGCTGTGACATAAAGTTGGATATGTTGCCCCCTGGACAGGCAGCAACCAATAACATACCCATAGCTACCATCGGTGTAATACGATCGTTAAGTATGATTACAAGTAGAAAGGTCAGTGCAGGTAAAAGTACCATCTGACAAATGGCGCCAAGAATTACAGATTTGGGCTTTTTGAAAACCTCTTTGAACATTGAAGGCTTGATACCGAGTGCTACACCGTACATCACAAATGCGAGCACGAAATTAATCAAATCCATTCCCGCTTTGGAGAAATTAATCTTGACCGGATCAAGATTCAATAGCTGTTCATACATAGTCTCCGCAGTTAAATAAAACGCAAGTTAGTAAAAAATGGATAATAATCATTATTTTTGCGCATCAATACCCAATTTGGATGTCTTACATCATAATGTTCTATAACCTTGAGAATCTGTACGACACCTCGGACGATCCAAACACGCAGGATGAGGAGTTCACCCCTTCCAGTCCTAAAAGATGGACGACGCAGAAGTATCAGAAGAAACTCGAGAATCTGGCAGAGGTTATTTCTACGGTTTCCAACGCACACGGGGGATTTCCCGTGGTTCTAGGTGTTTCTGAAGTGGAAAACAAGGCTGTGATGCAAGATCTAGCCGATCAAAGACGCGTACGCGGAGCCAGATATAGATGTGTCCATTATGAGTCAAATGATGTCCGGGGTGTCGATGTGGGACTTTTTTATCGTCCCGACAAGTTTAAGCTCGAAGGCAGTTGCCCTGTGAAGCTGGTATTGCGGAGCGGACGTGAATACATAGGCCGTGATATACTCTGTGTCTGGGGAAAGATTGATGGAGAGATGTTTTGTTTTTATGTCTGCCATCTTCTTTCGAGGAGGACAGGAGTTAAAAACTCTGAAGGCTTTCGCCGTGCCGGCACCGAGACGATCTATAACCATGCATTGACGATGCGTGAAAAGTATCCCGACATCAAGATTGTGGTGATGGGAGATATGAATGATTCGCCATCAGACGAGTCTCTTTCGGTTTTGCTCAGAGCAAGAAAAAAAATCTCCTTAGTAGAGGAGGGAGATTACTTCAATCCCTTTTGGGTGCTTCATGACGAAGGACTTGGCACCAGCGTACACAATCATCGCTGGACTCTTTTTGACAACATCATCGTCAGTCCCAATTTGCTCGATACATTTCCAGATACACCTGGTCTGAAACTAGTCAAAATGAATCAGAAGCATTATTGTGAAATTTTTAAACGCAACTTTATGCTGCAGAGAGGCTGGCCAAAACGCAGCTATAACGGCAATAGCTTTCAGAACGGATACAGCGATCACCTTCCCGTTCTGATCAAGATCGATAAAATAAAATTAAATAATAAAAACAACAATGAGCGAAATCAGGGATATCAATCTTTGGGAGAGCGGCAAACGCAAGATTGACTGGGTTAAGCGGAATATGCCCGTACTCAGCTCCATTGAAAAGGAATTCATACAAGAACAGCCCTTCAAGGGAGTCAAAATAGCACTTTCCGTCCATCTCGAAGCAAAGACGGCATACCTTTGTATGGTGCTGGCCAGCGGTGGGGCCGAAATGTACGTTACCGGAAGCAACACCCTCTCAACACAGGATGACGTAGCAGCAGCACTCGCAAAAGAGGGACTCAATGTCTTTGGATGGTACAATGCCACAGCGGAGGAATATGACCGCCACCTTGGTTGTGTGCTGGAGTGTGGTCCCGATATCATCATCGATGACGGTGGAGACCTGACTCACCTTATGCATACTCGGTATACCCACCTGATTGATAAAGTTATAGGAGGTTGTGAGGAAACCACCACCGGTATTAACCGTTTGATACGGATGGCTCAGACCAATACTCTCAAATATCCGATGATAATGGTTAACAACGCAAACTGCAAATATCTTTTCGATAACAGATATGGCACCGGCCAGTCTGTTTGGGACGGAATTAATCGCACTACAAATCTCATAGTTTCCGGTAAAAATGTAGTTGTAGCAGGCTATGGTTGGTGTGGTAAAGGCGTTGCAATGCGTGCCAAGGGACTTGGAGCTTCGGTGATTGTGACCGAGGTGGAGCCGATAAGGGCATTGGAGGCGGTTATGGATGGCTTCAGAGTGATGAAAATGGAGGAAGCAGCTCCCATAGGTGATATTTTTGTGACAGTTACAGGCTGTAAGGATGTTATTACAGCCTCTAGTTTTGAGAAAATGAAGGATGGTGCTATCTGTTGTAACGCAGGCCACTTTGACTGCGAGGTATCGGTGGAGCAACTCTTACAGTTAGCTGTAGAGAATTTTGAGGCACGTACCAATGTCACTGGTTACAAAATGTCAAATGGACGTTGCATATATGTGATCGCTGAGGGAAAGCTGGTAAATCTGGCTGCTGGAGATGGGCATCCTGCAGAGATTATGGATATGAGCTTTGCGATACAGGCACTCAGTGCAAGATATCTGGTCAGGAGTCGCGGCAAACTACCCCCTTCTATTGTTTTAGTTCCTGAGGAAATAGATAATTATGTGGCTGTAAAGAAACTTGAGAACCTTGGAGTAACCATTGATGTACTTACCAAGGAGCAAAAGGCATATCTTGGATTGTGATGGATAAGAGAGAAATGAAGCAGAGGAAATACAAGCATCTTATTTTTGACATAGACGGCACATTGCTTGATACCGAGAAGACCGGTGTTCTATCTTTGCAAAAGAGCGTTAAGGAGCTCATGGGCAAGGATATGACCTATGATGAGCTCTATCCCTATTTCGGTATCCCGACTTTTGTTGTGGCTAAGAAAATGGGTTTTGAGGATGTAGAGGTGGCAGCACACAGTTGGGAGAAAAATTTCCAGGAGCTGATGTATCTCATTGTTCCTTTTGAGGGTGTGGAAGAAATGCTCCCCCGCCTTCGCGAAATGGGATTCAAATTGGGTGTTGTGACTTCACGCAGCCGTTTTGAATTCAATTATGACCCACGTCTCTCAAAATGGAAAGATCTTTTCGAGACAGTTATCACCAGCGACGATTCGCTTCGTCACAAACCTTGGCCCGATCCGCTTCTGGCCTATTTGTCCCATTCCGGTGCTGTGGCTGACGAGTGTATCTATTTTGGAGATACGGATTATGACTTCGAGTGTGCCAAGGGGGCAGGGATTGATTTTGCCCTTGCCGATTGGCGTAACCGCGGTTTTCAGGGAATCTCGGCTAAATACCGCTTTTCAAGCGTGGATGATATATTTAAAATCTCGGAAACGCTGCGCTAAAATCGCATAATCCGAGCAGATAAAACTTATTCAGAACTCCATCGTTTTCCTCGACTACATGAAATTGTGCGACATCTTGTTGCACAATTAAGGCGAGTTATTGACGAAAACTTCAAAATATTTGGTTTATCGTCAATAAGGAATAAGCATACTTGCTATTGGCCGTTAGCTCAATACTCCATACTCAGAACTCAGAACTCTAAACTCAGAACTCCATTTCGTACCCCGCACCTCGCACCCCGTAACACGCACCTCGCACCCCTATTTACATACCATTATTTCCAGAATCATCTCATCTGTGCTCTGCATGCCAATAGATCCGATTTTACCGAGATTGGCGATAGTCTTTTCAATATCCTCCTCTATGATGCCATCATTGGATGATATGCAGATACCATCGAGTGCCAGCACTGCTGATTGCAATGCACTGGCTACTCCTGAGGCCACTTTTAGGGCGCATCCTACCTTGGCTCCGTCGCATACCATTCCGGTAATGTTGCCTATCATATTTTTGATAGCAGCGCACATCTGCACATAACCTCCCTTGCGAAGATAGACAATGCCGCAGGCTGAGCCTGTCGAAGCAACGACACATCCGCAGAGAGCCGAGAGTTTGCCCAAATGTCCCTTGATGTGTATGGCTACCAGGTGGCTGATTACCAATGCTCTTGCCAGCTCTTCATTATTAGTCTCTAATTTTTCTGCAATTGCGATGATGGGTACCGTGGCGGTGATACCCTGATTACCGCTGCCCGAGTTGCTCATAGCGGGAAGTCTGCAGCCCGCCATCCTCGCATCGGAGGCTGCTGCTGTGTAAGCCATGGCATAGGTGAGAATGTTGTCTCCAAAAATAGAGCGGTTTTCGGGTGCGAGCAGTCTTCTGCCAACCAGGAGACCATGTTTGTTGCGTAGTCCCTCATCCACCAATGCTTTGTTGAGCGTGACGGAGTCTAGGATAAACTCCAGCTCTTCAAACGGCGTTTTAGTGGCAAAGTCAAGTATCTGTTCAATGGTTATTTTGCGTGCAAAATCCGGCTCGAGCATAGTGTCGGCGGACTCCTTTTTACCGCTCTTCTCCTTTGAACTGATCAGTATACCGTCAAGTTCTTCGCATACGATGGAGTCGTGGCTGCCGCTTATGATTGTTACTGCTTTGTGAGAGTCTTCACCGTCGGAAGAACAAACTTCTGCAGAGATATATAGTTTCTCCTGAGTTTCGGCAAGCGATATGGTCACATCTCCCCCGGATACCATTTCCCGTGCTTTGGAGAGACACTCCTCGTTCACTTCTTTAAGCACTTCCAGACAGTATTCCGATTTGCCGCAGGTGCATCCCAGAGCTGCTGCGATATGGAGTCCTACCATACCTTTGGTACCTGGAATACCCACTCCCATACCGTTTTTTAGAATATTGCCGCTCACTTTAACATTGATACGGTCAGGCTCATGGGAGATGCTCCTCAGAATCTCGCAACTGCGGGCTACCGCAAGGGCTACTGCTATGGGCTCAGTGCATCCTAGAGCCGGTTTGACCTCCTGTTTGAGAAGTGCTATTATTTTGTTTTTCATGTTTTTGATAAAAAGGGGCGACTTTGCGGCCACCCCCTGATATTGTATAGTAAAAAGTTAAAGTCCTCTTACTCTTCTCTTGTATTCAGCAATACAGGCGTCCAGACGCTCCTGAGCGGTGGTATCGCCGGGTACATTGTGAGAGGGGTGGATAAAGAGTTTTTCGCCGCGATCCGCAAGAATCTGGGCTACGGTGCAGATGGTCATCCATACTGTGGTTACGAATGCTACTGTGGATACGGGACCTATCTTATCCCGGTGGTTTTTGAGGTCAACTGATGCATCAACGAGGGGACAACAGGTATCTACCACGTAGTCGGCTATCTGGAAGAGGTTTTTACCGCCTGAGTGACGGGGGACCTTCTTGCCCGTCTGCTCTGCCGAGCCAAATGCAATGACCTTCATACCACGTTTCTTTGCCTCAAGGGCAACGTCAATATTGACGGCGTTGATACCGGTATGTGAGAAGAGCCAGAGGACATCTTTCTCGTCGAAATTCCAACCCTTCATAATGGCTTTGCCATAACCTTCGGTTCTTTCGAGAAATAGGAACTGATCAATACCCATCTCACCGGTGATATGAGTAAAAAATGTAAGGGGAAGTTCGCACAGGGGGTGAAATCCTACGAAGCCGCCGATGCGGGGATACATCTCTTCTATGGGGAGAGTTGCATGGCCACAACCGAAAGTGTGAACCCAACGGCCTGATTGGATAGTGTCTGCCATTACTTCTGCAACCTTGCGGATATTCTCCATCTGAGTTGCCTCAATCTTGTTCATAACGCCCTGAGCGTTCTTTAACCATTCTTTTGCTAACATTTGCTGCGTTTTAATTAATTATTCTCTCTATTTCTAATTGTTACTACTTAACTCTTAATTGCTCATTCCTCATTGCTCCCCACTCCCCACTACATACTTTCCCTTTTGGCCATACGTTTATCACGTTTGCGTTTCTCTCTGCCGCGAGCCGACTTGAGGTAACGTTTCCATTGATCTTCGTTGAATATTTTTTCGTATTCTTTGTCAATGGCGTCGAGCCATTTGTCATATGTGATCATAAAGATTTCGCGATTGGTGACACCTGAGCGCTGAATGGCGGTCATCTCCTCATTCATTTTCGGCATCATATCTTGCAAAAGGGAATCTATAAGAAAGACCTGTCGAAAATCGAGATCGAATTCTCTCATCAGATTGTCTGCCTCTTTGGCGGCTACCTCTATAAAATCAGTCGGACCCTGCTCACCTTGAGGGTTTTGCGCACACAAAAGATAGCCGCAAAGCAGTGTCAGCGTAATCGTCAGCAAAAACTTGGAGTATCTCATGATGTGAAAACTATTATAGGTTGCAAAGATAATAAATATCCCGATAACAAGTTTTTTATTATATTCGTGAAATTATTAATAAAAAAACTTAAAAAAATGAAGAGAACATTCCAAATCTTAATCTGCCTGACGCTTGTTTTCTGGCTTGGGCAGGTGGAAGCCAACGCATGTACCAATGTTATTGTTACCAAAGGGGCATCTAAAGATGGTTCCTGTATGGTGACTTACTCTGCCGACTCCCACCAGCTCTATGGCGAGCTCTATTATGCACCCGCCGCTACGTGGCCCAAAGGATCGAAAATGGAGATCTATGAATGGGATTCAGGCAGGTACCTCGGCCAAATTGACCAGGTTGAACGTACCTTCCAGACCGTTGGCAATATGAACGAACATCAGTTGATTATTGCAGAGACCACCTTCGGAGGACGCAGCGAACTGGCCAACCGTCATGGTATAATGGACTATGGTTCCCTCATTTATGTTACTCTCCAGAGAGCACGTACCGCACGCGAGGCTATCATAATCATTGATGAATTTCTTCAGACGTATGGATTTCCTTCGGGAGGAGAATCCTTCTCCATTGCGGACAAGGAGGAGTGCTGGATAATGGAGATTGTGGGTAAGGGAGAGGAGCTAGGAGCCGTTTGGGTAGCTATTAGGATTCCTGACGGATATATCAGTGCACACGCCAATCAGAGTCGCATACACAAATTCCCCCTTGATGATCCTGAAAATTGCCTCTATACACCAGATGTAATCTCGTTTGCTCGTTCTAAGGGCTACTTCACAGGTGAAGATAAGGACTTCAGTTTCTGTGATGCTTATGCTCCTGCAACTTGGGGCGCACTCAGAGGTTGTGAAGCTAGAGTATGGGCTGCTTTCAATATTCTAGGTAAAGGTACTTTCGATTCAGATAAATATCTCGATTTTGCTTTTGGTCACAACCCTGATAATAAAATGCCGCTCTATATAAAACCTACAGAAAAAGTTGGTGTTAAAGAGCTTGCGGATGTGATGAGAGACCATTTTGAAGACACTCCTATGGACTTCAGATATGATGTGGGTGCGGGCCCTCATGAGATTCCCTACAGATGGCGCCCGATGGGCTTTGAAGTGGATGGAAAGGCTTATCGCTATGAACGCTCAATTGCTACACAGCAGACAGGATTTTGGTTTGTAGCGCAGTCACGCGGCTGGCTTCCGGACGAGATAGGAGGTGTAATTTGGTTTGGAGTAGATGATGCAGCTACCTCTGCTGTGACCCCTATCTATACCTCAATTACTGAGGTTCCCTTGTGCTTTAGGGTGGGCAACGGCGGTATGACTACCTACTCGCCTACCTCTGCATTTTGGCTCTTCAATAAAGTAACTCACTTTGCATATCTCTTTTACAATAGGGTAGAGCCGGTTCTTAGAGCTGAGATCGACGCTTTCGAACTTGGTAGTCTGGAGCTTGTAAAGGAGAGTGATGCCAAAGCACTCAAGATGCTGGAGGCCGGAAACAGAGGACAGGTTATTGCCTCTCTTACAGAATTTTCTGCTAAGAGGTCAGAGCAGCTCTTTAATAGATGGTTGGAGTTAGAGGAGTTTCTGCTTATCAAATTTATTGATGGCAATATCAAGCAGCAGAATGAGGATGGCACATTCAAGGATAACGGTTCCGGCAAGGGAATTCCCGCACGTCCTATCAACGATATTCCCCGCGAGCGCTGGCTTCGCGCCATTGTTAAAGACCATGGAGAAGTCATGAAGGTTGGAAGATAAGAATATCGTAGAAAAGAGGATAATTTTTGATCATAATCCCGAAAGTTTTTTGTATAACTTTCGGGATTATTGCTAATTATCTCTGCATTAATGATGTTATGTCCTGAATGGTGTTGTTGTGAACGCGATAGAGGCGTTGATTGGTGGTCTTTTTATTCAATCCGCCGAGTGATTGAATATATTCTCCTAGTTTGATATAGTCAAAAAAGCGCGTTAACTCTTTGTTTTGCAGAGTGTTATTTCCGGAATACCAGGCAGTTTTGATTGTGTGATTCCATTTTTTTCGAATAAAAGCCGCCAATTCACACAACTCATCGGGAGCGATATCACCGCCCATAAAACAGACGCAGGTTATTGCATTTTCATATTTACAAATCAGGTCAGAAAGAGCTTTTTCGGAGAGTTTTTCCCCAATATCGCTGCGCAAATGAGGACTATGACATCCTTCGCAGAGATACGGACAGTTGGATAAATTGATAGCCAACGTTACCTCATCGGGAATTTCCTGAAAAACGATATCGTAATCCACATATTTTAGCATGCAATTACTTCCTTTTCTTTTTCCCATTTTCCGTAATAGCGCTTCTGTGCTTCCACCTGTCGCGCTGCCGAGAAATTGCTTACTCGTTTCATATAGCCGATGATGCGTGTTAGGTAGTCAATGTCTTGTGATGCGCATTTGGGACATTGCTTTAAAAAGCGTTTATCAATACAACCGCATTCGTTACACACAGTATTGGGAATATTAAAGGTGAAGTAATTACACCCTTCACGAGCCGCTACGCGTAATAATTGGCGGTATTGAGTTTTGGTGAGATGCTCTTTCAGATTCATGTGAAGTGCGGAACCACCTGTAAGTCTTTCGATATATTTTCGTCCATGCAGGCGAAATTTATCCAGAACATTGAGCGAACTATCTTCTACAGGATAGAAATAGCTGTTATAGCAATCACGTGGGACGAAATAACCATCTTCACGATCCCATTTGGCGTGTTTCACTCCCACATTTTCAGCTGGAATCATTTCACAATTGAACATCACTCCATCGGAACGATATTTTTTGTTGTAACTCTCGATAAGTCCAAGAATCTCCTGCACGAAAGTGACATATTCGGGATTGTCATTTATCTCAATACCGCATGATTCGGCAGCTTCAACCAATCCATTGATGCCAATGGTCAGATATTGCCTGCCCATATTGATATATCCCGCATCAAAGAGAGGTAACATCCCTTTTTCCAGGAACATTTTCAGGTTTTCGTTGTAGGCGAGCTGGACTTTGTGGGTCAGATCTACCACCTCAGCCAAAAAATCCAGATAGTCTCTTCCGATACGTTTAGCATATTGTACGCAGCGGTTTAGGTTTATAGTTAAAACGCTTTTCGAGCCGGTGGAAACACCACCCGCACCAAGCGTGTAACTGAATCCGTTGTCTTGAATTTCGTTACGAAGTCGACAGCAACTCGATAAAGAGTCGGCATTTTCACTCATGTAAGTAAAAAATGAATGTCCTTCAGAATACATTTCCGCTGTAAAATCGGCATATTCGGTATCAATCAGATCGTCGCCTTTGGCAAGTAGCGCCATGGTTTCCACAGGAAATGTAAGTGTCGTTCTGGTTCGTTCCGCATTGAACCATTTCATAAATCGTTTTTGAAGCCAACTGAGAGATTCCCAGATAGGACGACTGCCATCCGGAAATATGAATTCACCGAACAGACTTTCGAAATATGGGCGGTCGTAGTAGGAGATATTCCAGAAAACAGCCTGAAAATTGCGGGCTCCGGTGGGTTGGTTTATTGAATAGACAATTTGCTCAAAACAGTCGCAAATAGTTTTGTCGAGAGTACGGCGACGTTTAGATAAATCTACCACATCATTAATGCGATTATAGTAATCATCGCCATATTCCAGACGGATAAAATAGTCCATATACATCAAGAACTCCGGTGTGGCACAGGCTCCGCTCAACATACTGGAAACGATAAAAACCAGATTCACGAATCCGCCGCAAAATGACTTCAGGTTGGTAGGCGGGGTTGAGTTGCCACCGACAGGTATAGTGCCGTACAACAACCATGGGTACATGGTAATGCTGGCACAATAGTTGGCGAGATTGGTCTCGTCGTTTTTGTAAATAAAATGCTCGTTTAGCATACTGATATATTTGTCGGCAAACTCTTTTCCATACATCTCTTTCAATCTGTCAGTCAACATCCTGCGGTTGAGGTTGATAAAGCTCTTTTTGGGCAGTTCCCCAATGAGAGTGGCAATGTTTTTCTTCTCCACATTGGCATTTGCATCGAACTTACTGCCTGTAGCTGCATTTTGTGCATCGCAGTAGTTCATCATAAAGTTCATTTTATCCCGAATCTCGCGTGTTTCGGTATGTTTTTGCCGATAGAGCATATAAGATTTGGCCACGGCGAAATACTTTTCCGCCATCAGAGCAACCTCCACCTGATTTTGAATCTCTTCAACCGTCATCCCGTCAGAGATATGCAAGCGTGAAAGAATGGCGATAAAGTCATCTTGCGTAGCAAAAGTGCCAACCGATAAGAATGCTTTAGAGATAGCATTCTCAATTTTTTTAATGGAAAACGGTACCCGTTTCCCATCTCTTTTAACGATATGAATTTCCTTGTTTACCAATTTATCAGACTATTTAGATATTTATACAACAATAGGTTATTCTATTTAATAAATGCAATTACTGCACACTGTTTTGAGGTGTGTCGGTGTATAAAGATAGTCTAAAATCAATAGCTTAAGGCTTGATGGATTAAGTCTATTTTGGACTGCCTTTTAACCCGAAAGACATCAAAAAGTCTATTTTATGCAAATTGGCAGGTCTTCTGACTTACTCTTGTCTCTGAACGCCTTCCCATCCGATTGTTTCATCGTGACAGTGGCCAAGAAACTGTCCAGTACATCATATAGAGTTTACAGCAGCGGGAACTGTTGCCGACTTTCACGGCATTCCCTTTTCATCTTTATCCGAAAAGAGATTCGGACAAGAACCAAATGCATCGCAAATGTAACCTATTCTTTCTATTAAAACAATAAAGTTTTTCAAAAGTTATCAACCTGTTTCCGGCCATCAATACGGCAAGCGTCGCGGGCAGGCCCCAAAGGGAAGAGATCATAAATATCTTTT
>JAPXOZ010000010.1:0-81335 GCA_033811195.1 Bacteroidales bacterium | reverse complement strand
CGTCGGTATGTTATTAACCGGCAAAACAACCGCTTCCAATTGTTTTTGCCAACAAAATAATAACAATGAGCAAATTAGGAACTTACGTAAAAGAGTCTTACAAAGAACTTACAACAAAAGTTGCCTGGCCGAACTGGAGTAAGCTCCAGCATTCAGCCATTCTGGTTATGATCAGCACACTGATTCTGTCGGTTGTAATCTGGCTTATAGATTTCGTCATCAAAACCATTATGACCGGTCTTTACCAATTATAATGTTATGAGTGAAATCACCAAGAAGTGGTATGTTGTCCGTATAATTGGCAACAAAGAGAAAATCGCTAAAGAATATATCGAAAAGGAGATGGGCAAGGGGATGCTTAAGCATATTACCGATGTCCTTGTACCTACCGAGAAGTATTTTGTGATAAAAAATGGAAAGCGCGTGAGCGCAGAGCGTAATTTTTTCCCCGGTTATCTCTTTGTGGAAATTACATTCCCCCCCTTTAAGTCCGACAACCCAGATGACGCCAATGAACAAAAGAGGTTTGAGAAGGAAATCCTCGGTATAGCCCAGGATGGCCTTCGCGAGCTTCCTAATATTATCGGTTTCCTTACTGAAGGCAAGGAAAGGGTAATTAATCCTGTGCGTCAGTCAGAGATTGACCGCATATTGGGTCGTGTAGACGAACTGAGTGATCAGGATGGAGAGATCCTGGTGCCATTTGTTGTAGGAGAAGCTGTAAAGATTATTGATGGTCCTTTCAAAGATTTTAGTGGTAATGTTGAGGAGATTCTTGAAGAAAGAAGAAAACTCAAGGTTATGGTTAGAATTTTTGGTAGGAAGTCAGTTATTGAGTTGAATTTTGCTCAGGTAACAAAAGAATAATAAACAAAAGACATTATGGCTAAAGAAATTGCCGGGTTTATTAAATTGCAAATTAAAGGCGGAGCTGCCAATCCTTCACCTCCGGTAGGACCGGCCCTCGGTTCCAAGGGTGTGAATATCATGGACTTCTGCAAGCAATTTAATGCCCGCACTCAAGACAAAGCCGGCAAGGTATTACCTGTGGTAATTACCGTTTATAGTGACAAGTCTTTTTCTTTCATCGTGAAGCAGCCCCCTGTAGCCGTCCTCGTAAAAGAGGCCGCAAAAGTACAGGCCGGATCTGCAGAACCTAACAGGAAAAAGGTAGCCACTATTTCTTGGAATCAGATACGCGAGATCGCCAAGGAAAAAATGCCGGATCTTAACGCATTCACCGAGAAGTCAGCAATGAATATGGTAGCCGGTACTGCTCGCAGTATGGGCATCAATGTTGAAGGTGAATTTCCTGCCGATGTACAATAAAATCACCACGCTATGAGTAAATTGACAAAAAATCAGAAGGCAGCAGCTGCCAAAGTTGACTCAAGCAGGCAGTACACGCTCCTTGAAGCATGTGCTTTGGTAAAGGAGACTTCCTATACCAAGTTTGATGCTTCAGTTGAGTTGGCAGTCCGTTTGGGTGTTGATCCTCGTAAGGCGAACCAAATGGTACGCGGCGTTGTGACGCTTCCTCATGGTACGGGTAAGGTAACTCGCGTATTGGTTCTGTGTACACCTGACAAAGAGGTTGAGGCTCAAGAAGCAGGTGCAGACTTTGTTGGTCTTGATGATTATATTGAAAAGATCAAAGGTGGTTGGACTGATGTTGATGTCATTATCTGTACTCCCTCCGTTATGGCTAAAGTTGGTGCTATCGGTCGTATTCTGGGTCCCCGCGGCTTGATGCCGAATCCCAAGTCCGGTACCGTGACAATGGATGTTGCCCAGGCAGTAAAGGAAGTTAAAGCAGGTAAAATTGACTTTAAAGTTGATAAACAGGGTATTATACACGCAGCTATTGGTAAGGTGTCATTTGATACCCAGAAAATTGCTGAGAATGCCGTTGAAATGATCAACACTATCATCAGACTTAAACCACAGGCTCTTAAAGGCACCTATGTAAGGAGTATCTATCTCTCTTCAACTATGGGTCCTGGTATTAGTGTAGATAGCAAGACAATAAGTGCTGTTGAATAAAATATTCGAATGTTATGAGAAAAGAAGAAAAAGCTCAGATTATTGAAACCATCGCAGCACAGATAGCAGAGAATCCTAATTTCTACCTTGCAGACATTTCAGGTCTCAATGCAGAAAATACATCAAATCTCCGCCGTGCTTGCTTTGAGAAAGAGGTGAAGCTCATCGTAGTAAAGAATACCCTCCTCCAGAGGGCTCTCGAGGGCTTGGACGCTGAAGGCGAAGGCATTAACAGCGAAGAACTCACGACTCTGTATCCTACTCTAAAAGGCTCAACAGCTATTATGTTTACTGATGTTCCCAGTGCTCCCGCCAAGATTATCGAGGAATTCGGAGCCAGATTCGGTAAACCGCAGCTCAAGAGCGCATATCTCCAAGAGTGTGCATATGTTGGTGCAAATCACCTTGCTACTCTTGTAAATATCAAGTCTCACGATGAACTTATCGGAGAGATTATCGGTCTTCTTCAGTCGCCTATCAGAAGGATTGTTTCCGCTCTGCAGGAGGCAAAGAAAGAGGTTACCGAGGAATAGTTAAACAGTAATAATAATAATTAAAATTAATAAACAATCATGGCAGACATCAAAGCTCTTGCGGAAGAACTGGTTAATCTTACCGTAAAAGAGGTTCAAGAACTTGCAAATATTCTTAAAGAAGAGTACGGAATCGAACCCGCAGCTGCTGCAGTCGTAGTAGCAGCAGGCGAAGGCGGTGCCGGCGCAGCAGAAGCTGAGCAGACTGAATTTGACGTAATCCTTATATCGGCCGGTCAGGCAAAACTTCAGATGGTAAAGGCTGTTAAGGAGATTACCGGTCTCGGTCTTAAAGAGTCTAAAGATCTCGTAGATCAGGCACCTAACGCTAAGATCAGAGAGAAAGTCTCAAAGGCAGAAGCTGAACAGGTTAAAGCTGCTCTTGAAGAGGCAGGCGGAGAAGTTGAAGTTAAATAAGACACTCTCCTCCCGATATAGGGACTAAGTAATCCAGGTTTAGAGCCGATGAGGGCTCTAAACCTTTTTGTCGTTTTTTAAGATTTTTTTCACCAACCTTTAAATAATGTCGCAAATATCTAGTAATCAGCGTATTTCATTCGCAACTTCTAAGACTCTTCTAGACTATCCCGATTTTCTCGAGGTTCAGTTGAAATCTTTCCGCGATTTCTTTCAGCTGGACACTACTGCGGACAGTCGTCGCGATGAGGGTCTTTTCAAAGTATTTCAGGAGATATTCCCGATCGAAGATACACGCAACAATTTCACTCTGGAGTTTATAGACTATTTCGTGGATCCTTCACGTTACTCTATCGAAGAGTGTCTCGAAATGGGTTTGACATACAAGGTTCCTTTGAAAGCCAAACTCAAACTTTCATGCAATGACAAGGAGCACGAGGACTTTGAAACTGTCATTCAGGATGTATATCTCGGTGATATTCCCTACATGACACCCAGAGGCACATTTATAATCAACGGTTCCGAAAGGATTGTGGTTTCCCAACTTCATCGTTCACCCGGTGTGTTTTTCGGGCAGAGCCTCCACGCTAATGGAACCAAACTCTATTCTGCCCGTATTATCCCCTTCAAGGGATCCTGGATCGAATTTGCAACAGACATCAATAATGTGATGTATGCATACATCGACCGCAAAAAGAAATTGCCCGTAACCACCCTTCTCAGGGCAATCGGTTATGAGAGCGACAAGGATATTCTGGACATATTCGGCCTCGCAAACGAAATCGAGGTTACAAAAGAAAACCTTGAGAAACATATCGGTTCCAAACTCGCAGCAAGAGTCCTCAAGACCTGGAATGAAGACTTCGTAGACGAAGATACAGGTGAAGTTGTATACATTGAGCGTAACAAAACTATCGTTGACCGTGAAGTAATCCTTGAGGAATCACATATTGAGGATATTTTGGAATCCGGCGCAAGTACCATACTCATTCACGCCGATGGCGAAGATGCGGAAGAATTTGCCATTATACACAATACGCTCCAAAAAGACCAATGCAACAACCAAGTTGAAGCAATATACTATACATACAGGCAGTTGCGTAATTCAGAACCGCCTGATGAGTCAACAGCAAGAGATGTGATTGACAAACTATTCTTCTCTGACAAGAGATATGATCTTGGTGAAGTAGGTCGTTACAGACTCAACCGCAAACTCAATCTCGACACGTCGACTGATGTACGAGTTCTGACAAAGAAGGACATAATAGAGATTATCAGATATCTAGTCCAACTGATCAACTCTAAAGCGACAGTGGATGATATTGACCACCTTAGCAACAGACGCATCAGGACTGTGGGTGAGCAGCTCGCCAACCAGTTCAGTGTCGGTCTTTCACGTATGGCACGTACAATTCGTGAGAGAATGAATGTAAGGGACAATGAAGTTTTTACTCCGATGGAACTCATTAATGCGAAGACCCTCTCGTCAGTCATAAGTACATTCTTTGGCACAAGTCAGCTTTCACAGTTTATGGACCAGACCAACCCCCTAGCTGAAATGACTCACAAACGTCGACTTTCAGCATTGGGACCAGGCGGTCTTTCTAGAGATAGAGCAGGCTTTGAGGTTCGTGACGTGCACTATACACACTACGGGCGTCTTTGTCCTATTGAGACCCCAGAAGGACCGAACATCGGTTTGATTTCTTCTCTCTGTGTTTACGCTAAGATCAATGACCTCGGGTTCATTGAGACTCCTTATCGTAAGGTAAAAGATGGAGTTGTGGATATGGGTGATGACGGGTTTGTCTACATGAGTGCAGAGGAAGAGGAGTACAAGATGGTTGCACAGGCAAATGTCACTATTTCCGATGATGGTGTCATTCTCGATGACCGCATCAAATGTCGCAAGGAAGCCGACTATCCGGTGGTCACAAAAGACCAAGTGCACCTTATGGACGTGGCCCCCAACCAGATAGCTTCAATAGCCGCTTCACTGATCCCTTTCCTGGAGCACGATGACGCTAACCGTGCGCTTATGGGATCTAACATGATGAGACAGGCAGTTCCCATTATCAAGCCTGAGGCTCCTATTGTAGGTACAGGGCTCGAGGCCGCAGTAGTGCGGGACTCAAGAACTCAGATTGTGTCAGAAGGGGCAGGAGAGGTGGTATATGTGGATGCACGTGAGATTCATATAAGGTACGAGAAATCTGAGGCTGAAAGGTTTGTTAGCTTTGGTCCAGACGTGACAGTATACAAACTCCCTCAATATCGCAAAACCAATCAAAGTACCTCTATTCACCTTACTCCAGTTGTAAGGAAGGGCGACAAGGTTGTCGAAGGAGAGATCCTTACCGAGGGCTACGCTACTCAGAATGGAGAGCTCGCTCTTGGACGCAACCTTAAAGTGGCTTTCATGCCATGGAAAGGTTATAATTTCGAGGATGCCATAGTAATATCCGAAAAGATTATAAGAGATGATATTTTTACATCCATTCATGTAGACGAGTATCTAATGGAGGTACGCGAAACAAAACGCGGTCCTGAGGAACTCACAGCTGATATTCCCAATGTTAGTGAAGAGGCCACCAAGGAGTTGGATGAGAATGGTATTATCCGTATCGGTGCCAGTGTAGAACCGGGCGATATTCTCATCGGTAAAATTACCCCCAAGGGTGAAAGCGATCCTTCACCCGAAGAGAAACTCTTAAGGGCTATATTTGGTGATAAAGCAGGTGATGTGAAGGATGCATCCCTTAAAGCATCACCCTCACTCTCCGGTACCATAATTGACAAACGACTCTACGAGCGCGTAACAAAGGACAATTCACGTCAGGGCAAGCAGGCTCTCAAGGATAGGATTCAGAAGGCAAAAGATAGCTTTGAGAAGCGTGGATCTGAGCTCAAACAGCTTTTCATAGAGAAGTTATGGACTCTTGTTTCCGATAAGAAGTGCTCGGGTCTGAACGATCTGTATGGTACCAGCATCATTGGTAAAGGTGAGAAATTTAACCGCACTGCACTTGATATAATCGATTACAGTAATATCAATCCTGTAAAGTGGACTTCCGATAAGAAGACCAACGAGCAGATCAAGAAGCTCATCAACAACTATCTCCTTGCCTCCAAAGAACTGGATGCCGAATTCAAGCGTGTGGATTACAATCTCACTATAGGTGACGAACTCCCCACGGGCATTATGAAGATTGCAAAGGTCTATGTTGCCAAGAAGAGGAAAATCAGAGTGGGAGATAAGATGGCCGGTCGTCACGGCAACAAAGGTATAGTTGCCAAAGTGGTTCGCGATGAGGATATGCCTTTTCTTGAGGATGGTACTTCCGTGGACATCGTGCTCAACCCGCTCGGTGTACCTTCGCGTATGAACCTTGGTCAGATTTATGAGACCGTACTCGGCTGGGCCGGTAAGGAACTTGGACTGAGGTTTAGCACGCCTATCTTTGATGGAGCAAATCTTGAAGATATAACTAAATATACCGATAAGGCAGGTCTTCCCAGATATGGAAGAACCTACCTTCGCGATGGCGGTACCGGTGAATTGTTTGACCAGCCGGCAACGGTGGGTGTAATCTATATGATTAAACTCGGCCACATGGTTGATGATAAGATGCATGCCCGTTCCATCGGTCCTTATTCTCTCATCACACAGCAGCCTCTCGGAGGTAAAGCACAGTTTGGTGGCCAGAGATTTGGAGAGATGGAGGTTTGGGCACTCGAGGCATTCGGCGCTGCGAATATTCTACAGGAGATTCTGACAATCAAGTCGGATGATGTCAATGGACGTTCCAAGGCATACGAGGCTATAGTCAAAGGCGATCCCATGCCCATACCCGGCATTCCTGAGTCCCTCAATGTGCTCCTACATGAGCTCCGTGGCTTAGGTCTTAATGTAATGTTAGATTAATTCACCATTCGTTAGAAAAAATATATTACTATGTCATATTACAACAAAGAGGTAAAGGTTAAGTCCAATTTCAGTAGGATTACCATAGGCTTGGCATCCCCGGAGGAGATTCTTGCAAGATCTTCCGGAGAGGTTCTCAAGCCGGAAACCGTCAACTACCGTACATACAAGCCTGAAAGGGATGGTCTCTTCTGCGAAAGGATTTTTGGTCCGTCCAAGGATTTTGAGTGCCATTGCGGTAAGTATAAGAGGATACGTTACCGTGGCATCACATGCGACCGTTGTGGCGTTGAGGTTACAGAGAAAAAGGTGCGTAGAGAGCGTATGGGACATATTGAATTGACAGTTCCGGTGGCTCATATATGGTATTTCCGTTCAACACCCAACAAGATAGGCTACCTGCTCGGCATCCCTTCAAAGAAGCTTGAGTCAATCCTCTATTATGAGCGATATGTGGTGATCAATGCTGGTGCCGCTAAAAGTGCTTTTGGTTATCAAGTTTGCGATCTTATCACTGAGGAAGAGTACTTTCAGGTGCTTGAACAACTTCCAAAGGAGAATCAGCAACTATCCGACGATGATCCCGACAAGTTTCTTGCCGGAATGGGTGCGGAGGCAGTTTATGAACTTCTTAGAAGGATAGACCTTGATGCTGTCTCTTTTGATTTACGCAATAAAGCTGAGACTGAGGGTTCACAGCAGCGCAAAGCAGAGGCTCTTAAGCGTTTGAGTGTTATCGAAGCATTCCGCGAATCTAAGGATATGAATAGGCCTGAGTGGATGATTATGAAGGTTATCCCTGTGATTCCACCCGATCTCCGTCCCCTTGTTCCACTTGATGGAGGCCGTTTTGCTACATCCGATATCAATGATCTTTACCGTAGGGTAATTATACGTAATAACCGTCTAAAGAGGCTAATCGAAATTAAAGCTCCAGAAGTTATTTTACGCAATGAGAAGCGTATGCTTCAGGAGGCCGTTGACTCACTCTTTGACAACTCTCGTAAGTCAAATGCAGTTAAAACAGAGGCTAATAGAACTCTGAAATCACTCTCGGACAGTCTCAAAGGCAAGCAAGGTCGTTTCCGTCAAAATCTTCTTGGAAAGCGTGTAGATTATTCTGCACGTTCGGTAATCGTTGTAGGCCCCGAACTCAAGATGCATGAGTGCGGTCTTCCAAAACTTATGGCTGCAGAGCTTTACAAACCATTTATCATTCGCAAGCTAATTGAGAGAGGGAAGGTAAAGACTGTTAAATCTGCGAGAAAACTGGTTGACAGAAAGGACCCCGAGATCTGGGAAATCCTGGAAAATGTAATGAAGGGTCACCCCGTGCTCCTTAACCGTGCACCTACCCTTCACCGTCTCGGCATTCAGGCATTTCAGCCTAAAATGATTGAGGGTAAGGCCATCCAACTTCATCCGCTCGCATGTACTGCCTTCAACGCGGACTTTGATGGTGACCAGATGGCAGTTCACCTACCTCTCGGTAATGCTGCAATCCTTGAAGCACAGCTCCTGATGCTCGGTTCGCACAATATCCTCAATCCTGCAAACGGTGCTCCTATCACTGTGCCTTCACAGGACATGGTGCTCGGACTCTACTATATCACTAAAGAGAGAGAGGGCGCAAAAGGCGAGGGTATGAAGTTCTATGGTCCGGAAGAGGCTATCATTGCTTATAACGAAAAGAGAGTGGAACTTCAGGCCAAGGTGAAGGTGCGCCTTCCCATAGATCGTGTCAATCCCGAAAAGGGATACCATATAGTAGATACCACTGTCGGAAAGATTATTTTCAACCAGCTTGTTCCCGCTGAGGTAGGGTATATCAATGAGCTTCTCAAGAAAAAATCACTCCGTGATATAATTGGCAAGGTGCTCAAGACATCAGATGTAGCCCGTACAGCGCAGTTCCTTGACGCCATCAAGGATCTTGGTTACAAAATGGCATTCCAGGGTGGTCTATCATTCAACCTTGGAGATGTTATCGTACCTGAAGAGAAACAGCGTCTTGTGGATGCAGGTTATGAAGAGGTGGAGAGCATCCAGGCAAGCTTCAATATGGGGCTTCTAACCAATAATGAGCGCTATAACCAGATTATCGACGTTTGGACTAAGACTAACAACAATTTGACAAGAATTGTTGAGGAGCAGATTCGTAAGGACAATCAGGGATTCAACCCAGTATTTATGATGCTTGACTCCGGTGCACGTGGTTCCAAAGAGCAGATTCGTCAGCTTTGCGGTATGCGCGGCCTTATGGCCAAGCCTCAGAAGTCCGGTGCTACTAGTGCAGAGATCATCGAGAACCCTATTCTTGCCAACTTCAAGGAAGGTCTTTCGGTTCTGGAGTACTTTATCTCTACTCACGGCGCCCGTAAGGGTCTTGCGGACACCGCACTCAAGACAGCTGACGCAGGTTATCTGACACGCCGTCTCGTAGACGTTTCTCACGATGTAATTATCAATGAAGAGGATTGCGGTACACTAAGAGGTCTTATAGCGACTGCTATCAAGAATAAGGACGAGATTGTCGAGACCCTGAACGAGAGAATACTTGGTCGTACTTCCGTACACGATATTTACAACCCTCTCACAGCTGAGAAAATTCTTTCGGCAGGTGAAGAAATTACCGAAGAGATTGCAGATCTGATTGACACCCTTCCTATTGAAAGTGTTGAGATTCGTTCAGTACTTACCTGTGAGTCACGTAAAGGTGTTTGTGCCAAGTGCTACGGTAGGAACCTCGCAACCGGCCGTATGGTGGAGAAGGGAGAGGTTGTAGGCGTTATTGCAGCACAGTCTATTGGTGAACCCGGTACACAGCTTACCCTCCGTACATTCCACGTCGGCGGTACTGCAGGAAATATCACTTCTGAAAGTGAAATAATTTCTAAGTATGAAGGAAAACTCGAATTTGATGATCTCAGGACCATTACCAAAGTGGACGGTAAAAGTGAGCGTACCATCGTGGTAAGCCGTGCTGCTGAAGTGAGGATTGTACACGACACCACAGGTATTAATCTCTCGCAGTACACTATTCCTTATGGTGCAGAACTATTCAAAGCCCCCGGAGATCTTGTAGTCAAAGGTGACATGATTTGTAGCTGGGATGCATACAACTCTCTCAACATTTCCGAATATACCGGTACTGTAGTGTATGAGCATCTCATTAACGGTGTTACTTACCGTGAGGAAAGGGACGAAACTTCAGGACATATCGAGAGAGTTGTCATCGAGTCTCGTGATAAGTCCAAGACCCCCTGTGTCAAGATTGTTGACGAAGAGGGAACTGTTATCCAGACATACAACCTTCCTGTAAACGCCCACATCATGGTGGAGAATAAGCAGAAGATTGTTGCAGGTGACACTATCCACAAAATTCCCAGAGCAATCGGTAAGTCCGGTGACATTACCGGTGGTCTACCTCGCGTTACGGAGCTATTTGAGGCAAGAAATCCTTCCAATCCCGCAACTGTATCTGAGATCGACGGCGAGGTTTCACTCGGCAAGATCAAACGAGGCAATAAAGAGGTTATCATTACTCCTAAGAACGGTGAAAAGAAGGTCTATCTGGTACCCCTTTCCAAGCAGATTCTTGTAAATGATAACGACCATGTTAAGGCCGGTACGCCTCTTTCTGATGGAGTTATATCTTCTGCTGATATCCTTGCTATTCAGGGTCCTGTAAGGGTACAGGAGTATATTGTAAATGAGATTCAGGAGGTTTACCGTATGCAGGGTGTGAAGATCAATGACAAACACTTTGAGATTATTGTGCGTCAGATGATGCGTAAAGTTGAGATTGTTGAGCCCGGTGATACAAATTTCCTTCCAGAACAGCTTGTTGACAAGTGGGAGTTCATGGAGGAAAATGACGAAATTTTTGACAAGAAGGTTGTTACCGATGCGGGAGATTCCACTGAACTGCATAAAGGGGAGATAGTTACTTTGCGCAAACTTCGTGATGAAAATTCAATTCTCAAACGTCAGGACAAGAAGCCGGTCATTGCACGCGATGCTACTCCAGCTACCTCAAAACAAGTGCTCCAGGGTATTACCCGTGCTGCTTTGAGGACCAACAGCTTTATGTCGGCTGCATCATTCCAGGAGACTACGAAGGTACTTAGCGATGCTGCAATACGTGGCAAGCAGGATACCCTGGAAGGCCTTAAGGAAAATGTGATCTGTGGGCACCTTATTCCCGCAGGAACAGGCCAGCGTTCATTTGAGAAACTGGTTGTAGGCAATATGGAAGATGTCCAGAAAGCATTGAATATTGCCAGACCCCGTAGACGTGAAAGACCCGTGGAAAGGGAGTAACAAATTAAAAACGGCCTCATAATTGAGGCCGTTTTTAATTTGGAGTTATGAGTATGTAGTATGTAGTATGTAGTATGTAGTTACTCGGAACTACACATTCGGAACTCAGAACTAAAAAAGCGACTTAAGTCGTTTTTTTGAGTTTATTGAAGCAGTGGCGACAGATGGGCTCATAAATATCTTTTTCTCCAAGTTCGACAAGTTTATCGCTGGAAGAGAGGCGGTGTGAATGGTGTGCAAGGTCGCCACATCTGACGCATATTGCGTGTACTTTGGTTACATATTCGGCCACTGCCATGAGAGCCGGCATCGGACCGAACGGATTACCGAGATAGTCCATATCAAGTCCCGCTATTATCACTCTTATGCCTTGAGCGGCTAGTTGCTGAACGACATCAACTATGCCGGGGTCAAAAAACTGAGCCTCATCGATGCCTACTACATCTACATTGCCCGTAAGCAGTAAGATGTTATTGGATGAATCGACAGGAGTTGAAAGTATGATATTAGAATCATGCGATACCACCTCTGCATCTGAATATCTAACATCTATTTTAGGCTTAAATATCTCTACATTTTGATTGGCGAATTTTGCCCTTTTCAGTCGGCGTATCAACTCCTCAGTCTTGCCTGAAAACATTGATCCGCAGATGACTTCGATCCAGCCCGGATGTTTTGCACTTTCTATAAACATTTTTCTTATTTTTGCGTGGAACTCCATACAAAGGTAATCAAAAATGTCTAGACTTTACATAGTTCCTACGCCAATCGGAAATCTGGAAGATATTACTCTTAGGGCAATCAGAATTCTTAAAGAGGTGGATCTTATTTTGGCAGAGGATACAAGGACAAGTTCGGTGCTATTGCGCAAATATGAGATTTCCACACGGATGGAGTCGCATCACAAATTCAATGAGCATCGGACTGTCGCTACTATTACAGAGAAGATTCTTTCAGGGATCCAAGTGGCTTTGATTAGCGATGCAGGTACCCCGGGAATTTCCGATCCGGGTTTCTTGTTGGTGAGAAGTTGTGTAGAGGCCGGCATAGAGGTAGAAACCCTTCCCGGTCCCACTGCATTTGTTCCAGCTCTGGTTAATTCGGGCTTTCCCAGTGACAGATTTGTATTTGAGGGATTTCTTCCGGTTAAAAAAGGGCGTCATACACGCCTTAAGGCGCTTCAGGAGGAGACAAGGACGATGATATTCTACGAGTCGCCCCATCGTTTGGCAAAAACTCTTATGCAGTTTACGGAGTATTTCGGTTCGGAACGCCCGGCAAGTGTATCGAGAGAGATTTCCAAACTTTATGATACTACTCATCGCGGTACGCTTGCATCACTAGCGGAATATTTTACATCACACGAACCCAAAGGTGAAATAGTGATCGTCGTCTCTGCACACAATCATACCAAAAATTCAGATCCGGAGAGCTGACATCCGGCAATCATAAGTTTACAAACACTTTAATGAGCAAGGTAGATATGAAGAGGAAAGAAAAAGTGAAAAAGAGCGCTGCATCCGGTGTGATTGCACTAGTATTTCTAATCATTGGATTTCAGGCAGCGATTTTCTTTGAAAAAGTGATCAACAGAGAGGCTCCGCAAACGGGAGCAAAAAAGATTATAGATCGCTCATACCACCCTTTAAAGGTAGAGGATTCTCTGCTATCACCGGGATTGCAATTTTCTCCGGAGTTCTCTTCCGAAGTATATCCTTCCAACAAGAATAGAAGCAAGAGTAATTCATTTGTAGATAACAATGGGCGGACACGTTATGGGGGATATCCGGCTCCTGTAAATAGTTACAGCAAGCTAAACAGGCCACCACGAAAAGTGGAGTCATTTACATTCGATCCCAACACAGTTTCTTTGGAAGAGCTGGTACGGCTCGGACTCTCCGAACGCCAGGCAGAGGTGATCTTAAATTACCGAAATAAAGGTGGTAAATTCCGTAGAAAGGAGGACTTTGCTAAAATGTATGTGGTGTCGGATACCCTTTATCAGCGTTTGGAGTCATTTATAGATATACCGAAATTGGAACTAAACATAGCCGATAGTGCGGCTCTGGTCACTCTTAGGGGTATAGGTCCTTATTATGCACGCCGGATTATCGAATACAGGGAGCGTCTGGGCGGTTTTTTTGATCCGCAGCAACTGATGGAGATTGATGGTATAGACCAGGAACGTTTCGATGGTTTTGCCTTTGCTGTCCAGGCTGACAGTAGCTATGTAAAGCGTTTTGATTTCTGGTCATTGACAAAAGAGGAACTTGTCACGCACCCCTATGTAGGGAGTTTTGCCGCAAAAGGCATACTTCGTTACCGTAGTGTCACCGATACATTGCAATGGAACTTTAACGATCTGGTACAAAATAATATATTGACTCCCGACAGAGGTTCTAAACTTTCGAGATACCATAAATAAGATTGATTACTGAGAACAAACCGATATTTTGATTACCTTTACATAATTTTGTTAAAAACAGTAAAAAATGTTGGAATGCATATCCGTCACTAAGAAGTTCGGTGACTTTACGGCTCTTGACAATGTCTCGATAGAGGCGGAAAAGGGGCGTGTTTTTGGTCTGCTGGGCCCGAATGGGGCCGGTAAGACCACCCTAATACGTATCATCAACCGTATAACCATCCCTACAGCAGGTGAAATTATTTATAACGGCAAACTGATGAACGATGAAATGGTACGCGAAATCGGCTATCTGCCGGAAGAACGCGGTCTTTACAAAAAGATGAAGGTAGGGGAGCAGGCCATCTATCTTGCACGTCTGAAGGGTCTCTCCATGGCAGAAGCGAAGAAAGAACTCAAAGAGTGGTTTGTCAAATTCGGTATTCGAAGCTGGTGGGACAAAAAGGTTGAGGAGCTCTCCAAGGGTATGGCCCAAAAGGTGCAGTTTATCACCACTGTGCTCCACAAACCCTCCCTGCTGATCCTGGACGAACCTTTTGCAGGTTTCGATCCGGTCAATGTGCAGCTCATTAGAAACGAAATTCTTAGAATGAAGGAGGAGGGGGCTACCATAATTCTTTCCACCCATAATATGGAATCGGTTGAGGAACTCTGTGACGATATAGCACTGATTAACCGTGCAAAATTAGTAGTATCGGGTCCAACGGGACAGATCCGCGAAAAATATGGCTCCAATCAGGTGGAGGTGCTCTATCGCTCCTCCCAACCTCTTGCTACATGTTTCAAATATTTCACCATCTCTCTGGATGAAGAATACAAACATTTAAGGAGAGCGATACTCGATGTTAGCGACGGGGTTGGCTCACAGCAGATTCTTCCGGAATTGCTGGGCGTTGTGGATGTTGTCTCCTATAAGGAGTTAGTACCGCGCATGAACGACATTTTCATTAAACTTGTAAGCGAAAAATAGGAGGGAGCCATGAATTTAAATAAGATAGGTATAATATTGGGACGCGAATATATGGTGCGCGTCAAGAAAAAATCCTTTATTCTGACAACAATTCTTACTCCCGTGCTGCTAGCCGCACTCTTCATTGTGCCTACCGTACTGATGTTTGTGGGCGGCAAGGATACGGAGAAGGTTATGGTACAGGATGGTTCAGGCATAGTGGTCCCTTATCTCGAAAGCAGTTCTACTGTAGAATATGTCATTGCGCCTGACGGCAGTACCTTGGAACAGCTAAAGCAAGATTTCAATAATCTGGATGCTTATGCGCTTGTGGGAATCTCGGAGCTTGATTCTGCCAACAACGTACAGGTTGTGGCTTACTCTGCTGAGCCCTTAAATGTGGATATCAAGAGTGATATTTCTCGCAAAGTCAACAAAGCCGTGGAGGCAATGAAACTCTCACTATACAATATATCCGATCTCGACCGCATTCTTGAGGAGGTGAAGACAGATGTGCAGATTACAACATTGACTCTCACAGAAGAGGGTGAAAAGGAGGAGTCGGCTGAGATCTATATGGCGCTCTCATACATAATGAGTTTGTTGATTTATATGTTCATCTTTATGTTTGGCAACATGGTTATGCGAGGGGTGATTGAGGAGAAGAGTGGCCGCATAGTAGAGGTGATTGTTTCCTCTGTCAAATCGGTGGAACTTATGATCGGTAAGATTTTAGGAATTGCACTTGTCGCCTTGACACAGTTTTTGATATGGGTAGTACTCACTCTGGTTCTAGTTTCGGTTGCAGGTTTTCTGATGGGTGGCGATATCGTTGGAACTATGGAATCAGCTGATGTAGCCGGTATGGGTTCTATTCTGAAAGGAATTTCAGAGGTGAGATTCGGTTATATATTAAGCTGCTTCTTAATCTATTTCGTGCTTGGATATTTACTATATGCGGGTATGTTTGCAGCAGTTGGTGCAGCAGTGGATAATGAGGCGGACACGGGACAACTTTCGATGCCTATCACTATTCCCCTGATTATAGGCCTCTTCCTGATGATTCCTACTTTCCAGAATCCTACCGGGTCGCTTGCTTTTTGGGCTTCCATCATACCCTTCACCTCTCCTATGGTAATGATGGCACGTATTCCTTTTGGCGTAGTGCCCTTCTGGGAGCTGGCTCTCTCTATAATCCTACTGCTGGCAACCTTCCTTTTGATGGCTGTAATTTCGGCTAAGATATATAAGGTAGGTATTCTGACCTACGGCAAAAAAGCTTCCTTCAAAGATCTTTGGAAATGGATTAAGATAAAAAATTAGAACAATGAAGATCAAAAGTCTCTTTTTAACTTTACTGTTCCTGCTTGGAATTACTGCGGCTTACGCCCAGATCAATTATAGCTGGACGACAGTTGCTATGGATGCAACGTGGGGTGATATTAAGGATTTAACAGCCACTAAAATAATTAGTAAATATGAACCTATGGTAGCTCCATTAATGGAAATCATCGGCTATTCCGACGAAGAATATGATAAAGGTATTCCTGAAGGCCCTCTTTCCAATTTTGCGGTGGATGTAATCCGTGCAGTTGCTGAGAAGGAGACCGGCTCTAAGGTAGATGTGGCTATGACCAACTTCGGAGGTATTCGTACCTCACTTCCTAAAGGTGCAGTGAGGGTTTATGACATATTTTCGATTTTTCCATTCGACAATTATCTCGTAACCTTTGATATCTTGGGAGCTGATCTGGACAAATTTCTAAGAAATATGGCTTCACGTGGCCGTGTTGAGGCGTTGAGCAATGTGCAGGTGGTATTTGACGGACGCCAACTCGAGTCGCTCACTGTGGGAGGGGAACCTATAGATCCGGAAAAGAATTATAGATTTGCTACCATCAACTTCCTGATGGATGGCGGTGACCGGTTGAGTGTGGGTGATTTTGCCAACAACATTACCAATCTGGAGAATATTTTCATTCGTGACGCCATTGTGGATTATATCAGGGAGATGACCGCACGTGGTGAAATTATTTCTCTCAAAAATGATGGACGTGTTATTGTTAAGAATATGGAGGATTCTCTAAGATGAGACAGAAAATTATTCAATATGCTCTTTTGTGTGTTGCAGTAACCGTAATGGCAGCATCTTGCTCGCCCAGACAGCTTGTAATACTTCACACAAATGATACTCATAGCCAGATCGAGCCGGTAAGGGTAGGCCGTGACCGTGATAAAGGTGGTGTAGAACGCCGCCTGCAATATATCAATTCTGTCAGGAAAGAGGTTGGCCGTCGCAATGTCTTGTTACTTGATGCCGGTGATTACAATCAGGGTACACCCTATTTTACTGTGGCAAAAGGTGACTTGGAGATAGAGCTTATGAATGCCCTCGGATATGATGTGGTAACTTTAGGTAACCACGAGTTTGACAATGGCCAGGAAGAGCTTGCAAGACGTCTTGCATCGGCCGAATTTGTAACCATAACCTGCAATTATGACTTCTCGGGTTCGGTTTTGAAAGATTATGTAAAGCCTTACTCCATCATTCGACGCGCCGGATTGAAAATTGGTATAGTAGGAGTTACATCATATCTTGAAGGGGTTGTGCTCAACAGTCATCTTGAAGGTCTTGTTCGTTTGGATGCAATCTCTGAAGTCAATAAATGGGCTGCATGGCTCAAACATGAGAAAAAATGCGATCTTGTGATACTTCTATCTCATTTTGGCCATCAAGGCGGTTCAATGGAGCATCCTTCGGATATTCTGATGGCAGAAAATTCAAAAGATATTGATATTATCATCGGAGGGCATTCCCACACCTTCCTAAAGAATGCCGTAGAAATAGAAAACCTCGCTGGCCGCAAAGTGGTTATTGTTCAAAGCGGAGGGCAAGGTGTAATTGTGGGCCGAATGGATATTCCTACTCCCGTTCGACCTTAAGTTGTTGTATAGAATTGACTCCGTCAGTAGTTTTGACGTAGAGTATAACTCTGAATTTTTCGCCGCCCGCGGTAAGTGATCCAACCGCATATTTCATGGGGGCTTTACCACTCTTGTGGATAATAGTAAACTTTTTTGGGGTATAGTTGGTGAAAAAGTTCTTGATAATCAGACGTGCCTGGTTGCGGGTACAATAATTGATTGCACCTAATATATTTAACTCAAGGTTATCGGCAAACCAGGCGGAGAGTTTTTCATAGTCGCCAGATTGGATATATTTGCCGATAGGGGTGAATACATCCTGCTCGGTATTGCTCTGGACATTGGTCTGGGAAGTCCTAATCAGCTGCATCGTCTGAGCCGGTACAGCAAGAGATAACATCCCGAACAGTGCCAATATTAAAATCTTCTTCATTTGGCGTTATAGGTTTAAGAAATAATAAAACTGCTTATTATATCGTAAATGAGCAAAAATCAAGCCATCGAAAGAAATATTCCCTCTAAAAATGTTATTTTTGTGGTATGAAAGTCAAACTTCTTCTTGTAGGCAAGAGCGTAGAAGGCTGGCTCCAGGCGGGAATCAGGCTCTATATCAGTCGTCTAAAGCACTATGTGCCTTTTGAAATGACGGTTATTCCCGAATTGAAACAGACATCAGCGCTCTCTGTAGAACAAATAAAAGAGAGAGAAGGGGAACTTATTCTTGCCAGGTTAAAGAGTTCGGATGATGTGATCTTACTTGACGAGCATGGCAAGATGTACTCTTCTGAAGATTGGGCACGACATTTGGAGCAAAAAATGACATATGGATCAAAAGACTTGGTCTTTGTGATAGGAGGTGCATACGGATTTTCGGAAAAAGTATATCAGCGTGCGGACGGAAAATTTTCTCTTTCGCAGATGACATTTTCTCATCAGATGGTGCGCCTGATTTTTGTCGAACAATTATACAGGGCATTCACTATCATTAAAGGCGAGCCATACCACCACAAGTGAAAGGATTCAGGACTATATACAAGCGGATCACGGGAGCCGGCAACAAATATCTTACGATTTTTATGGCGGTTGTTGCCGTCGTATTTGCCGTTATATCCTTTGTAGGCAGTACAGGTACCTATAACCTACGTCGCGAAGTACGCAAGGTACAAAAACAGGTCCATCACAGGCAGTACATGATCGAAAGATATGCCTATCGTGCTATTAATACACCGGATGACCAATGGGTAGATCTCAGCGACTTGCCTGATGATATGGTTATCTACAAATATGTCTCCGATACGCTTCAGTCATGGGCTAACCAGTTCCCGATAAGTAATGATGAAGTAGATGCCTACTCTTTTACCTACCGTCTCCATTATTTGAGCAACGCCAATCCTTTTAGTTCTCCGCTGGCTTATTTGGGACTTGAGGAACAGTATGTCAATCTCGGCTCGGCATGGTATATAGTCAATACCTATATTTCTCCTTCATATCGAACGAAAGTCATCACGGGTATTTTAGTCAAAACGGAATATCTTGACGACAAAGGTCTGAAAAACCACTCAAATAAGAAATTACGCATTGGTGCCGGTTTTGATCCGGTAAGTGTTAACGTGGATGATGCAGGTGTAGTCTATGGTATCGAGGGTCTGCCGCTTTTCTCACTGGTTTCCGAAAGTCCGAGTCTTATCAGGAGTACAAACCTAACCCCGATGTGGATTTCGATACTTTTTGCGGTGATGACTCTCTTCCTTTTCCATGTAAGAAAGCGTAACTGGTTGTCATTTATGATAACTTCTCTCCTTCTTCTGGCGATTAGAGTTGTGGCCTTTATCGTAGTTGCCCGTAATGATATGTCGGGAGAATTATTTTCGCCAATATATTATGCAGATAATCACCTATTTGATTCTCTAGGCAATTTTCTGCTCAATAATGTACTAATTGCTCTCCTGGCCTATGCCGTATTCATAACCAGGCTTCATATAGTTAAACGTATCAAGCAATCCGGCAGGAATATGAGGATTGTGCGTACCGTGATCGTAGTTGTGGCTACTCTCCTTCTAGTGGTCTATATTCATCTGACGTTTCGTTCGCTGATTATTAACTCCAACATTGTTCTGGAGCCTTTCCGCATCGACGAACTTTCCTGGTATTCCATTTTGGCTTATTTTTCCTCAGCAATGATATTTCTGGGGCTTCTGCTAATGCTGCAGCTACTGGTGTTAATTTTCCGTAAAAGAGGGACATTCTCACTGTTGACCTGGTTCAATATGGCACTCTATGTGTTGATAATATCGTTCTACTGTGTGACGATGATTGTAATATACGGTTTTGAAAAGGAATATGAGACAAACCGTGTCAGGACCAACAAACTTGCCATGGAGCGAGATTTAAGTCTCGAACTACAGTTGCGCAACGTTGAAGAAACCATAGCTCACGATCCTATTATTTCATTGCTGACCGCGGTTGACAGGCGAGAGGTAATCCGCAGTCGACTGCTTGAACGCTACCTGTATCGTAATGTTGCTCAAAAATATAATATCGAGTTGACCGTTTGTTCTCCTAATGACTTGCTGGATTTGGGACAGGGCAGCGAACTGGTGCCATGCTACCCCTTCTATCAGGACCAGATAACGAGGTTTGGTACGCCCTTAGCGCCTAATTCGAGATTTTTCTATATAAACAAGTACAATGGTCTGACTTCGTATTTAGGCCTGTTCACATTCTTCGACCCCATGAGTTCTAGAGTCACCCGACTCTTTGTGGAAATTGAGTCCAAATACTCTTCAGAGTTTGAAGGTTTGCCGACCATACTGAGTGGTGATGAGGGTTACAATGATCTTCGGCTTCCGCGCAATTATTCTTTTGCAAGATATAGCAATGGTCGTATTATTACTTACAAGGGCGATTATGAGTACCCAGTAATTTTTGATCAGAGTTGCCCTGATGGCTATTCAATGCAGATTAAAAAGGGTTATGTCCACTTTATCAACAAGCTTTCAGCTGATGAGATAACACTCGTTAGCCGTCCCAGCCATAAATTTTTCTCAAATGTTGTTTCATTTTCCTATATAGCCATTTTCTTCGGACTCTTCTTCTCCATAATGACATTCTGGGAAAGAGATAGCAAACTCTTTACTCTCCCTAAGAGGTCTATCAAGAGAAAGATTACCATTATCATTACCTCGGCGATGATCTTCTCCATTCTCTTCCTCGGAGTGGCCAGTATTCACTATATAAGCAGACTGAACAAAACCAGCAACGAGCGTGAGATGGACGAGAAGATTACCACTGCCCGCAGCGTACTTTCAGAGCATTGCAGATATGCAAATGTTTATAGTCAGGTGCAGTCGATACAGTTCTTTAACGCTATGGATGAACTGTCAAAAGTGATCAGAACCGATATAAACCTATATGACACTCACGGAGGTCTTATACATACCACTCAGCCCGATATTTACGAACAGTTCCTGATGGGCAAACGTATGAATGGAAATGCATATCATGAGATTACACACAACAATGCCCTAAAATACACCACTATGGAGGAGGTGGCCGGGATGAAATACTTTTCGGTCTATGCACCGCTCTTCAACAACCAGGGCTCTATGGTGGCTATTATCAACCTTCCTTACTTCTCTCGTTCGGCGGATATGTTGAGTGCTTCATCTTCGATGATTGCCACTATTATTAATATTTACCTTGTACTGATTATCCTCGCATTCATAATAAGTGTGCTGCTTTCCAACTCTCTATCCAGGCCACTTGTAGAGATTAAAGAGAGAATCCAAGGACTGACCACATCATCCAACAGGAACAGATATATTTCCTACCACAACAATAGGGATGAAATAGGAGTGCTTGTGAGTGCCTACAACAAGATGGTTGATGACCTTGATCAAAGTAGGCTGCAGCTGGCGCAAGCAGAACGCGAACAGGCATGGAAAGAGATGGCCAGGCAGATTGCCCACGAAATTAAGAATCCTCTTACCCCGATGAAACTCCGCATACAGTATCTGATTAGAATGAAAGAAGAGGGACGCCCCGGATGGGAAGAGCAGGTACAGCCCACTCTAAACTCCATTCTGGGACAGATAGCGAATCTCAGCGAAGTAGCAAATGCATTTTCGTCATTCTCAAGATTCTACAACGAAGAGGTCGTAGATGTGAATCTGAATGCGGCCATTTCTGAACAGGTGTTTTTCTTTGATACCAATGAAGATATCACAATTGAAATCCGCAACAATGTTGCCGATCCTGTAGTTTCGGCAAGGAGACAACAGCTTTCTCGGGTCTTTGTCAACATTATTCAGAATGCTATTGAGTCAATCCAAAATTTGCGTGGGACAGGACATATCCTCATTACGATTGATGCTGTAGAACTCGAGGAAGGGCTCTATTATAAAGTGAATTTTGAAGATGATGGTCAGGGTGTTGCCGAGGAACATATGGAAAGACTTTTCCACCCCAATTTTACCACAAAAAGCGGAGGCACCGGTCTTGGGCTGGCCATCTGTCGCAACATCATAGAGCAATCCCAGGGCACTATATCTTACTCCAGATCATCTCTGGGAGGGGCTTGCTTTACAATACTACTTCCTGCTAAAAAAATTACTTCTTTCTGAGATAAATCTGAATTGTACAGCCACTGAAATCGAAGTGTTCCCTAAGTCTATTTTCTAGAAATCTCTTGTAGGGTTCTCTGACATACTGGGGCAGATTGCAGAAAAAAGCAAATGAAGGGGATTGCGTAGGGAGCTGAGTCACATATTTGATTCTAATATATTTGCCTTTCCATGCGGGGGGAGGGTAGTTCTCGATCTCCGGAAGCATCACATCGTTCAGTTCGGATGTGGAAATTTTTCTTGAATAATTGGAATAAACTGTGGCCGCTGCATTGAGCACGTCAAGAATCCTCTGCTTGTTAATTACAGATGTGAATATAATTGGGACATCGCTGAATGGTGCGATGCGCTTTTTGATCAATTCGATAAACTCTTTCATAGTGTTGTTGCCTTTTTCAACTGTGTCCCATTTGTTGACAACTATTACGCAACCCTTCTTGTTGCGGGCAATGAGATTGAAAATGGCCATATCCTGTGCTTCGATGCCGGTTGAGGCATCAACCATCAGCACACATACATCAGAATTTTCTATAGCTCTGATAGAGCGCATCACCGAATAGAATTCCAGATCCTCTTTGACACGGGTTTTCTTGCGGAGTCCCGCTGTATCTATGAGCATGAATTCGTACCCAAATTTATTGTAATAAGTGGAAATCGAATCTCTTGTAGTGCCCGGGATCGGAGTTACAATGTGGCGCTCTTCACCCAGAAAGGCATTGACGAGTGAAGATTTACCCACATTAGGCTTACCCACAATTGCTATTCGCGGAACATCTGCGTAGGGATCCTCCTCAATAGTTTTTTCTTCCGGGAGCAGTTCCACAATTCTATCTAGTAGGTCGCCGGTACCACTGCCGTTGGCTGAGGAGATACACCATGGGTCACCCAGTCCAAGGGCGTGGAATTCGTGGGCCCCATACATTTTGTTACCGGTGTCTACCTTGTTGACGGCAAGTACGACGGGTTTATCGCTCTTACGTAATATACCTGCAATCTCAGCATCAAAGTCGGTAATTCCGGTACCTACCTCCACAACAAAGAGTACAAGATCGCACTCTTCAATGGCGATCATCACCTGTTTGCGTATTTCGTTTTCAAATAGGTCATCGGATTTGGATGTGAATCCTCCGGTATCCACTACTGAAAATTCGTTGCCGCACCATTCACAAGTGCCGTAATGTCGGTCGCGTGTCACACCCTCCGTCTCATCGACTATTGCCTGCCTCATACCTACAAGGCGGTTGAAAAGGGTGGATTTTCCCACATTCGGTCTTCCTACTATTGCTACCAGACTCATATATTATCTATGTTAGATTGCCGGTGTGGCATATGCTATTATATCTTCTTTGGTAATTTCAGGTCCACAGAGGATCATCAGACGCTCGGTGACATTGCGGAGCTCACGTATGTTTCCTCTCCATGGTAGTTTGCTCAGTTCTTTAAAAGCTTCGGGAGTCACTTTTTTGGTGGAGATGCCCATTTCTCGGCTTATTTGTTTTATGAAATGTTCCACTAAAAGAGGAATATCCTCAGTGCGCTCAGCAAGTGTGGGTACATGGATCAGAATCACACTCAGACGGTGATAGAGGTCCTCTCTGAAATTTCCTTTCTCAATCTCCTCCGTGACGTTTTTGTTAGTTGCAGCTATAACCCTAACATTGACAGTGATATCCTTGTCGCTGCCAACTCTGGAGATTTTGTTCTCCTGAAGCACTCTTAGTACTTTAGCTTGAGCAGCAAGACTCATATCTCCGATTTCGTCAAGAAAGAGAGTTCCTCCATCTGCCTGTTCAAATTTACCCTTGTGCTGCTTTACTGCTGAGGTAAATGCTCCCTTTTCGTGACCAAAAAGTTCGCTCTCGATAAGTTCACTGGGGATAGCTGCACAGTTAACTTCTATAAAGGGTGCTGCAGCACGGGCGCTTTTTTCGTGAAGACGTCTGGCTACAAGTTCCTTACCTGTGCCATTGGATCCAGTGATAAGCACTCTGGCTTCGGTAGGGGCTACCCTATCTACAAGGTCCTTGATATGTTTGATGGCTGCGGATTCGCCAATAATTTCATATTTAGCGCTAACCTTTTTCTTGAGTATTGTAGTTTCCTTAACCAGTTTGGTTTTGTCGGTGGCATTTTTAAGAGTAATGAGGATTCTGTTGAGATCAAGTGGTTTTTCGATGAAGTCAAATGCCCCCTTTTTTATGCACTCTACGGCTGTGTCAATAGTACCGTGACCAGAAATCATGATTATGGATGACTCACAGCCTTCCTTAGCGAGAGTGTCAAGTACCTCAATTCCATCCATTTTAGGCATTTTGATATCACAAAATATAGCATCGTAATTACCGCTGAGGGCTGCCTCTACACCTTCTTTACCGTCACAGGCTAGTGCTACGGTATGGTTATCCATTTCGAGGATGTCTTTTAAAGCATTGCGGATACTGCGTTCGTCATCAATAACCAGGATTTTCATTAGCGCTTATATATTTGTTGTAAAGAACAAAGATAGAGTTTTTTTGTCTATTTTTGTGCTATCACACCAAATGAGAGAGATATGATTATTGCAATTGACGGCTATTCTTCAACAGGCAAAAGCACATTCGCCAAACTTATTGCAGCCCGTTTGGGACTGATTTACCTTGATTCGGGAGCCATTTACCGTGCGGTTACCCTTTTCGCGCTGCAGCGCGGTTATATTGCAGACAATGTGATAGATACTGCCGCTCTCGAACAAGATCTTGTAGAGGGCAAAGTGGAGATTTCCTATTCCAAGGATAATCCTGAGGGAAGGGCTGAAATCTGTCTTAATGGGGTGAATGTCGAGTCTCGAATACGCCTACTTGATGTTTCAAACAGCGTCAGTCCCATAGCTACGCTCCCTTTTGTCCGCAATTTCGTGGATGCACTGCTTCGCGGCTACGGTCCTCTTGGAGTTGTTATGGATGGTCGTGATATAGGTACCGCAGTGTTTCCGGAAGCTGATTTAAAGATTTTTATGGTAGCTGACGCTAAAATTAGAGCACAAAGGCGTGTTGATCAGTTGCTCGACAAAGGTGAAACGGCTGATTTCGATGAGATTTACCGCAACGTGCTTGAGAGGGACTACATTGATTCACATCGCGAAATGAATCCCTTGCGTCAGGCGGAGGATGCAGTGGTGCTGGACAATAGCTATATAACCGTCGACCAACAAATGATATGGTTAGGATGGGTACTCAAGGCCAAGTTTGATATAGAGTTCTGATGAAGGTTACACTTGAAATAGATTCCTCTTCCGGCTTTTGTCCGGGGGTAGTAAGAGCGGTAAGGGAGGCTGAAGACTATCTCGCTATACATGGTACTCTACACTCTCTGGGTCCCATAGTGCACAATTCACTTGAGATTGATCGGCTCAGAGCTAAGGGACTGCGCATCGTGGATATTGATTCTATGGATAGCATCTCGGGTAGTGTGCTTTTGATTAGAGCTCATGGTGAGCCTCCTTCTACTTATAAAGCGGCATCCGAGAGAGGGATTGAACTGATCGACTGTACCTGTCCGGTGGTGTTACGCCTCCAGCAGGAGGTGCGTAAGGCTTTTCTGCGGATGGAGAATGTGGGTGGAACAGTGGTGATCTTTGGTAAGCATGGGCATGCCGAGGTCAATGGCCTTGTAGGGCAGACTGAAGGACGTGCAGTAGTCATTGGTAGCACTGACGATATTGCAGATGTGGATTTCTCCAGGCCGATAGAGCTCTTTTCTCAGACGACAAAGGATCCTGTAGAATATGAGGCTGTAGTGGAGATTATGAGATCGAGGGGGAAAGATGTGAAGGTACATAATACTATCTGTGCGCAGGTAAGTTCCCGACACGAGTCGCTCGTAAACTTTGCGCGTAGTCACTCAATGATACTCTTCATCAGTGGTAAGGAGAGCTCCAATGGTAAGGTGCTCTTCAATCTCTGCAAAAGCGTTAATCCCCGTTCATGGTGGATTGAGGAGGCCTCTCAAGTGGATCCTGCCTGGATTCGTGATGGTGACAGTATCGGTATCTGCGGTGCTACTTCGACTCCAGCGTGGCAATTGGAAGAGGCTATGGCAAACCTTTCCACTATATTGGAATAAAATCAGTATATTTGTGGATTAAACTATTTTCGGACAATTATCAAATTATATTATACTTTTTATGGCAACAACAGCAGATTTTAAGAACGGACTCTATTTGAATTATAAAGGAATACCTTGCTCTATAGTATGGTTCCAGCACGTAAAACCGGGCAAAGGTCCCGCTTTTGTTAAAACAAAGCTCCGTAATCTGGAAAATGGACGTATCCTCGAAAATACTTTCACCGCAGGTGAAAAAATAGACACCATAACAGTAGAACACCGCACTTACCAGTTCCTCTATGCAGATGAGGATGGTTTCCATTTCATGAATACAGAGACTTATGATCAGGTTCATCTCGAAAAGGATATGGTTGAAAATAATGACCTTATGAAGGATGGACAGACTGTACAGATGGTATATTGGGCTGACGAGGATAAATATCTTACCTGTGAGCTTCCCACATATGTTGAGCTTGAGGTGACCTATACCGAGCCCGCTGTTAAGGGCGATACCGCTTCTACCAATGCCCTGAAGGCTGCTACTCTTGAGACCGGCGCTGAGATTATGGTTCCCCTTTTTATCAATCAGGGTGACCGTATCAGAGTTAACACCACTGACAGATCATACGGTGAAAGAGTGAGGTAGTATTTTGGATGACTTAACCTTTTACAAATATACTTTATGCGTAAACTATTTATAATATTGATGTCCATATTCGTTGTAGGCGGATGTGGACGTTTTTCTTCTTCCGATCCTTCGATCAATATTACGGAAGATGAGAGAGAGGCAAGGATCGCTATTGATTTTTCCCGCGACAGCAATTATATCGTCAATTATCTGAAGCTCTATTATCCGGAGCTGACAGCAGAACAGGTTGCTGCCTGGGAGGCCACAAATGCCCTGGAACATAGATATATTGATGGACAGAAGCGTTATTTCCGCAATGCGGGACGCAATCTTTTCCGTATCGACAGGGAAGCGAAAAAAGTATACGAGCAGGTTGAGGGCGTAAAAGTAGATCAGCTTCACCTATTCCTCGACGGGTACAACAAAGAGGTAATTAAGGCTGCAAGGGAGCAGAAGAAAAGTCTTGTGCTTCCGGTAACAATGACCATCAAGTACACTCTGACTGTAAAACCTGATGTAGTGCCTGACAGTACCGTACTACGTGCCTGGATGCCCTATCCTCGTGAAGACCAGAATAGTATTAAGGATGTTCGCCTTATTTCCACTTCAGAGCCTGAGTACAAGATTTCTTCGGATAAATATGTCCACAAGAGCATCTATATGGAGAAAATAGCGGTTGCCGGACAACCGACAGTATTTTCATACGAACTCTCTTTTAAGGGTTACAACGAGTGGTATGATTTCAATCCAGAGGATATTAAACCTTATGATACCAACAGTCGCCTTTACAAGAAGTACACAGCCGAAAGGGCTACCCATGTCATCTTCAGTGACCGTATCAAGAAGATTACCGACTCTATAGTAGGCACTGAAACCAATCCTTACATTAAGGTTAAGAAGATCTACCGCTGGATTGCTGACAATTATCCTTGGGCAAGTGCCCGTGAGTATTCTACTGTGGAAAACATTCCCGAGTATGTGCTTGACAACAATCATGGTGATTGCGGTCAGGTAGGACTTCTCTTGATAACTATGGCCCGTTATGCCGGAGTGCCTGCAAGATGGCAGAGCGGATGGATGCTTCATCCAAATAGTGTCAATATGCACGATTGGTTGGAGGTTTATTACGAGGGCGTCGGATGGGTGCCCACCGACCAGTCATTCGGACGCGGACGTTATAATGTTAAGGACAACGACGATGAATATCACTTCTACACAAAGGGTCTGGATGCCTTCCGTTGGATCGTGAACAGTGATTATTCCGGTCAGTTCTCGCCTGCCAAGAAATTTATCCGCAGTGAGACTGTAGATTTCCAGCGTGGGGAAGTGGAGTGGGATGGAGGCAACCTCTATTTCGACAAATGGAGCGGCTGGATCTCAGATATTCAGTATAAGTATGAGGATAAATAAATGATAGACGTTTTCTGGCACTAATGCTTTTTGTATAACAAATTCCGCCGCTGTGCTCAGCGGCGGAATTTGTTTATTAGCATTGGTTGTTATCTATTTGCCAATTACTATCGTTTATTTAGTGCCCTATTTAATTCTCGTCTCAACGTGCTTACGCCCGGGAAACCTACACTGTGAAATGATTGATTGCCTTCACGGTCTATAATAATGAAGGTAGGGACACCTCTCACATCCAAAAGATCGTGTAGATAATCCCATTGTTCGGCACTTAAGCGGTGGTGAGTACCTGATATATCCGCAATCACATTTTCCCACACAACTGCTGGCGAATCTTCTCCGGCAAGGTATAAGAATTCCACATCCTTATTGGCAAATTGAACTTTTATCGGTTGCATCAGTAAGTGTGATGCTAAGCAGGGACCACACCAGGTAGCCCATATATCTATCAATATTACTTTTCCTTTAAAAGGTTTTATTAAGTTAGGGAATAGTTGCTCATGTTTACCGGAGGGGGAATCCGAAACATAATAATCTGTTTCCTTGTTATTGCCCTCTATTAAATCGACACCGTATATTTTATAATAATCGTCGCTATCGCTTCCTATAAAGTCGAATATGGTTGTTTCCATTGGTAGCGGTTCAAATATCAGCATAAACTCGGCTTCGCCCGATTGAGGCATCCAAAATATCAAATCGAGATCAATATTTTCCCCACCGCGAATCATATACTTTTTGCCGTTGGCAAGCAGGTAAGTGTCCGATAATATTTTAATCGAATTGGTGGGTGTAGAAAAAGCCTTTATATCCAGTACAGTTGCCGTATCCGTTAATGTCACCTTTGCGATTTCCAACATACGCGTTTCGGTAACTATGGTATTTGGTTGCTCAACTACTTTGATTTGTTGTGCCTGTGCTGTCATTCCTATGGTAAGCAGCAAAAGAGTGAGGAGTGATTTTATTTTCATTTTATTGTGATTAGTCATTTAAAGATATATGGTATGCTAATTTTATGCCCAGAAAGGCGAATGTAAAAATAATTTAAAATTGACAATTACGTTAAGAATATGTATGACAATTTGTTGACAAAATGGATGGATGGGGAGGGGGAGGTTTACTCTTTCAATAGGTAATTGGTGCTTCGTCCACCATCATTGGAGACGACTAGTATCCCTTTTTCTATAAGGTCAGTTATATCTCTTAGGGCTGTAGCCTGTGAAGTCTTTGTCATCTTTGCCCACTTTGAAGTAGTAAGCTTGCCTTCAAAACCACCCCAAAGTCTATTTATAACTTTGACTTGCCTCTCGTTCATAGATACCTCACGATTTCTTTGCCAGAAAGAAGCCTTCTTAACTACTCTCTGCACTATGTGCTCAGAATAAAGTATTGCAGATTTCATAGTTAGTAAAAACCACTCAAGCCATGCCGTTATGTCGGTCGAACCTGTTGTAGTCCTCTCGAGTATTTCATAATATGCATTTTTATCTTTTAGAATTTGAGCAGACATACTGTAAAATCTATGCGGCATGCCATCAGCCTTTGCCAGCAGCATATCTGTGATTGTCCTTGTCAGACGACCATTGCCATCATCAAACGGGTGTATGGCGACGAACCACATATGTGCAATAGCGGCTTTGAGTACGGGATCAATGTTGTTGTCGGCATTTACCCATGAGAGGAATTCATCCATCATATCCGGTACATCCTCTGACCCAGGTGCTTCGTAATGGATTTTTTCCTTACCCATAGCTCCTGACACCACTTGCATCGGCTCTTTTCCCACTCTATATGCTGCAACGGTTATTGGGTATATACCGCTGCGCCCGGTAGGGAATAGGGCTGCATGCCAATTGAATAGTCTTTCATGGGTCAATGATTTGTCACTACCCCTGACAGCATCGAGCATTACCTGTACGATGCCTTCCGTATAGTTGTCTGCAGTTGGCAAACCCTCTACTTCTATGCCGAGCTTCCTGGCAATTGAGGAGCGTACTTTGTCATAATTGAGTATTTCTCCCTCTATCTCGCTTGAGCGCACCACTTCCTCGGTCATCACATCAAGCGAGGTTTTATTTTGGACTTCAAAGCCTAACCCACCCATCAATCCCTGTATCCTGCCTTCGAGGTTGCGCACCTCAGAAAGAAGGTTGATCAAGCGAGAGTTGTCCCATGTAAATTCCGGCCAAGTCGGATGTTGCCATATATAGATCGGTTTCATAACTGGAATATTTTGAGACAAAGATAAGTAGATGATGCGAAAAAACAAATTATTCTCGTCATTATTTGACGAGAAAAGGGGGTCGTGATTTGGTCGCTTCGCTCCGACATCCGTTTCCACTCGCCGTGGGGCCCTTGCAATGCTCAAGGTATGAAGCTGCGCTTCATTTTTTATACAACCATGATAAGGTTCAACATATAAGCAAAAAGAGAGTTCGGCATGCCGAACTCTCTTTGTTTATTTTTTGCTCTGCACTAATTGTGCCTTAATGTGCTATAAAAACCATAATAAGATAAATATTAGGTCGTATACTTTAGCATATAATAATTTTATTTTATTCCTTTAGTGCGATTACAGGTCTTACAAAGCATTTGGCAGTTTGCTGCCACCGTTGTACCGCCTTCTATCCAAGGGGTTATATGATCGGCTTCCATTTCTTCAAGAGTAAAATATTGCCCACAATGAACACAAATACCCTTTTGTCTTTCATATACCTCACGTTTTTGCTTCTTGTCAAAAGCTCTAAATGATAAGTCTCTTAAATCTCCACTTAAAACGTAACGATATATGCCTGATTTCTTTTGTATTTCATCATCTTCCATTAGGTCATGGATTTGCTTTTCTAAAGCATTAGTATCATAATTTTTTTCACCAAATTCATCATACATCGCTCCCCAATCAAGTCCTTTCATTTCCCTACGGTATACAGGAAATGTGGTGTGTACCCAAGTTATAATTTGTGTGTAATAATCCCATAGTTTATTAGCATTTGGCTCAAACTGATGAAGAGCCATATACTTGTCTATTGGTTTTTCATCTTGTATATTATCCTTACGAGCTGCCCATTTTAAGATTGTTTCAAGATATGCCTGCTCTTCCGATACTCCACTCATATAATCACTTCCGATCTGATATGCCGCACAACCTCGCTTAGAGAAATAGCGACGAGCATCTGTAACAAAAGGTCCAGAATATACAGCATTGCGTAGTTCTTGATCAAGAAGTTTTTCTCCTGCGATATTTATCACACGGAACCAGTCTAATTTTTCTTTGTCAGTGCCACTGCAAAAATATATGGTTAGTTCATAATCAAGAAATGCGCTCTTTTCTTCATCAGTTAGAGTACTAAAGAATAGTACTCCTCTATCTTTATCTACTATGTTAAAGTCGTGTGTATAAAACTCGCATATTGATAGAGTGCGTTGTTGCCCGTCTATCATTTCATAAGTACCATTACCGCTATCTGACCAATACATAATATTTAACGGAAAACCTTTCATTATAGTTTCAATAACTGCTCGTTTTTGTTTCTCGTCATAACGAAACTCTCTCTGGTAAGGTGGGCGCACATCTAATTTTCCACCATAAGCGCGAACACCAGTATCTGGATCGTTAGAATATCCATCAATTAAGTCTCGTATTGGAATAGCTTTTAATTCGATTTGCATATTATTGTTTTTTACGTATTAGAATTCGTGCGTATGGTACAACTACCCCATCTCCTTCCATTAAATATAAATCGCCATCAACAGCTCCTCTTTTTTGTACTTCTTTACGATATTTTTTGTGCTCTGGCTTATATGGTTCAACACCTACAGATAAACCTAAATTAGCTATACCCAACCCTATTATTTCAAACTGATCAGGGTTGTACTTATCCATAAAAGTGATAGGAACTCCCATTATGCCGTCATAGTCATAAGGTATTTCGTTTGTCTTATTTACGTTTATTGCATTGAAGTTTTCATATTTAGGATATTTCTCTGGTGCGTATTTTTTATAGAGTATTAAATCTTCATGCCGTTCTTTATAATCAAGATTAGTAAACCATCTAACACCTTTAACTCTAATAAATTTCCTACCATTCTTATCTATGCCACAACCAGCTGCCTCTAACTCATAGTCATCAGGAACCCAAAACTTTCTATCACCACCACTAATACTTGGACCCAACCATACTTGGTTATCACGTATTAAAGGAAATATTTCTTTGTAGGAAAGAGCGTTTACATTTCCTATTATTAGAAATTTTTTATCGTATTCTATTAGCTGAGCAACATATTCGCGAAATAAAGAAAAAGGGGGATTGGTCACAACAATATCTGCCTCTTTTAATAATTCAACACATTCTTTACTACGAAAATCACCATCTCCTTTCAAAGGATAAACACCTATTTCTTCCACATTAGGAATACGATCGCCATCCTTATCGCCCTCGTACATTAAATAAACTGCTTCTTCAGAATCATTTTCAGTAAATAGGTCCATATTCTGATTTTTGTAACAAGTAGTTATCAACTTCTTTAGTCCTAAATACTCAAAGTTATATGCAAAGTATACGAAGAAATTACTTATACGAGGATCATCGCAATTACAAAAAACTGTCTTACCTTTAAAGTGTTCTCGGTAATAACGCATTTCTTTATTTATATCTTCTAACTGAGTATAAAACTCATCTTTCTTTGCCTCCTTCGCCTTATCTATGTCTCTTTTAGCCATATTAAATAACCTTACTAATGAGTTAGAATTTTATACCACCACTAATCTAAATGGAACTAGCAAATACTGTTACATTTTTTCTACATACCATAAAATAAGTGTGTGAAGAATTGTGTAAGTATAACCAATGTTTTATTAGATTGTATTTTTACAAAGTTACAAGAAAAGGTTGAAAAATGTAAGTCTTTGTAAAATTATTATACGCAAAGGATTTAGTAGTTGAGCTAAAACAGACTTTTAAAGATCTCTCTCTCCGGGATTTGCTCGTTTCGCTCGCACATCCCTCCCCGCCTGCGGCGGGGCGATACAAAACACAAAATAGAAAATAGTATATGGAGGGATTTGGTCACTTCGTTCCCACATCCCTTTCCACTCGCCGTGGGGGCCCTTGCAAGTCGAAAGGCCTGAAGCTACGCTTCATTTTTTTATACAACAAATCCCCTTTTGAGCAAGCTCAAGGGGATTCATTATATAAAAAACCGAATGACTGTCGTCATTCGGCCTTTCGCTTTGCGGAGAGAGAGGGATTCGAACCCTCGATACGCTTTTGGCGTACACACGCTTTCCAGGCGTGCCTCTTCAACCACTCGAGCATCTCTCCTTAGGAGTGCAAATGTAGTGTTTTTATTGGTAATTAAGGAATTTAATTGTAATTATGGGAGATTAAAGGTTTGACGCATAGTTTAATCTCATTGTAAATGACTCAAGAAGTAGATAATATAAAGAAGGCCGCAAATTTGCGGCCTTCTCTGACATCGTTAGAAATTCTTTATTTTAATGTCTGAGAGACATTTATTATATAGTCACCCATTCTTTCGAGTTCTGAGATGAGGTCGAGATAATAGACACTTGTGAGAAAATCGGACTTGCTTTCCATCTTGTACATCTCTTCGTCACGGAGATTGTTGCGCAACTCGTTTATCTGCACTTCGGCATTTTGAGCAGAAATTAGATTCACAGGTTTATCATCAGCAGTAAGAGCAAGATTTTCAATCATCACTTCGTAAGCCTGATCTACCTTTTCAAACATGCCGGCTAAATTATCGAGCTCTGCCTTATTGAATCTCTTATTGTGAAGGTTGCGGCGAACAATGATATTACCGATTCTCTCGCCGCTGTCACCTAAGCTCTCAAGTTCACCTATAATGCTGTAGAGTGAGCGGATTTTTTCTGAAGTGGAGGCACTGATATCAGCAGTAGGGATTTTGTGGAGATAATTGGCTATTTCGCGCTCCATTCTATCAGAGATTTCTTCGTATTTTATCAACTTTTTACGGTAGGTATCAAATTCATCACCGGTTTTGCTACTTACGGCTTTCAATGCGTAATCAAGACCCTTCTGAGAGATGCGTCCAAAGTGTACAACCTCCTTGAGCGCCTGTTTGATGGAGAGCTCAGCAGTTGAGACAGGACCTACATTGATATATTTAAGTCGGAAAACTTCCTGATCCTCTGTACCTTTTGGCATCTTGATTATGGCACTTACCAGTTTTACAATCTGAGGACAGAACCACACAAGAATGAGAGTTGTTATTACGTTAAATACGGTGTGAAGCATTGACAGACCATAGAGAAGTGCAGTCTGATCTGCTTCGGTACTAATATCAAGCCCGATTTGGGTGGGATTGGGGAGTCCCATTGACGCTATGATATTACCTATGAATCCTACAAAGGGACGGAAAATTATCAACGCCCATGTAACTCCGAAAACGTTGAAGAACGTATGAGCCAGTGCGGCTCTTTTTGCGGAGGTGTTACCGACTGTGGCAGCAATGTTAGCTGTGATTGTAGTGCCTATATTCTCACCGAGGATCATAGCTGCCGCATACTCGAAGGGCATCCAGCCCATATTTAGCATGATCATAGTCAAGGCGATTGTGGCACTGGAAGATTGGAGTATTAGTGTCAGGATTGTACCAAGAAGTAAAAAAAGCAATACTGAGCCAAATCCGTAATTAGTCCATCCCCGGATAAATGAGAGTACTTCGGGTGTCGATTGCAGATCGGGTACGGAAGATTTCATGAATGAGAGTCCGAGGAAGAGTAGAGCAAATCCTATTATGGATTCTCCAATGTTTTTCTTTTTTTCAGACCTCATCATGCTGAGAATAAAGCCCGCAGCCATCAGAGGAACAGAGATGATGGAGATATCTGCCTTAAATCCCAGCAGCGAAATAATCCACGCAGTCATTGTGGTACCTATATTGGCGCCCATTATTACTCCTACAGCTTGAATGAGTGTGAGCAGTCCGGCGTTGACAAATCCTACTACCATTACTGTAGTGGCACTTGACGACTGTATCACTGCTGTGATACTGAGACCGGTCATCACTCCCTTGAAGCGATTTGATGTAATTGAAGAGAGGAGCTTACGGAGTCTGTCTCCTGATGCTTTTTGGAGGCCGGAACTCATCATGTTCATACCGAACAAGAACATTCCGAGGGCTCCTAAAAGTGTGAGAATCTGTAACAGCATAATTTTTTCTTTTCGGTTGCAAAAGTGGCAATAATATTTTATAACGCCTTTTAAGATATGTTACAATAATATGACAATTTCCCTATATTGATATAAAATGCTCTCGCAGGGCATTCGTGATCACAAAAAGCAAAGAAGGCTACGAAATTGCTAATCCACAGCCCTCTCTGATATAGTTTGGGAATGATCTATTTAAGAGCTTGGGAGACATTGATAATGTAGTCACCCATTCTTTCGAGTTCGGAGATAAGGTCGAGGTAATAGACACTTGTAAGAAAGTCACCCTTGCCTTCCATTTTATACATCTCTTCATCACGAAGATCGTTGCGCATCTGGTTAATCTTTACCTCGGCATTTTGAGCAGCAATGAGATCTACAGGTTTACTTTCTGATGCAAGGGATAGGTTGGCAATCATAACATCGTAAGCGTTGTTGACCTTCTCAAACATATTGGTGATGTTTTTTAGCTCATCCTCGTTGAATTTCTTGTTGTGGAGATTGCGGCGGACAATGATATTGCCGATTCTTTCTCCGCTGTCACCCAAGCTCTCAAGCTCACTACTAATCCTGTATATTGTACGTATTTGTTCTGAAGTGCCGGTGCTGATATCGGCTGTAGGGATTTTGTGGAGATAATTGGCGATTTCCAGCTCCATCCTATCTGAGATTTCTTCGTATTTCACCAGTTTTTTTCGGTAGGTGTCAAACTCATCGCCGGTTTTGCTATTAATCGCCTTCAATGCATAGTCGAGACCTTTCTGGGAGATACGTCCAAAATGTACGGTCTCTTTTAAAGCCTGTTTGATAGAGAGTTCGGCAGTGGAAACGGGGCCTCCTTCGATATATTTGAGACGGAAAACTTCCTGCTCCTCAGAGCCCTTAGGCATCTTTATAATAGCACTTACAATTTTTGCAATCTGAGGACAGAACCATACCAATAGCAGGGTTGTTATGATGTTGAATACAGTGTGGAGCATCGACAGACCATAGAGAAGGGCGGTCTGATTGGCGTCAGAGGCTACCCCAATTGCGAGTTTAGCTGGGTTGGGGAGTCCCATTGAGGCTATGATGCTGCCTATGAATCCCACGAAAGGGCGGAATAATATGAGTGCCCAGATAACTCCAAAGAGGTTGAATACTGTGTGAGCCAATGCTGCTCTCTTTGCGGATGTATTGCCGACTGCAGCTGCAATGTTTGCTGTGATAGTAGTGCCTATATTCTCTCCTAAAACCATTGCTGCAGCATGTTCGAAGGGCATCCAGCCCAAAGTGAGCATAATCATCGTCAAAGCAACTGTAGCACTGGAAGATTGGAGTATGAGGGTGAGGACTGTGCCGAGAAGAACAAACAGAAGTACTGAACCGAATCCGTAATTGCCCCATCCTCGTATGAATGAGAGCATTTCGGGAGTTGACTCCAGGTCAGGTACGGAGGATTTCATAAAGGAGAGTCCGATAAAGAGTAGCGCAAATCCTATGACAAACTCTCCGATGTTTTTTCTTTTTTCAGACTTCATCATGCTGAGAATGAATCCCAAAGCCATCAGAGGTACTGCCAGAATAGATATGTCTGCTTTAAATCCCAGTAAAGAAATGATCCATGCAGTCATCGTAGTGCCTATATTGGCACCCATTATCACTCCGATAGCCTGTAAGAGCGTCAACAGTCCGGCATTGACAAATCCAACGACCATCACTGTGGTAGCACTGGAAGATTGTATTATTGAGGTGATGACAAGACCCGTCAATACTCCTCTGAAACGATTTGATGTAATTGAAGAGAGGAGCCTGCGGAGTCTATCTCCTGCTGCTTTTTGAAGTCCGGAACTCATCATGTTCATACCGAACAGGAACATTCCAAGGGCTCCTAAAAGTGTTAGAATCTGTAGCAGCATAATCTTTACTTTTGATAAGGGTATAATAGGTTGCAAAAGTGGCAATAATATTTTACACAGCTGTCTAAGTTGTATTACAATTCTATGACAATTTTTGTAAATTCGAAAAATGCCCTTGAAATGGCACATATATTTGTAAATTTGCACAAAATACTCTTGTTATCAATGGCACGTATACTGGTAATAGAAGATGAAATAGATTTGTGCGAGATTCTGCAATTTAATCTGGAGAAGGAGGGGCATCAAGTGGATATCGCCAATTCGGCAGAAGAGGCAATGGAAATGAATATTTCCTCTTATGACCTTTTACTCCTCGATGTTATGTTGGGTGGTATCTCAGGCTTTCGTTTGGCTTCTCTTCTGCGTGAGAATCCCCAAACCGCACATATTCCAATTATCTTTACCACAGCGCTTGGCGAAAGTTCCGATGTGGTCAGAGGTCTGGAAGCGGGTGGAGACGACTACATTTGCAAACCTGTTAGGATCTCGGAACTAAAAGCGCGCATCCGTGCGGTACTCAGGCGTTGTGCACCTCAGCAAGGAAGGGAGACTTCAGGTGAAAATGATGTGGTGTATTCGGGTATAGCACTGACTATAGATGAGGAACAAAAGGCGGCTTTTGCCGATGGAAATGACCTTCAGCTCACCAAACTGGAGTTTGAAGTGCTCTTGTTGCTCTTCAGCAACTCTCCCAAGGTCTTCTCCAGAGAACAGATAATTTCTGCAGTGTGGCCTTCGGATGTGATAGTAACCGACCGTACTGTGGATGTCAACATCACCCGTTTGCGTCGTAAATTGGGTCTTCTTGGTAACTGCATCAAGACTCGCATCGGGTACGGGTATTCATTTGAAATCGAATGATATGCAAAATAGCCTTTTGATCATAAGCATCATTGCGTTAGTGCTGCTGCTCTTGGCAGTGGTATTGATGGTCTATAACGTAAAGCTATACAGAAGTCTTTCTCGTAGCGAGAAGGATAAGAGCCGAATAAAGAGACAACTTACACAGAATGTAGCGCACGAAATCAAGACTCCGATAGCCAGTATTCACGGCTATCTTGAAACTTTGGTTGCCAACCCGGATCTTCCAGAGGAAAAGCGTCGTCATTTTCTTGATCGTTGTCTCTCTCAAAGTGAGCGAATAACACGTCTCATGGCCTATATGTCTACTGTTTCTCGCCTTGATGAAGGAAGAGCAACAATGGAGGATGGAGTGGATCTGGAGCGCATAATCAATGATGTGATAGAGGACTTCAAGGGCAAGCTTGATTCTGCGGGCATCTCGGTAAAACTCGCTATTCCTGATTATCTTTTTGTCAAAGGTGATCAGGGGCTTTTATACTCAATTTTCCGTAATCTGGTGGAAAATGCGGTGATGTACGCTTCAGGAGCAGATACTTTGAGGATTGCATGTGTCAGAAGAGAGGAGAGCATTGAGTTTGAAGTTTCTGATAATGGTTCCGGTATTCCCGCTAAGCATCTGAACCGCATTTTCGAACGGTTTTACCGTGTTGACAAGGGCCGTACACGCGGCGAAGGGGCAGCCGGCGGTACCGGTCTTGGCCTTTCTATCGTGAAAAATGCTGTTCTGGCTCACGGAGGTACCATCTCCGCCTCTACAGGACCCTCAGGTACCGGCCTTATCGTCAGATTCTCTTTGCCAGATTAGATAATTTACAGAAGCAGAATAAGTTATTCCGTTGAAATAATTTTTACAGAAGTTTTGCCGTATAATCCATTAAAGGATTGAAAAATTATCCCTGTCTCCAAGGGCGGGAAACTTTTTTCTGTAATTTTCGAGCATCTGAAGGTCGGTTTCGCAGATTATTATCTCTTCTTTGTTGTCACTGCAGAGTGCGATAGGATGTCCATAAGGGTCGATAAATGCTGTTCCACCGTCATATTCGCGGTTAGGGTCGGTGCCGATACGGTTTACTGCTGCCACATAGCACTGGTTTTCGATAGCTCTTGCTCTTATTAGTGTGTCCCAATGGTAACGGCGGGGTATTGACCAGCTAGCTACACAAATAATCATGTCGTAGTCCCCTCGATTGCGACTCCATACCGGAAAACGCAGATCGTAGCAGATAATAGGAAGAATCCTCACTCCGCGCCATTCAATTACAATGCGCTCCTTTCCAGGATTGAAAGTAAGATGCTCACCTCCGTATGTGAAAAGGTGACGTTTGTCATAAGTTATCACATCACCGTTAGGTTTTACAAAATAGAATCGATTGAAATATCCTTTTTCTGTTTTTAGCGCCACACTTCCCACTATGGCACAATCCATAATTGCAGCACTCTCTTTCATCCATTCCAAAGATGTACTGGGTTCATTTTCAGCTATTCCTTCGGGTTTTGTGGCAAATCCTGTGGAGAACATTTCAGGTAGTACTACGAGGTCTACCTGGGGTATTTGTTCAAGCAATTCGGATATATGATTGCAATTCATCTCGGGCTCAGCCCATACGATATCATGTTGTACAAGTGCTATTTTCATACTATTTTGTTAATAACAGTTGCCAAAATTAGAAAATTTATTCTTATTTAGTTATATTTGCTGAATAATTAAAACAACAATCAATATGAAAAATGCAATATTTTCTTTTCCGCTACCGGCAAATGAACCGGTAAAAACTTATCTTAAAGGTTCTCCTGAAAGGGAAGCGCTTGAGGCAGAACTCAAGAAACAGAGTTCGCAAGTGATAGATATCCCTCTGATCATTGGAGGCAAAGAGGTACGCACCGGCAATACTGGTAAAGTGGTGATGCCGCACAATCATCAGCATGTGCTCGCCACTTACCATAAGGCAGGGGAGAAGGAGGTACAGATGGCTATAGATGCGGCAATGGCAGCTCACAAAGAGTGGTCGGAGCTTGACTGGACTGTCCGCGCCACCATATTGTTGAAGATTGCTGATTTGATTGCGGGCAAGTACCGCGCCGTCATCAATGCTTCCACAATGCTCGGACAGAGCAAGAATATATACCAGTCAGAAATTGACGCTGCTTGCGAGTTGATTGACTTCCTTCGCTACAATGCGCATTTTGCTGGAAAACTCTACGGTTTTCAGCCTAAGAGTGGTCCGGGACAGATCAACAGTGTTGAGTATAGAGCCCTTGAAGGCTTTGTGTTTGCATTAAGTCCCTTTAATTTCACTTCTATTGCCGCTAACTTGAATATGTCTCCTATTTTGATGGGGAATGTGACCGTATGGAAGCCGGCGACTACTGCAATTCTATCCAACTTCTATCTTATGAAGATCTTCAAGGAAGCAGGTGTGCCTGACGGCGTAATCAACTTCCTTCCCGGTCCCGGTTCGGTAATCGGAAGTGTTATCTTCAATTCCAAATATCTGGCAGGAGTGCACTTTACAGGCTCCAACGGCACTTTCAATACCCTTTGGAAGCAGGTAGCTAACAATCTTGAGAAATATATTTCATATCCTCGTTTGGTGGGAGAGACCGGTGGCAAGGACTTTATCTTCGTTCATCCCTCAGCGCCTGTACAGGAGGTAGCTACTGCAGCATTCTGCGGTGCATTTGAGTTCCAGGGCCAGAAGTGCTCGGCAGCTTCAAGAATGTATGTCCCCGCTTCACTTTGGCCTGCAATCCTTGAGGGCATTAAGGAGCAGGCAGCAGAGATTAAGATGGGAGATGTTTGCGATCCCTCGAACTTTGTAAATGCGGTAATTGACGAAGCCTCTTTTGATAATATTGTTTCTTATATAGATCTTGCACGCAATAGCAAGGATGCCAAGATAGTAATGGGTGGCAAATATGACAAGAGCAAGGGTTACTTTGTTCATCCTACCGTTATTGAGACTACAAATCCTCATTTCAAATCTATGGTTGAGGAGATCTTTGGTCCCGTTCTCACAGTATATGTATATAAGGATGAGGAAATGGATAGGGCAGTTGAGCTTTGCGACAACTCTACCATCTACGGTCTTACAGGTGCAGTATTTGGCAGAGATAGGATTGCAGTGCAGAAAATAGCCGACAAACTGCGCTATACGGCAGGTAACTTCTACATCAACGATAAGCCTACCGGAGCAGTTGTAGGAATGCAGCCCTTTGGCGGCTCCCGCGCCTCAGGCACCAACGACAAGGCCGGTGGTGAGTTCAACCTCATTCGCTGGACAATCCCCCGTACAATAAAAGAGACTCTGGTATCTCCTACGGATTACAGATACTCTTATATGAAATAATAAAATGGCCTCGAGAGGCCATTTTTTAGTTCTGAGTTCCTAGTAAGGAGTTCTGAGTGAGTAATTGTAGTGTTTAGTTTAGGGAAGTGCTAAGTTATTTTGTAGGACTATTCGTCTAATATATACGAGTTACGTTACCAAACAACCGCTTTTGAGGCTGTGCTTTCGTTCCAGCATCTGTCAACCACAGTTACCACATATTTGAATTTGCGGTCTCGCTTTCCTTCCGGTTTGAAGCTCTGATCTTTTGTGATTTTAAAAATGTATTGGCTGTCATCCAAATTTATCTCTTCCTTTTCCGGAAATCTGTAAACTACATAAAAGTGGGGCTCCTGCATTACATCATCAGAGGGTTCTACTTCCCATACGATAGAACCTCTTTTTATCTTTATGGACTCTACGGGATTGGGATTGATATCATCAATATCGGTGTATGCGGGTATCAGAGCCGGGTATCGCTGATATACATTTTCCAAAGAGTCAGTAATGGAGAAGGGAAGAGAGGGTGCCTGTTCCACCACGCGGGGAGGCGTCTGGCGTTGCCCTTCAGCTTTAATCACCGGTGCGGGGACCAATGTCCAGCCCGGCCACCATACATTGCCATCCACATTGGGCAGAGTGCGTACGAGTTCCATTTTTCTCGGCATCTGAGTGATTTTAGGATTGTCGAGATCGGGCTCGTTGAATGTTGAGATATTTTGTCCGATATATAGGTGTCCTTTGAAATTGCTATCGTTCCACCAATTTATAAGCACATCGTAATCGGCAGCCGGATGACCGATTTTCCAATAAATCTGAGGTACTATATAATCTATAATCCCCTTTTCTGCCCAACCAGGAACATCCGCGAAAAGTTGCTCATAGTTGGAGAGGCCGTTTGTCTTACTGCCGCTGCCATCGGGGGTGTCCTTTAGATTCTTATGGATTCCGAAAGGAGAAATACCAAACCTTATCCATGGTTTGATAGCTTTGATGGCAATATTGATTTCCCGCATCAGGGTCTCCACGTTATTTCTTCTCCAGTCATTCTTTTGCCAATACTCAAACCCCTGGGCTTTTCCATATTTTACAAAAGATGCGTCATCGTGGAACTCTTCGTAAGGTACCGGATAGGGATAAAAATAGTCATCAAAATGAATGGCATCCACATCATACCTATTGACGATATCCACGATAACCTTTACGGTGTGGGATACCGATTCGGGCTCGCCCGGATCGAAATAGAGTTGTTTGCCGTATTTTTTGAAGATCTCCGGTTTCTTGAAATAGAGATGATCGGGATGGAGTACCTCGGTATCGTTTGAAGTTACACGATAGGGATTGAGCCAGGCGTGGAACTCCATTCCGCGTGCATGAGTCTCTTTGATCAGAAATGCCATAGGGTCCCAGTATGGATCGGGTGCTTTGCCCTGCTCTCCAGTCAGAAAACGGGTCCAAGGCTCTATATCCGACTCATAGAAAGCATCTGCCTGGGGTCTTACCTGGAAAAGAATGGCATTGCAGCCAAGTTTCCGGAGTTTGTCCAGTGATTTTACAAACCATGCCTGGATCTCCTCCATGGTCATTGTCCGCATCTGCTGATTACCGACAATATGCAACCAGGCGCCGCGGAACTCACGTTTTGGCAATTCTTGTGAAAAACAAACGCTGATGACAACCATCAGCATCATAAATGTGGAAATGACTCTTTTCATTGCGGAATTTCTGTTAATTGATGAATTACCCGCAAATATAATTAAAAGAGAGTTATTTCAGTGTGAAAATATAGGTAATGGTACCTTCTTGAGATATGGCGCTGCTAGTGTTGAATTTGGCTTTGAGAGCGGCTTCCTTTGCTGCCTCCCAGAGGGTCCTGTTTGTAACTGTGGTACCTGCAACGCCGGGTTGTGCAGAGGTCACATTGCCATTTTTATCCACCATTATCTTTACCACCACACGGCCGGAGGCCTGCACGGAATATTCGGGGAGAGGTAAGGAACCCATTAATGAGCGTCCTTTGAGTTGAGCACTGGGAGTGCCGTCAGTAGAGCCGGTCCGTGTATTACCCTGGGGGTGTCCTGCTGTAAGATTGTCAGAGGGGCGTTCTGCTGTTTGAGGCGCAAGTGTGTCATTCTTATCGTTGTTGGCTGTGGGGAAGAGAGCCCTGCGGTTGATCTCCTTGCGGGGCGGTTCGGGTACCTCCACATCACCATCATCACCGACAGTAGCCTCAAGGGCTTCATTGCTCTTTGTCCCCTCCACAGGACCTTCGGAGCGTTGCACAAGCCTTACATCCTCTTCAGGATTAGGGTTTGGAGCCCTGGGCTCGATACCGGCTGCTACCTCAATGGGTTTGAGCTCCTCCTCGGAGATAAAATCCATAAGGATTGCCTGCTCTTCGGGAGGCGGATAGTTGTATTTGAGTCCGGAGCCGACACCAATAAAGAGCAGGGCGATATGGAATATCACCGTCAGTCCGATACCGAACATATTGGATTTGCCGTCTTTGCTTCCGGAACTCATTTTCAGTCTATTATTCCGGCGAGGTCGCCATTATTACTTTGAATTTGTTTCGTTTCGCAATGTTCATCAATGCCACTACTTCCTTTATAGGGACGGTCTCGTCTGCATAAATAGAGAAGGTTGGGTCATCTTCCCCTTGGAGGAGATTGATAACGTTCCCCTCGATCTGGTCAAAGCGGATGGGTATCTGATTACCATTGATGTGGTAAGAGACCATGTTCTGCTCGGGATAGTGCTTTATGGAAACGCTCACTGTAGCCTTGGCCGATATCTGGCCGGTACTCTTGGGTAACAGGAGCTTGAGTGCGTTGGGATTGACCAGCGTGGAGGTTATTAAGAAAAATAAGAGCAACAGAAACACGATGTCCGTCATAGAGGACATGGAAAATGAGGCTTCCGGCTTGGTTTTACGTTTGATGGCCATAACCTGATCAATAAAGGTTGGAGTCCTCCTGTTTGGACTGCAATGTGTCAAGAAGATCGATGGTGATATTTTCCATCTTGAACACCACATCAGATACCCTTGCGGTGAGGTAATTGTAGCCGAAATATGCCATGATGCCCACTATAAGACCACCTACGGTGGTAATCATAGCTGTATAAATACCATCCGAGAGTAGAGAGATGTCTATGTTGTTTCCTGCCTGTGACATATTGAAGAATGCCTGGATCATACCCATTACCGTACCGAGAAATCCTATCATAGGTGCACCGCCGGCGATTGTGGCCAGGAAGGGAAGGCTCTTCTCGAGCTTGGCAACTTCGAGGTTGCCGACATTTTCCACTGCTGTCTGTATGTCTGTAAGGGGTTTGTCAATTCTTTCGATTCCTTTCTCTACCAGCCTGGCAATTGGGGAAGAGGTTTTTTTGCAAAGCCCCAGAGCAGACTTGATTTTACCATCCAGGATGTAGTCATTGATGTCTTTCATAAAGGTCTTACTGATTTTTCCGGCTCTTCTGATGGCCCACCATCTTTCGCCAAAAATATATAGGCCTATGACGGAGAGTAGTGCGAGCACTATCATCAGCCATCCACCTTTGATTGCCATATCAATCAATGACATGTTCTCTTGCACCGGGGCAATTGTGCCCTCGATCACTTCAGTGCTTGTCTGTAGAAATGTAAAAAGCATAAATATATCTGTTTTTATTTTTTATTGTTTTCAAAGAGGGGATAGGGATATTTGACTTCCGTCAAGAAAAGTGCGTGACCGGGAACTGACTGTCCTGCCTTGCAGCGCTCTTTTTCACCTATCAGTTGTGCCATCCATTCCGGTTCTCTCTTTCCTCTGCCGACATCCAAAAGTGTGCCAACCATAGCTCTGACCATATTTCTCAAAAAACGATCCGCAGTAACTTCAAAACATAGGTGTGTCTCATCAAGACTCTTCCAGAGAGCTGAAGTGACAGTGCAAATGGAAGTATTGTTGTCGCTGCCGACTTTTTCAAAACTGGAAAAATCCTTTGTTCCGAGCAGAAGTCTAGCTGCAATATTCATTCTTTCAATATTAAGGCGGTGTCTGTAGTGATATGAAAAAATGGCAAAAGGGTCCTTTTCGGTATGGACATAGTATCTGTATGTGCGGCTTATGGCATCAAAACGTGCGTGCGCATCGTCTGAAACCTGACAAATATTCTGGGCAATGATATCCGAAGGAAGAATGGCATTTAATTTGCCTAATATATACTCAGGCTTTCTGGTGCATTCCGGTGAGATGTCGAAATGTGCGATGAATCCTTTGGCATTGACCCCTGCATCCGTTCTTCCGGCACCAATGACAGAAATTTGTTCTCCAGTTGCGAGAGTCAGTGCCCTCTCCAGAACGGCCTGCACGGAAATAGCATTCTTCTGGATCTGCCATCCGCTGTAAGCACCGCCGTTAAAAGAGATGGAAACAAATAGCCGCATTGGAAAAAATATATTAATTTTGTAGGTTATAAATTACAAAAGTACAAAAATATTCAATTTATCTATATGGACAGCGTAAACATCAAAGAACTCAACGACCGCATAGAACGCGAAAGTGCCTTCGTCGACATTGTTACGATGGAGATGAACAAAGTCATTGTGGGTCAGAAACATCTGGTGGAGAACCTACTGATCGGACTTCTGGCTGATGGCCATATTCTCCTCGAAGGTGTGCCCGGTCTTGCCAAGACTTTGGCTATCAATACTCTCGCATCCATTGTGGATGCAAAATTCAGCAGAATACAGTTTACCCCGGACCTTTTACCGGCAGACGTCATCGGTACGCTCATCTATAGTCAGAAGAGTGAACAGTTCCAGATTAAGAAGGGTCCCATCTTTGCCAACTTCGTACTTGCAGATGAGATCAACCGTTCACCCGCAAAAGTGCAATCCGCATTGCTCGAGGCGATGCAGGAGCGTCAGGTGACCATTGGTGATGACAGTTTTCCTCTGCCACAACCTTTCCTCGTAATGGCAACACAAAACCCTATAGAGCAGGAGGGTACTTATCCTCTGCCTGAGGCCCAGGTAGACCGATTTATGCTTAAGGTGGTTGTGAGTTACCCCAAAAAGGAGGAGGAGAAGCTCATTATCCGCATGAACAACTCAGGTACCTTCCCAAAACCCTCTACAGTACTCAAGCCCGAGGACATCGTCCGTGCACGTGAAGTGGTCAGAGATGTATACATGGATGAAAAAATTGAAAAATATATAGTTGATATAGTTTTCGCCACACGTTATCCTGAAGAATACAATCTTCCTAAACTGAAGGACATGATTGCGTTTGGTGGTTCACCCCGTGCCAGCATATCGTTATCGTTGGCAGCAAAGGCTTATGCATTTATCAAGCGCAGGGGCTATGTGATTCCTGAGGATGTCCGGGCGGTTTGCTATGAGGTACTAAGACACAGAATTGGACTGACCTATGAGGCTGAAGCCGAAAATGTCACTACAGAGGCTATTATTGCCGATATCCTAAATGCAGTGGAAGTTCCATAGTAGATAATTGTCGATGGAAACAGATTTGTTGAAAAAAGTCAGGAAGATTGAGATAAAGACCCGCGCTTTGTCTCATCAGATATTTGCAGGTGAGTACCATTCCGCCTTCAAAGGGCGCGGTATGGCTTTCAGTGAAGTAAGAGAGTACCAATACGGCGACGATGTGCGCAGTATGGACTGGAATGTCACCGCCCGCCTTAGAACTCCTTATATAAAGGTCTTCGAAGAGGAGAGGGAGCTTACTGTGATGCTTCTGATAGATGTGAGCGGTTCGAGGGCCTTCGGCACGGTGGGTAAGTCTAAGAAGGACTTGATGGCTGAGGTGGCTGCGGTGCTTTCTTTTTCTGCATCAATCAACAACGACAAGGTCGGGGCTCTGTTTTTTAGCAGTAAGGTGGAGAAGTTTATTCCTCCCAAAAAAGGGCGTAGCCATTTGTTGAGGATTATCAGGGAGATTCTAGAATTTAAACCGCAGGAGAAGGGAACCGACATAGGTGAAGCATTGCGCTATCTTACCAATGCCATTAAAAAGCGTTGCACTGCATTTCTGCTCTCGGATATGCTGGATACGGATGAAAATGCGGCACCGCGTTATGAGGAAGCCCTTAAGATTGCTGCCGGACGCCACGATCTTTCGGTAATCAATATATACGATCCCCGGGAAAGAGAGATTCCGGATGTTGGCCTTATAAGGATACGTGATGCAGAAACCGGCCAGGGAATATGGGTTGATTCCTCTTCCTCCAAAGTGCGTCGCAGCTTCGTGCAGTGGAATAGGGATCTTTATGGCGATACAATACATTTGTTGCGCAGGTATAAAGTGGACAATGTCAGCATCGGTACCAACCAGGATTATGTCAAGGAGCTGATTTCGTTTTTCAAAAACAGAGCTTGATGAAAAGAAGATATTTATTGACCATATTTACACTCTTTTTCTGTGCAATATCTCTATTCGCTCAGAATGCCGGCGAGCCGCAGTATAAATCTGTGCTCAGCAGGGATTCTATACTTATAGGTGATCAGATCGAGTGGAGAATCCCCGTCAGAATATCTGATGGGGAGGATTATTATATAGAAAGACCCGATGAGCCGGTAGCTCCCGGAGTTGAGACCATCAAGGGTTTTCACATAGATACTCTCTCTTTCAGAAGAGGAAAACTGGAAGTTGAGGGGAGAATGACGCTTACGGCATTTGACAGTGGAAGTTATTTTCTACCGCCGGTGATTGTACATATTGAGAGGGCCGACGGTTCAGTCGATACCCTCTTCTATGACGGACCTATACTCGACGTCAATACTATTCAGATAGACACTGCCACATTCGTCCCCTTTGATATAAAGGGACAGATACGATATCCGGTGACCTTTTCCGAAATACTTCTTTGGAGTGGTATAGTGCTGATTGCAATTGCTCTTGTCTGGTTCGTTGTGCGGTCTGTAAAGAGAGCCAGAGAGGGACGTTCTTTCTTCGGCCGGCCGATAGTCAAGGATCCTCCACATATCGTTGCATTACGTTCTCTTGAGAAGATACGCGGCCAGAAACTTTGGCAGAACAACCGCCACAAGCAATTCTATACAGCGGTAACTGATACTCTGCGTAAATATATCAGCGATAGATATGATATCACAGCAATGGAGCAGACCTCGAACGAGATGTTTGAGGATCTGAAAGAGAAAGAGATTGACCCTCAACTAATGGAACGCCTAAGAGAACTCTTTACCACGGCAGATTTTGTGAAGTTTGCAAAACATACCCCCTCCATTGGGGAGAACGAGGAAGCAATCCCCACTGCAGTGAGATTTGTCAATGCCACTTTCTTACAGGAAATTGAAAAAGAAAAGGAGGAAGAGAAGTAGCCAATGTTTTTTGAATATCCATATCTGCTCTGGCTGGAGTTTATACTCATTCCGCTAATTGCCCTTTACATCTGGAGGGAATACAAAGGTACTTCGCCATCTATGTTGGTCTCCAATTCCACTCCTTGGAAGGCAAAAGGAGGTTCATTCAAAAAAGTGCTGCGTCACATACCTTTTATATTGAGGATGATTGCAATTGCCGCCATCATCGTGGCTATTGCCCGTCCACGTACCTCGGAAACCTTCGAGACTGTGGACACAGAAGGAGTGGATATCGTTCTTACAATGGATATCTCTACTTCGATGCTTGCCCGTGACTTCAAACCGGATCGCATTGGCGCTGCTAAAGATATTGCGATCGAATTTGTGGCTTCTAGGCCTACCGACCGTATCGGTATAGTGGTCTTTGCCGGTGAGAGTTTTACCCAGTCGCCGCTCACTACCGACCGTGTGACGCTGATCAACCTGATGAAGGAGATAGAGACCGGACTGATTGAGGATGGTACTGCCATAGGCAACGGACTTGCCACTGCGGTTGCGCGACTCAAGGACTCCGATGCTAAGAGCAAGGTAGTAATATTGCTCACTGACGGTGTCAATAACCGTGGTGAAATCGCCCCTCTGATGGCTGCTGAGATAGCTAAAACCTATAATATACGGGTATACACTATAGGAGTGGGGGCAATGGGAACAGCACCATATCCGGTGATGACCCCATGGGGAGTTCGATTACAGGATATAGAGGTAGAAATAGACGAAAGACTCCTTCAGGAGATAGCTGCCCAGACCGGTGGTAAATATTTCAGGGCCACTGACAATACCAAACTTCTCGAGATTTACGGTGAGATTAACGCCATGGAAAAGAGCAAGACGACAGTAGATAGTTTTCCGATCTATTCGGAACTCTTTATGAAGTATGCGTCAATAGCGCTTTTGGCTCTTCTGGCGGAACTTTTATTCAGATTATTTGTAATAAGGAGGATACCATAGAATGATACACCTTGCACAAGGAGAATATCTGCTCCTCTTACTCATAATACCCTTCCTCTTCATTTTCTACGGAGTTTCACTTCGTATTAAGAAAAGAAGGATTGCAAAACTCGGTGATACGGCACTTGTCGCCAAACTGATGCCCGATGTCTCCAGGGGCAGGGGATGGCTCAAAATCACTCTGTTTGCCATTGCCTGGTTCTTTTTCGTACTGGGACTTGTGAGACCCCAACTCGGAGCTCGTCTCAAGGAGCGACAGAGCAAGGGAGTTGAAGTGATGGTTGCACTTGACGTTTCCAACTCAATGCTTGCCGAGGATTATTCTCCAAACCGTCTTGAGCGGTCTAAACTTGCTATAGAACGACTGGTGGACCGTCTCCACGGTGACCGCATCGGATTAATTCTTTTTGCAGGTCAATCCTTCGTCCAGCTTCCCATCACTACCGATTATGTATCGGCCAAGATATTTCTCAATAGCATTACCACCGGTTCGGTGCCGATACAAGGTACAGCGCTGGCTGATGCTATAGCTACCTCTGCTCGTAGTTTTAGCACTCAGAGTGAAAATAGTCGTGCAATTATTGTCATTTCCGATGGAGAAGATCATGAGGGGGATGTTATGGATGTGGCCCGCACTGTGGCTGAGAGTGGCATCAGGATCTATTGCATAGGTGTGGGGTCGCCGGAGGGCAAACCTATTCCTATGGATGGAGGGCTGCTCAAGGACAGGGATGGAGAAATAGTTGTAACCCGTTTGGATGAAAACACACTCAGAAAGATTGCCGACATAGGAGATGGTCTCTATGTGCGTGCCGGTAATAGCGAATTTGGCTTGAACCCTATTATTGACCATATTAAGGAGATGGATAAGCAGGAGTTTCAGTCTGTGGTATTCGAGGATTTTGACGAGCAGTATATGTACTTTTTTGGAATCGCACTTTTTTTCCTGATACTTGAATTGTTGATATCCGAGAGGAAAAGCCGCAGACAATTGTTCAAAATGGAGGATAAATGATGAAAAGGATAGTTTTGATATTTTTAGTGTTTATTTTGACTGCTGGGGCAACCTTTGCGCAGACCGACCGTTCGCAAGTACGTAGGGGAAACAGGGATTTTCGTAAGGAAAAGTACCAGGAGGCAGAGATCAACTACAAGAAGGCTCTTGTAACCGATTCGCTATCCAATGCAGCCGGTTACAATCTCGGTAACACCTTTTTCCGTCTGGAAAATTTTACCGAAGCAGATAAATATTACTCTTCGGTGGCTGATTCCCTTGGAAAAGAGAGCCGTGGTTCCGACATGTACCACAATATGGGCAATTCGCTGCTCAGTCAAAAAAAATATGCTGAGGCTATAGAAGCCTATAAGAATTCCCTGCGTCGCAATCCTGACGATATGGAGACAAAGTCCAATCTTGCTTATGCGCAGAAGATGATGCAGGACCAACAGCAGAATCAGGACCAGAACCAAAATCAGGATCAGAATCAAGATCAAAACCAAAACCAGGATCAAAACCAGGATCAAGATCAGAAACAGGACCAGAATCAGAACGATAATAAGGATAAAGACAAGGAGGATAATCAAGATCAGAATCAGGACCAAAATGATAATGACAACAAGCAGGACCAGCGTGACGGCCAGACTCCTCCTCCCAAAATAACTCCGCAGGCTGCACAGCAGATGCTACAGGCTATACAGGAGAAAGAAAAGGAGACTCAGGAGAAGGTGAAGAAGGAAAAAGCTCTTTTGTTGAAATCCAAGCAGAAAGAAAAAAACTGGTAATCATACTGGATGAGAGATATTATGAAACGAATACTGACATTCCTTTTTTTATTGCTAGTTTCAGCCAAGGCTGCCTTGGGTCAGGGGCTCACTGTTGAGGCCCCGAGCGTGGTAGCTATGGATGAGACATTCAGATTGGTCTTCACTTCGGACGGCAAGATGTCAGACTTTAACTGGCCGGGAAGTGAGGATTTCAATGTAGTGTGGGGGCCACAAAAAGGCACTTCCAGTAGCGTTAGCATTATCAACGGCAAACGGACTTCCACTCATAAAGAGACAGTGACTTATCTGTTACAGGCCAAAGGAGAGGGTAGATTTACCATACCGGTAGCAACCGCTAGCATTGACAAGCAGCAGTATAGTACAAGCAGCGTCACCATAGAGGTGGTAGGCAGCCAGCAGGAGAGACAAAGCCAGAGCCAGAATCATCAAGCCGACACACAGCAGAGCCAGAGTGATTCAAAGGTGCAAAGTGCCTCATCCGATGATATCTTTCTAAGATTGACGCTCAATAAGCGCAATGTGGTGAAAGGTGAGCCTATAATAGCCACACTAAAGCTATACACTAGGGTGGATATCGCGAGTTTTGAGGATGTAAAGTTCCCCACCTTCAATGGCTTTTGGAGCAGAGAGATTGATACGCCGCAGAATATAACATTCAACAGGGAAAATGTGGACGGCACCATCTACAACGCAGCTTTGCTTCGTAGATATATGCTCATTCCCCAGCAGACAGGTAATATTAAGATCGAGTCTGCGGAGATGATATGTGTTATACGGGTACGTGCCAGCACCACCGGTCCGAGAAGCATTTTCGATGACTTTTTTGACAATTTCCAGACAGTTAGAAAGCGTCTTTTTACTCCCGAGACTACCATTACAGTAAAAGCTCTACCGGCTGCTCCGGCCTCTTTCGGCGGCGGAGTTGGAGATTTCAAACTCAGTGCATCATTAAGTAAAGATAGTATTACTGCACACGAGGCAGCTTCGCTGACAATTACAATTAGCGGCAATGGTAATATTTCTATGTTGGAAGCCCCAAAAGTGGAGTTTCCGTCCGATTTTGAACTCTATGATGTAAAGACTACAGAGAAGGTTTCATATGATGGCACTTCAGGCAGCAAGACATTTGAATATCCCTTTATACCACGTAGTCACGGTGATTTTGAAATCTCTCCGATTAAATATTCCTTTTATGACTTATCAGGCAAACAGTATAGAACTCTCAATACAGGTCCTCTCCCTGTCAAGGTTGGACGTGGTAGAGGTATTGATGATGGAGGAGTGGTAATGCCAGGCGTCACCCGCCAGAGTGTAAAGAATCTGGCTGAAGATATTCGATATATCTCGACCGGTGCTCCTTTGCTGAGGGATAAAGGGCGTTTCTTTGCGGGATCGCTCTATTTCTACGGGGGCATTGCGCTTATTGTACTGCTATTTTTCGTATTAGGAGCAATCTTGAAAAAAAGAGCCGCACGCCGTTCAGACGTAATAGGCACCCGTAACCGCAGAGCTAAAAAAATGGCCCGTGTGCGTCTACAACAGGCCGGTACCTACCTCAAACAGGGTCTCAGTGGAGCATATTACGAAGAGCTTCACAAAGCGATGCTCGGTTATGTCTCCGACAAACTGACTATTCCTGTAGCGGACCTCTCTAAAGAGAGAATCTCCTCATCTCTTACTGAAAAGAATGTTCCCGAACAACTGATAACTCAATTCATATCCATACTCGACAGATGTGAATTTGCAAGATACGCTCCCGATTCCGAAACCGCAGAGATGGAGATCCTCTACAACGAAGCTGTGAGTGTTCTTTCCGAAATCGAATCAAAATTGAAAATGGCAAATAAACCCTTAAGGAGTACAGCAACATTAATTATCGCACTGCTCCTGTTACTCAGTCCTTTTGCTCTATCTGCTCAGGAAAGTGTCGATGATCTCTGGGAAATGGCGGCCAATTACTATGCTGAAGGCGACTATGTAAACGCGCTCAATTTTTACCTTATGATAGAAGGCGAGCAGAAGATCTCTCCTGATCTCTATTACAATATTGCCAACAGCTATTTCAAGAGCGGAGATAATTCCCGCGCAATCCTCTACTATGAGAAAGCACTTAAACTCGACCCTTCACACGTCGATGCGGCACACAACCTGGCCATTGCACAGAGATTCATTCTAGATAAGATAGATGTTTTACCCGATTTAATCCTCGTAACCTGGGTGCGCAATTTCAAATATCTTTTCTCGGCAGATGTGTGGGCCTGGATTGCAGTTGTAATGGCCTTTGTGGTGGCCATGCTGATGCTTGGATTCCGTTTTGGATATTCTCTTCGAATCCGTAAAACCTCGTTTGTACTGGCTTGTGTTGGTCTGCTATTTGCGATTATAGCATTTGCTTTCTCCATTAGTGAGAAAAAGGATGCGATTAGAGAAGAATCGGCAATTGTTATGTCGCCTGTCGCTTCTGTAAAAAGCTCACCTGGTGAGGCTGGAAAGTCCATTTTTGTGCTTCATGAAGGGACTAAGGTCTCCCTGCTCGATGAACTTGGTGAATGGACAAGAATCGAGCTCTCCGATGGACGCCAAGGCTGGATTGGCACTGAGAATATTAACAAAATCTAATTAAGTTTGGAATGAACAGGTTTATTCTGATACTATTGGTTTCTTTGTCAGCAGTAATACCTATTAGGGCTCAATATTATTTTGGCATGCAGACCGGTCTGCAGACAACCTTTAGAATTTATGATAAGCAAGGAGACCTCAAGGGTTATTATTACGAGACAGTCAAAAGTATAAACGGTAAGTTACCTGATAGTGTTACAGTATGTTTCGAACATATCTATTTTGACAAGGATGGCAATTATCTCCTTAAAGACAAATCATCCAACTGGTCCATTGACATCACAGATGGAAAGGTAGCCGTAAAACTTGAGACAATCAAAAAGGGGATGGTAACGCAGGACCTGATGGTAAAAGGCTGTGTCATCTATATTCCTCCTGATATCAAGGAAGGTGACAAACTTCCCGACAAAAGTTTGTCGATCAAGGTGGGTAAAGTCGGTGGCACTATTCGACTAACAGAGCGTAAAGTACTCGGAATGGAGAGTGTGACCGTACCTGTAGGTACATTTAAAGCTGCCAAAGTGCAGGAAAAACAGAAAACCAAAGTGGCTATAGTCGCGGAAGAGGTGACTATCATTTCTTGGCTTGTAAAAGACATTGGCTGTGTAAGACAAGAGTCTTACGACAGTAAAGGGCAACTTGTTCAAACTATTGAGATGGTTAAAAAGTGATTGACAATAATGCCACGACTCCATCCATTGTAGAAATAAGGATTTTATTCTGACTGATAGGTTCTATTGAGTTGATCAATGCAACGGAAATCTTGTGCTTCCAGATAAGGTTTCCGTTTTTGCTGTTAAAGCAGAAGATGTTACCTTTGTCGGTGGGGACGAGGAGCATCTCTCTACCATCTTTAAGGAGGATTGTAGCAGCTGGAGTAGGAGCTATGTCGTAACCCAGACCGCTTTGAATGTTCCATTCCAGATGGGAATCATCCGATAAGGTCGACCAGCACTGTATGGAGTTGAACATGTTTTTTACGAAAATTTTTGATCCATCTTTAGAAAGTGCTATAGATTCACGTCCACCATCAACTGTCCATATCTCTTTTCCAGTGCGGGCATCGAGTGCGTGACATTTCCTTGCAGGAGTAACTATGAAAATCTTACCGTTGCTTTTGACCGGCCAAACCGCAGCAGGGGAGAACATTCTGCTGCCCTTATTGCGCCATACCCACTGCTCTTTTCCTGTAACGGGGTCTAGAGAGTAAAGGGAGTTGCCCCAGTCTCCGAAAACAATTTGCTCTCTATCAGCAAAGGGTTTGCACTCCACAAATCCTTTCACAGATCTATAATCCCACAGAAGTTTACCTCTGCGCAGGCTGATGGCCCTGAATATATTGTCAGAAGCACCGATATAGACTACTTTATCCATAATAACAGGCGAGGCTAGTACGGATTTGTTGCACTTATATTTCCACAATAGTTTGCCTTTACGAAGATTTAGACAGTATATATAACCGTCTGTGGAACCGATGACCACTCTCGACCCCGATATTGCCGGAGTAGAAAAGATTTTACCCCCTGTAGCGAAACTCCACTTGAGAGCACCTGTAGTGGCATCCAGCGCCTTGACAACTCCTTGTGTATTGGCGTAAAGCACATATTTGCCTGAATGTACAGCTCCGCACCCTATATCACTATCATCTTGCACTTCCCAAATTGCTTCTACCTGGGGATATTTGCTGTTGATATCGAATGTAAGCCACGGAAAGTTCGCAGGAAGTGCATATTTATTATTTCTGCCTGAGGCGATATCAGGAGTGAATTGCGGCTCTTTAAACATTTCTCTGGTGTACCAGGCTTTGGCGGTTTTCCCGCCTTTAACGTTATTATTAGCCGCCTCACGTTCGCAGATAGAGATACGATTGTTGTTTATGGTTACAATATTATATCCAACATGTCCGTTATGGCCGGCTGCGGGAGCTCTTCCAAGCACTCCGGGTACACCATCGTAGTCTAGTACGGTGTTGCGGTGCCAATGGCCACCCATTATAAGTTGGATATTTGTCTGCTTGAGAGCATTTAGGACCTGGAAATAGTTAAGCATTGAGGTGTCTTGAGGGTAGTGGTTGACAAATATCACAGGCTGTTCGCGAGGAGTAGCTTTGGCGATAGAATCGAGCCACATAAGACTCTCGTGGGGCAACAATGCCGGAGCCATTCTCATATTTGGGCCGCTGTTGCTGCCGAGGAATTTGATGCCTCCTGACTCAAATTCAAAATTTTCATATCCGAATACCTTTGCAAAGGTGTTACAGCCGCTTTCCGACCATTTTGAGTCGTGGTTTCCTGCTACAATGTAGTAAGGTATCTCGAGTTTATCGATAATATCTTTAGCAAGGAAAATCTCTTCGTCGCTTCCGAATTCTGTAATATCCCCGGCGAAAATGACAAACTGAAGTTCTTTCCGTAAGTTATTAATGTCGTTGATACATTGTATAAGGTCATTATTAGTACCGGAGCCCTCGGCAATGTGCGTGTCTGCAATGAATGCAAATTTTACGGTAGAAGTTTGCGCAGCAAGAATCAGAGTAGAGAGACAGAGCGCTGCAATGAATATGATTCTTCTCATATTATTATTCCTGATTATTATTCCATTGGTATTTCTTTTCCAGCGGTCTGACTCCGGTCATATGGAGCAATCTGCCGACAAATGAGTCCGCAAGGTCTTCAATAGTGGCCGGATTGTGATAAAAAGAGGGCGAGGCTGGGCATATTACTGCACCAGCCTGAGTCAGAAGCTTCATATTGTGAAGGTGGATGAGGTTCAAGGGAGTTTCACGCGGAACAAGGATCAGCTCTCTTCTTTCTTTGAGTTGCACATCTGCAATCCTGGAGATGGCATCCGAGGCGAGTCCTCCGGCTATTCTAGCGAGTGCTCCCATAGAGCAGGGGAGTATTAGCAGTGTATCTGCTGCAGCTGATCCTGAGCAAAAAGGGGCGTCGAAGTTCTCATTTGACAGTATAGAAGCTCCGCATTCGGATATTAGCTCTTGGGGGTCATATCTTAGTTCCCGTAACCATATATTGCGTGCAGTCTCGGTGAATATAACGCTAAGCGAAATATCCGGCAGTTGGGCACATCCGCGTATATAGCGTTCAGCATAGATTGCTCCGCTGGCACCCGTAATACCGAGTACTATCTGCCTCTTATTACTCATTCAGAAGCTCTTTTTTGAGTTTTTCCATACCGGTTGTGGCCTTCTCTATAAACTGCTTAAGTCTTGCATGGTGAAGTCCGGAAGGTTTAGGGTCTATCAGATAGATAGGTATGCCTGCAGGTGCGTAATGAATCAGTCCTGCAGCAGGATAAACAACCATTGAGGTGCCTACAATTACCAAAACATCAGCTCTGGAGACAACTCTGACTGCTTTTTCTATCATCGGTACTGCCTCTCCAAACCATACTATATGCGGGCGTAATTGCACTCCGCGGCTATCCTTATCATTGATGCTTAAATCTGAGTAACCAATATCTATCGCATCCATATCATCTCCATCCACGGGACGGATTTTGGTAAGTTCGCCATGGAGATGTATTATATCGGTACTGCCGGCTCTCTCATGTAGATTGTCTACATTTTGGGTTATAACCGTTACGTCGAAATGTTTCTCCAACTCCGCGATAATCTCGTGTGCACGGTTGGGTTTTACAGTTTCGAGTTGTCTTCGGCGTTCGTTATAGAAGTCTATTACCAGTTTAGGGTTGCGATACCATCCTTCGATGGAAGCAACATCCTCCACCCTGTGATTTTCCCATAATCCGTCGCTGTCACGAAATGTTTTTATGCCACTTTCGGCGCTGATGCCTGCGCCTGTCAGAAATACTATTTTTTTCATAATCAAAGTTTCTATTTAAAATAGGTATTTTTTAGCCAATGAGCAAATAGGGTATCCAGTATGATGGCGTTGTCTTCCTTATCAAATGTCAGCACTTCCTTCTTTTTGAGTGCATCTTTCAGACGGAAAACATTGGCAGAAGAGTTAAGGCGATATCCTTCTAGAATCTCCTGGCTGCTGAATCGCTGCGCCCCGTCTACAACCGCCTTGAGAAAATTGATCTGATTAGGGGTCAGATCCATCATTGTCTGCATAAACCGGGGAGAATGTAGTGAAATAAGAGTCTCGGTAGCCTGTTTGATGATTGTATTATTGACATAACCTATCGGCATGGACATGCAGATTGAACAGAGGTGCTTTATATACCAGATATTGCCGTCTGCAAGTTGGTAGATGGTACCGGCTTGCTCTTCCTGAATTACTCTGCCCAGCCTCTGGAATGAGCGTACGATGTAGTCTATGCACTCTTTTTTCTTAAGCTTTTCAAGAGGGATCACGTCGCACATATAGTAGAAATATTTCTTCTCCTCGAATATATATTTCATCTGGTTGACAAATGATCCGCTAAAAATGTAGCGTACATTGGTTTGTTTTGACCAGATTTTGTCTAAGTCATCCAGCTCAATTTCATCATTGCCGCACTGTAAAAGGTTCTGGAACTCCTTGAAATAGATTATGACCATCTTACCTGCATCGGTGGCAAGGATCTCCGGAAGGTTAAGGATTTTACGTGCGTCCAGCGAGTCTACGTGGATTTCAAAAGGAAGTATTGCATTGTAGTGAATGTCGTTGTAACATTTCAGCATCTTCTCCTTAAAAAGTGAGATAAAATCTTCTATCGTGCGGATGTTGAAGAGGTCCAGCTCACAGAGAATGAAATTCTGCCCGTGGGATTCGAGAGCATCGAGTGAGTATCTTATGAATGACTCCTTGCCACTTTTGGGTGGGCCATAGATGGCAACGCTCCGTTTCCTATCGCAGATACTCTTGAAAAAGAGATCTGCCTCAGCTGTTCGTCCAATTATGTCGTATTTTTCTGCAATGCGGTCGTAATTAAAAGGCAGGTTCATTTGTAGCACAAAGGTTATAATCACAAATATGTTACAAACATAGTCAATAGGGTACTATTTGGCAAAAAAAAATGTAGTAATTGTCGAATTTTTTGTAGTAATTGTCAAAATTGTTATATTTGCAGTCCGAAAATGTTGATAGGCAACCGTTAAGCTACTGAATAAGAGATACTTAAGTTGTGTCCGCTTACGGTTATAAATTTTTAAAATTTATTTTATGTACGCAATTGTAGATATTGCAGGACAGCAGTTCAAAGTTGAGGCAGGCAAGAAAATCTTCGTTCACCGCCTTGCGGCTGATGTCGGTGCCTCTGTTGACTTTGATAAAGTATTATTGACTGACAATGATGGTGATGTCAAAGTTGGTGCACCTTATGTGGAAGGTGCGGTTGTGAAAGCTACCGTTCTCGACCATCTCAAAGGTGATAAGGTTATCGTTTTCAAAAAGAAACGCCGCAAAGGTTATCAGAAGAAAAATGGCCATCGCCAATATTTGACACAAATTCAAATTGAAACAATCGCTTAATTAAAACGTATTAGATTATGGCTCACAAAAAAGGTGTCGGTAGTTCTAAAAACGGCCGCGAATCACACAGCAAACGCTTGGGCGTTAAATTGTTCGGTGGACAGAGTGCCAGAGCTGGCAATATCCTAGTTCGCCAGAGAGGAACAGTTCACAATCCCGGTGAAAATGTTGGAATGGGTAAAGACCATACTCTTTTCGCTTTGATTGACGGTACTGTTGTTTTCAAGAAAAAGGCTAACAATAAGTCTTACGTATCGGTGCTCCCCTTCGCGTAAAGAGGGACCACCATCGAAAAATAGAGCCGCTTCGTGTAGAAGTGGCTCTTTTTTTATACCTTTGCATACCAAATCATGAATTTATGTTGACATTAAAACTTCTAAGAGAGCAGCCCGAATTTGTAATTAAGCGCCTTGCAGTCAAGCATTTCGATGCGAAAGAGATTGTTTACGATATCATTGAACTTGATAAAAAACGTCGTTCGGCACAGCAAGAATTGGATTCCTGCCTTGCACAGCAGAAGATTAAAGCATCTGAAATTGGCAAACTCATGAAAGAAGGACAACGTGATGAGGCAGACCGTATCAAACTGGAGGTGGCTTCTCTTAAGGAGCGCTCCGGAGCTCTTGAAAAAGAGATGGTCAATGCACAGCAGGAACAGGATGACCGGCTGGTACTTCTACCCAACCTTCCCTCCACGCTAGTTCCGGAGGGTCTTACGGCGGAGGATAATGTGATTGTGCGCCAGGGAGGTGTTATGCCGGATTTGGGAGAGACCTCCAAACCTCATTGGGAGTTGGTCAAGGAGTTGGATATTATAGATTTTGACCTTGGAGTAAAGCTTACGGGTGCAGGATTTCCCCTTTACAAAGGTGCGGGTGCCAGAATTCAGAGAGCATTGATCGCCTATTTCCTTGAACGTAATACAGCTGCGGGCTATGTGGAGTACCAGCCCCCTTATATTGTCAACGAAGATTCCGGCTTCGGCACGGGACAGCTTCCTGACAAGGAGGGTCAAATGTACCACATCACAATTGATGGTTTCTATCTGATTCCTACTGCTGAGGTCCCTCTGACAAATATATACCGAGATGTCATCCTACAGGATTCCGATTTTCCCATTAAAATAACTGCATATACTCCTTGCTGGCGTCGCGAAGCTGGATCTTATGGAAAGGATGTGAGGGGTCTAAATCGTCTGCACCAGTTTGATAAAGTAGAAATTGTACGCATTGAGCATCCGGAAAATTCCTATGCTGCGCTTGATGAGATGGTGGTCCATGTAGAATCTTTGGTACAAGAGCTAGATCTTCCTTATAGGATTGTGAGGCTTTGCGGTGGAGATATGGGCTTCACCTCTGCCTTAACCTACGATTTTGAGGTGTGGTCAGCGGCACAGCAGAGATGGCTTGAAGTAAGTTCGGTTTCCAATTTTGAGTCCTACCAGTCAAATCGTCTGAAACTAAGGTATAAGGATGAAGATGGTAAATCGCAGCTTGCTCATACTCTCAATGGTAGTGCTCTTGCTTTACCGAGGATACTTGCCGCTATTATCGAGAACAACCAAACCCCTGATGGCAAGATTGTAGTGCCTGAAGTGTTGCGTAAATACACAGGTTTCGACATCATAGGATAATGACACAGAGTGAAAATCCACAACGAATTATTATGGGAGTTGACCCAGGTACCTCTATTTTGGGCTATGGGGTTATTCTGGTTGACAAGAAGAAGGTACATTACGTAGATATGGGGGTGATTGACCTACGCAAGGAGAAGGATCATTTTCTCAAGCTCAGACGCATATTTATGGAAATAGGAGAACTTATGGATACGTATGCCCCTGATGATCTGGCAATCGAGGCTCCATTCTACGGCAAGAATCCACAGGTTATGCTCAAACTCGGTCGTGCTCAGGGTTCCGCTATTTCGGCGGCACTCCATCGCGGCATTCCCGTTTTTGAATACGCCCCCAGAAAGGTCAAAATGGCAATAACGGGTCGTGGAGATGCTTCAAAGGAACAGGTTAGGATTCTGATGGAAAAAACTCTAGGAATAAATATGGAAAGTTCATTTCTGGATGCCTCGGATGCCCTTGCCATCGCTATGTGCCATTTCTACCAGCTAACAAACCCGCTTGTAGATGTTTCTGCCTCTTCAACCTGGAAATCCTTTATAGATGCACATCCGTCAAGGGTAAAAAAGTGATCTCCGAATTTAACCTTTCTCCGTTTTTAAAGTCTAAAATAACAAGTTGATAATCTTTCTTGGATAAGATTTGTAAAAACATACCACTATATGAGACACAGACTTTTGAAAGTAGCTACATTAGTTTTGCTCCTTTTTCCATCACTCCTTAGCGCACAGCGCGGAGGCTTTTCAGTAAAGGTTACCCTGACTGACGCTGAAAGTGGAGCCGGAGTCGAATTCGCGACAGTGTCCCTCACTGCGGATGGTTCAGATCAAGCCTACAAATATGCTCTTACGAATGAGAAAGGTTTTGCTGAGATCAAAGGCGTAAGACCCGGTAAATATCTCATAAAGGGAGAACTTATGGGATATGTTCCTTATCAGGATAGCATTAATGTGGATAACAACCTTGATATGGGAAAGAAGAAAATGGAAGTTGATGTCCATTTGCTCGAAGGAGCCACAGTGACCGACCTCGGCAACCCTATCGTCATTAAGAAGGATACTATAGAACACAACATAGGGTTGATGAAAGTAACCGATAACGAGACTCTTGAGGATATTCTCAAGCGTCTCCCGGGAATTGAAGTTTCATCAGATGGTACAATTACGGCAAATGGTAAGGAAATCAAGAAAATTACCATTGGCGGGAGGACTTTCTTCCTTGATGATCCTCAGCTTGCCAGCAAAAACATTCCTGCAAAGATTGTCGAGAAGGTGAAAGTTGTGGAAAGAAAATCAGAGCAAGCGGAGTTTACCGGTATTGATGACGGAGAAGAAGAGACCATCATAGACCTCAGTGTTATGAAGGGAATGATGAATGGTTGGTTTGGTAATTTTATGGCAGGTGGCGGTAGCGATCTTCGCGGTAAGGATGATGATGGTGTGGCAATAGATAATGATTTCCGTTTTCAGGGAGCTTCTATGATAGCCAAATTCTCTGAGAGTGACCATATTGCATTCATAGGCAATGCCAATAACACCAATAACCGCGGCTTTAATGACCTTGCGGGGAATATGATGGCAGGTATGCGAGGTGGGGGCATGCGTGGTGGTGGAATGCGTGGTGGCGGTATGCCCGGTGGGTGGGGAGGTCGCAGTGGCATCTCTACCTCGTATATGGCAGGTCTCAACGGAAGTAAGACATTTGACAACAAATCTGAGTTGTCAGGCAACTATATGTTCAATGGCAATGAAAGAGTCGTTGAGGAGAGTACCGCGAAGACCACATTCAAGCAGGACGGTACATCTCTTTTTGCTATCGACAACGGCTACAATATCACCAACTCTTATGGCCATAGGGTAGGAGCACGTGCAGACTGGAAGATTTCAGACCAGACATCAATTCTTTTACAGCCTCAATTTAACTTTGGTAATGGTAATTTTGAGGAGCGCTCCGATTTTTCAACAGATAATATTTCTTCTTCCGGGCAAAAATCCAAAATCAACGACGGATATAGTCTCTCTACCGGCGAAAACTCCAACCAGACCGCACGAGGTTTTCTCCTGTTCAGACAGCGTCTCGGCAAACCCGGAAGAACTATCTCGCTTAATATAGATTACGATCTCTCAAACAACAGAACTGACGGTATTAACCGCTCTCTGACCAACTCATACAGAAATAATGTGCTCGCTGATGCCAGCGTAGTGGATCAATTTTACCACCAGTCTGCCAAAGCATATGGAGTTGGTGGCCGTCTCTCTTATACCGAGCCTCTCGGCAGAAATTTCTTTGCCGAGGCTACCTACTCTTACGATTATAACTATAGGAACTCTTATAAGGTAACCTACGATGATTTTGAGACTGGTGCTATAATCAATCATGAATATACCAATGATATCACGAATGAATCTATGTTGCAGAGAGCCGGTATCAATATTATGAAGCAGGAGGAGAAATATAATATTACCGTAGGTGCGACAGCACAACCTTCCAGGACTATAAATGTTACTGAGGTGGGAGGAAAATCCACTACCATCGATCGGAAAGTTGTCAACTGGGCACCTAATGCCAGGGTAGACTTCAATTTTAGTGATTATGAGATGTTGCGATTCAGGTACTGGGGACGTACCAGCCAGCCTTCGGTTACTCAGCTGCAGACTGTACCCGATAACTCCAACCCTCAGAGAGTGACTCTCGGAAATCCTTATCTCGACCCTTCATTCTCACATAGAATCAGTATGATGTATCGTAAGACCAATATGGAAACCTTCTCCTCACTGATGGTTCACACGGTCAACTTCTACAACCAGAGAAATATTGTCAATGCCAGCTGGTATGATAAAAAAGGTGTGCAGTACACCATTCCAATGAATAATGATAAGGGCACCTTCTCATCTACGGCCAGTGTAACATACAACTCACCGATTGCAAAGAGCAAATTCTCCGTAATGTCATCATTTGATGCAAATTACTCTACGGGAGTTAGTTTCGTCGGCAAAGACGAACTGCTTGACATTGATAATCCCGAAACATTTCTCAATGTGAATAATTTTGAAGAGAATGAGTACCAGAACCTGTCATTTTCAGAGAATCTTAGGTTTGTTTATCGTGACGACATTTTTGAGGTCTCTGTCGGAGGAAATGTACGCTACTCGCAGGCGTGGTACACCATTACAGCAGAGAATGTCAGACCTACCTGGACCAACAATGTCAACGCAAATGTTATAGCTAACATTCCCAATATTTTTAATTTTTCTACAGATTGTGCCTATACCTTCTACTACGGTTATGAAGAGGGCTACAATGAGCCTACCCTTGTTTGGAATGCTGAGCTCAGCCGTCAGATTTTTAAAAATCTGATTCTCAGCATCAAATGCTATGATATTCTAAATCAGTCCAGAAATACCTTCCGTACTACAACTGATAACTACGTTCAAGATACCCGCAACAATACTTTGGGTAGGTATCTGATGGTAAATCTGACCTATCGTTTCGGTAATTTCGGTGACCAACCCATCGGTGGCCGTATGGGTGGCCCCGGTAGAGGTATGGGTAGGGGACACGGTGGAAGTATGCGCCGCTAACTATTAAAAGTTGTCGGACATTCCTGATTTATATATAACTAATCCTCTTCGAGTTCGCGAACTCCTGCGTATTTGCGCCATTTTTCGATCAGAGCTATCATATCTGAAGGAATAGGGGAGTCGAACAGCATATTTCTGCCTGTGCGTGGATGCACAAATCCCAGTGTTTTTGCATGAAGTGCCTGACGTGGCAATAGGGCAAAACAATTATCGATAAACTGTTTGTATTTGTTATAGACAGTACCTTTTAAAATCCTGTCACCGCCATAGCGCTCATCATTGAAGAGAGGATGGCCGATATGGTTCATGTGGACGCGTATTTGATGCGTACGTCCTGTCTCTAGAATACACTCTAACATTGTTACATATCCGAAGCGTTCAATCACTTTATAATGGGTAATTGAGGGCTTTCCCTGGTCATCATCGGAAAATACTTTGAATTTAAGTCTGTCATTGGGATCTCTTCCTACATTTCCTTCTATTGTGCCACTATCTTGTTGAACGTTGCCCCATACAATTGCTACATATTTTCGCTGTACCGTACGGTCAAAAAACTGTTTTGACAGATGGAATTGCGCCTCCTCATTCTTAGCTACTACAAGTAGTCCGGATGTCTCTTTGTCAATGCGATGAACCAACACTCCCATTCTTTCATCGCTTTGATCAACATTGGGGGAAATATCCAGGTGATAGGCCAGTGCATTAACCAGAGTACTGCTTGCGTGACCGCGACCGGGATGGACTACCATTCCCGAGGGTTTATTTATTACAATCAGGTCTTTATCTTCATAGAGAATATCCAGTGGAATAGGTTCGGGAAGCACTTCAAATCCGCGCCTCTGATAGGGCATCATTATGGTGACTACATCCAGCGGTTTGACTTTGTAATTGGCCTTGACAATACAATCATTCACCAGCACATACCCAGCATTGATTGCCAATTGGATACGATGCCGGGAGGTCTGCTCCATACGGTTAGTTATAAATTTGTCTACACGCAGCGGTGTCAGGCCTTTCTCCGCCTCAAAGCGGTAGTGCTCAAACATCTCCTGCTCTTCATCCTGGAGTAAATCGGGATCAGTCGGCAGGTCACTCATTTCTTTCTTTTTTAACCGCCAATTTTGACTGGTCTTTTGTAAGGTAGATGCTCACTTTAGTGCCACAAACAAAAGGAAGTGATTCAGAGAATGCCGGAGACTGGCTGTAAACCACCGCGTCAAGGGAGTCGGAATAACTGGAGACGGTCTCATCAAATCTTACAAGACCCACATTGAGAGAGTTGTCTATGATGTAATCCTTTGCAACTTGATATGTATAACCCGTAAGATGTGGTATATAGGTCTGGGAATCCTCAGGATTGAGCCCAAGCAGGAGGTCAATCTCACTTTCGCTTTCTAAAAGCGTCTTAGGAGCGACTGGTTTGCCTTGGTAACGCTGTTCCAGCACATTATTGGTAGCGATGTCTTCGACATATATGAGCGATCCGATGCTGAGTCCTTTAGAGGTGAGTTCGGTATAAGCCTGTCTAAGAGAAAAACCCACAAGAGAGGGCATTTCCACCATCTGGGGATTTATGGCATTGATGGTGATCAGAATACGACGACCTTTCTTTACTTTACTGCCGGCAACCGGATTTTGTGAATAGATAAACCCTCTACCAATGCGTTTGACGAATACCGAATCAGTGACTTCAAGACGTACATCGCGCTTTTCCGCAAGATTATGGGCATCCTCAAGGGACATATTTGTAAAATCAGGAACAGTCAGCTCCCTATTATGTCGTGTGATGATGTTAAGCGAGCTGAACACTATGATGATAACGGCGGCAAAAATGCCGATAGCTAGCAAAATATTACGTGCAATCCAATTGATTTTCATTTTGCGAAGTTAAGAAATAATTCTGTAAAAACTGTCTCTTTCTTCAATGTGGAATCCGGAAGAGAGTGCGAGTTCTCTGAGCTCATCCACTGCAAGTACAGGCTGCTGTTCTTCTGCGCCCGCCATACTGTAGATTTTGGTACTGTTCTCTATCGTGCCGTCCATATCGTCGGCACCATACTCCATTGCAAGTATGCTGTTTTTTTTGCCGAGCATCGGCCAATAGGCTTTTATATGGGGAATGTTATCCAGCGCAAGGCGCGAAATGGCAATCGTGCGCAAAACTTCCTCCTGTGAGACTTCTCCAATTTCCGAAAGGGAATTGTTGGCGCAAGAGTATTTTAGGGGTATGAATGCACTGAATCCGCCGGTGTTATCCTGAAGTTCGCGTAGTGCCAGCATATGAGCAATCCTGTGCTCCCTACTCTCGATGTGGCCGAAGAGCATCGTGCAGTTAGTAGAGATCCCCAATCTGTGAGCGATACGGTGAATCTCCAGATAACGCTCTGCAGAGGTCTTGTCGGGGCATATTTGCTCTCTGACCGAATTATCAAAGATCTCAGCTCCGCCTCCCGGAAGAGCGTTGAGTCCGGCCTCTTTGAGTTGTGTCAGTGCCTGCTCAATACTGAGCCCTGAAGAGATGCACATATTATCAATTTCTACAGCAGAGTAGGCCTTTATTGCTACCTCTTGTGGCATTAGTTCTCTTACCATTGAGATAATAGACCTATAGTAGTTGAAATCCTTCTCCGGGTGCACACTACCTACGATGTGCACTTCGGTTATACCCTTATTGTATTTTTGCAGACAATATTCTCTAATCCGGTCGAGATCCATGCTCCATGCCCCAGGCTGCTCCTCGCTGTCGCGTCTGTAGGAGCAGAACTTGCATTTGTGGATGCAGACATTGCTTGGCTCAATGTGGAAGTTGCGGTTGAATAAGATGGTTCGGCTATAGCGGGCCTCACGCTCTGCCAGTGCGAGTGCACGAAGTTGCTCCAGTTCGGCAGAATAGAGTTCCAACAGCTGGTCAAATTCGTATCTGTGTGACATGTGCTCCATTAAAACCAATCTTCATAATGAAAAATAGACCGACCTCAGTCAGTCTATATCTCTTTTTAAACCGTATTTCAAATGCTACCAGAGTTCCTCTGACGATACGGAAAGTTTCTTGCGTCCACGACGACGGCGTGCTGCCAGTATACGGCGTCCGTTCGGAGTAGACATGCGCTCACGAAATCCGTGTTTGTTGCGTCTTTTTCGCTGTGAGGGTTGAAATGTACGTTTCATTATTTATTATTTTATTATTTATCGAAATTGGGAGTGCAAAGGTAATGTTTTTGTTTAAAAATACAAATTTATCGGGAGATTATAACAATCTTTTTTTCAATAAAATAGGCTTCTTCGAAAAATGAGGCGATATCTATGACAATGATCCGCTCTTCTCTAATGCGACAGACTTTCTGAAATTCCCTTATTTCCTCCTGCAGGTCGCCGCCTTTAAGGCAGATAATTGATTTGCGGTAGGAATCCCTGACCCAGGGGTAAAGTTCCCTAAGGCTTGCCACGGCACGTGATACCACATAGTCGAAACTTTCGCCTATGTTTTCCGCCCTGCGATTAATACATCTGACGTTCTCCAGACCAAGTGATTGTACCACACTTTTGGCTACTCTGATCTTCTTTCCTATAGAATCGCAAAGCGTAAACTTTGTCTTCGGTAAGAGAATGGCAAGCGGAATGCCGGGAAATCCTCCTCCGGTACCGAGATCGAGAATGGATTGATCGGGAGCAAATGATACAGCCTTGCCGATAGCCAGACTGTGCAAAACATGATGAGTTATAAATGATCCGATGTCCTTTCTGGAAATGACATTTATCTTGGAATTCCATTCCAGATATATACCTTCGAGTGCTGCAAACCTCTCCTTCTGAAGTGGTGTCAGATCAGGAAAATATCGAAATATCTTATCCATTCTTCTAAATAGTTTCCCTCAAAATCTTTTTGGCACGATTAATTCTGGTTTTGACCGCACCCAAGGTAATCTGAAGTTCGTTTGCAATCTCTTCATAGGCGTAATCTCGTAGGAATCTCAATATAGCCACTTCGCGGTATTTTTCCGGCAGGTCGAGGATACGGGATGTAAAATGATCCATGTCCTGTTTTAGTATAATTATTTCTTCAGGACTATATGTTGCAGAGGTATCTCTCAAGTCAGCCTCACCTCCGCTTATAGAGACGGATTTGAGTGCATTGCGCGCTTTGCGAATATGGTCGATAGCCTCATTTTGGGCTATAATGTAGAGCCAGGTGGAGAATGCGTACTGGGGATTATACCTACTGATATTCATAAATGCCTTCTCGAAACTTCTTTGGCAGATGTCTTCGGCATCTTCCGTTATAGATACATATTTAAGCAGAAATGCCAGTAATGCACTGCGGTATTTATCGAACAAGGCGGTAAATGCCTTCTGGTCCCCGTTTCGAGCTGCAATTACCAGATTACAATCATCACTACTATGCTTCGAGCCAATTTTTGCCATAACTGCATTCTGTTGTCAATGGAATGGAGAGTTGTATCACACTTTCCATCTCTTGTTTCACTATGTCGCAGAGCCGGTTCAGCTCCGAAGGGATAACATCAAATACCAGTTCGTCATGCACCTGGAGCACCATTTTGCTTTTTAGACCTTCTGCCTTCATCCTGCGGAAAACATTTATCATAGAGAGCTTGATGATGTCGGCTGCACTACCTTGTACAGGTGTGTTGATAGCATTTCTCTCAGCAAGCCCCCTGACTACATGATTGCGTGAAGCAATATCCGGCAGATAACGCCTGCGGCCGAAAATGGTGGAGACATAGCCTTTTTCGCGAGCATCGGCAATGCATTTGTCCATATAGCTTCGTACTCCCGGGTAAGTATTGAAATATTTGGTAATGAAATTTTTCGCCTCATTACGTGGAATTCCTAGTCTTTGGGAAAGTCCGAATGAGGAGATGCCGTAAATGATGCCAAAATTGGCAACTTTGGCTTGTCTACGATGTTCCTTTGTCACCTCTTCAGGTGAAATATGAAAAATAGCGGCGGCAGTAGCGGTATGTATGTCGTTTCCGTGAAGAAAACTTTCGATTAGTCTCTTATCGCCACTAAGTTCGGCCATGATTCGCAGTTCTATTTGCGAGTAATCTGCAGAAAGGATATATCCGTCAGTAGTAGATGGAATAAAGGCCATGCGGATCTTTTGCCCGCGCTCTGTCCTGATTGGAATGTTTTGTAGATTAGGTCTTGCGCTGCTGAGACGTCCTGTGGCTGTGAGGGCCTGGTTAAATGTGGTGTGTATACGTCCTGTATCCGGATTGACCAGAGATGGGAGCGGATCAAGATAAGTTGATATCAACTTTCGAAGGGAGCGGTATTCGAGCACTTTGTTCACGAACGGGTGCTTGTGTGCAAGGGCTACAAGAGTCTCTTCATCGGTAGGCCAGTTGTCATTCTTGCTCTTCTTTGCCCTGGGATTGAGATCCAATTTTTCAAAAATCACTACTCCTACCTGTTTAGGAGAAGCGACATTTAGTTCAGGCTCATCTGCAAGAGCGCGAGCTTCTTCCTCTATCGTAGCAAGCTCCAAAGAGAGCTCTTTACTATAATCCTGCAGTTGCTCGGTGTTAATTTTAACTCCGTTGTACTCCATGTGAGCCAGAACCTCCATCAGAGGCATATCAATACGCTTGTAGAGATCCCAGAGCGATTCCTCCTCCATTTCTTTGGAGATTTTCTCATAGAGCTGCCATACTGCGACTGCTTCACGCATAAAACGCCTCTCTGCTTCCAAATCAAGCACCTTATTTCCTGTATCTTCTGCCTCTGAAGCAGAGAATAGATCTAATGTCGGCTGTTCATGCTGTGTAGGAGAGGAGAGGGGAGGATCAAGAGATACATTTAGGTAACTCTGTACTAGAATTTCCAGCTTATGGGTTCTCTCAGGGTTTAGCAAGTAGTGCATCAGTTCGATATCATAAAGGTCTCCTTCGATAGTGAAGCCGTGCTCTAAGAGAGTCAGCATTGTGCCCTTGAGATTGAATCCTATCTTTTCTATTTTAGGGTTGCTTAGAATACGTTGAACAATAGGGCTTTCCGGCGGAATAGTACTGCAGCACTCGCCATCACTGAAGATAATGCGCTTATTCGACCTTATAGATACCTTGCTTGAGATACGCTTTTCAAACTCTTCAGGGGAGACCTCCTTAAATGAAATAGTCGGTGTCTTATGAGTCTCGTGGTTGCAGGTGTCGTCTGTCAACAACGATTTTAGGGAATTGAATTCGTATTCGTTGAAAAGCTTCCTCACTTGTTCATTAAAACAGGCACTCCAGCGCAAATCCTCTTCATTTACTTCCACATCCACATCGGTCTTGATGGTCACCAGAAATTTGCTCATAGGGAGGTGCTCCGCAGATTCTTCAAATCCTTTTTGCTGTCTTGGAGGGAGTTCATCAATATGCTCGAGAATGTTTTCGATTGAGCCATATTGAGAGATAAGTTTCTTAGCCCCCACTTCACCTATGCCATAAACGCCCTTGATGTTGTCGGAAGAGTCCCCCCAGATGGTCAAAATGTCAATTACCTGTCGAGGATCGCTTATACCATATTTGGAACAAATCTCTTTCTTGCCGATAATTTCGTTTTCGTTACCTGACCTTCCCGGTTTGTATTGCCAAATATGGTCAGATATAACTTGTCCAAAATCCTTGTCGGGTGTGACCATGTAGACATCATAGCCTTTTGATGCACCCCTTACGGCAATTGTGGAAATTACGTCGTCAGCTTCGTAACCCGGAGTTATCAGTACCGGAATCTCCATTGCCTCCAGCAGACCGATGAGCGGTTCGAGCGAACTGCGTATAAGTTCGGGAGTTTCACTTCGGTTGGCTTTATATTCGGGATAGACTTTGTGCCTGAACGTCTCTGTGGGAGGGTCGAAGGCAACTGCAATGTGGGTGGGTTTTTCTCTGGAAACAAGTTCCAGAAGATATTTGGTGAAGCCAAACAGGATTGAAGTGTCACGACCTTTGGTGTTAATCATCGGCCTTCTCAGAAATGCGTAATACATTCTGAATATCAGTGAGTGTCCATCAATAAGGAAGAGCTTTCCAAGTCTTTCATCCCGTTTCATCCTACAAATGTAAGAAATATTTCAGGTTTTCCATCAAAAGCCTTTCGTTTATAAGAAACGGTTTTATTTAAAAGAGAGATATAGAATATTAAAATGAAAGAAATTGTACAAAGTTGCTTATTATTGATAATAAAAATTTGCAGATTGCTTTCAATTCATTATCTTTGCGTAGACGTGTAGTACAAATAAAGTTATAGTAATATGAATATTGACCATTTATTGTCGGCTAACGCAAAGAGTATGAGGCGTTCAGCCATCAGAGACCTCCTTAGTGTAGCAAATAAGCCCGAAATCATTTCATTCGGAGGCGGTTTTCCCAGCCCCGACTCTTTCCCCATTGCTGAGTTGAAGAAGATCATGATGGATGTGATGGACGAGCAGGGTGCAGCCGCTCTCCAGTATGGTTCTACAGAGGGATATGTTCCGCTACGCGAAGAGATTTCCAAACTCTACCAAGAAGAGGGACTTAACATTCCCATTAAGAATATTCTAGTAACCACTGCCTCGCAGCAGGCGATAGATCTTCTCTCACGTATCTTCATCGATCCTGATGATATCATTATTTGCGGTCTACCTTCTTATCTCGGTGCATTACAGGCATTCTGGGCTTATCAGTGCCAGCCTTACGGCTTGCGTCAAGACGACCGCCTAGAAGAGGCTGTCAACGCCCTTGTGGCAGCCGGTAAGAGCCCTAAATTTATCTATTCAATCCCCGATTTCCAGAATCCTTCAGGTGTAACAATGACTATCGAGGAGAGAAAAAATGTGATTGCAGTAGCCGAGAAATATGATCTTCTTATTATTGAGGACAGTCCTTACAAGCAGATACGCTTTGAAGGAGAATCACTCCCTTCAATGTATTCTATGTCTCCCGATAGAGTTGTTCTTCTGGGTACATTCTCCAAGATATTTGTGCCCGGATTCCGTCTTGGATGGGTAGTTGCGAATGACAATGTGATAGAAAAGCTTATTGTGGCAAAACAGTCTGCTGACCTTTGTACGCCGATATTCAACCAGATGGTGGCAGCCCGTTATCTCAAATCCGGAAAGTTCCAGGAGAACATTGTCAAGATTAAGGATTTGTATAAGCACAAAAAGAACGTGATGATTAAGGCTTTTGAAGATTATATGCCGGAAGGTGTTACCTGGACCAATCCGGAGGGAGGTCTTTTCCTATTCCTCAATCTTCCGCCGCAGTATGATACCCGCGAACTCTTCGACATAGCTATCAAGGAGAATGTAGCATTCGTTATCGGAGAGGCATTCCACTGTGATGGAAGCGGTAAGAATACAATGCGTATGAATTTCTCATATGCCTCTGACGAGAAAATTATTGAAGGCATTAAACGTCTTTCAAAAGCCATAAAAGAACTTTATAAAAAACATTCATAGATTTCTATGATTACATAGTTTGTGTGTTTGGGTGGGGCCGACTATTTTTAGTCGGCTCCCTTTTTTATGACCAAAAAGAGTTACCTTTGTGAATCATGGCAAAACAGATGACAGATACAGTGCAACAGTTTAATGCTATCTCAAGAGAGATTCTTTCGGGAGACATTAAGCCATTTTATCTGCTTTTTGGCAAAGAACACTACTACATTGATAAGTTGTGCGATCTTTTGATGGAGAAAGTTCTGCCTCCTGAGGAAAAAGATTTCGGTCAACTGGTCTACTATGGATCTGAAGTATCCGCCAATCAGGTAGTCAATGCTGCTCGTCAATTTCCGATGATGATCTCCCGTCAACTTGTTGTGGTGAAAGAGGCGCAAATGATGAGAAAGGTGGAGGATATTGATGTCTATTTTGATGGCATTCAGCCTACAACTGTCCTTGTGATTTGTTATAAAACACCCAATGACCCTGCAAGATCTTCCAGAAACATAGATAAGCGCACATCGTTTTACAAACGGGCACAGAAATTCGGTACTGTGTTCGAGTCCAACCAGATTCCGGACTACAAACTTGATAGATGGATAGAGGAATATGCCCGCAGCCAGGGTCTCTCCATCGAGCCTATGGCTGCAAAATTGATGGTTGAATTTGCCGGTACCGACATTAGCAAGGTAGTGCTTGAGCTGGATAAACTTATAAAGCTCCTTCCCGAAGGCAATAGATCTGTTACGGTAGCAACCGTTGAGGAAAATGTTGGCATAAGTCGCGATTACAGCGTATTTGAATTGACTAAAGCCCTTTCGATAAAAGATATGCGGAAGGCTTTTAGAATAGTCCATTTTTTCTCAGAATCGGGAAATAGATATCCCATACAGATGATTATGGCTGCACTTTCATCCCATTTTATTAGGATTCTCAGATATCACGCATTGCTCCAGGAGGGAACACCCAAAAATACAATACTCTCGCAGCTCGGTATACATCCCTATTTTGGGAGCGAATATGATACTGCTATCCGACACTATCCGGTCAAAAAGACGATGAAAGTAATAGCGTTGCTCAAGGATTATGACCAAAAAAGTAAAAGCAACGCCCGTGGCAATGCTACCGATGGGGAGTTGCTTCAGGAACTTGTTCTAAAGATAGCGGACTCTTAGTCCACAATCACTCTCTTCACCCTTTTGGCTATCGAAGTGAAGATCTCGTAAGGTATCGTCTCAAGGATGTTTGCGAGATCGAGCGCTCTCGGCTTTTTACCAAATATCGTGACCGTATCACCCACTTTTGCATCAATTCCGGTAATATCCAGCATACACATGTCCATACAGATATTGCCTATAGTCGGAGCCATTTGACCATTTACTTCAAATGAGACATTGCCTCTGCCTAGGCGACGGTTGATCCCATCAGCATATCCTACGCATATGGTAGCAATTTTTTTTGTTCCGGGACCAAGTTTGCCCTGGCGACCATATCCAACAGTGCCGTCATTAGCCTCAAGTTCCCTAATCTGTATAATAGGGCATTTGAGATAGACTATAGGAACCACTTTGTTCTGGTCAACATAACTGATGCCGTATATGCCGATACCAAGGCGCACCATATCATACTGATATTGTGAGAATCTCTCTATGCCTGCGGTATTGAGGACATGTCTTAAGGGTTTTTCAGGGAGAATGGTCATCAAATCACTGCTCATTCTGTCAAATAGAGCGAATTGGCTGAGAGTAAATTGATCGTGCTGGGGATCATCGGCTGCTGCGAGGTGTGTGAATAATGATTTGACGAAAATCTCCGGAGACTCCAATAAGAATTCTTTCAGAGCTGGGATATCACGCTCCATAAAGCCGAGACGATGCATACCGGTATCAAGTTTGATGTGTACCGGCCATCTTGTTATTCCTTGTCCTTGTAGCTCTTTCCTGAAGCGAATAAGGGATTCGTAATTTGGTAGTACGGTTTCCAAATCATGTCTCAAAATATCAGGATAGCTATCAATGCCACTGTCAAGCACGATTATGGGGACTTTAATACCGCTTTTCTTGAGCTCTATGCCCTCATCAGGAGTGGCTACTCCGAAGTAATCTGAGCCAGCTTCCTCCATCATGCGGGCAAATTCCACTGCACCGTGTCCGTATGAATTGGCTTTGAGAAGGATCATCAGTTTGGTGCTTGGTTTGAGTAATGAACGGAAATAATGGTAGTTCTGAACCATTCCGCTTTTGCTTAGTTGCAGTTGGGCGTGAGGAATATTTATCGACATTTCGGATGGTTAATTTTTCAATCGGACAAAGTTAGAAAATAATTCCCTTGTTGTCACTTTATCGTTTTGAAAGTGACAATTCCATTCTCATTTTTGTAAAAAATTATAATTCCATCACCGGGAGCAAGAATGGAACGTGGATTCTTGAAGACCTCTTTTGAAACCTCCTCAAGATTTGTTCCAAGATATACATCCATATTTTCTGCAGAGCGTAGGTCGTAGTATCCGAAACGAGTAATGGAATTGGCTTGCGCCACTTCAAGTGCTTCGTGTGCTACATCTCTAAAGCCGAGACGGTAGTTGAAACGAGGTATGATGAATCCGGCAATGAAAAAAATAACCAATATAGTTGCTGCACCAAAAGTCACAACTTTACGAGCACCTGCTGCAAAACGTGATTTGTCCGAGTTCTGCAGAATAATAAAGGCGGGATAGGTGATAAAGGTAAAGATCGGCATTATATAGATTGCAAGCTTGGAACTGACCAGAGACATTATAACCAAAAAAGAGGCAGCAACACTAAGCATGAACTTTACTAACGGACTCATTGCCACCTTTTTGATCAGGGCCCATACAATCACCGGAATGGTGAGCAGCGACCAGGGCCCCATAGCGTACCATATGGTGTAGGCGTAGTACCAGAAGGGGGCTTTGTGATGAAAAGAATCTACCGCACGGTCGATGGTCTGGTGGAACAGAAGATTGTTGAGATACTCCGTCCCTCCCTCAAACCACACTCCTAGCCACCATCCTCCGCAGAGCAGAGCCAGAATGAGCCAGGTGCTCCATCCCCAATATCTGCCGATGCTTTTGATATTTCCGTCAATCAGCAGAAATACCGGTATGCAGAGCAGAGGAATCATAATCCCGACAGGCCCCTTCGAGAAGATGGCCAGAAATATATATATTGGAAAGAGAATCCTTAGTCTCACTCGGACATCCCCCTCGTACATCCTCCAGAATGTGTACATTGCAAGAGTGATGAACATAGTCATCAGCATATCCATCCTTAATACAATTGCTCCACCGATAAAATAGGCAGTGGTCATTAGTGCCAATTCCGCAGCAATCATATATTTTTTACTTAGCTCTTTACTGCACCATCGGTTAAACACACCAAGGGTGACAAAACCGGGAATTAGGGAGAAAAGTGCAAGAATAAATGTGTTGTGGTCGCCTAAGAGCCATTTGAAGAACATAACAATCCAGATATAGAGGGGAGGTTTGTCGGCGTATACCGCACCGTGATTGTACAAGGTGAAGAAATGTCCATTACGTAACGCCTCATCTGCTATGCTCAGATACTTCAATTCGTTGTTGGGCGTAATGTCTCTTTGGAGCATCAGTGGCAGAAGTATCAAAAAATAGATTATGAAGCGGACGATCTGCTCTCTCTGTTGTTTTTTCTCCATAAGATAAGGTTGCGTGAATATGAAATAAAACCAATGCCCTGCCCTAGAATGATTACAGGGTCGAGGCGTATGATGCCGTAGGTGACTATTATGGCGGACCCGGTGAGACTTATGATCCAGAATCCGGCCGGAAGTATCGATTCTCCCCTGCGGGAGGAATATATCAGTTGATAAATGAATCTAAATGAGAAAATTACTTGTCCTGACGAACCGAAAAGAATGAGCCAGAGCGGGATCTCAGTGTTCTCGAAAAGTCGGGCTATGAGATCAGGCGCGTGACCTGCCATAAGGGAAACACCCACAACCGGAGTGAGCAGCAATACCGATACCAGCAGATGGCTCCATCCGTTTCGGATACTCTTCCAGACTCCTTTTGCGCCGAGATTCCAGATATAAACATAGTAAGCAATCACCTGCCCGAGCATTATCGAGAAGTCGTCGCGAAGCCACCCATATATGAAAAAAATGTAGGATGCTATCAGGGAAATAATCCAAAATATGGTGGGAGAGACCACTTTCCTGGCCCTTTCAGACATTATCCACTGTACCAGAATCCTTACTGAAAAGAGTCCTTGGGCCAAAAATCCAAGCGCATATACGAACAGACTGCTCTCCATCAGTACTGCTTTTGGTTAAGAGTGCTGTCGATAACCCGATAGTCGATATATCTTTTCTTCATCCAGCGAAAGCCGAAACAATCTTTGAAAGGTCCCATAAGGCGGTTGACAAGGTGGTATTTGGCTTGACCTGCCGTACGGGGATAGTGTCTGACGGGGATCTCCTTTACAGTGCCGCCAACCATCTGAATCAAAGCCGGCAGAAATCGATGCATTCCATCAAAGAAGGGAATTTTACGGGCATAATTGCTCTGCATTACTTTGAGAGGACATCCCGTATCTGAAACGCCGTCTTTTGTCATCATCCTACGAAAACTATTGGCTATGCGGGAAGAGACTCTTTTGACGAAAGAATCCTTGCGTTCAGCGCGAATTCCCATAATAAGCTGGTAATTTTTACGTTCCGCCAGCAACAGGTCAAAGTCCTCCGGGTCCGTCTGCAGATCAGCATCGATATAGCCAATATAAGGTGATTCGCAGTGATCTATGCCGGCTTTAAGAGCTCCGCTCAGGCCGGTGTTCTTTTCCAGCGAGATATAGTGAAAGTCATTATGTCGGCTACAAGCTTTCTGTACCAGAATTTCTCCTCCATCTGTGGATCCATCATTGACAAATAATACACAGGCTGATTTGCATAAGGATTTTGTCAGATAATGGGAGAGTTTTGTCTCCAGTCTGGCGATATTTTCCCTTTCATTAAAAAATGGGACGATAATTGTGAAGTCGTATTTTGAAGTTGGGTTCATTTCCAGTAATTTGTGCAAAGTTACATTTATGTTTTTTGAAAACTCAATAATTATTTGTAATTATGTAATTTTAATTCGTCTTCGTAATAGGCATATGCGACATCTTGCTGTAATACTCACAATACTTTTTTTGTTTGCCTTTGAGGCAGCCGGAGTCAGAAGTGTGCCATATCCTGTCAAGGTGTTTCAGCCGGATGGTTCCACCCTTATGCTGAGGATAAACGGTGACGAATCATTCTCCTTCAAAACCACTCTTGATGGTTACATCGTGGCACAGGCAGCTGACGGATATTATTACTATGCCGATTTTAACGGCGGACTGCTTAATATTTCGACTAGACGTGTGGATAGTTCTCCTACCGGCGGATACGCAAAATCCATACCTACCATCATATACCAGTCCAAGCACCATATAGTTTCCGAGTCTTTCAAAAGTTTTCTTGCTCCTGATCTAGCCACAAGGGCTATTAAAACAATCCGAACCGTGGTAATCCCGGTACAGTTTTCAGATCTTAAATTTACAACGCAATCCATAAGATCGCGACTTTTTAATCTCTTCAACCAGATCAATTACTCTGAAGATGGTGCTACGGGTAGTGTAAGGGAGTATTTCAGGGACAATCTGGGGGATAGATATGATCTGACATTTGAAATAACCGACCCAGTAACGTTGCCAAACGGTTACAGATATTACGGAGAACATACACCGACATCCTCTGACAGTAATGTGAAAGAAATGGTGGAGCAGGCCTGCACACTTGTGGATAATAAAGTCAATTTCGCTAATTTTGATGCAGACGGCGATGGTGTTGTGGATAATGTGTTTATAATATTTGCCGGCTACAACGAAGCGGAAGGGGGTGGAGATGCTACCATCTGGCCACAGTCCTGGAATATCTCCTCCTCTGAACTCTATTTCGATGGCAAGAAGATATCCAATTTCTCCTGTTATTCCGAATTTTCAGGCTCTTCAGGTGCCAATTTTGCCGGAATCGGCTCTATCTGCCACGAATATTGTCATATGTTGGGCCTTATGGATATGTATGATATAAACGGTGAAACAGAGGGATATAATCCACTACTTCTCGGTCCACTTTCAATAATGGACAGCGGAAACTACAACAACGGCGGCAAGACTCCGCCTTATCTGACGGTTTTTGAACGTGAAATGCTGGGCGCGGTCTCTCCGTTACGGCTATATGGTACGGCAGACATAGAGCTGCTGCCCGTCCATCAGGAGACGAAAGCATACATTATTCCGGCCTCTTCCAATGGAGAGCACTTCTATCTCGAATACAGAGATGGTACAGGCTGGGATTCCCATATAGGAGGTGAGGGTCTTGTTGTATATCACATTGACAAGTCCTTTAGAAGCGCCTGCTCCATGAGTGCCCGAATGCGCTGGAACAACAATGCGGTCAATGGGTGTGCTTCACATCCCTGTGCGCGTCCCATTGCTTCTTCCGGTAATAGCTATTCTGACGTCTCCATGCTCTTTTTTCCTGGAAAAAACAACGTCATGCACATTCATTCGTCACAATCTTTCCCCTTATTGGATTGGACCGGTCAAGGTCTCGGATATGGCATAATAAATATTCATAAAGGCTCAGCAGGAATGTTGTTCGAAATTGTTGTTGACAACGGATGGGATATACCGATGGTCAATGAATACTCAATTGAACCACAGCAGCGGACAGCACTTTTGAAGTGGAGTACCGACAAAGAGGACCTAAGGGGCAATTGGAACATAGTTTTGAGTTTGGAAAACAGTGTTTATGCAGATACTTCAGTCGTTGCTGCCACACAGAGAGACTATTACTTCTCTGATCTTACGCCGGGAAGCACTTACAACTGCCGTCTATTCTACTCACGTAATAATATAATAGGAAAGAGTTATCAGATGAGTTTTTCCACAAGGGAGATGTTCTCCATCTTTCCAATGATTGCCGATATGGACAAGTCATACAAGGTAGGAGACGAGCTTCATCTTACGATTCTCAACCTTGCCGAGGAAGTGAGTTTTATCCGGTGGTTCGTGAATGGGGTAGAAATAATTGATGGAAAAATAAAATTCGACCGAGACGGAGTATTCGAGATAAAAGCCGAAATTGGCTATCCGGACAATTCGGTTGAGTCTATTGTAAAGAAAAAAACGATAAGCCGGTAATATGATTCTTAAAAACAGGATACGGTCATTTGTCACAAGGTCATTGCTGCTATTAATCACAGCAGTGAATATGGCTGTTTCCTGTCCCGGCCCTGAACCGCCACCCATAACATTTCCTACTCCTACCGATTCCTTTGAGAAAAAGGCCTTTATGGCCAATTCTAACGAAGGCCTTTATGTTAAGGGTGCTTGCGTTGTGCGTTATGCGGAAGAAACTTTTCAGAAATCATTCAATGAAAAACGAAGGACTTATCGTATACAAAGCGATGACCAGATAGTCTATCTTCATATCGTATTTATGAGTGACCTTCCCGCTGTGGTTGACCAGGAGGTCATTTGCAATATCACTTATACAAAGGAGAAAGGTGAAGAAACTATACTTATCGTCAAGCTCGTAGTGGTGCAGATTAAGGGCCCCACAGTCTGGCTTTGGAATGAACTTCAGAAGACGGGTATAATATTGGATGGGTGAATTGGATAAAACAAAAGGGGTGTTCAATGGAACACCCCTTAATCTTTCGGACAACCAAAGGTTACCTGGAAGCGTCCATAGATACCTTTCTGAAGTCTTTCATCATTTTGCTCAAGTTCAAAGCAGCTTTTCTTGCACGTGTACCAGCAGCTTTGTTGCCCTTAACAAGCTGAGCTTCAGCGTTCTTGGAGAAAACTTCAATTTCAGCTTTGATTGCGTCAAGTAGTTCTTTCATATAATTATAGTTGTTAGGTGAATAAATA
>JAPXOZ010000009.1:0-87014 GCA_033811195.1 Bacteroidales bacterium | reverse complement strand
TTCCATCCGGCTATCTCACCGGACTCCAGTGGTCTCCCGACTCTAAGAGACTTTACTTTAATTCGGATAAGATGGATAAATATGAGCTGGATGTATCCACAGGCACGCTTAAACGTATCCTTGTAGGCACACACAGTGGTATTCGCTCATTTACATTGACTGATGATGGCAGCTGGGCGGCCTATGTAACTTCGCTTCCCAACAAAGTCAGCGCGGTATTCCTCTACGAGATTGCTACCGGCAAATCATTCCAGGTGACGGACAGATGGTATAATTCATCGTCACCCGTATTCTCAAAGGATGGCAAATATCTCTTCTTTACTTCTTCCAGGAATTTTCGCTCCACCTATTCCCGTGTGGAATGGAATGCTACCTATTCAGTCAGTGATTATCTATTTGTGCTACCTCTTGCAAAGGATACTCCTAATCCGGCAGCAGTAAAGTCCGACGAATACGATGCTACCGGAGCTTCTGCTCCGGTAGAAAAGCCTTCTGACAAAAAGGAGAATAAGACACCTGCGGCAGTAAAAATTGATACCGACGGCCTCTATGAGCGTATATCAGCACTGCCGCTTCCCGCAGGCGGATACAATCTTCTTTTTGCTGACGGAGGAAAACTCTATTATGTTTCTTACAGCGGTATGGGAGGTTCCATGTCAAGAGGCGGCTCGTCCGGAGTGAAGAGTTTCGATCTAAAGACCATGAAGTCAAGTGATGCATTTCAGGGCACTCCCGTCAGCTATACTTCAGATCTTAAGAAAGTTCTCGTCAGGGATGCCGGTAAACTCTATGTCATCAATACTACCGGTCAGGGCAAGCTCGGTGATCCGGTTCCTACCTCCGATATGGAGATTATTATAGACCGCCAGGCAGAGTGGAAACAGATATTTGACGAAAGTTGGCGCATTATGAGAGATGGATTTTATGTGGAGAATATGCACGGTGTGGAGTGGCAGAAGATTCACGGCAAGTATTCTCAACTGCTTCCTTATGTAAAACACCGTCATGATCTGAGCTATATCATAGGTGAAATGATAGGAGAGCTCAATGTCGGTCATGCTTACATCAATTCCGGAGATGTACCTGAGTTGCCTCGCATTAAGACAGCTCTTCTTGGAGCTGAGTTTGCCAAGGATAAATCGGGTGCATTCAAGATTACCAAGATTTTCAAAGGCGCTAACTGGGATGAGTCTCTGCGCAGTCCTCTTTCGGAGAGTGATGCAAAAGTGGGTGAATATGTGCTCTCGGTAAATGGCATTCCCTGTAGTGAGTTGAAAAATATCTATCAGGCACTTGTAGGCAAGGCGGATAAAGTGGTAGCACTTGAGGTCTCACCTGATGTCAAAGGTGCAAAATCTCGCACCATTTATGTTAAAACTATTTCTAGCGAAAGCCAGTTGGCCTATTACGAATGGGTACAGAACAACATTGAAAAAGTGGAAAAGGCCTCAAATGGAGAAATCGGCTATATCCATATCCCCGATATGGGAACTGCAGGTCTGGAGATGTTTACCAAGCTCTTCTACACTCAGCTTGACAAGAAGGCGCTCATAATCGATGACCGTATGAACGGAGGCGGCAATGTCTCTCCTATGATTCTTGAACGTCTTCAAAGAGTGGTTTACAGGATGAGTATGTCCCGTAATGGCGGAGAGCCCAATACTATTCCCAGTGAAGCACACTATGGCCCGAAAGTGTGTCTGATTGACAAATATTCATCATCGGATGGAGATCTTTTCCCCTACGGATTTAAGACTCTTGGTCTTGGAAAAGTAATAGGTATGCGTTCGTGGGGTGGAATTGTGGGTATTTCCGGCTCAAAACCCTTTATAGATGGCCAGGATATGCGTACACCATTCTTCACTTCCTACTCATCCGAGACAGGAGAGTGGATTATTGAGGGCTATGGAGTGGACCCCGATATAGTTGTAGATATCAATCCTTTTGAGGATTTTCTCGGTAAAGATGCGCAGCTTGATAAAGCAATCGAAGTGCTTAAAGAGGAACTCAAGAGTTTCAAACCGCTACCGGGTATTCCGGCTGATCCGATACGATAATATTCCGGTTGCTTTGCAATGAAAGAAATCTCTTTTTCTGAAGCGCTGTCGCTCTATTTAGATGCACCGTTAGAAGAGTTACGGAAGATGGCAGATGCTGCAAGGTACAGCCATATTCCGCAAAAACGGGTAAGCTGGCAAATTGATCGTAATGTCAATATTACCAATGCTTGTGTAAGCGGATGCCGTTTTTGCAATTTTCATTGCAAACCAATTGAAAAAGAGAAAATATTTGTTACCACTCTTGATCTGTACAAGAGCAAAATCGATGAAATGCGTCGATTTGGAGGGGATCAACTTCTGCTTCAGGGTGGTTTACACCCCGATCTGGATATAGTTTATTACGAGAATTTATTTCGCGAACTCAAGAAAATAGAGCCCTCGCTAAAGTTAAATGCGCTGGGGCCTCCGGAGATTGCTTTCATTTCCCGCATTAGCGGGATAAGTTGTGAAGAGACTCTTCGTCGTCTTCACGAGGCTGGACTTGACACCCTTCCCGGAGCAGGAGCAGAAATACTTTCGGACAGAGTGCGCAAGATCATTTCTCCGGGTAAGCCCACTGCGACCGAGTGGTGCAGTGTGATGGAAATTGCACATAAAATGGGTATTGGTACAACTGCCACAATGGTTTATGGCCATGTTGAGACAATGGAGGAGAGGTTAACCCATCTCTTCACTATTCGAGATTTGCAGAGTCGCAGGCCGAGAGGAACTCCAGGATTTCGTGCTTTCATAAGCTGGCCGATGCAGCTTCAAGGGACTCCTTTAGCCAAACTGATGGAGGAACGAGCTCTTCAACTGCCACGCATCGCCTATGGCTGGAGTGAGGAAGAGGAGTTTCTCCGTACAATAGCAATTTCCAGAATTGTTCTCCACAATATTACTCATATCCAGGCCTCCTGGCTCACGGTAGGTATGGAAGCGGCCAAAAGGTCGCTTTACTATGGAGCGGACGATATGGGCTCGATAATGATTGAGGAAAATGTGGTCTCTGCCGCGGGAGTAACAAACACCATAACTGCAAAAGAGATGCATCAGGCTATCCGCGAAGCGGGATTTGAACCCTGGCTTCGCCGGCAGGATTATTCTCCGGTCGATCCGTCAAAACTGCGCAGCCAGGCAATTTCCTGACTCCATATTTCAGGTTCGGGAGTTTCAAGAATAAGAGGGATACCATTAAATCGGGTGTCCCTCATTATTCTTATGAAGGTACCGCTGCCTATAAAGCCGTTACCGAGAGTTTCATGGCGGTCGACTCTTGATCCAAGCGGTTTTTTAGCATCGTTGAGGTGCATTCCCTTGAGATATTTCAGACCGACAATCCGATCCAATTCTTCAATTACCTTCCCAAAAGTGTCTTCTCCATTGTTGAAAAGGTCACTTTCGTTCTCTTCGCTCCGCACATCATAGCCTGCTGCAAAAGAGTGACAGGTGTCGATACAGACTCCTACTCTCGACTTGTCTTCCACCTGTGAAATGATTTCTGCCAGATGTTCAAATTGAAAACCCACATTTGAGCCTTGTCCGGCGGTATTTTCAATGACTGCGCAGACGCCTGAAGTTTTGTCCAGGGCAATGTTGATTGATTCCGCAACACGTTTCAGGCACTCGCTGACTGAGATCTCTCTGAGATGACTTCCGGGATGAAAATTGAGACGGTTAAGTCCCAGTTGTTCACAACGCTGCATCTCATCGAGAAATGCCGCTCTGGACTTGCCAAGTCCTTCCGATTGCGGATGTCCCAGATTTATGAGATAGCTGTCGTGGGGAAGTATTGAGTCCGGAACAAATCCATGCTGAATACAATGTTCTTTGAAAAGTCGGATGCTCTGCTCTGTGAGCGGAGCACTGAACCATTGACGCTGGTTTTTTGTAAAGAGGGCAAAAGCGTTTGCCCCAATGGCAGCTGCATTGAGAGGAGCGTTTTCCACTCCTCCGCTGCTGCTGACATGTGCACCTATTAATTTCATAGTTTCTCTTTTCAACTTATATTTGAATAATCTTTTATTTCTATTCTCAAATCCTTTAGAACTCGGGTAAGAAGGAAGTTTTCCCTACTTGATAGCAAAGGGTCTTTCTCCAGAATCTCCGATGCCTCCCTGCGGGCATCTTCAAGTACTGCAGAGTCCTTCCCAAGATTAGCTAAGCGGAGATTTAATACTAGTCCACTCTGTCTTGTTCCCTCGAAGTCACCCGGTCCCCTCATTCTTAAATCAGCTTCCGCAATTTCAAATCCGTCGGTTGTCCGGCACATCATATCAATCCTCTGGCGAGATTCGTGGCTGAGCTTGTAGCCTGTCATCAGTATGCAGTAAGATTTGTCTGCGCCCCTTCCGACTCTACCCCTGAGCTGGTGGAGCTGTGAGAGTCCAAACCTTTCAGCACTTTCTATTACCATTACCGAGGCATTGGGCACATCTACGCCCACCTCTATGACAGATGTGGAGACCAGAATATGGGCTTTTCCGCTTACAAACAGCTCCATATCAAAGGCTTTGTTTTCGGGTTTCTGCTGACCATGAACTACTGCAGTGCAATATTCGGGGGGAGGGAAGGCCTTGACAATAGCCTCGTAGCCCTCTTCAAGGTTTTTGTAATCCATTTTTTCCGATTCTTTAATCAGAGGAAAGACTACAAATATCTGTCGCCCTGACTTGATCTCCCTTTTCATGAATTCGTGTAGGCGAGGACGGTGGTTTTCACCCCAATGAATGGTCTGGATTGGTTTTCTGCCGGGAGGCAGCTCATCTATCACAGATACATCGAGATCTCCCCATAGAGTCATTGCAAGGGTCCTTGGGATTGGGGTTGCGGTCATTACCAGTATGTGGGGCGGCATGGAGGATTTTGTCCAGAGTCGAGATCTCTGTTCCACACCAAAGCGGTGCTGCTCATCTATTACTGCAAGTCCGAGGTTTAAGAACTGCACATTCTCCTCAATCAGAGCGTGGGTGCCGAAGATAATGTGAATAGAGCCATCCTCAAGTCCGGCATGGATTGCACGGCGCTCTTTTGTCTTTGTGGAGCCTGTGAGTAGCGCGGTTTTGACCCCACTATGCTCCAGAAACCTTAGGGTACCCTGATAGTGTTGTGAGGCAAGTACCTCCGTGGGGGCCATTATACAAGCCTGATATCCGTTATCCACCGCCATGAGTGCACTGAACAGGGCTACGAGTGTTTTCCCGCTGCCTACGTCACCCTGCAGGAGACGGTTCATCTGGCTACCGGAGACTACATCTGCGCGGATCTCTTTGATTACCCTCTTCTGGGCTTCGGTCAGAGAGAAGGGGAGGTTCTCATAAGTGCTATTAAAAGCCTCTCCGATGTTATTAAAGATAATTCCGGTGGAGCTGCGCATCCGGATATTTTTTTGCTTTAGAAGAGACAACTGTAGATAGAAGAGTTCCTCAAACTTGAGCCTATCCTTCGCTTTATCGAGAATCTGAAGGTCGGTGGGAAAGTGTATGTTGACCAGCGCCTGACGCAGCGATATGAATCGTTTGCGTAACAGCAGATTGCGTGGAAGGGTCTCTTCAATGCTTTCGATTACCTGATTAATGAGATTGTACTGGAGCTTGGCGAAGACCTTGTTGCCAATACCGGCGTTTCGTAGTCTTTCTGTACTGGAATAGACCCCGATGAGAGTTCCTACCATAGCGAGTTTGTCCTCGGTAACCGGATCTATTTCAGGGTGGACCATGTTGTATGTCTGGTTGAATATGGATGGTTTGCCAAATACAATATATTCAGTCCCGATTTTGAGTCTGTTGAAGATCCATTTTATTCCTTGGAAAAAAACAAGTTCAATGGTGCCTGTACTGTCGTTAAGACGTGCAATAAGACGTTTGGTACGTCCCTCACCGATTATGCGTAGATCTGTAATGATGCCACGTAGTTGAATATAAGCGCTGCTACTATCAATTTCCCTGATTGAATAAAACCTGGTACGGTCGATATATCTAAATGGAAACGTGTAGAGCATATCCCTGAATGTGGAAATGCCCAACTCCTTTTCCAGCAGTGTCGCCCTCTTAGGTCCCACGCCCTGCAGGTACTTTATGTCGCTCTCCAGAATTTTGTTCACAAGTGCAAATATACACCAAATATGCGTCAAATTTCAGTGCTTTTTAGTAACTTGCAAAAATTTTCGAATTCTATGAGCAGAAAAATAGTACTGGGTATTACCCAAGGAGATAGCAACGGAATCGGTTACGAGGTTATCATCAAAGCCCTCTCAGATGCACGAATGCTTGATATGTGCATTCCCGTTGTTTATGGCTGTTCTCGCACTTTCGGTATGTACCGCAAACTTGTACCTGAAACCGAACAGATTACAACAAATATTATCAGTAGTGCTTCCGAAGCACGTTCCAAACATGTCAACATTGTCAATGCTGTGCCGGATTCATTACCGGTAGATGTAGGTCAGCCTACGGCTGATGGCGCTCGGGCAGCAATTATAGCTCTGAGAGCTGCGGTAGCTGATGTTAAGGCGAAGTTTCTTGACGCAATAGTCACTGCACCTTTCAGTAAGCACACAATTGCACAGACGGAGTTTGCGTTTCCCGGCCATACGGAGTACCTGATAAACGAATTCGGAGCGAAAGATGGTCTTATGTTCCTCTGTGCTGACAATCTGAGAGTGGGAGTTGTAACCAATCATCTTCCTCTGTCAAAGGTCAGTGCTGCTATTACAAAAGAGGTTCTTATGAGTAAGATCCGCCTGATGAACCACTCTCTTATAAGAGATTTTGGTGTAGTAAGGCCGAAGATAGCTATTCTCGGACTCAATCCCCATGCAGGTGATGGCGGTTCACTCGGTACAGAGGAAGTTGACACCATCATCCCTGCTATCAAGGAGGCGAATACAGAGAATATACTCGCTTTCGGTCCCTATTCCCCGGATGGATTTTTTGCAACAAATACGCAGTACAAATTTGACGCAGTTCTGGCGATGTATCACGATCAGGGACTTATCCCCTTCAAGGCGCTTGCATTTGATAAAGGCGTTAACTTTACGGCGGGACTACCGATTGTCAGAACATCCCCTGATCACGGTACCGCATTTGAAATTGCGGGGAAATCCATGGCAAATCCGGGACCGATGATTTCAGCAATCTATACAGCCATTGATATCTGTAATAATAGGGACAACTACGATCAGATGAGTGCCAATCCTTTGGAAATTAAACACTTTGAGGGGCCTAAGCACGAACGTACGATATTGCCGGAATAATTGATGGCTGAAAGACCACCCATACAAATATACACAGACGGAGCCTGCAGAGGTAATCCTGGACCGGGAGGATACGGAGTGGTGATGCGTTGCGGGAATTATGAGAAGGAATTTTCAGCAGGGTACCGCCTTACCACCAACAATCGTATGGAGTTATTGGCCGTTATTGTGGGCCTGGAGGCTATTAAGTGGTCGGATGCAATGGTTACTGTGTGGAGTGATTCTTCGTATGTAGTCAATGCCGTGGAAAATGGCTCGGTATTCAAGTGGGAACAGAAAGGTTTCCACAAAAAGGCCAATCCGGATCTTTGGATCCGTTTTCTGGCAATTTACAGGCAGCATAAGGTCCGTTTTGTATGGATAAAAGGCCATGCTGGGTATCCTGACAATGAGCGTTGTGATACCCTAGCCGTTGCCGCTTCGATGGGTCCTGACCTTGCCGTGGATGAGGTTTATGAAGCGTCGAATGTAAAAAATGAACTCTTTAACAATCCTAAATAACTATTTTTATGAAGAAGTATTTTGCAGAAGCAATAGGTACAATGGTGCTTGTTCTTCTTGGCTGTGGTAGCGCAGTATTCAATGGCGGCGTAGGTACCACAGCACAGGTTTTGACCGTTTCTTTTGCATTCGGTCTTTCAGTTGTGGCGATGGCTTATGCCATCGGCTCCATTTCGGGCTGCCATATAAACCCTGCCATCACACTTGGTACTATGCTGACAGGCAGAATGAAGACAGGTGAAGGTCTGAAGTATATGATTGCTCAGGTCATCGGTGCATTTGTGGGTTCAGCTATTATTTTTGCACTTGTTAAGACCGGCAATCGAGATGCAGCATTGTATGCCACCACAACAGGAGCAAATGCTGTTTCAAACGCAGCTTCTGTAGGATCGGCTCTTATCGCTGAGATTGTAGGAACCTTTATCTTTGTACTCGTGGTTCTCGGTGTCACTGACTCGAAGAAGGGTAATCCTGCTCTTGCGGGCTTGGCCATAGGTCTTACTTTAGTGCTCGTTCACATTGTTCTAATTCCAATTACCGGCACATCAGTCAATCCTGCCCGTAGTATTGCTCCGGCAGTATTCGAGGGTGGACAGGCTCTTAAGGATCTCTGGATCTTCATCGTAGGTCCGTTTGTGGGTGCTGCACTTTCCGCAGTAGTTTGGGACGGCCTTGCCAAAGAAACGACGAAGTAGTAGATCAGTGCTACTCGTGTACATAATTGAGGTCGGTTGAATATATCAGCCGACCTCAATTGTGTTTGTAACCGGTTTTATGATTTGTCCATTCGCATTTGAAATTCCATCTAAAAAAGTTAAATTTGTAGATTATTTACTTATTGTAAAATGAAGCATAACGGTCTTACATTGGGAGTTCTTGGCGGCATGGGGCCTGCCTCAACTGCTGAATTTCTGAGAATCCTAGCTGAAAAGGCGCCTGCCGATGTCGATCAGGAACATCCAAGAATGATAGTTTATTCACATACGATCACTCCGGACAGAACAACATTTATTCTCGGCAAAGGGCCGGATCCCCACAATTATATCAGGGAAGGTCTCGAGACCCTCATTGGTTGGGGAGCCGACCGTCTTGCGGTAACTTGCAATACCGCTCATTACTTCATAGACAAGTTCAGAGATGAACTTTCCGTACCTGTAATTCATATCATAGAGGAAACTATAAAAAAATCACAGGCCGTATGCCCTGAGGGCGCCTGGCTTACCGCTACTCTTGGTACCATGCGTACTGGTCTTTACCAGAAACACTCAGCCTACTTCGGCTACAATTTTAAACTCCCTTCTGAAGAGATGCAGGTCGAAATCCACGACATTACGGATCAGGTAAAAGCCGGCAAACAGCTTGAGGCCGGAGTGAGATTCAGAAAGGTTGTGGAACAGCTTTGGGAAATTGAAAAACTCCCCGTAGTGGGTGCTTGTACGGAGATTCCAATAGCCTACCGTCATACAGGACTGCCAGCAGAAATGGGCATCTCCTGCCTTGAGGCTCTTGCAGATGGATGTATAAGGGAACTTTATCAACCGCTCTGATTTTGTTTGAAATCGCTTATAAATAGATATTTGCAAAAGAATGATAAGAACAATCAAATATATCGCCATAGTGCTGAGTATACTGATGGTGGCTTCGTGTGGTGATACCAAAACCTCTCCATGTCCTGACAACCCTTCTAAAGTTAATTTTGCGAAGGGAGCAGATGTAAGCTGGGTCACGCAGATGGAAAGAGATGGTGTCAAATTTTATAACTCACAAGGTGCTGAAATGGAGTGTATGGCACTGCTAAAGAGTTTGGGTATGAATACTATACGTCTTCGTGTATGGGTGGATCCCGTCGACGGATGGAATGGCAAGGCTGATCTTCTGGTTAAGGCAAAAAGAGCAAAGGCTCTCGGGATGCGCCTTATGATTGACTTCCACTATAGTGACAGCTGGGCGGACCCCGGAAAGCAGAACAAACCTGCAGCTTGGGTTGGTCTTCCTTTTGAAGAGCTCAAAGGTGCACTTGTCTCCCATACCGTAGATATTCTTGAGGCACTTAAAGGGGAAAGCATCTACCCCGAATGGGTACAGGTAGGCAATGAAACCTCTAATGGAATGCTTTGGGAAGAGGGCCGTGCCTCCGCCAACATGAAGAATTACACGGACCTTCACAATGCCGGCTATACGGCCGTGAAGGAGGTCTTCCCCGAAGCCAAAGTTATACTTCATATTGATAGGGGTGAAAACAGCGCACATTACAATTGGCTCCTCGATGGTATGGCGATCCATGCAGCCCGGTATGATATTATAGGAATGTCGCTCTATCCCGACCCGATAAACTGGCAATATTTCAATGAAGCTTGTCTTATCAATATGAAAGAATTGATAAGGAAATATAATAAGGATATAATGATATGTGAGGTAGGTATGAGCTGGGACAAGCCAGAAATCTGCAAAGGTTTCCTTATAGACCTGATAGATAAAGCGCTTGAAAAGACTGACGGACGCTGTTTGGGCGTTTTGTATTGGGAGCCCCAGGGATTTGTCAATTGGAGTCACTACACCAAGGCTGCATTTGACAATGAAGGCAGGCCCACCGTGGCTCTGGATGCCTTCAAGGATTGATACTGACTAATACTTATAGATATGAAAAAACAGATTCTGTCTGCATTGATGCTTTGCATAGTTGCCGCCGTTTCCTGTGGCGAAGCCAATCCGCGTAGCGAAATTGTGCTGGAAGAGGGATGGAAATTTTCCCTCGGGGATTTCGTGGAGGCAGCGACTCCCGCTTTTGATGACTCTCAATGGGAAGAGGTGCGCGTTCCGCATGACTGGGCTATATATGGACCATTCGACAGGTCAAATGATCTACATGTTGTATCAGTAAAACAGAATGATGAAATCATCGTGACAGAGATGACCGGCAGAACCGGTGGGCTCCCTTATGTGGGGATAGGATGGTACCGCACCGAGTTTGACTTACGTGGTTTTGACAACAAGGAAGAGAGTGCTTTTTTGCTCTTTGACGGAGCAATGAGTGGTGCACAGGTCTGGGTCAATGGAACGAAAGTCATAAGCTGGCCCATGGGCTACAACTCCTTCCATTGCGACATAACTCAATGGATCAACGAAGATGGAGAAGACAACACCATAGCTGTTCGTCTGGAAAACCTTCCTAAGTCATCCAGGTGGTATCCGGGCGCAGGACTTTACCGAAATGTGCACCTGATCAGGACCAGCCGGCTCCATATTCCTATCTGGGGAACTTTTATTACAACTCCGGAGGTTTCACGCAAAAAAGCGGAAGTCTTCATGCAGGTGGCAATCGAGGGTAGTACTGACAAGGAACTGAGAATTGTCACTGAAATTCGCAATCCCAAAGGTAAAAAGGTGGCATACTCTGAAAGTCTGTTAGAAGATGCAACAGATCAGTCAGACACGGTTGTGATGAGATTCACCGTTCGCAGACCCGAGCTTTGGTCGCCTGAAACACCCTCTCTCTATACGGCCCATACAAACATCTACGAGGGAGATATCCTCACCGATAGCTACATCACTAGTTTCGGCATACGCTCTATTGAAGTGGTGGAAGGCAAAGGATTTTATCTTAATGGCGAGTTACGTAAATTCAAGGGTGTATGCAATCACCACGACCTCGGCCCTCTTGGAGCAGCTGTCAATAAGGCTGCGCTCCGGCGCCAGTTGGAGATGCTCAAAGATATGGGCTGTGATGCTATACGTACCTCTCATAATATGCCTGCACCGGAGCTTGTTGAGCTTTGTGACGAGATGGGCTTTATGATGATGGTTGAGGCTTTTGATGAATGGGATATTGCAAAGTGTACCAATGGATACCATCTCTATTTTGAGGAATGGGCTGAAAAGGACATGGTCAATATGATACGCAATTTCCGAAACAATCCGAGCGTTGTGATGTGGAGCATTGGCAATGAGGTTCCTACTCAATGTGATGATCAGGGCTACAAAGTTGCCACATTCCTCCAGAGCATCTGTCACAGGGAAGATCCTTCACGTCTTGTGACTTGTGGTATGGACCAGATTCACTGTGTTCTGGCCAACGGATTTGCACAGTTGATGGATATTGTTGGACTCAATTACAGCACCTACCTTTATAAGGAGGCATTTGAAACTCTGCCTCAGGGCAATATTCTAGGTTCAGAAACTGCCTCTACAGTAAGTTCCAGGGGTGTTTATAAGGTTCCTGTCGAACTAAAGTACAGAGCGATGTATGATGACCACCAATCCTCTTCGTACGACGTCGAATATTGCCCTTGGTCAAATATTCCTGATATTGATTTTGCGCTTGCCGAGGATTTCGAGTGGACCATGGGACAATTTGTATGGACAGGGTTTGACTATCTCGGAGAGCCGACTCCATACGGTATTGATTCATGGCCCAATCACAGTTCACTTTTCGGTATAATAGATCTGGCTTCTATTCCAAAAGACAGGTATTATCTTTATCGTTCGCAATGGAATGAAGATGACAACACGCTTCACCTGCTGCCTCACTGGAACTGGGAGGGACATGAGGGTGAAATTATTCCTGTAATGTGCTATACTGACTTTCCTTCTGCCGAACTTTTTGTCAACGGAGTCTCGCAAGGTGTTGTCACAAAAGGCAACTATTCTCTTGCGGACATTGATCTTTCAAAAATGGACAAAGACTCCCTAATGGCTAGATATAGGCTTATATGGCCTGATGTAGTCTATCAGCCGGGTGAGATAGAGGTTGTGGCTTATAATGACAGGGGGCGTGAGCAAATGCGCAAACGTATCGTTACTGCCGGCGAACCTCATTCGATAGTGCTCGAAGCAAACCGCAATAAGATCGAAGCTGACGGCAGGGATCTGGCTTACGTATATGTCAGTATAGTTGACAAGTATGGAAATCTCTGTCCCAATGCCTCCAATGAGGTACGATTTGAAGTGAAGGGAGCGGGAGAATTCCTCGCAGTGGCAAATGGGGATCCCACCTGCCTCTATCCATTCCACGAGCCGGTGATGCCTGCTTTCAGCGGTCGTTTAACGGCAATAGTTACTTCGCATGAATATCGTGGCAGTATGTCAGTGAAAGCTGTCTCAGAAGGGCTCGAAACAGCATCAATCATAATCAAAACAAACTAAAATTAAAAACAATGATAGATTTAGCAATTCTTAAAAAGGCTATAAAAGAGAAATTTGGTCATTCCGATTGTGCCATTTTCTCGGCACCGGGACGTATCAATCTGATAGGTGAACATACCGATTACAATGGCGGCTTCGTGTTGCCTGCTTCCATAGATAAATGCATTTCTCTGGCAATAGTACCCAACGGAACTTCTATCGTAAATCTCTATTCCGTCGATTACGATGAAAGTGTATCATTTGATGTTGATGGTGAAAAACCTAAACAGCAGTGGGCCTGCTATGTTTACGGTGTGATTCAAGAGATGAGGAAAAGGGGTGCTTCGCCCAAAGGTTTTGATGCTGTTTTTGGGGGAGATGTTCCACTTGGAGCGGGAATGTCCTCTTCTGCGGCTCTTGAGTCGGTTTTCGGAACTGCACTCAATACCATTTTCAAACTCGGATTTGATAAGAGGGAATTGGCTAAGATAGGTCAGATGACAGAACACAACTATGTGGGTGTCCGATGTGGAATCATGGACCAGTTTGCTTCTCTTTTCGGCCAGGCCGGTAAGGTAATAAAGCTTGATTGTCGTTCGTTGGAGTATGAGCTTTTTCCCTTTGATCCTAAAGGCATAAGGCTGGTACTTATAGATACGATGGTTAAACATTCGCTCGCCTCTTCTGAATATAATGTGCGTCGTGCCCAGTGTGAGGCTGGTGTCGCCGTCATCGCTAAGTATAAGGAAGGAGTGGAGCTGCTCAGAGATGTTACCCTTGAAGAATTGGAAGCCCACAAGGATGAAATGGATCCCGAGGTTTACCGCAGATGCCACTTTGTGATAAGTGAGAATCAGCGTCTTTTGGATGGCTGTGATGATTTGTCGAGGGGTGATTATGCTCTATTTGGTCAGAAGATGTTCCGCACCCATGAAGGTTTGAGTAAAGAGTATGGAGTTAGTTGTGAGGAACTCGACTTTATCGTAGAGATTGCCCGAAGTGTAGAGGGAGTTCTGGGTGCCAGGATGATGGGTGGTGGCTTCGGTGGATGTGTTTTAGCAATGGTTAGGGAGGAGAATCATGATGAGTATGTGGCGAAGGTACGTGAGGCCTATCAGAAGCGCTTCGGCAAGGATCCGCGAGTAATAGATGTTGTAATTTCAGATGGTGCAAGACAATGGTAACCTCGGATATCAAATATTTTACTCTCACCAACAGTAGCGGTGCGAGTGTCACCCTCAGCAATCTGGGTGCGGGTATCATTTCGGTCATCGTACCAGATAAGGATGGCAATATGGCTGATGTAGCCCTGGGTTATGCGCAGCCTGAGGATTATTTTTGTGATGGTCCCTGTATGGGAAAAGTACCCGGGAGGTATGCAAACAGGATAGCCTTAGGCAAATTTTCTCTTGGGGGAAAAGAATATTCACTTTCAGTAAATAACGGCCCAAACCATCTCCACGGTGGTAAGGGAGAGGAGTGCTGGGCAAATCGCATTTGGTTTGGTGTTCAGAGTGGCAATGAAGTCTCATTTGCTCTTGAAAGTCCCGACGGTGATGCCGGATACCCTGGAAATGTAATGGCTGAAGTCATTTATAGATGGGATGACGAGTGTCGTCTTACAATTACCTTCCGCGCTAAGAGCGATGCCGACACGGTCATCAATCTCACTAACCATGCCTATTTTAACCTTAAAGGTGAGGGCATGGGAGATATAAAAGATCATACCTTGAAACTTGAAGCATCAACCTATCTTCCTACAGACCAAACACTCATACCGGAGGGTACTCTTGCTTCGGTGGAAGGTACGCCGATGGATTTCAGGGCCCCTGTCAGAATAGGGGAACGTCTTTTTGAGGATTTTCCGGCCCTTCGCTATGGTAAAGGATACGACAATTGCTGGGCGGTGGATGGGTGGAAAAAGGGAGAGGTACGCAAAGTCGCTGAACTTTCCGATTACACCAGCGGTCGCAAGCTTATTGTCAGAACCGATGCCCCAGGTATTCAGATATACACCGGAAATTGGCTGAAGGGTTGCCCCATATCTAAGAGCGGAGCAGAGTATGACGACTATTACGGCGTGGCGCTCGAATGTCAATCTTTTCCGGATTCCCCTAATCAGCCTGATTTTCCTTCAACTTTGCTCACTGCAGATGATCCTTGGCAGAGAGTGATTGAGTTTCATTTCACCAAATGAATCTCCATCTCTTCATAGCACGCAGGATAGGCACCGAAAGCTCCGGTAGGGGAAAGATGGGTATCATCAGCAACCGTATCGGCTCTATCTCCGTAGCTATCAGTATCCTCATAATGATAGTTGCGGTGGCCATTGTTGCGGGCTTTAAATCGGAAATTCGACTTAAAGCCACAGGCTTTATGGGTTCGGTAATGCTGGTGGCACCGGGAGAATCTCCGATCAATGAAAGTTATCCTCTGAGTGACTTTTTTTCCTATGAGAAAGCAATCCTAGATCAAAAATATGTCAAGAGCGTGGATGGGGTGGTTTATTGTTCCGGAATGATCAAGAGCAAAGATGATATCAACGGACTCTACTTCAAGGGGGTGGATTCACTCTATAATCTCTCCTTTTTTGAGAGTTGCCTCTATGAAGGCCAATTACCGGATTATAGCGGACGCATCTCCAATGAAGTGCTTATTTCACGCCGTTTGGCCTCCCGTATTGGCTGTTCCACAGGAGACGATCTCATAACTTATTTCATAAAAGATGAAGTCAAAGTGAGGAAATTCCGTATATGCGGCCTCTATGACGCTCAACTTGAAGATTTGGACATGACTATGGCTTTGGTTGACAAACGCCACGCGCAACGCATCAATGGATGGGACAAAAACCAGGTGTCTTCATTCGAAATAGCCATAGATCAGGAAACAGATATTAAACAGGCCAATGCCGAAATTGAGGAGATACTATACACAAACTCCACTGATGAAGATGATGCTATGTTTACAATGCCCCTCACACGCATTCTCGGTAATCTTTTTGACTGGCTGGCTCTGCTGGATCTAAATATGCTGATGGTATTGCTGCTGATGATGGTTGTGGCCGGTTTCAATATGATATCTGCGATTTTGATTATTCTTTTTGAAAAGATATCGATGATAGGATTGCTCAAATCCCTAGGTATGCGCAATCGAAACATCAGCAACATTTTCTTGTTAAAAGCGGCTTCTATTGTAGGGAAAGGAATGCTTTGGGGCAATATAATCGGACTACTGCTATGTTTCCTCCAATGGAAATTCAAAATTATCAAGCTCAATCCTACCAATTATTTTGTGAGTTTTGTTCCGATAAAGATCTCTTTTGTAGATATTCTGATGCTAAATGTAATTTCGGCAGTGGTGATAATGCTAATTATCTCGATATCGACTCTTTTCATAGGTCGTGTAAGTCCGGATAAGACTATGAGGGTTAATTAGGTAGTTCTGAGTTCTGGGTATGTAGTCAGGAGTAGTTTTTTTAGTTCTGAGTTCTGAGTTGCCGGTTGCGAGTTTCGTGCTGTAGGGTGCATGGTGATAGTTCAGAAACCATTAGCGGCGCGAGATGCGAGCTAACAGCCAAAGGCTAATAACTACCTTACATCCAGGAATATTGCACTCTCCACTCCCCACTCCACACTCCCCACTCCACACTCCATACTACACACTCCCCACTACACACTATTCAACCACTTGTTTATAGCGCTCGAAAAGGTCAATGACATTTTTCACATACCTTGTTGTTTGTGTTCCCTTGAAATCGGGCATAGAGTCAAATCCTTTTACCACTTCCTCCCAATCATTTGGATTAAGTCCGACAGATGCGGCATGTTCGCGGCACTGTTGGATACGGCCTGAACCGGCATTGTAGGATGCAAGGGCAAATTTTATCACATTGGCGGAGTCCAAGCCCTCTTTTCGGTAAAGATTGAAAAGGTAGTCGAAATGGAGCGTTCCCGCCTTGATGTTAAGTTCAGGATCCAAAATGTCCTCTACACCGTAGATGGCTGCAGTTGACTCTTTGATTTGCATCAGACCACGTGCATTTTTTGTTGATGATGAAGAGTGGATGAAACGTGATTCTTCATAAATAATAGCGCTAATAAGTCTCCAATCCGCATTTATATAGTTACTGTATTTTTTGATTATGTAATCATACGGAGAAATGGCACTCGTATGATCAAATTCCTTCGGCATTGCACTTAGACGGTATGCTCTGAAAAATCTAAAGACCATCTGCCTGTAGGTGTCGTCCGACTTAAAGTCGGAAAGCCAGAAATTGAAGCTGTTGAGCAGCCGTTTGTTGCCGACTCTAACTGCACAGGCATCCCTACCACCGGTTTCGCGAGTTACAATAACATCTGAAACATATTGCTCGGGGATGGAATCGTTCAGACTGAAAACCAACATATCATACTTCCCCTCTATAAGATATTTCCAATCCAGTTCGCTGCCGACAGAAGGTACTATGAGTGACTCAGAGCCGTTGTACTCTGCAAACCTCTCAATCAATTCGCGATTAAATCCTCCCTGACGGCTTTTACGGTCGGGTATGATGCTGCACACAAGAGTGTCTTTGCGGTATATGTGATAGGTGTGGCGTTTTCCACGGTGCTCCGGAGTTATGAATTTGATGGCGATCACTATGACCAATACCAGCAGACATTTTCCGAAGAAGTAAATCTCTTTTTTGGTCATACCATTATCTGATGTAGAATGGCCACCAGATGCCAAATTTGAAGCCCCTCTCAGGCCTTAGGTAGTTGTAGGCCGAAAAATAATCTGCTTGGGGCCACCCTTTGAATGTGTTGGTGTATTTGACAAATGCTGTTACATTTTTCCACTGAACATTGACAAATGCATCGAAATATGGGGTGCCTCCAATGAGTTCCTTTTGTTGGTTGTGGAATACTCCGAGGTCGGGACTATACGATTGAACATAATATTTTGTGTGGAAGAGAGCATTGAGACCTATTTGCATTCTCATCACATCCTTGACTACATTGAATTCGATATAATATTTGAGATTGAGAGAAATCTTTGGTAAAGGTAGCGCATCACCGTCCGATGCCATCTGAAATAGAGCGCGATTGTCCAGGTGGAGTATCCAAAGTCGTATATTTTGCTCCAGATATGCCGAAATAACGCTGACGGGTTTCTGTACTTGTCTGATTATAGAGAGTGTATCGTAATAGATCAGTCCGTCCACGAGAGCCCAATTAAATCCGGCGTGTGTCTGCCACTTCGGAATATCGAGAGAGACCTCAGCCCTGGTTTCAGAGATTTTACTGAAGTCATTGTGCCACTTATGGTGGTTCATATAGATCTTCTGATGAAATAGGTGAGGCTCTTTTAGTGTAGTGCGGAACCTACCGGAAAGATGAATGCCCTCAATTATAGGGTAGAATGATAACCTGATGTTTCCTCCAATGTCTAGATCATTTAAGTTATATCCGGCAAAAGTGTATTTTCCGTCCGCATTCCAGGAGAGATATTTTCTGTATTGTCCGGAGACTCCCGCATAGATGTAGAGGTTGTTATGGCGCTCACTGATATTTCCGCTCAGATAGTGCGAAGGATCGAAGCTGTAAATGGAGAGCATTTGGTAGCCAACCCCACCGTCGATTTTGGATACCACTGCGTCGTGGGCAAATGGTTGCAGACGTATGAATACTTTGTTTTCAAACCGTTCCGTTCCAAGTGAGTCTCTGCTTGAGATATTGTTGAGATAGAACTGGTTAAAATAGAAATTACGACTGTAATTATCACTATCGGCTATTTGGTCGGTGTAGACTTTACTGTATCTCGAGTATTCGGCGCTGTGTCCTATGTATGCGACGGTACCTTCTCCCACCGATAGCGAATCCTTCTTACGGAAGAAATTCATCGGGATAGTATAGGTATGGGTGAGATAGGCGGTCCTTCGCTTGAGCAGATTGTCAGCATCTTGAAGATTGACATCAATTGATTTGGAGTCCACAATAGTATCTCTTATCCAGAATGAGTTTCGCAGACCGCCATTTTCAGAACGGATGACAGCCTGGCTGATAAAACCGGCGTTGAGAAGGTATTTTTTGCCGAGGTAATTAATGCCTATGGCGTATGACCGGTTATTTGTGGCTTCATTCTTGAGCATACCTTTCGATCCGTACTGTCTGTAGAGGAAGGAGAGGTTGAGTGCAGGCGTTAGGTTTTGGGTAGTGAGGATTTTAACACACGATTCCTCTAGTTGCTGAGTCGTGAATGGCGTACCCCAATAGGCAAGTTCCGTATATGCCGATTTTGTATTGTATTGTGGTATGTTTTCCGGTGTGTAGAAATAGCCCAAATAGGGTTCGAATTGTGGAAATACATCCAACCTTTCTCGTTTAAAATAGTTGTGGTACTGCATTGCAGAACCGATTGTGCCAAGGTATGTACCATTGACATCGTTGCGCAGGAAGGGATAGTCGTTAAATCTGTATTGGAATGAAGTGTCTATTTCCGTCAGAGTGATATCGTTGAAATCTTGATTGTGGGTCCAGGTGAGCATACGTTGGTAGTGCAAAGAATCGGGAATGATGTAGCTATCCAGAATACGGGGTGTAGCTAGTCTTACACTATCACGATATTCTCTTGCATTTCTTCGTTCAGCCCTTTTGATATCCTTTGCATCCGGAAGATGGAGTGCAAGAGAGTCAAAGTAGGCGGTATAAGTAGAGTCTAGATAGGGGATGGAGAGCGTGTCAATATGTCGCCAGAAATCCACCGTATCTATCTCCATAATGCCGTATGGATAGGTCAAAGTGTCAGAAGGTATTGTGATTGTATCGGTAATCGGCAGTGTGGTGGAAAGTGCAGCACTATCCTGAACGACAGGAATGGTATCCTGAACAGTAAGAATAGTATCACGAATGGCGGGAATGGTGTCACGACCAGCGAGAATTGTATTACGACTAATCGGAACGGTGTCACGACCAGCGAGAATTGTATTACGACCAACCGGAACAGTATCACGACTGGGAGGAATAGTGTCATGGTCGCGTCCGTATGGGGAAACAAACACGCACAATGCCGCCAGAAGCACTGTCACAACTCTTTTACTGATTATCGATGGTATCAAATCAATCTATATTAACTATTTTGTAACCCTTTCAGGCTTAATGGTAGAACATCCTATCAAGAATAATACCACAAGCAGTACGATGGATCCCAGCATCACATAGAGAAGGGAACCTGTTCCGAGTGATCCTACCAGTTTGTTGAGTAGAGTGTTACCTATAAGAGCGATAGTCAGGGCAAAACTGAAAGCAGTACCTGACATATCACTATACTTCTCTCCGAGTATACCGAATGTAGCGGGAAATGTAGCGGCAAGACCCATACCGATTAGTGTTGTACCTATGATGGTCATCGTTGCGCTATCAGCGGTAAAGAGGCAAATGATACCCGCAACGGCGATTGCCATACTTGTAAGCACTATTGCCTTGCTGGAGGCCTTTTTAGAGATACCAATAAGAGAGGCTCTGCTTATAGCGAGTCCTACAGGAATAAAAATAGATGCCACAAGTGACATTCTTCCAACATAGCCTATGTCTGCAAGATATGTGGAGGTCCAGGTAGCAGCAAGGGCTTCCAGGCCGCTTTGGAATGCCAGTGCAAGGCTGAAAATTATAAGAGTTGGTTCCTTAATCATTTTTATCACGCTCCTGAACGAGATACCCTGCTTGCATTTTGCCTCCGGGAATTTTATCACTATGAAATAGAGCATGGAGGTCGCCATTAAGAAGCCCATAATCATAAGAACCTTGTGATAATCAACAACATCGTAGAGGAGTGTCATGATCAATGTGATTACAATGGCTCCAATACAATAGACCAGACCAAGCACAAATAGATTGGATGTCCTTGCCTTTCCTTCGGAAGAGTCTGAAATGAGGGCGCTTGTAGACCCATTGAGCATTCCTCCGCAGGTACCGATGAGAAGTACAGCAGTCACCATCGCTCCAAAAGAGCTTGTGAATGCCAGGATCTCAAGACCCACAACACCCATTGCTGCTGCAATGATAAGGAGGATCTTGTAGCCGTATCTGTCGATGATTGGACCGAAAACTAGTGAACCGAAAAGCACTCCTAAGGGGAGCGAGCTAGCTAAAGTCGAGCTTTGAGCCGAGGTTAAGCCCAGTGCATTTAGGATTGTGCCCAGTACAAAGAACACAACTCCGAAAAAGAAGATGCCGATTTGAGCGGCAATTATTACCTTGACATTAGTCTTTTGTGTCATAGTCCGTTATTTTGCATATTTGATGGCTACCGCTCCGGCTCCGTAGAGTCCTGCAAGCTTGGGTAGCGCAGTTGATGTGATTTCTACCTGTTTCATGCTTATTGGTTGGGCCCATTTTTCCGCTTCTTGGCGGATGCTTGGTATAAATTTTATTGCGGGTCCGAAAACTCCCCCTCCAAAAATTACTTTTTCGGGGTTGAATATACTTATAAGATTGGCTGTGGCCATGCCCCACATCTCAATTGCCTCCTCTATCACCCTTTTTGCAAGAGGGTCTCCATTGTCGTATGCCTCAAAAACGTGATAGGAGGTAATATCTTCGATGCGATGCTTAAGGAGTTCTCCGCAATACTCTTTGTTTTCCCTCAATAATCGGCGTGCCTGTTTGGCGAGGCCTTCTCCGGAGCAGTGTGTCTCAAAACAGCCGCACTCATCGTACTCATGTGTGTAAGGGGGGTTGAGGGCGAGCCAGCCGATGGCTCCGACGATATCCGAATGGCCGTGTAGTACACGGTTGTCAATTAGAATACCGGCTCCTATACCGGTGCCGACCGCAATAAACACGGCATTTCGACATCCCTTGGCGCAACCCATCTGCACTTCGCCAAGTATATAGCAGGTGCGGTCACTTTCTATGGTAACTGTGGCTTGTGGTGCAATTTTCAGCAATTCATCGCGAAGAGGGTAATTCTCCCATTCAGGAATATTGGGGGCCCATACACATCCAGTATCGGAGTAAGAGATGCCCGGAATACAGACCCCGATACTCAGAGGTGCCTCTGATGCTATGCCACCCTCGTTACATAGATCCCTACAGAGATCACATACAAGCGCACCCACCTCAGCACCACTTCTGTCGTTGAGAAGCACATGTTTTTGTAGTAGAATTTCTCCATCTCCGTTGAAAATGGCTCCGATTGCCTTAGTGCCGCCGAGATCTATTCCAATGTAGTTCATAGCTATGTTATATGATTTTCACTCCGATTTTAGCCAATTCTCTCAGGGTCTTCTCATGTCCTTTCTCATCTATATAAGCAAGTGCTTTCTCAAGCAGAAATACATTGTGGCCGGACTTGATCAGGTCAAAACAGGTTTCGCGTATGCAATACTCAGTAGCAATGCCGCTGACTATAACATCTTTACTGAGGCAGGAGTTTAGTTCGATGCCTTCACGATCTCTACCTTCGAATCCTGAGTATTGCTCTTTACGGGGATTGCAGCCCTTGTAAAATTTGTTATTGCGGGAAGGTCGGTTTGATTCATTTTCAATACGGTAAAATCGGGCGTGAATATCACCTCCTCGCGTTTTTTGGACGCAGTGTACCGGCCAGATACCACCATTTTCTTTGAATGAACAGTGGTTCTCAGGATGATTGTCCAGCACGTAGAGTACCTTTTGTCCGGGGTGTGCATCAATATATCTGACACTCTCCTCTACGGCTTTTTCAGCATTGGTACAGGCTAGGCTGCCGTCAATAAAGTCGTAAAGCATATCCACTACAACGTGTGTGTATCTCCGAACACCGCTGGTGTCCTCCATCTCCTCCATTGCATTGATCTGCAGGATAATCCTATTGATGAGTTTCATTTTTAGGTCATAGAGATCATCGGAGATATCCACTTTATAGAAGTGGGGATTTAGTATACGGGTCTGTGTTTCATCGAAGCAGGCGAGATTTGACCTATAGTATTCTCTCTTTTGCTGAATGGTACGTGTGTCAGGGATTATTTTCCCATTGTCATATATAAGTTCCTGGAGTTTGCGGAAGGTGTATGAGCCTGCAGGGAAAGTAGTAAATTTGCGTACATCCATCTCGTCCACTATTGTGAGTTCTTCCCCGGACTCAATGATTCTGGCAAAGGAATCGCCCCTGAGACAGGTTACATCGGCTTCAAAACGTCCTTTTTGGATCAGACGGTATGTAATCTGAAAACCAGGATTTATGAGTTTGATCTTATCTTCCGAGCGTTTGAGTACCGGCTCGTTTCCAACTTGTACCAGTTTGTAGACATTGCCGAAACAGGGATTATGTTTAGAAGTGGCAATAGCATCGCCTACCCCATAGATGTCTATAAGGGCATTCTGCTTCTCGAGGTCGGAAATGATATATTCATCGAGGGAGTTTGTAGCAAAGATCTTGCATTTTATGAGTCCCGCCTCGTTTAGCGATTCGCGACACTTTTGTGACAGGTATGTCAAATCACCGCTGTCAAGACGTACTCCATATCCCTGTGGGTAGGAGTCGTCGATTCCGTTAGCCTGGAACGCCTTGATGGCATTTTTCAGACCGCATTTGAGAGTGTCAAAGGTATCAATCAGCAGGATTAATGGCTCACCTATGTGCGTCTTTATATAGGTGTCGAAGGCCTTGTATTCACCCTCAATGGAGCAGCCAAACGATGTGGTGTAGCTATGAGCCATTGTGCCTGTTGAATCAAATCCACACTTTATCCCGGCGAGGATATTGGAGCTGCTTTGGCATCCGCCGATTAGAGCTGCTTTAGCGCCGTACTGGGCAGCCCATGGACCGTGTGCCCTTCGTGAGCCAAATTCGCTGACCGGTTTGGAGGTGCTGCGTGTGACACGTGAGGCTTTTGTGGCTACTGCCATCTGGTGATTCATTATGCAGAGAAGTGGCGTCTCAAGCACCTGTGCCTCTATAATGGGCCCCACAACAGTAATTATTGGTTCTTTAGGAAATACAATCTCACCCTCTTTCATCGCATAGACCTGACCGGTGAATTTCATTCCTGCCAGATAGGAACGGAATTGTGCATACTCATCTCCGGGTAGGAATTTCTCGAAGAAAGACTCATCCTCTGATCCGAGTCCGGCAATCATCTCAAGTGCCTCACTGATACCGCTGACCACAGCCCAGTTATTGTTGTCAGGTGCTTGTCTGAAAAAAAGATTGAATATACCGATGGTATCCTTCATCCCACTGTCGTAATAGGATTTTCCCATCGTATACTGATATTTGTCAGAACAATATGAATGGTTCAACATGATATTCTTTGTATTAAGACTTAACAATAAACCCGCAAATTTACTGATAAGAGTACAAAACACCAAATTGGAGCCCAGGTAAGGCTATTCTCAATACTTGTCGATGAAGTTGATCGAAAGAGTGAATAGACGTTCGAAACCTATATCAGAAATATTGTCGTAAGTATCAAAAGGTGTATGGTAAATATCCTTGTATTTGCCTTCAGTATGGAAGTAAAGGGAGGGCACTCCGTCAAGCGCAAAGAAATAGTTGTCACTGTCGTCCTTGATATCATCTAATATGAAATTGAAAGGCTCTTCAAATGTCATATTTATTTTCTGTATCAGCTCATATCCTCTCATACCCTCTGCGGGAACTTGAAGGTATATTGACTCGGGAGTGTCAGCAACCATATCGTAATTGAGAATGTATCTTATATTCCCCTGGGGATAGCGTGGATTGTTCTTGTAATAGAAAGAGCCAAGCAGATTGTTTTCTTCTGCATCGAAAAATGCAAAGTCTATGGTGCACTCAGGGGGATTCTCAGAGAAATATTTTGCCAGGGCAAGCATCATGCTGGGGCCTGAGGCGTTATCGTTTGCACCAGGGTGCACATTTTCAATTCCCATATAGCCGAGATGGTCGAAATGGCCCATCAATAGATAACGCCTTTCAGGATATTTTGTGCCTTTGATTGAGGCGAGAACATTGTGAGCGTCGTGACATTCGATCATCTCGCACTCCATGTTTATATTTATTTTTTTTGCCCCCTCTGCAAGTCCATTCCATATGCAGAATGCAGGTACCGGTGTAACATAATAGGAACGTGCCTTGAAATAAGGGAATCCGGACTCCATCTTATAGATAACTCCGGCCACCTTGTCAGCCTGGAGCATATCTAAAAATTCACGATATCTGTCAAAGGCATTTGTGCCTATTGTTTCGGTATAGGGTCCCCACTCTATAACTACGAATTTCTTTTTATAAAGACCGCTGTTGAGATGGTCAGCGAGCTCCTGAACAGAAGTATATTTTTCAACGCTGGGATATGCGAGTGCAAATTCTCCTTTGCAAGTAGGGGAGAATTCCTTTGCTACATAATCAACGGCGGGAACAAGTTCATTGCCGTCAACGATGACCTGCATTGCACCACGCATCACATTGAGCGGTAAGCAGTAGTGTTGTAGATATGCCATTTGATCATCGGGAGTGCCTTCAAAGCGCATCGGGCCGCAAGGTGAGGCGGTACCTTTGAAGGGAGGTGTTGCCTCCTGGGGTTCTGCCTCAATTTCGTCAACCATCGGACCTATACCCATCTTCTGCAGTTCGCCAATTAAGTATGCAGCTGCTTTGATATTACCATCTCCATAGTTGCTGCGTCCGTGATAGGATTCGCTTGAGAGTTCCTTTAGTGATTCGTTGTAATAGGCGCGGTACTTTTCGATATCATCGATGCTCTTGTACTTGGTTTCGCTGCCACAACCCGCGCAGCTGAGAATTGTTATTGCTCCTGCAAGCATAATCAATATACGTTTCATAGGGAGTTTATTTATTATCGTTATTTATACTTTAAACCATAAAGTTAACATTTTAGTGTGTAAAAACACAATTTTGCACCAGAATCTCACTCCGTATACTAAATTCATTAGGAATAGATGAAAAATTCCTCCTATTGCAAAAAGATTAACAAGTCACTTCCAACATGTGACCGGTATGTAAGAAATCAGATTAACCTTTTAATTGTTCGAGATCAGCTATTTTGCCCACGTCACGGATAGAAAGTCCGGGCATTTCGATTCCTTTAATGAGAAACTTATCGCAATTGGCGATATAGAAATCTACAATTGAAAATCGATCAGGCCAATTCGACATAAGTGGAAAAACTCTCTCGGCTATATTGTGAATTCCTGCGAATGCGAGTTTGCGACATTTGTCGGGATTCAGATCAGGAAATGGAGAACGTACTTCTCCTGTGGCGATATTGGTCCAGCCGACCAGATTATCATCTTTATCAAAGAGAAAAAAGCGCTGCGTTTTACGCTTACTCACAAGGATTGTCGCCAAAAGCGGTCTCTCTGAGTCCACATGCTCTTTTTCTTCTTCAAGATATTTTTGCTCAAATAGGGCAATATCCAGATCGGATATTATATCGACATTGTGAACCAGGAAATGGTCGGACTTCAACAGGTGGGCAGCATGCTTTATGCCACCACCGGTCTCGCGCAGCAGATCTCTTTCATCCGATATAGCTACCGAAATCCCGAATGAATCCTTCTGTTCAATAAAATCTATAATTTGCTCTGCAAAATGGTGGACATTGATCACAATATTATAGTAACCGGCTTCTTTGAGACGTAGAATCACCCTCTCAAGTAGCGGAATACCCTCGACTGACACCAGTGCCTTTGGCATAGTGTCAGTCAGTGGTTTGAGTCTTGTACCCAGACCTGCGGCGAATATAAGAGCGTAAGGGTTCATCTCAAAACTCCTGCTCCAGACCCTGTTCTCTATGATAGACGTGAATCCTAATATTGAATTTACCGGCCAGATGCCTTGCCAGATGCTGGGCGCAATAGACTGATCGGTGCTGGCCTCCGGTACAACCGAAACAAAACATCAGATGGGTAAATTTGCGCTCTATATACCTCTGGACATGAGCATCAGCAAGGGAGTAGACCTTTGTAAGGAATTTTTGAACCCCGCCTTCAGCCTCCATAAAATCGGCAACCTCTTTGTCAAGGCCGGTAAAATGCTTAAAATGATCAAACTTCCCGGGATTTTCCAGAGCACGGCAATCAAACACATATCCGCCTCCATTACCGCTAACATCGTTGGGTATGCCTTTCTTGTAGGCAAAACTGTAGATTTTAACCTCAAGACGGCGGTCAACGCCCATCTCCGTGAATTCGCGCATACGAGTCAGTTCTCCGAGAATCTTCGAAAGATAGGGATACTCAGTAAATGGTTCGACAAGAAGCTTTCTGAGATTGTCTATCGCAAATGGTACACTCTGTAGAAAGTGTGGTTTTTTCTCAAAATATCCTCTGAAACCATAGGCTCCCAGCACCTGAAGAGTTCTGAAGAGTACAAAATGACGCAGAGTGTCACGAAACTGTTTTTTGTTTACCGGAATGTACTGCTTAAGAGCATCCAGATAAGCATCTACAAGTTCATTTTTTAAATTTTCCGAATAACAAGCTTTGGCTTGCCATATAAAGGATGCCACATCATAAAAGATAGGTCCCCTGCGTCCTCCCTGAAAGTCTATAAAATAGGGTTCATCCTTCACGATCATCACATTGCGGGCTTGAAAATCACGATACAAGAAAGTGTCGGACATACTGTGCATCAGCACCTGTGACATATTATCGAAATCGTTCTGCAACTCAATTTCGCCGAATTCAATACCGGTCGCCTTCAGAAAACAATATTTAAAATAGTTGAGATCAAAAAAGATCATCCTTTCGTCAAACTCAGGTTGAGGATAACATACGGAGAAATCAAGTCCTTTAGCTCCCTCAAACTGGATTTCAGGTAATTTTCGGATTGTCTTGAGGAGTAATTCCTTCTCTTTGGGAGAATATTTGCCGCTCTCACGTCCCGGTGTTATGCGACTGTAGAGCGTATCGTCCCCAAGATCTTCTTGTAGATAGTAAACGTTGTCAGCACTGCAGCTGTACACCTGCGGCACATTGAGTCCCTTTTTGTGGAAGTGTTTGGCAATGGTCATGAAAGCTATGTTTTCATCAACGCAGGTGCCCTGTGCTCCAATCAAAGAGCGGTTTTTGCTTTTTATGCGGAAGTAGCGTCTGTTACTGCCGGATGAGGGAAGTTCTTCTGTTGATATTGGCTTTTCGCCGGTAAATTGTTCAAAAAGTATCTCGAGTTGTTCCATTTTCGGGTTCTCATTTTTTGTATCCTACAGTATGGACTAGTGTTATGACCTGATTATCGTTGAGCCGCAACCTTTGTGCCAGTTCTTCTTTTGGAACCATGGCTCGGGTGACACCTCCAAGGCCTGCGTGAGCACAGAAGAGGTAGATGTTTTGGGATATAAAGCCGGTGTTGGCGTATATGGCCTCGATCGTACCTTGTGGAGTCTTTCCTTTGATTTTGGTTGTATCTGCCACCATAGCTATTTCTGCAGCGGCGGTTCCCACAAAGTCCTGGGTGCCTGTGAGGCTACGTAGGTCCTCGTCGTCGTGGAGTAACAGACGGTTGCCTGCAGCATCATAGATATAAGTACCGCTTGCGAGGAAGACGTAGAGGTCGATTTCCTGCCGATTGTGTGATGAGGGGGCAGTGCGCTTGTGCTCTCTGTTGTAGCCCCAGGCAGCCCAAAGCAGATCTGAAAGTGTCTGCATGTCAAGTGGTTCAGAGGTAAGTTCTCTCGATGACTCCCTACGGTTGAGAGCCTCCATCAGAGGCATTCCACCTTTGCGGCGTGGTGCTGGAAGAGCTATGTCCGTAATCTCTTTCCATATTCTGTTCATAATCTATCCTTTTTTGTCAATGAATCGAAATCTTATATATCTTATCTCCACGGGAGCCGATAATCACAGTATTGTCTACTATTATTGGCGATCCCTCGAAATTAATGCCCACCTTTTCAGAAAGTAGAATCTTTCCGCTAGCTCCTTCTATGAGATAGACATATCCCCAACAGTCAGCAGCAAAGATATACATCTTCCCTTCAGGATCCAGCATCGGTACGGGTGAAGACCAGGCGTATCGCTTGAGGTCAAAGCGGTAAAGAGTTTTTCCTGTGCTTTTGTCAATGGCCATAAAAATTCCCTTGTAAGCCGGTATATGTGTGACTATAGATGCGAAAATGTATTCATCGCAATCTCCGATACCGGGCAGCGGGGTGGAAAACATACCTCCGTCAGACAATTTCCCATCAGAGTATGCTTTCCTACAGGCGATTTTGTTTTCCCAAACCTTTTCTCCCGTCAGAGCGTTGAGTTTTATAAAATAGGAAAAGCCTATGGAATCCTGTTTGTCAACCTCACAGGATGTATAGAGGTAGGGGATACCCATTTCTTCGCAAAGTACCGGAGTAGCGTCACTATCATCATGGTTGTCATATCTCCAAATCGGCTTTAGATTGTCCAGATTGAAGCATATCACATTGCCGCTGTTGTCCGTAAAATAGCCGTAATTGCGATAGATTGCCGGTGAGGATTCGATACCGGGGGCTTTTTTGCCTTTAACTCTATATTTCATGGTGGAGTGGAGATTCAGAGATCCCTGTTCCACAAGGTATTTATAGACAGTGCCATTTTCACCCAGTCTGAAAAGAAATTGCCCTACCCTTATCGGTGAAGAGTCATATGCACTCCAGCCGCGCCAGGCAAGGGGGTCTTTCGGCATGAAATGGGTTATGGCATGTTTATCCAAGTCTATCACCATAGCCCCGAAAGGAGGGGTAATTTCGACACCTTGTCCCACATAAAGGTTACCGTTGAGAGTAGGATCAAGTGAGGGTGTACCCTTAATGACATTGGCAACGTTAATTGTATTTCTTGAGGGCTGGCCGGTGGAGTAATCCAGAAAATAAACTTTTCCAGCGAGGGATCCAATAATAATTTCTCTATTTGGGATAGTGTTGCCGGTAATGTCAGTAGACCATTCAGCCAGTAGGGGCTGCCCAGTCCATCCGGTTCCGCCTCCCCAGATACCGTAAGGCGTTTTAGTGGTATCAAATGCAGTTTTAAACACCCAGTCGACAGCAATTGAGTCAGGTCTGCCTGCAATTTTTCCGTATTTTGGGTAGTTCCTGTATGGACCACCTCTAAAGGTTAAAATGCCAGGTACGGAATCATAAAGGTTCCTCAAGTCTGCGATGACTCCGCTATTAATTGTATCGAAAATGGTGATTTCGTAAATGAGTGCTTCAACAGAGGAGAAAGAGGTGTCAGGAAGGGGTGAAATAGCAGTGTAACGTCCATCATGTGCAGAAGATGCAGCGGCGACCCTGTCTCTCTGACTTCCGCAGAAGGAGAGCAAAGTGAGCATCAGCAATAGGGATATGGTCTTCATCTTCTTGAAAGTACAAATATAATCAAAGAGTCTCTATTGTGGAAACTAATTCCGGAAGTTTGCCGCTAAAGCGGCACCTGTGGGGAGTTCGGTATGGAGAGCTAACATTTCCGGCGTCCCTTCAAAAACCAGTTCACCACCTTTGTCTCCGGCATCAGGACCGAGATCGATAACCCAGTCAGCAGCTCTTATGATATCCAAATTGTGCTCTACCACAATCACAGAGTGTCCTTTTTCTATAAGAGCATCAAATGATTGGAGTAGTTTCTCGATATCCTGGAAATGAAGTCCGGTGGTTGGTTCGTCAAATATAAACAAAATGCTTCCCGAAGAGGACTCCTTTCCGAGGAATGAAGCCAGTTTGATTCTTTGGCTTTCGCCTCCACTGAGGGTACTGCTGCTTTGTCCTAAACTGACATAGGAAAGTCCAACATCTTTAAGGGGCTGGAGTTTGTCGGCAATCCTCTTAGCTGTCTGGTCATTTTGGGCTGAGAAAAACTGAATAGCTTCATCTACACTCATATTGAGCACATCGCTGATGTTTTTATCCTTAAATTTAACTTCTAGGATATCAGGCTGGAACCGTTTACCACCGCATGCCTCGCAGGTGATGGTCACATCTGCCATGAACTGCATCTCTATCTTTATTACTCCTTCTCCCTGACATTCAGGACAACGTCCTCCATCTATATTGAAGGAAAAATGAGAGTGTCCATAGTTGTTCATTTTCGCATAGGGCTGCTCGGAGAAAAGCTTGCGGATGTCATCATAAATCTTCAGGTATGTTACAGGGTTGGATCTAGTGCTCTTGCCTATGGGGTTCTGGTCTATATACTCTACGGAAGTTAACCGGCCCAAATCCCCCCTCAGTTCTTTGAAAAGTCCGGGTTTGCTCCCTAACTGGTGAATATGGCGGTTAAGTGCAGGATGGAGTATCTCTCCCACGAGAGAAGACTTGCCGCTACCGCTGACACCTGTAACTGCAGTAAGACATTTGAGTGGAAAGCGCACATTTATGTTCTTGAGATTGTTTTGCATTGCGCCCACAACCTCAATGTAGTAGCTCCACCTTCTTCTTGCAGGAGGAATACTCTTAAGATTTCTTTCCGAGAGGTATTTAAGTGTGAGTGACGAGGTGTCATCACCGGTGACGGGTCCCTGGTATACAACCTCTCCACCCTGCTTTCCGGCCAGTGGTCCGATATCGATGAGCTGGTCAGCAGCACGTATTATGTCTTCGTCGTGTTCTACCACAATTACGGTATTGCCGAGGTCACGGAGTTTTTTCAGTACTGATATAAGGCGTTGGGTATCCCTGGGATGGAGACCTATGCTCGGTTCGTCCAGGATATACATAGATCCCACGAGATTGTTGCCCAGAGAACTTACAAGGGCAATGCGCTGGCTCTCTCCTCCGCTCAGTGTGGAAGAGGGTCTGTCCAGAGTGAGGTAGGAGAGTCCCACAGATTTGAGATAGTCCAACCGTTGTCCTATTTCCTTAAGTGCTCTTGATGCGATAGCGTAGTCATATTCATTCAGTTCAATTCCGGATTGTGATCCAGGCAGCAGTGACTCAAAGTGTTTTGCCAGGTCTCCTACCTGCATTTGCATTAGTTCAGTGATATCTTTGCCACCTATTTTTACCCATCGAGCCTGTTCCTTGAGTCTGGTACCTTTACAGAGCCGGCAAGTTGTCTTTCCGGAGTATCGGGAAAGCATATAGTTGAATTGTATCTTATATCTTTTGCTTTCAATCCATTTGAAGAAAGGGGTGATGGCTGTACTGCCCTTTTCTCCCTCCCAAAGTATCATTTTTTCCTGTGGGGAAAGTTTGTTGTATGATTTGTGGATTGGAAATCCGGTTTGTGCAGATTCCATTATGAAATCATTCAGAAAACGGCTCATAGTTTCTCCTCTCCAGCAAGCTACCGCACCTTCATATAGGCTTAATGATGGGTCGGGGATTACCAAAGACTCGTCGATGCCCATAACTTTGCCGAAACCACCACACTCAGGACAGGCGCCGAGTGGATTGTTATAACTAAACATATACTCGTTAGGGCGTTCGAAAACAATCCCATCGCTCTCGAAAATATTTGAAAACTCCTTCAACACTCCATTACCAAAGAGGGAAATACGTCCGTTCCCCTGTACAAATGCAGTTTGTAAAGAGTCAAGGAGACGATTGCGGGTCTCCTCATTGTCACTAATGATAATACGGTCCACAAGCAGATGGAGCTCCATTCCCTCAAAGTCCACCATATTTTGTAGGATCTCTTCTATCCTGAAAATAGCACCTTCTGATGAGGCTACTCTAACAAATCCTTCCTGCTTGAGATCTAAAAGTTTCTCTACCTTGCCATCCTCCTCCCATCCTATGTCTGCTAGGATTAGTACCGTATTGTCCTCTCCGAGAGCAAAAATATAATCGGAAACGCTTTTGGGAGTATCACAGAATACTTCTCTTCCGGAGATAGGGGAATATGTCCTGCCAATTTTGGCATAAAGCAGTCTTAGATAGTCGTATATCTCGCTAGTTGAGGCGACAGTAGATCTTGAATTACGGCTGTGTATACGTTGACCGATAGCAATAGCTGGCGGTATGCCGGTGATGTAGTCTACTGCGGGTTTGTTCATTCTGCCGAGAAATTGCCTTGCAAATGAGGAGAGACTCTCGGCAAAACGGCGCTGTCCTTCAGCAAAAAGTGTGTCGAATGCCAGAGAAGATTTGCCGGAACCCGATACACCTGTGATAACCACAAGTTTGTCCCGAGGTATTTTAAGGTCTATGTTTTTGAGATTGTTGACCCTGGCTCCTTTGATATGTATCTGTTTCTCAGCCATAATGCAGTACTATAGCCGTGTTACTTGTCTTACATACCCAAGTTTCTTGAGCGATGCTATTATCTTGTCGAGTTCGAGATTACTGGGAACATAGAGTTGCATCATTATTTCGAACTCTCCTCTCTTTTCATTCACATTGAAAGAGCGTATCGAGGCTTTGAATAAGTTGACGGTCGCAATTATATTGTTTGTGGTGGCGAAATCGCCGTAAGCCATTATGCGCAAAGTTACCTGAAAACTTCCTTTGTTGATATTTTCCCTCCATTTTACTTTCTGTATCCTGTAGGGGTAGGCCTCAATCAATCGTGCGGCATTGGGGCAGGAAATACGGTGGATCTTGATGCCTTCCCTGATGGTCACGAATCCGAATACTTCGTCTCCAAAAATGGGATTACAACATTTAGCCATCCTGTAATCCACATTTCCGAGTTTGCCGTCAATAACCAGATAGTCGGTAGACTCCTCCTTAGTGCTACCTTTAGTCACTCTTTCAAGAGTGTCGGGTAATTTCTCTTGCTTCTTGTCATCCGAAAGGTATTCCTTGATTTCCATCATATTGATGGTTTCATCTCCAATAGCGCTGAAAAACTCTTTTATAGTTTTATATTTATATTTCTTGATGAGGGCGTGGAGAATTTCGTCATTTATTTCGATTTTCCAGTTCTTAAGCCTTCTGTCAAAAATTTCCTTTCCCAAAGATGCTCTCTTGTTTTCCTCCTCCTTGAGTCTCTGTTTGATTTTGCTCCGGGCTTTGGAGGTAACGACTATGTTGAGCCAGTCTGCGGTGGGTTTTTGATTTTTGCTGCTCAAGATCTCCACCACATCGCCGGTTTTGAGTTTCTCCTTTATGGAGACCATTTTGCCGTTGACACGGCCTCCGGTGCATTTTGTGCCGAGATTGGTATGGATATCAAATGCAAAATCCAACACGGTTGCTCCTTCTGAAAGTTGTCTAAGGTCTCCTGTGGGAGTGAAGACGAATATCTCGTTAAGTAGAATAGGTGAAACCTGTGTGTATTGTTGTATATTATTACCATCCTGCATTATAGTCCGCACTCTGTCGAGCCAAGTGCTAATCCCGCTTTCGCTCTTTATGCCTTTGTATGACCAGTGTGATGCATGACCATGTTCCGCCTCATAATCCATTCTGACGGTGCGTATCTGCACTTCAATTGTGACACCCTCCCTGTATTGCACTGTGGTATGTAGGGATTCGTAGCCATTTTCCTTTGGTACGGTAATCCAGTCGCGTAGACGAGAAGTGTCTGTCTGGTATTTTTCGGTTACTAGAGAATAAACCCTCCAGCAGAGCTCCTGCTCTTTTTCCCTATCGGGCGGCGACTCTATTATAAATCTTATGGCAAAAACATCATGTATTTTCTCGAATGGTACCTTCTGGGTTTGCATCTTTTTCCAGATGGAATATGCGCTCTTTGTACGTGCTTTGAGAGTATATTCTATGCCATTGCGGCTAAGTGTATCTTTCAGAGGATTGACAAAGCGGTTTACCAAGAGGTTGCGGTCCCTTTCAGTAGCTTTGAGATTGTTGGTGATGGCACGATACTGTTCCGGTTCTGCATATTTGAGAAAAAGGTCCTCCAGTTCGCTTTTTATTAGGTATAGCCCTAACTGGTGAGCGAGCGGTATATAGAGCAGCATAGTCTCCATTATCTTGGACTTGTGCTTCGAAGTGGGTAATATATCCAGGTTACGCATCACTTCCACACGGTCTGCAAGTTTGATAAGGATTACCCTCGGGTCGCTTGAGTAAGATACGATGAGTTTTCGGTAGCGTTCGGCATCAAGATTTGTCTCCTGGAGCTTTATTGAAGCTATGTTGTTCAGGCCTGAAACAATCTCTATTATTTCCTTTGGGAATTTAGACTTGAAACTATTGAAAAGTGCCGTTTTGTTGAGTTCGGATGGGGCTTCGGCATTGAAACGGTTGGCTTCGTGCAATAATACGGCTGTTACGGAATCTGCCATAAGGCCCATTTCCGAAATGATTGAAACTACTCCCAGAGGGTGTTCGATAAAGGGTTTGTTGTTGCCACGCTCTTTCTCCTTCAACTCAGATTTAGCTATGCTATAGGCACGTATAACCATTGTAGCATCCTCTTCTCTGTAGTTACTGATTATGTTTTCAATTGTTTCGGGGATCATGGTTATTTGCTATTTCAATAATTTCTTGAGTGAATTCATTTCATCCCTGTATTTTGCCGCGAGGATGAAATCCAATCCAGCTGCGGATTCCTCCATCTTCTTTTTTGCAGCCTCTATGGCTCGCATCAGTTCTGCCGGAGACATCTTGCTGATGACAGGATCCTCTGCGAGCATTCGCACTTCTGCCTCTTCTTCCTCCTTATATGTGCTCTTTGACAGAACACTCCTTGCAGAGATAGCCACTTGTGTGGGAGTAATGTCGTTAGCTTTATTATAGGCCTCTTGTTTAGCTCTACGCCTTTCAGTTTCATCCATTGTTTCTTTCATGGAACGGGTGATAGTGTCTGCATACATTATCACCTTGCCGTTAAGATTGCGTGCTGCTCTGCCTGCAGTTTGTGTAAGAGCTCTTCCGGAACGGAGAAATCCCTCCTTGTCGGCATCCAGTATGGCAACCAGTGATACTGAAGGTATGTCAAGTCCCTCACGCAGCAGATTGACTCCCACCAAGACGTCAAACCTGCCTTCCTTGAAATCCTCAATAATCTCAACTCTCTCAAGTGTGTCTACATCCGAGTGGATGTAACGCGCTCTTACAGAGGCTTTGGTCAAATATTTCTCAAGTTCCTCGGCCATCCTCTTGGTTAGAGTTGTGACAAGTACTCTCTCATCGTGGTCTGCACGTATTTCGATCTCCTCCAGAAGGTCATCTACCTGATTGGCGATGGGCCGGATCTCGATCGGAGGATCCAAAAGTCCTGTAGGACGCACTATCTGCTCCACAATGACGCCTCCTGTGGCCTCCAACTCATAATCCCCGGGTGTCGCGCTTACGAAAAGACGCTGGCCTATGAGAGACTCAAACTCATCGAATTTCAAGGGACGGTTGTCGGCAGCCGCCGGAAGACGGAAACCATACTCCACAAGAGTCTCCTTTCGAGAACGGTCTCCACCATACATCGCCCTTACCTGGGGCAGTGTGACGTGACTCTCATCAACAAATGTAAGAAAATCTTCCGGAAAGTAGTCTATCAAGCAGAAAGGCCTTTCACCGGCCTTGCGGCCGTCGAAATATCTGGAATAGTTCTCGATCCCCGGACAATATCCTATCTCCTTAATCATCTCCAGATCATACTCTACACGACTTTTGAGCCTCTTTGCTTCCAGATGTTTGCCAATCTCCCTAAAATAGTTGTATTGCGCCATCATATCGTCCTGGATGTTGTGAATAGCACTGCGGATGCGTTCCTTTGTAGTGACGAAATTATTTGCAGGAAAGATGGATATCTCATTTAAATACTCCAGTGTAGCACCACTGACAGGATCGGTCATTTCAATGCTCTCAATTTCATCTCCAAAAAAGAGCACTCTGAAGGAGATGTCGCCATAAGCCGGAAATATCTCCACACACTCTCCTTTTACCCTAAAATTGCCTCTGTTGAACTCAATTTCATTGCGAGAATAGAGGGCCTCCACCAACTTATACAGGAATTGCTGGCGGCTAAACAATTCCCCTCTCTTGATATGAATGGTGGTGTTGTGAAAATCCTCGGGATTTCCGATACCGTAGAGGCAGGAGACGGAGGAGACCACAACGATGTCCCTTCGCCCCGAAAGGAGGGACGAGGAGGTACTCAGACGGAGTTTTTCAATTTCGTCATTGATGCTCAGATCCTTCTCTATATAGGTGTCTGTCGTTGGCAGGTAAGCCTCCGGCTGGTAGTAGTCGTAGTATGATACGAAATACTCCACAGCATTGTCGGGAAAGAATGATTTGAACTCGCCGTAAAGCTGTGCTGCGAGTGTCTTATTGTGGCTTAAGACAAGAGTTGGGCGCTGGAGTTGTTCGATAACATTGGCCATAGTGAAGGTCTTGCCCGATCCTGTCACACCCATAAGTGTTGTGGCCTTAGCACCCTCCCTTATGAAATTGCAGATCTGCTCTATAGCTTCCGGTTGGTCACCTGTCGGTTTGTATGACGAACTGAGCCTGAACTCCATTAGTTTTCTATCTTCTTTTCTTCTTTTTTGTGACGGGCTCTTCGATTGAGGCATCCACTTTTTCGAGGTAATCCTCAAGTCCAAGTACAATATTGTCGACCATTTTCTTACGGAAATCAGGATCAATAAGTCTGTCCTCATCCCATATGCTGCTCATAAAGAGGAGCTCAAGCAACACAACAGGATATTCTGTGGGTGAAGCCAGTGAGAAGTTGAAGTTGCCTACAAGTCCGAAGTTTGGAACTCCCAGTTCCAGTAGTCTCTCAAGCATTGTTTCTGCGTAGTCACGGTTAGTAATGTGCTTATAGTAGGTGCTTGATCCCATCGGGTTGACCGGTGATCCACCGGCATTGTTATGGATAGAGAGCGCTATATGGACGTTGCTCTCCCTGAAGATACGTTTTCTATCGTTCATCGACACATTTGTATCCTCGCTTCTGCTAAGTACGACTGTAGCGCCTTTGGCTTCAAGTGCTCTTTTTAGCATATACACAATCTCGAGGTTGACATCTTTTTCCCGGATGCCGGTAATACTTACAGCGCCGAGGGCAGAACCACCGTGACCTGCGTCAATACCTACTCTAAGACCGTTAAGTGAGAGTGTGGGAGTATGACGTACATCGATGACCAGGTTGTTGCCTTCATATCCAATCTTGTAACCCCAGCAATATTTGTGTTTAAGGCGGAGAATCACCCTGAATACATCGCTATCCACTTGTCTATAGTCTACATAGGAGATCATCTGCAGACCTCTGTACTGGGTTATCCAGTTGCTGTTGTTGGTAGCTCCGAAGATATCGATACAGATGGTGGTGGGATCAAGTTGCGTCCAGGAGACATAGGGGAGACGCTTAGGCAAAGAGATGCTCACCCTGTCAGCCTTGCCGAGGTTGGATACGCTCCAGCTACCGGTGTTGACATGGGATGTCCTTTCGTCAGTTTTTTCGAGATATTCCTGAGGAATGTATGCAAATTTGTTATGTGAAAGTTGCACTTTATAGAGATCATTGACTGAGGCAACCACCTTGAATACTATTCCAGGATCTACATATCCCATCTTGGAGCCGCCAAGACGGTCATCACCGTCACCAAATTGTAAATATGCTCCGTCAAGGGAGACGCCGTAGAAAAGCTCTTCTTTGTATTGTGATTTTTCCAAAAGTACCCTAGCCTCTTCCAGTGTCATTTGAGGCTTGGGAGGTGTGGGCCTTTTAGCATCGGGATCGTAATAAACATTGAGGGTCTCAATGCGTCTGTTTTTTCCTTTGAATAAGGTTATTTCAATCTTATTGTTTCCACGCTTGAGGTCGATTTCCGTGCCAAAAGCACCGGTACGGTATACTTTCAATTGGTTTTCATTGATAGCGGCGACATTGCCCGGATCAGTGATGCATACCAGAGTGTGTTTCTGGTTGTAAGCAGTGTCTTGACCTCCAATGACGATTTTTAGAGGTACTTGAGCCGATAAGGTCTGGGAGATAAACAAGGCGGCAATAGCCGCAAGAGAAATTTTAATATATTTCATTGTATAAAATGTTGTCTTCACGATAACTTTATCGTGTGTTACAAATAACAAATATAGTTAATAATCCGCAAATATCGGAATCAGTATTCACAAACCCTGAAGAGGAAATTGAATATCAATAGAGTACGTTTTCTAAGCAAGTCGTAGTTGATGATATCAGGGGTGTCTGATGGCTTATAGGTGTGTTTGTGAATGCCACTGGTGAAGAGTAGGGCCGGAATTCCTGCTTTGGCAAAAGAGTATTGATCGCTCATTTTGTAGAAAATCTTTGTAAAGTCTATACTGCCATAAAAGGTCAGGTCAAGGTCCATATCGTAGCTCTTTCTCCGGCTTAGATAGCCTAAAATGCCTCGGTACTTGGGGTTGAGACGTTCTTCTCCTAGCGCTATCAGATAGTCGCGTCTAACTCCAACCGGTTCGAGATCTGTGCCAATCATGTCCATATTTACCATGCAGGTAATATTACGGGCAGGAAAGGGCAGATTGTTGACAAAATGCTCTGAACCGCACATATTGAACTCCTTGCCGTCAAATGCTACAAAAACAATGTTTTTGCCGGGGCCCATGCCATCTTTTTTCATTTCGGAAAACATTTCTGCAAGGTTGATAAGGGCGGTAACACCCGAAGCGTTGTCATCAGCCCCGTTATAGATATTACCTTTGATCTCACCGATATGGTCATAATGAGCACCAACTATTACATATTTGTCAGTTGGTACGGTAGCAGGGATTACTCCGACTACATTTCTTGCGATTATGGAGTCGTTGCACCTGGAGCTCTGGATGTAGTGCCAGTTGAAAGGCTTAAGACCATATTCTTGAAACCTGCGGACTATATATTGCTCGATTGCATGCTTACCGATTGTGCCCGAAGCACGCCCTTTGGCCATATCATCAGCGATATGCGAAAGTATCTCCTGCTGCTTGCCGCGGTATAGCTTTTGTTCGTATTTGGTTGTTACTTGTGCAAAAAGTGGAAATGCCGCAAGTAAAAATAAGGTATATAGTGCGATTTTTTTCATTATTTTGTCCAAGCAAAGTGCAAAAGTACTATTTTTGTCAATATGTTCAAAAAAGCCTTTTTCATCTCTCTCTTTATTGTCGTCACCGCCGTACCGGGCTGGTGTCAGTATGATCTTGATCATTTTTATTATAGGGGGAGACAAGCGCTGATAGAAGGTAAGTATTCTAATGCTATTGAAAGTTTCAATATTCTTTCTCGTCTGGACAGCACCATATTTGAGGCCTATTTTTTTAGGGGAATAGCAAAATACAATCTTGGCGACCTTGTGGGGGCTCAGATGGACTTCGACAGGACTATCCACTTCAATCCTATCTATACGCCTGCGTATCACTACCGTGCCATTACACTTAGCAGGATAGGAAAATATGATCTTGCGCTCAAAGACCTTGAGGAGGCCGTAGATTTGCGTCCGGGCTATACCGGCCTTTATTTCAGCAGGGGAGTCACCTACTTTCTTTCTCAACAGTTTGAGAAAGCTGTTAAAGACTTCAATATGTTTATAAAAAAAGAGCCCCGTGAAAGCAATGCTTACCTAAACAGAGGAGCATCCTACCTTTATCTGGGTGACACAACCAAGGCTCTGGAGGACTACAACAAGGCTATCTCCATAGATCGATATGACCCGGAAGCCTACGTTCGCAGATCTAGAATATATGCGCTCAGACAAGAGTTGGAACCCGCACTTGAGGACCTGAATACTGCATTGAAACTTGATACTGCAAATACTTTCGCATACTTCAATAGAGCAATAATAAGACACGAAATTAAGGATATCGAGGGAGCGTTGGCTGACCTCGATAAAGTGCTGGAAGAGGAACCGGGCAATGCCCTCACCCTCTATAACAGAGCTATTATCCGAGCCCAGGTGGGAGACTATCGAAGTGCACTTGATGACTACGACAGGGTATTGGCTATCAATCCAAACAACGTGTTAGCCTATTTCAACCGCGCTGCTGTTTTTATGGAAATGGGCCGCTACCGTGATGCTATGGATGACTACTCGAAAGCCATCAACCTCTATCCTGACTTTGCTAAAGCCTATATGAACCGCGCCTATGCCAAGAGTCAGCTTGGACAATACAACTCCTCACGTCAGGATTATGAGATAGCACAAAGGAAAATAGAGGAATACCGTGCCCAGACTTCAGATTCTACGGGATACGCTGCCTTTGCCGATACCACACGGAAATATGACCACCTGTTGGCACTCGATGCCGATTTTGCCAAGAAGGACTTTGACAACGAACTGCTACAGTATAGAGATGTCGACATCCGTCTCAAACCTCTTTATAAGTTTGCTGCTGTGGCTCCGGATAATATCCGCCAGGAAGGCAACATTCTAATTAACCGCAGGTTTGACGATGCATCGCTCGACACGTTTATTAGCGCATCTCCTATTGCCGTCAAATTTGAATCATCTAAAGGTGGCTACCTGCCTGATGCCCCAACTATTCGCGAAGAGGTCAATAGCTTGCTTCGAGTCAACCGTAATGATATAAATCTCTTTGCAAAGGCATTGCTTGAGACCGACAATAAACAGTTCAATACTGCAATGGTTTGCTATGATGAAGCTATTGCCAAGAGCCCTGATAATATTTTTTACTACATAAACAGAGGTGCTCTGCAGGCGGAAATGATTGATTTTATCTCCTCCATAGAAAACAACGTACCCGTGCTTACACTCGACAATGATAATACTGTCAAGACTAGGGTACAGGAGCAGGTTCGTCACACATATGACTATACTCCCGCTATTCACGATATGAAAAAGGCAGCTTCGATAGATCCTTCATTTCCCTACATTTACTACAATCTCGGCAACCTCTACTGTCTCTCTGATGACCTTCCCGAGTCAATAGTACAATACACTAAAGCAATAGAACTTTATCCCAATATAGGTGAAGCCTATTATAACCGCGGTTTGGTGCTTATATACCTTAAAGATAAAGAAAAAGGTTGTATGGATCTGAGTATGGCTGGAGAGCTGGGCATTCAGGATGCCTACAGCGTTATTCAGAAATATTGCAAGAGTGAAGAATAGGGCTATTTTTTATTTGCTTTCCTTTTTCCGGAATCATCCCTTTTATATTCGCCTGAAAATATGGCCGCTGCCTCGTCTCTACCGATATATCTGATAGCCAGTAAGAGCATTATAATAGCGATGGTAGGAAATAGTGAGGGGACCGAAAGGGAATATAAGGGTCGGAGTTTCATAAACTCCACCAATATCCATATCTGGAAAGCAAAAAGAATAATAGCATTGAGCAGACAGATACGTATTTGCTTTAGACGTTTTTTCTGATAGAAGAGAGCAATCACACTCAGAGAGAAGGTTACGAATGTCATTATTAAAAACTGACTCCTCTCAAAAAAGCTGATGGTAATGCGTTCCCACGTCTCCGAAGGGGCGTCGGTGGGGATCACGCCGTAACACATATTTGAGAAAAACATTGATCCTAGTAGCAATATCGCTGCAATTATCAGATATGTCTGGAATCTTTTGAGCATACCGCCTGATGTGTGGATTGATTTGGCAAAATTAGGAAAAAAATCCTATATTTGATTTTTAAACACAAAAAACGACATTTATGTCTACGTTACCAATAGCTCCTTCAGAACTCATAATCAATCCGGACGGATCGGTCTTCCATCTTCATATCCTTCCGGAAGATTTGGCTGACACTGTCATACTGGTTGGGGATCCCGGCAGAGTGAAACTTGTGGCCTCATTCTTTGAAAAAGGATCCATCAGGGTTGACAAATCATCGCGTGAATTCCGTACAGTTACCGGTCGATACAATGGTAGGGAGGTTTCTGTCATTTCCACGGGTATAGGTACTGACAATATAGATATCGTGGCTACCGAACTAGATGCCCTGGCAAACATTGATTTTAACACGAGATGCGTCAGACCGGAGCACAAACGCTTGACACTGCTTCGCATAGGCACTTGTGGTGCCGTCCAGCCCGATATACCCCTTGGAAGTTATCTATTTTCGGAATATTCCATTGGGTTTGATGGACTCCTTAACTGGTATGCCGGATGTAGCGATGTTGTGGACTCCTCCATGGAGTCTGCTTTTGTGAAACATATGAATTGGCCTGAGCGACTCCCGGCTCCTTATTTCATAAAATCTTCCGACGCTCTGATACCATTGTTCGAAAAGAATTCGGTTTTGGGAATGACTATTTCAGCTCCCGGCTTTTATGGTCCCCAGGGCAGATCGGTAAGGCTACCGCTCACATTTGACGACCTTATAGGCAGCCTTGAATCATTCAGATATGGTGATCGAAGGATTACAAATATAGAGATGGAGAGTTCGGCTCTTTCCGGACTCTCTGCACTTTTGGGACATGACGCCGGCACAATATGTCTTGTCATAGCCAACCGATATGCAAAAGAGAGTCGTCCTGACTACCATCTCTTGATGAAGGGCCTGGTTAGATTGGCCCTAGATACACTTACAGGTAAATCTATCTAATGCAGACCGATCTCCAGCGCTCCCTTTATACTTTGCTTGAAGACCCGGACCAGGTTGTAACCAGAAGTGTAACTGCCGAAGTTCTCAGGCGGGGACCGGAAATGCTGTCTGCCCTTGAGGAGATTGCGTCCCGTGAAAATGATCCTTCCGTTAAGGAAGATGTAGGACACCGTCTTGAAGAGATTTATTATGAAATGGTCATCAATTCACTGAATGAGGCTGCCTGCCCCGAAGAGGGGGAGCAATTCCATCTTCTTAATTTTGCCGTGTTGCTTATAAAACTTCTCTATCGTGGAGAGGATTGGCGTGAATTGGTCAATGCCTTTGTCAGCAAGTCTTCGGATATGGTTATGGAGTTGAGCAGCGGGATGACTGCAATTGAGAGTTGTGGCGTCTTCAATCACATTTTTTTCCATAGGTTCGGATTCAAGGCGCTTCCATCAGAGGATATCTCACCCGTATATCAGATGCCGACGACAATTCTTAATCGCGGAGAGGGTGGAAAACATGTCCTGATGCTTCTCTATTTTATGTTTATGCAGGATTGTTCTCTCCCGGTATATCCTGTGGAATACCGCAATACGTTAATTCCGGCCTGGATTGAGGTTGACAAGGTGTTATTCTGTATCAATGTGTTCAATCAAGGGGAGATTTTTTTTCTTCCGGAGGAGGAATTGGTGCGCAGAGGCTATGGATTTGTCCCCTATGCCTATCTAAAAGAGCTCCACTCTCTGTTTCGGAAGGAGGGAGACAGCGCACGTGTAACGCTTTTGGAACGAATATTACCTAACTATCAGGCGCTGGCCGATTCTTAATATTTTATTGGCACTTATACCGTTGAGTTGACATATTTTCCTAACTGTAGTGCCGTATCTGATGGCTAGTGCACCGAGAGTATCTCCTGATTTGATTGTATGGATAATTCGCTGCGAAGCGGCTATTGACTCTTCGTCGGTCTGTCCATAATGCGAATAGATGCTGAAGTAGTGCTTTTTTAGAGTAAAAAGAGAGTCTCTGAGCACTCCTTTTTCAAAGTCTATAATACGCTGGGGATCAAAGGGATGTCCCTTATATCTGGTTTCAAAGTGAAGATGGGGCCCGTTACTGCGTCCCGTATTACCTCCCAAACCAATAACTTCACCCGCTTTGACTACCTCTCCACTATCTACTATCCGTTTTGAGAGGTGGGCATAGTAGGTTTCGAGTCCGTTTGGGTGGCGGATTACAACCAGATTGCCGTAACCTCCGGTTCTCCTTGTGCCTTCAGAGAGACGGACTACACCGTCGAATGCAGCTCTGATGGTATCTCCCGTTTTGAGCGATAGGTCAACTCCTTTATGTTCCCTTGTTCTCCTGAACTTGAATCCGGATCCTACTTTTTGTTGGTAGGGGACACAGAATCCGTTGAGGGAGTCTACCAGCAACAGGTCTACTTCTTCAGGAAGGTCCGAGAGTTTTACATCTCTAAAGGAATGTACACCTGTTCCTTCCCAGGAATCGAAAAACTCCGCTGTATCTATCACCGGCCTACCCAGATCAAAATATGTCCAGGTATAGTCATCGTAGAGAATGATTTTGGTGAATTTGTCATCGGTATCCAGAGTGTCTATCACTAGCAACTCCTCGAAGTAGGTGAGGGTGTCCCTTTGCGGAATAGTGTCTCGTGTATGGTTTTTATTTTGTCCGGATACCTGTATTGTGGTTATAATAAAGGCTAATAAAAAAATACCTTTGCGCATCATATTATCTCTTTTAGTCGCAAAGGTAATTTTTTTTTGATAGTCAGGCAAATGAAATTTATCTGCTTCCGCCACCAGATCCGCCGCCGGAAAATCCTCCGCCACCACCGAATGAAGAGCTTCCACCACCACCGCTCCAGGAGCTTGTGCCTGAGAAAGAGCCACCCGAATAGGAAGAGGTCGCATATGAGTTCAGCGTGATTGCATTGGAAAGCATTCTCGTCTGGTGGAGAATGGTTGAGAATGTATCAAAATCGTAGTTGACTGCTTTCTCGAATGCTACAGGGTCAATGTCCTTGAGTTCTTTCGCTACTTTGTTGGCAATGCCGAAAAGGGCGGCAAACACCAGATAATCTTGCCACAGATGTACCTCAGCCGATCTTCTTTCATTGATAAGCGTAAAGTCGAGCAGATACTTGAAAAACCCCAATACTTTGTTGTTGGCCTGTACACCTGAAGGGGTGAACTTGTGGTTTGAGAAATAGCCCCCCTCTTCCAAAGCTTTGATACCTTTATTGCTGATGGAATTTGTCCAGCTAATCAGCGTGCTTTTATTTTTTTTGGCCCATTGTGAAAACTCCTTGTCTTCAAGGATCTTGTTTGCTCCACTGGCCTGCTTCATCATATTGAAAAGTGACTTTTCCGGAGACTCAAGCTTGTCAAGGTTTGCGTTCTCATTAAAAGAGATTATACTTTTCCCGTTGGCGTCCTTGCTTGCAATAAGGACATTTTGCTGTATCATCCTCAGAATGTAAGCAGAAGCGATAGCATTTTTATTCCGAGAATTAAAAAAAGCGGGAGCTTTTTCAACAACATAATTGGTGGCAAGCAGGTTTCCATTGTATGGGATCTCCCTGCACCATTTAATCTCCTTGACGTTTTTCACACCAAAGTTGGATACATTATTAAATTTCTTTCTCTGTTTGCCTATGCCTACGCCGGCTAGGATAATTGCTAGTGTCCATAGAATTGGAATAATGGCGTCTTTAGCTTCAAAGTCTGAATAGTCAGAAGGCTCACCATCAAAGTGGCTTCCCTTCATCGCAATTGCGTGCCGCTCTTCAAATAAACGGTCGTCGGTATTTACAAGGCCATGGAACATATTTTTATCGAAGCGGGCCAGTATTATTACTGAGCTCTTTCTTTTGAAAACGGCATCGGATTCGGCTACAATTGCACCATCTATGAATTCACAGGTGCCTTCATACCCAAAACCCCAAATTAGAGTGTTGGAGGTATCCAGTTGGAAGAGATCATCCTGATATTTGACAGTAACCTTCGCATGTTCCGGAGTGGAGGAGAGTTCGGGTGAGATGAACTGGAAATGAAGCGCATCATAATCATTCATTGACAATATAAAATTGTTGATGATATACTTTACGGTGTATGTATGGTCTCCATAGGAGCCTACACCCCAGCACAATTCGTAATCATCACCTCCCTTGTGGTAAATACCGCATTTTCCGGCTTTCTGCTGGAGACTACGATCTAAATCCCAACTCCCCTCATTTATGAAATTGACACCATTCTCATCGGTCACGGAGAATTCTGTAATTGAAACGTGAGATCCCATATCGTATTTGACCAGATACCACTCGGTGCCACTGGCAACTGTGACATCCCACACTTCAGTCACCCGTGCATGGCCTTCAGGTGTGAGGATATATGTTATATCGATATCCCGAATGGCGGGATCGGCCGCAGTCGCCGTAAAAGCGACAATTGCGGTTAAAAATATGAGCAACAGACGTTTCATTACTTTTTCATTGAGGGCATTTCGGTCTTGGCCTGATTCTCCTCGAGATAATCTTTGGATTTGAAGCCGAACAATGAAGCTACGATATTGGAAGGAATTTGACGGATGAGGCGGTTATAGTTGGTTACGCTGTCATTGTAGACCATGCGGCTCATACGTACCTGATTTTCATACAAATTGACGCTGTCCATAGTCTTGACATACATCTCATTTGCTTTGAGATTGGGGTACTGTTCAACTACAACGGCTATTCGTCTCATGGCATCCGTAAGAATGGTTTCTTGCATGTTGGCATCGGCAGCCGAGCTGCTTCCGGTAATGCTTGAACGTTGTGAAATGACATCTCTGAGTGTTTTATACTCGTGTTCGTCATAGGATTTGATGAGTTCTGCGAGTGCTGTAAGTGCATCCCAGCGGCTCGACATTTGAACGCCTATCTGGCTCATTGCATTTTTGCACAATTCTTCCTTGCTGATAAGATTCCTTTGTACGGAAATTACCCAGATTATCAAAATAGCAAGGATCCCTATCACAATCAATGTTGTTATCATAGAATAAAATTTAATATGTTAGTTAATACTTATAGCCTTAGTCCTCTTCATAATAGGTATATGTTCTTTCATAATGCCTGAGAAAATAGTCAAATTCCTCTATGCCGATACCAAAGGTATCAAATACCTCTTCAGGGGGTAGAGAGCGGCGTATCCAGTTGCCGAAACCATCACTCTCTCCGAAATAGTAGGGGACTACGTCATATTGGCTTTTGAGGTCGGCTTTGCTAAGATAGCCCTCCTTACCATAATGGAAAGTGATGGTATTGTCAGGAATACGGGACTCCTGAGCAAATTCGCCATAGTAATTGTATTCCACCATTTTTCCCTCTTTGTCAAAAATGGCCTCACTGGTGTGCAGACCGCCGGTCCAAGTGTAGTGCTCCTCATGTCTGTATCCGGCTTCGTCAATAAATGTGCTATCTCGAGCCATTATCACACGCCGGTCATCTTCAATGGAATAGAACCTATCGCCGTTGTTCCTGCCCTCTTTGTCAAAGGTATAGAGAATCTCGGTAGCAAATCCCCCCTCGTACTCGGAATAGTGGCGTAACAGATCTCCTTTGTCATTATAATACATTATATCTCTTAGCTCGAGTTTGCCTACATTATAATGGCTGGTCTCGATCAGGTTGCCATTGCTGTCGTATGTGTTTACAATCTCTAAGAGTAGTTCGTTACCATCGACTGCATATTTTCTGCTTCTATACTGTTCGTTTGTAAGGTTGCCATGCTCGTCGTATGAATAGAGGTAAGAGCCTCTGGTTTCACCATTACTTTCAACAATATCTTTTCTTATGCAGCGTCCGTTGTTGTCGTAGGTGTAATTATATACTTCAGCTAGCTCTCCATCCATTCTATATACCTCAGAAAGAGGTCTTCCATCAGAAAGATAAGTGCTGGCCTCCATATCGAAGGCATATTGCAGAAAGTCGGTAAAAGAAAAAATCGTATCAATAGGATTTCCTTTTTTATCGATACTTATTTCAAGACGTGTCTGGGGGTGTACATCCTCTTCAACAATAGAAATGACTCTGCCCTCAATGTCAAAGTTCCATGTGCGTGAGAATGGTTGCATATCATAGTATCTGGTCTCGGTAAAAGACTTGACGGGACCTTTGAGTCCGAAATCGGCACGCGTCAAAAACCCTTTATATGGATTCTCTTTTATTCCGGCAGTTGTTTGAGGACTCTTTCCCCCCTTTGTTGAACATCCTGCAATCAAAGCTGTAGTCAGAATACAAATCAAAAATACCTTGTTCTTCATTTCTGCTTTTCTCATGAGGGCATTTCAGCGGGAGTGTTCTTCTTTTTCCTTGAGCGCATTACAAGAAGAACTATAAGTGCAGCGATTAAAACAAGGAAGGTGATGCCGAGTGCGGGACGGTAGGAAATCCAGGCTATGACGAATATCAGCAGGCTCCATATCAGACCGACTACTGTGCAGACAAAGTTGATTCCCGCAGCAAGAACCCTGCGTATAAATGGAACTACAGCGAATATGGTACTGAGGAAGTTGAAGATACCCTTAAGACCTCCAATAATCAGTAAAACTGCAAGGATACGAAGGATCCAGGCAATGATCTTGTTCTCTTTTTGAGCTGCGTCATACATTTTTGCAGCGGGAACAGAACCTAGTTCAATTCGGGAGAAATTTTTGCCGTTTTTGGCCACAAACTCACCGAATGTATCTCCAACTACTGCCGCAAGTATCGATACTGTTTGTGGAGTGGGGGTATATCCGAATGTCACTCTCACATCGCCCACATCAGGGTTGTTGACATCGCGTCCTAAATAGGCCTGGCCTGCACTCACTGTAATTATAGCGGAACTGTCTTTCTTCCGGATCACCTCGTTCCACTCATTGATCATCTCTTCGGTGAGCTGGGGAGTGGCCTCTTCTGAACTTCTGATGCCGTACTTGAGGAAGGGAGGGAGTTTGTAGGCTCCGAATTCAACTACATTGGCAACAACCTGGTTTGATTCAATAGTGGTGAGTACAAAGTTGGAATTCTGGTAATCAGGATCGGCGAATTCTGAAGAGTTGATAGGTGAAGAGACCCATTTCTTGCTGTAGGTATATGTAGTTGTAATCTCTTGACCGCCTCCTATTTTCTCTTTTTTCTCCTCTTTACTCTGCTCGGTCCACTGATAGTATTCTACGCTGCGAGATAGATTGATGGCATTTAGTGAAATACCAAAAAGTCCGTCGCTAAGAACTTCAGATGTGGATGCTTCGCCTATAGCGTGTATCATCTTACCTTCAAATTGGGGATCGATTCGGGAGATATCTGGCATCTCCACAGTCACATCCTCTGCCTGATTTATAGCACGTTTAACTTTAACTGTCCTGCCTTCGTTCCAAAACAGCAATATCGTACCTATAATGAAAAGCAGGATACCGCTACCGATACCCTTGAAGGATTTGGAAACCCTGTTTCCATAGCTCTGTTTAGTTGTAGTGGTGTAAGCCATAATTTGAATAAATATAAGTTAAGTGTTGTGTTATAATTCCATTTCGAAATCCAATTTGTAAAGGTAGCAAAAATTATTTTCTTTTGGGGTGAAATTGGAGAATAGTTTGCTGCCATTTTTTTGTATCAATATGTGTGTAAATCTCTGTGGTAAGTATGCTTTCGTGACCGAGCATTTCCTGTACAACGCGTAAATCAGCTCCGTTTTCTACCAGATGAGAGGCAAAAGAGTGCCTGAAGGTGTGAGGAGAGACATTTTTGCGGATGCCGGCAATTTCCGCTTGTCGGCGAACAATCAAAAAAATCATTTCCCGCGTGAGCCTGCCTCCGCGGCGGTTGAGAAAGAGTATATCCTCCGCTCCCTTGGCTACCGGCCCCAAGTTACGTATACTTATATATAGAGATATGCTCCGTACTGCCGGCTCTCCAATGGGTACCAGACGCTGCTTGGAGCCCTTGCCGGTGACTCGAATAAACTGCTCGGCCAAAAAGAGGTCGCTGATGCGCAGACCCACCAGTTCGCTCACCCTCAATCCGCAGGAGTAAAGTACCTCAATGATGCTCTTGTTGCGTTGTCCTTCGCTTTTTGAAAGGTCAACAGAATCTATGATGCGCTCTACCTCCTCAACAGAGAGCACATCAGGAAGATATTTGCCTGACTTTGGGGTGTCAATTCTGTCGCAGGGATTCTCCTTGAGCCTCCCTTCGCTCTCTAAAAAGCGATAGAGTGACTTTAGGGAACTGACCAGACGGGATTGGCTCCTCTTGGAAAGACCTGCGGTTGTCACACGCGTAAGATATTCCGAGATATCTTCAGATGAGGCAGCCTCCGGTGAAATAATACCCTTTTCCTTCAGAAATGCGAAAAATTTTGAACAATCTGAGTTGTATCCGGCTATGGTATTGTCAGACAAGGATCTTTCCAGTTTGAGACAGGATCTGAAGTCGGAAAGGGTGGTATTGAATATGTCAGGATTACTCTTCAAAAAATATAAGATTTTTAAAAAAGTGTTACATTTGTTTACCGTACCGGATAATAAAGGTACATCAAATTTGAAAGTTTAACTAATAAATTTTATCAAATGAAGAAAATAATCATCTTACTGGCGGTTGCACTCATCGGTGCTTCATCCTTGTCAGCCCAGACAACTGTTGAAGGTCAGAAGGTTCACAAAACCTCCAATAAATTTGGCGCAATGGGTGGACATATAGGTTATGCATTTTTAGGCCCAACCGTTGGTCTCCATGGTGATTTTTGTGCCAATAACTTCAGAGGGAGGGCAGGTTTCGATGTATTTATTGATAAGGTCGTTTGCCTTGGTTTTGATGTGGGGTTCCACTACTTGATAAATCTCGTTGACGGCCTCAATGTTTACCCCATTATTGGCGCGAGTATAGGATTTGGTAATATGGATTTTCACCTTGGCTTAGACTTGGGCGCAGGTATAGAGTACAACTTCCCTAACGGCTGGGGCATATTTGCAGACGGCAAATACAACATAGGATTCATTCTATTTGATGCGGCGCCTTACAGATCCTATATTGGCGTTACAAAGAGGTTCTAATCAGAAGTTATTATTATGATTGAAAAAATCACAAAAAGGTGCGAGTCCGCAGGATTCGCACTTTTGTTTTCTAGCTGTACAAATATAGCGGCCGTGGAGGATTAGCCAGTGATGTGCTTTGGCACGGAGATGTTCCGGAAAGCCGGCGGTCAGATCTTTTTCTACCTCAAGCACAGTGTTGCCTGATGAGAGTCCCAGTCGGCGTGCGGTACGGAATACATGTGTATCCACCGCGATAACCGGTTTATTGTAAACGACCGATGCTACCACATTGGCTGTCTTGCGTCCTACGCCGGGGAGCTTCTGTAACTCTTCTACATCGTCAGGTACGACAGAGCCAAAATCACTCACCAGCATTCGAGCCATCCCCAGCAGGTGGCGTGCTTTGCTATTGGGATAAGTGATAGAGCGTATAATCTGATAGATCTCATTCTCATTGGATGCGGCCATATCTTCGGGTGTGGGGAAACGCTCGAAGAGTTCGGGGGTAATCATATTGACCCGCTTGTCGGTGGCCTGGGCTGAAAGTATCACGGCACACAACAGCTGAAATGGATTTTTGTAATCCAGCTCACTTTCGGCTACCGGCATATTTGCCTCAAACCAGGTTGTTATCTGTTGATATTTCTTTGCATTCATTGTTGGCACAAACAAGTATTCTTCCGGGATACTCCCGTACGATATTCATATTGTGGGTAACCATGATGATGGCAGTCTTACGGGTACGGTTGATCTCGAAAAGCAAGCTCATGATGCCTGCGGCTGTCTCGCCATCGAGATTGCCTGTGGGCTCGTCTGCAAGTATCAGGCGCGGTTCGTTGAGAAGAGCGCGGGCTATGGCTACTCTCTGTTGCTCGCCTCCGGAGAGCTGGTGTGGCATTTTGTGAGCTTTGCTAGCCATTCCTACCGCGTCAAGTACACTGTTGATACGCTCTTCCATCAGTTTGCGATCTTTCCATCCGGTAGATTTAAGGACAAAAAGGAGATTATCCTCCACACTCCTATCCATAAGGAGCTGAAAATCCTGGAAAACAACCCCTATTTTGCGTCTAAGATAGGGTATTTTTCTCTTCTTGAGGGTGAAGAGATCAAAACTACCCACACGGGCGCTGCCTGTGGTAACCGGATTTTCTGCGGTTATAGTGCGTATGATGGAGGTTTTACCGCTACCTACTTTGCCGGTGAGATATATAAACTCTCCTTCACGGATAGTCAGGTTTAGGGAAGTTATGACGGGAATTTCACCATTTGTGATCTCCACATCTTCAAATTCTATAATAATATCGTTGTCTTCCATATTTTAACCTTGTTTGAATGCAAAAATACATTTTTATTCACATTTAATAAATCTCATTGGATAAATTCAATTCAAATCAATGGTTTTTACCTAATTTTGTAAACTATAGTGATGGAAGTATTCCGTGAGTAACTGCGTATATTATATATAGTAATTAGACAAAAGTATTTTTTTAAAAAATCTCAGTGCACAGACAGAGAGTTATGAAAAAAGCAGCCTTGAAAACATACGGAAAACTGTTAAGCCTCCTTTTGTCTCTTATAGGGATTATGAGCGGATGCGACTGGTTTCTCCCGGCACCTGAATATGGTGTCCCATCGGCAGATCATATTATTAAGGGAAAAGTAACGGACAAGGAGTCACAAAAGCCTATTAAAAACATTGCAGTCATCAAAAAATCGCGTCACACACCTTATGGGAATGATACTGTAAGGACCGATGCTCGAGGAGCTTATGAATTAAAGTTTAACGATTTTCCGGGAGAAGACTATTGGGTTGTTGCCAAAGATTTGGAGGGGACGGATGATGGTGGATGGTACGGACCCGATTCAATTATGGTAAACACCAAGCAAATGAAACAGGTAAAGAAAGGTAGCGGAGGCTGGTATGACGGAGTTTTTGAAAAGAAGGATGCTGATTTCAAACTACAACATTTTCGACCTGTGCCCGAGTATGGTGTTCCAGCCTCAACTTTTAAGAAATTGGATGAAGAAAAATAAAGAAAAATCTTAATTGAATAGTTATGAAAAAAGTGGCGATCAAAACATACGGGAAAATAATAACCCTCTTTTTTACCCTTCTGGGGATGTTGACCGGATGCGACTGGTTTGAGCCCTCATATGAATACGGGTGTCCATCAGCAGATTATATTGTCAAAGGAAAAGTGACAGAAAAACGCTCAAAGAAGCCGATTAAAAATATCGCAGTCATTAGAAAGTCACCTTCATCTCCATATGGAAATGACACGGTAAGAACTAATGCACGTGGTGATTATGAATTGAAGTTTACCGGATTTCCTGGAGATTTCCAATGGATTGTCGCTGAAGATTTAGATAGATTTGAAAATGGCGGATTGTTTGCATCTGATTCAATTAAAGTGGATTGGAAACAAATGAAAAAGGTTAAAAAGGGTGATGGAAGATGGTATGATGGGGTTTTTCTAAAGTCAGGTGTGAACTTTGAGCTGGAACATGAAACCCTTGCAATGTATGGTGTGCCTACTGCACCCTATAAAGAAATGAAAGAAGAAGAGTAGCTAAACCGATCTGAAGATGAGATTACGTAAAAGAATCCTGCTGAATTTATTTCGCGAGCATAGAAAAACGCAAGCAAAACTTCACGAACTTACCTATTTCTTCTGGGAATGTACCTTGCGTTGTAACTTTAACTGCATTCATTGTGGAAGCGATTGCACACGCGAATCAATTACCCCCGATATGCCCAAAGAGGACTTTCTGAAAGTTCTTGCAGATATTCGACCGCACGTAAATCCTAATAAGACTATGATTGTGCTTACCGGTGGTGAACCTCTGATGCGAAATGATTTGGAAGAGTGTGGGAGAGCCATGTATGATATGGGATATCCCTGGGGATTTGTAACCAATGGGTGGGGACTTTCACAAGAACGATTGGATAAGCTGCTTTGTTCAGGATTGCGTTCGGTAACTGTGAGTCTGGATGGATATACGGAAGAGTCGCATGAGTGGTTCCGCGGCAAAAAAGGTTCCTGGAAGCGTGCAGTAGATGCTATACGGCGAGTAGCCTCCACTCCAGATCTGGTTTATGATGTGGTTACTTGTGTGAATAAAAAGTCATTGCCCGATTTACACAAACTCAAGGAGTTGCTACTTTCACTTGGCGTTACTCACTGGCGGCTTTTTACCGTTTTTCCAAAGGGAAGAGCAAAAGATAACCCGTTGCTCAAACTCTCCACAGAGGAGTTCATTCAGATGATGGATTTTATCAAAGAGACCCGAAAAGAGGGGAAAATACGGGCTTCATATGGATGTGAAGGCTATTTGGCGGATTATGAGCTGGAAGTGAGAGATGCGCCTTTCTTTTGTCAGGCGGGTATTCACATAGGCTCGGTTCTTGCAAACGGCGATATTAGCGCCTGTCCAAGCTTACGTGGAGATTACATTCAAGGAAACATTTATAAAGATGATTTCTGGACGGTGTGGAATACACGATATCAGATAATGCGTGATCGTTCCTGGACGAAAACAGGTAAATGTGCAACCTGTAAAGCTTACAAATATTGTGAAGGGAATGGCTTGCACCTACGCGACGAGCAAACCGGCGAACTATTACATTGTCATTTGGAGATGATGGGAAAATTGAATTAGTTCCGAGTTTAGAGTATGGAGTTCTGAGTAAGTTATATAGTAGCTAGTTCTGAGCTTCGTACTACTTACTACACACTCCACACTCCACACTCCACACTCCATACTCCACACTCCACACTCCACACTCCACACTCCACACTCCACACTCCACACTCCATACTCCATACTACATACTACATACTACATACTACATACTACATACTGCTTACTCATGACTAAATCTTACCGCCTAACCCTTATATTTCTCTTTTTAAGTTTGGTTTCCTACGGTCAGCAGCCACAAAAGCTGAACAACCACATAGATAGTCGTAATCCCAAATGGTTACTCGATATTACTGCAGGAGCAAATATTGACTTAATCTATCCGGGTGTTGCTCCTGGCTCAGAACTCTTCGATTCAAAACCGAAAGTTGTTCCCATGACCGGATTTCGGCTTACTTATCTTTTTTCAGATATAATTGGAGGATATGCGAGGGTTCAGTTAAATCTCTATAAAACTAAAAAGTCGACATACAACCCTTCCGGCATTGTAAGCATTATAGAAGACATTATTCAAAGGTTGGTTGAGGTGTATATGCCAGCAGTGCCGAAAATACATTCGGCTTTGGATGTTGGAATCATTGGTCGATTTGAACAAGACAAATGGAGCATTCATCCCGGAATAGGACTTGGATATATGACATATCTGCCTAATAGAGAATCGTCTAGAAGTTTTAAGCAAGATGGTATCATATATACTGAATCATACAGCCAACGTGCATCATTTCATTTCTTGAATTTTGGTTTATCAACTCGATACCTTCTTTTCGATGGTGGTGCACTGCTTTTGGATATAAATTTCCAGCAACCACTGCAAAAATCCTTTGCGGAACTATCAGTTTGTGCCGACCATCTAATAAAAAGAGAGTTTTACCAAACATCAACTGCAGGCAGAAATTTAAATATCAGCATCGGTTACAGCTTTTTATTCTGATTGAACCTCTTTTGGCCGAGCTTACAGTAAATGAGATTTTTTTTGTACTTTTGTATTTTTATACTTCTTGTTTCAGGCGAGTATAAGTTTGTTGTAACCTCTTAGACTAAAACGATGCACCTGAAATATGATATTTAGTGTTGGAGATTTAGGATTAGTTTCGCTTAATATATTTGATGAAAAGAAAAGGCTTCATATTGATTCTTGCATTACTTGCTTTGATATTGTCAGGACAGGTCGTGGCACAGGAGCACCATGCATACAGTCGCATTGAGTCCGCGCTTGATCTTTATAGAAAGGGGGCCTTCTATTCGGCTGAGCAGATGTTAAACCTGGTTACACCCGATCCGGATAGCGATATCTCCATTTTTGCCATTCAAGTAGAGGCATATAAGACAATGTGTGCAATCCGTCTTGACAGGTCCAATATTGCAGGTCTTGTCAAAAATTTTGAGGATAGATACCCTAATGCCCCTGAACTTCAGATGGTTAAATTTGCTCTAGCATCACGTCTTTTCGATAGAGAGGAATATGCTGCTGCGCTTGTCATCTATGATTCCATCAAAAAGCCCTTCCTTTATGCAGAGGAGCAGATTGAATACGACTTCAAAAGTGCATACTGCTATATTAGAGTCGGAAATACGGATGTAGCTGCAGAGAGATTACTCTCCATAATAGAGGGTGATTTCAGTCCCTACTCCATCCCCAGCCAGTATTATCTGGGTTATGTGCGTTACCTGGAGAAGGATTTTGCTGCTGCTCTGCCACTTTTCCGAAAAGCGGAAAAAGATCCTAGGTTTTCGGTCCTGGCCACATATTATGCCGTTGAATCGGAGTTTATGCTCGGTAATTACAAGTATGTAATTGACCGTGGTCCTGCCATTTTCAGCACACTTGATCGTGATTTGCAGGTCAATCTGGCCAGAATAGTCTCAGAGGCCTATTTTTCAATGGGACAGCCAACACTGGCCGCCCAATATTTCGATATGTTTACCACTTCCGGAGGCAGTCTTACACGCAAGGACTATTATTACTCCGGTCTTCTTTCATATACACTCCAGTCATTTATTCAGGCTATAGAGTCCTTCAGCCATGTTGTAGGCAATGAGGATGCTCTTGGCCAGAGCGCCTACTACTACAGTGCCAACAGTCATCTCCGCCAGCACAACAAAATTGCGGCGATGGAGGCTTTCAAAGCGGCGTCTGAATCCGATTTTGACATTATTATTAAAGAAGATGCCTTTTTTAACCATGCTAAACTTTCTTTTGATGTAAATGGTGATATATCAGGTTTCGAAAAATATATGGAACTTTATCCGGAGAGTGGAAAAGATGATATTATCAATAGTTATATTGCTGCAGCATATCTTCTGAGCAATGATTACAATTCTGCAGTGGCAGCTCTTATAAAGATTCGCGAACTTTCTGACGAATCTTCGTTCAATCTCCAGAAAGCAGCATTCTTTAGGGCTATGCAACTTATTGAAAACAGAGGCTACAGGTCAGCAGTGCCGATGCTGGAACTCTCGATTGAGAATGGACGTCACGACCTTCGTCTTGAGGCGCTTGCTAATTACTGGCTTGCAGAGTGCTATTTCCGTAGCGGAAGGTACCGCCAGGCTACCGATATAAATCTCCGTCTGATGGAAAATCTCCATTTCCTCGATTCGGAACAATACCAAACCGCAATCTACAACCTAGCATACAGTTATTTTATGTGGGGTAGATTTTCCAGTGCCCAGCAATGGTTTTCCGAGTACCTAAATAAGAGTGGTCGTAAGCAGTTCGAAAGGGATGCAAGGATACGCTTGGCTGACTCCTACTTTATGCAGAACAACTACAAGGATGCGGCTGCCACTTATGAGAGAGTCTTTAACAGATATCCAACTTCAAATGACCTCTATCCTGCATATCAGAGTGCTGTGTCTTACGGACTACTTGGAAATGATACCAGAAAGATATCGATACTAAGACAGGCGCTCAAAGTCAATCGAAACGCAGAACTTTACTCGCAGTGCCTCTTCGAACTGGGTCGTACCTTAGTACAGCGCGGAGCTGATGATGATGCAGCCGATTGCTTCCACACCCTCATAGGACACGATGCAGACAGCATTTATTTCACCAAATCAATGCTCGAACTGGCTATGATCAACGCCAACAACGGCAAATACAACAAAGCAATTGAATACTATAAGAACATCATTGAGGGAATGCCACTATCCCCTGAGGTTCCCAATGCCATTTCAGGCATGGAAAGTGTTTATCAAACCATTAATAAGCCTGAAGAGTACTTGGCATACCTTGAAACTCTGGGAATGTCGGATATCAAGAGTGCAGATGAAAAAGAATTGATGCTCTTTAATGCTGCCGAACAACGCTACCTTTCCGGCAATCATAACTCAGCCATAACATCACTTCAATCATTTGTTAAAAACTATCCCTCAGGATCCAAGGCTGCACAGGCATACTATTACCTTGCTGAGTCTCTCAAGGCTAAAGGGAATAAAGAGGCTGCTTCAGATGCTTATTTCCAGGTTATAAAACGGGGTGAGGGGCCCTTTGCTGAGCCTGCCACCCTTAATTATGCGGATATTTCATACGAACTCGAGCACTATTCCAGGGCTGTAACTGCATATGAATCTTTAATTTACATTGCGAGTACCGAAAATATGAAAAATACCGGCTATTTTGGCCGTATGCGCTCTTATTATAATAATAAGCAGTATGAAGAGGCAGTATCAGATGCAAGAAGGGTGAAAGGAGTGCATGAACTCCCCGATGAGATGAGCCGAGAGGCGGAATTTATTACCGCCAAGAGTCTTCTTTATCTTGACAACCGGGAAGAGGCAAAACCGATACTTAATGCACTTTCGCGCAATCCCCACGACAATTATGGGGCTGAGGCCACATATCTGCTAATTATGGATGCTTATGGAGCTGGTGATTTCATTGCGGTCGAAAATCGCGTATATGACTTTTCCGAATCCGAAACTTCTCAAATTTACTGGCTTGCAAAAGCCTTTATCATACTGGGTGACGCATTTGCGGATAGGGGAGATGTGGAGCAGGCCAGGGCGACATATGAAAGCGTACTTGAGGGATACGAGCCCACTGGTGATGCTGATGATGTGAGGGAACAGGTAAAAATGCGTCTTGACAAACTGAATTAGATGAAGATGAGGAAAACTATATTCATATTGGCTTTTGTGATTCTGACACCCGTCGGACTTTTCGGGCAGAACATCGATCCTACTGTCGAGGTCAGCAGGGAGTTTGATGTCAAACTCGGAGAAATTCACAAGCCCGAAATCCCGAAGAATGTCGCAGATTCCCTGCGCAAATTCAATATCAGTTTTGACTACTCCATATTTAACAGACCTTACCGAGACCTCTACGAGTTTTCGCCACATGAGTCGGCTGCAATAAAGCCGGCCAAGGCTGCCCGCCATCCTATTTCGTATCTCAAGATAGGTACCCAGTTTCCTCTCAAACCTTCCGCCGAACTTTATCTTCAAGCAGTTACAAAAAAGGGGTTTTATGCCGGCATTTATGCCGACCATGACTCTTATTGGGGAGGGATACCCTCGTCTGTGGGAGAGTATACCCTGGATGTACGTAAGATGCGCAATGATTTTGGAGGCAATTTGAAATATGCATGGAAAGAGGGAGAGTTTTCATTTGATGCCGGAGGATTATTTTCAAAGTATAGCGGTAGCCGTGATTCGATCAAAGTAGTGCACGATATTCGTATGGCCGATTTTGCTGCGAATGTTAAGTCGGCTGATGGTTCTGATAATAGTGTTTATTATGATATTGATGCTGCTTTCATAACCGGTTCCAAACGAATGGTGGATACCCTTAGTGAAAATAATCTCTCAATAGGAGCGATGGTGGGTACGACATTCGATGTACATCGAATCTATGTAGACTTTGATATGGCTTTATCAATGTATGGAGGTTTTCGAGATCATACAGCCGGAATATTGGAAATCTCTCCAATATATGAGTACAACAAGGGACGTTTTTTAGCCAAATTTGGAGCGAAGTTTGGTAACCGTTTCAGCATTCACAAATCGAAAGAAAGCCGAAATGAGAATGGTGATAACCATTCCTCAATAGCAAGCACTATATTTCCCGACGTTGATGCAAGATTAGAACTTGCAGAACAATCATTATGGATTCATGCAGTTGTTGGCGGAGGTCATGAACTCAATTCATTCCTTGGGATGACACGTAATATGCCTCTGATTTCCCCTCGTACCGACCTTAAATTCGGGTCGAGGCCTCTAGATGCTACACTCTCTCTCGAATCTGTAATTAAGGGCAGAATGGCTTTCAATCTGATCTCATCTTATACCATGTTTCGAGACAAGCTTCTTTTCGAGCCGGTAATGTCTGATCCGGAGCCTTTTAATATTATTGCCACCTATTGGGATTTCAGCCGTCTTTCATTAGGTGCGGATGCACTTTGGAAATCAGGATCGATCATCACGGGAGCAGAATTCAGATACAATCTTTACTTCAGCGGAGAGCGCCCTAAAATGACTCAGTTGCCCAGTGTGACAACAAATTTCTTTTTCGTCTGGAACTGGCGTAACCGTATCAATGCTAAAGTTGAATGCAGATATGTAAGCGAAGTATCAGGCGACTGTGATGGTGCCTATACAATCCCTTCCATAGTTGATCTGGGCATCACTTTGGACTTCTCCTTCAACCGTCATCTAGGCGTTTTCCTAAAGGGTGGGAATCTCCTCAACAGAGCCAATCGCTATATGCCGATGCACAATTCCGTACCACGTAATTTGGGTGGTGGAATCTATGTGAAATTTTAAGGATTTTTCCTTTTTTTGTCGTACCTTTGTTTCTTTATTAGAAACAAGGAAATAATGATTGAAAACGAGATTATTGAAGCGGAAAATCACTATTCCGCAGATAGTATCCAGGTGCTTGAAGGACTGGAAGCGGTGCGAAAGCGCCCTTCGATGTATATAGGTGATATAGCTGCCCGTGGTTTGCACCATCTGGTTTATGAAGTGGTAGATAACTCAATTGACGAAGCCCTTGCAGGCTATTGTAGCGAGATCGCTGTGGTCATAAACCCTGACAATTCCATAACAGTTTCGGACAATGGTCGTGGTATTCCCACAGACACTCATGAAAAAGAGGGCCGTTCGGCTCTCGAGGTGGTACTTACAGTGCTTCATGCCGGAGGAAAATTCAGTAAGGATAGTTATAAAGTTTCTGGAGGACTCCACGGTGTCGGAGTATCGTGTGTGAATGCGCTTTCATCACACTTGACTGCCGAGATCCATCGTGAAGGAAAGATATTTAAACAGGAATATTCACAAGGTAAACCTCTCTACGATGTGAAAGTGGTGGGAGAGACTACCAAAACAGGCACTATCATAACTTTCAAGCCGGATAATACTATTTTCACTTTATCCACCGTATATGATTATGATACTCTGGCACGTCGTCTGAGAGAGCTCGCATTTCTCAATAAAGGAGTGAAACTCACTCTTAGAGATGATAGGGCTGCCGAAATGATTATAGACGATCATGGTAATGAAGTTGAGGCACCTGCTAGGCAAGATGTTTTCTATTCCCAGGAGGGACTTTTGGAATTTGTTGCTTATCTGGACGGCTCACGAGATAAGCTAACAGAGAATCCTATATATTTGGAGACAGACAAGATCATTCCAATTGAGATTGCTATGCAGTACAATACTGATTTCAAGGAAAATATCTATGCATATGTCAATAATATCAATACGATAGAGGGAGGTACTCACCTCACCGGTTTTCGCCGTGGCTTGACTACCACCCTCAAGAGTTATGCTGAAAAGAACGGTTTTTTGGCCAAACTCAAATTTGATCTGGATCCTTCGGATTTTAGAGAGGGACTTACTGCAGTTATTTCCGTCAAGGTTGCAGAACCCCAGTTTGAAGGCCAGACCAAAACCAAACTTGGAAACAGCGAGGTGATGGGAGCCGTATCTCAGGCCACAAGTCAGGCTTTGGAAAACTATCTTGAGGAGAATCCACGTGATGCCAAGGTCATCATTGAAAAGGTGATTATGGCTGCCACTGCACGTCATGCAGCTCGTAAGGCGCGAGAATTAGTGCAGCGCAAAACTGTGATGGCCGGTTCTGGTATGCCTGGTAAACTGGCAGACTGTTCCGATAGGGACCCAGAAAAGTGCGAAATTTTCCTCGTTGAGGGAGACTCTGCAGGTGGTACTGCAAAACAGGGTAGGGACAGAATATTCCAGGCTATTCTCCCTTTGCGGGGAAAAATACTCAATGTTGAGAAGGCGATGGAGCATCGTGTTTTCGAGAGCGAGGAGATCCGCAACATCTACACTGCGCTTGGAGTTACTATAGGCACCGAAGAGGACCCTAAAGCCCTCAATCTTTCCAAACTCAGATATCATAAGGTGGTGATCATGACGGATGCAGATGTGGACGGAAGCCACATTACTACCCTTATCCTGACATTTTTCTTCCGTTACATGCCTGACCTTATTACCAACGGACATGTCTATATTGCCACTCCTCCTCTATATCTTGTCAAGAGGGGCAAGGAAGAGCACTATTGCTGGACTGATGAAGAGCGTTCTGAGGCAGTAGAGCGTATGGGCAAGGGCAATCCGGGCAGTGTTAGGGTACAGCGCTACAAAGGTCTCGGAGAAATGGATGCCGAGCAGCTTTGGGACACCACGATGGATCCTTCAAAGCGTGTTCTCCGTCAGATTCACATTGAGAATGCCGTGGAAGCAGATCGTGTATTCACGATGCTTATGGGAGACGATGTGCCTCCACGCAGGGAATTCATTGAGCAGAACGCTCGTTACGCCAATATTGACGCATAATAATTACTAAAACCTAAATATTTTTTACCATGGACATTTTTGAAAGATTAAGCAAAGATTCAGGTGGTCCTTTAGGCCAATATCGTGATAAAGCTTTCGGTTACTTTATGTTTCCCAAACTTGAGGGAGAAATTGGCCCCAGGATGATATTCCAGGGCGAAGAAGTCCTATGTTGGAGCATCAACAACTATCTTGGTCTTGCCAATCATCCCGAGGTGCGCAAAGCAGACGCTGAAGGTGCTGCAAAATGGGGTATGGCTTATCCTATGGGTTCCAGAATGCTTACCGGACATACGGCTCTCCATGAGAGACTCGAAAGAGAGCTTGCTGATTTCGAGAAAAAAGAGGATTGTTTCCTTTTCAACTTCGGTTATCAGGGCATTGTGTCTACCATTGATGCACTTCTGTGTCGGCATGATGTGGTAGTATATGACAACGAATGTCATGCCTGCCTTCTCGATGGAATCCGCCTCCATCTTGGTACCAAATACAAGTATCGTCACAATGATATTGCTGATTGTGAGAGGATAATTGCAAGAGCATGTGCTGAGGCTAAGGCTAAAGGAGGAGGAGTTCTTCTTCTGACAGAAGGCGTTTACGGTATGACCGGTGCTCTCGGTATTCTTAAAGATATTGTTGATCTCAAAAAGAAATACAATTTCCGAATTTTGATTGACGATGCGCACGGTTTCGGCGTTATGGGAGCTGAAGGTCGTGGAACCTCTGAGCATTTCGGTGTGATGGACGAAATAGACCTCTACATTGGTACATACGCAAAATCTATGGCCACCATCGGCGGCTTTGTGGCCGGTCCCAGAGCTATCATTAATTACCTAAGGTACAATCTCCGTTCACAGATTTATGCAAAGTCACTTCCCATGCCTATAGTTGAGGGTGCTCTCAAGCGTCTTGAAATCATACGTGGTAAAGAGGGCGCACGTCTTCGTGAAAAATTATGGGTTGTTACGAGGGCTCTCCAAGAAGGTCTTCGTAAGAGAGGTTTTAATATCGGTGAAGCTGAGGCATGTGTTACTCCTATATTTATGGATGGTAATTTGGCACAAGCCACGAACATCGTGATTGATCTAAGGAAAAATTACAAGATTTTCTGCTCTACCGTTACATATCCAGTGGTGCCTCAAGGCATCATAATGTACCGTATTATTCCCACTGCTGTTCATTCACTTGAGGATGTGGAATATACTCTCGATGCATTTGCTGAAATCAAGGTGAAGCTTGATAAGGGTGTTTATGACGCAGAGGAGATTAGGGATATGTCTATTAAGTAGTTCTGAGTGTGTAGTTCCGAGTAAGTTCTGAGTTTTGAGTGTGTAGTTCTGAGTGTGTAGTTCCGAGTAAGTTCTGAGTTTTGAGTGTGTAGTTCTGAGTGTGTAGTTCCGAGTAAGTTCTGAGTTTTGAGTGTGTAGTTCTGAGTGTGTAGTTCCGAGTCAGTTCTGAGTTCTGAGTGTGTAGTTCCGAGTAAGTTCTGAGTTTTGAGTGTGTAGTTCCGAGTAAGTTCTGAGTTTTGAGTGTGTAGTTCTGAGTGTGTAGTTCCGAGTCAGTTCTAAGTGTCTAGTTGGGAGTCCTGAGTGTCTATTGTTGAATGATTGTGCGGGGTGCGCGTTGCGGGGTATGGGGTGGTTCGGGTTGCGGATTGTGGGTTGCTGGGTTAGTGGAATGAAGAGTAGAATAATGGATAGTGGAGTTAAGCGAGGTGTAGTTATTTAGGAGCTCTAGAGTATGAGGAGTATTGAATTGAATTAAATGCTTCTCTTTGTGTTACGTCCGGGAATAGATTGATGAATATATGTAAACGTAACTATCCTGATTTATAATAATGGACAGGCTCTTTGTAGTGCCTGTCCATTATTATTTTATTATTCTTGATTCACTTACTTTTTCTCAATTACCGCACAACATAATTATCCAAACTCAAACTACCAGTTCCATCAAGTACCAAACAACCCACACCTTGCACCCACTCGAAACCCATAACTCTTAACTCAGAACTAGTTGCGAAGCAACTTAATATCCCATATTTACTCCTTCCAGAATTTTCTTGAAAAACTCCAGGTGTTCTACCAAAGCGTAATCCCAGTATATCCAGGTGTGGCGTCCCGGAGAGAGAAGCATAATGTGCGGAATCTGCATCTCGCGACATTTTGCAGAGAAGTCTAAGGTTGATTTTACATAATAATCTTCATATCCGCAGGAAATCACCATCAGTTTACCTGATCCGGCCACCTTGTCGAGGTTGCTTATTGGATTATTGGCATCGTAGAGTGGATTTTCAAGCGTATAAGGACCTAGAATCCGGCTAAGCTCCTTATCAAGCAGGTTAGGTGAGGCATGATATATGTCAAGCACACCACTCATAGAACCGGCTGCCCTGAATCTCGAAATATCGTCAAGAAAAATGTTAATAGCACCAAGACCTCCCATGGAAAGGCCTGTTATGAATGTCTTTTCTGGATCTAGATTGTATTTCTTCACCATCTGCGGATAGAGTTCTCGGTCGAAGAAACTTCTCCATTGCATTTTATCTTTATCGACATTATCTGCATACCAACTGTTATAGAATCCGTCGGGGCAGATGATTCTGAATCCGAAACGGTCACTGATTTGCTGCAGATCGGATTTATCAGCCCAGTTGCGGTAGCATCCGGACCAGCCATGAAGAAGAAAGAGTGTAGGTATGGCTTCATTTATATTACTGCTCCAGTTACCGCAGTATCTGGGCGTAAATACAAGGATGGAATCATCACATTTGAGAAGGTCGGAACTGATGATAATAAGTTCCTGTGCTTTCATTGTAAATGTGGCCAGAATGAGGGCCGCAGCCAGTATTAGTTTTTTCATTGTAGCACAATTTTTTCTTATCTTTACAAAATTATAAAATAATTTATGGAAACAACAAGAAACCTCAAAAACTATCGATCACTCATATGGTTCGCTGTTTTAGCGGTACTGATGATCCTGTTATATCCCAATGAAGGGAAATTTAAGTATGAGTATGCACGCGGGCAGGCTTGGATTTATGAGACGTTAATTGCTCCGATTGATTTTCCCATTCTTAAGACGGAGGCTGAAATGCTTGTTGAGATCGAGCAGAAGACATCGCGTATCGTCGAATATTTCAACTTCAATGAGGAGACGGGAGACAAGATGGTCGATGGCTTTGCAAGGTTTTCCATTGAGAAAGCTATTCCGGCGGATATTTCACGCCATGTATCCGAGTTTCTTTCCGATGCCTATTCAGGCGGGATAGTTACCACTTTCGATGAAGATGATATTTCGGATAGGGTGATATTTGTCAATAGGAATGGAAGAGTGACGGAGATGCCTGCTCTGGAGGTTTACGATCAGAAGAGAGCTGCCAGTCTGCTACAGGCTGATCTTCGCTATACATTCCCGAAGATAGCGACCGATTCGTTAATTTCATTACTTAACATCCCTTCCTGGATTGTTCCAAATTTGGAGTATGATGATGACGTCACTGCGCTTTTGCATCGCGATGCAGTTAACTATATTTCGCCCACTAAGGGCATTATCTATTCAGGGCAGTTGATTGTCTCCAAAGGGGAGATTGTATCGGCAGAGATTGAGCAGATCCTCGACTCTTATAAGGCCGAGTACAACAGAAGTTTCGGCTATTCTTCTTCGCGCGGATGGCTCATTGTGAGCCATATTGTAACGGTACTCCTGTTAGTCACATTGCTTTTTTTAGCTATTTTTTTCACTTCAAAAGAGATTTTAAAACGCACCAGTCATCTATTGTTTATCCTATTAATGGTGTTTTTATCATTTGCAGCTACAGCTTTAGTCCATCGTTTGGATGCCAATCTCATCTATCTGGTGCCTTTTGCTGCGTTGGCTCTTATTGCCGCATCCTTTTTCAAAAATGAACTGATCTTTCCTGTCTATGTCATATCTCTTTTGCCCCTTTTACTAATAGCGGAAAACGGCATTGAACTTTTCGGTATAAATCTGGTAGCAGGTAGTATTGGGCTGCTCACTTATACTCATTTCAATAGAGGATGGAAATTGTTTTTAAATGTAATTTTCATTTTTGTTGGGATGATGGCACTGCTGCTTTCGTTCCGTCTTTTGACGGATGATGCTGCAATGATCTGGAAGAGTTATACCGTGACTTTCATCGCAATTAATGCGGTGTTATGCGTTGTTCTAAACCCGTTTGTATTACTCTTCGAGAGAATATTTTCATTTACCTCCTACTCCCGTCTCTTTGACCTTACAGACAGTAGTAACGAACTGCTACAAGAGCTATCGCACAGGGCGCCTGGCTCTTTCCAGCACTCTTTGATGGTGGCAAATATGGCCGAAATAGCTGCGAGAGAAATTGGTGCCAATGCGATGCTTGCAAGGGCAGGCGCAATGTATCATGATGTGGGGAAAATTGAAAATCCCGCTTGCTTCATCGAAAATGTCAATCCCGGAAGCGGACAGGATGATTATCACAAAGGACTCACTCCGGAGGAGAGCGCTGCCGATATAATTCGTCACGTAGATGACGGGCTTGCATTAGCCCGCAAATTTCATCTTCCTGATGTTATAAAGGATTTTATACGGTCGCACCACGGACAATCGATGACTCTTTACTTTTACAACGTTTACTGTAATAATGGGGGTGATCCCGCTAATACGGCGCCCTTTACATATAGAGGGATACTCCCAACCACAAAGGAGCAGGTGATAGTTATGATGGCGGATGCAGTTGAAGCTGCTTCTCGTTCACTTAAGAAATATACCGACGAGAGTATCTCCGAACTTATTGAAGAGATTCTCGGCTCAAGGCTATCTGACCAACAGCTCGTCCGTGCGGACATTTCACTGAAGGAAATTAACATGGTCAAAGAGTCCTTTAAGAGGCAAATCAAACAGACATATCACGCGCGTATCGCATATCCAAAGCGAAAACGCGATAATAAATAATTATCTAGATCAGATGCGACAGTTCGTCAGACCCCAATATCTAAAGCAGGGTGACACAATAGGAATCGTGGCGATGGCATCGGCCATCTCGCAATCTCAACTAACACCGGAATACGAAGAGAAATGGAGCGCCATCTTCAACTCATGGGGTCTCAAGGTTAAGAAGGGAAAGCACCTCTATAACTCACTTCCGGGTGATTTTGCAGGAGATGACGCTCTGCGTGCCGAGGATATTCGTGAAATGCTTCTTGACGACGAGGTTAAAGCTATAATTTCCTATCGCGGAGGCTATGGTTCCATGCGTACTCTCACTCATCTGGACCTCAATCTCTTTAGGAAGTACCCGAAATGGCTGGTTGGATTTAGTGATATTACAATTTTCCATAGTGCACTGCGCTCACTGGGAGTTGAATCAATACTTGGAGCAATGCCCAGTACATTCGGGGATGCGCCGCAACAGACCTTTGATTCTCTTCGAGATGCACTTTTTGGCGCAGATATGTATTACTCCACCGCTCCGCATCCATTCAGTAAGTTAGGAAAGAGCAAGGGCAGACTGGTTGGAGGTAATCTCTGTCTTTTTGCCAGCACCATAGGTACCCCTATTCAGAATCTCTTCGAAGAAGATTCCATTTTATTCATTGAGGACATTGATGAAAAGATGCATACGGTAGACAGAATGTTGCTTACAATGCGTTGTGCCGGCATGTTAGATCGTCTCAAAGGTATTATTATAGGTCAGTTTACAGATACGGCCGACAGTGACAAGTGGGAAAAGGATGTTTATACCCTCATAAAGGAACATACCGATCGTCTCAACTGCCCTGTGCTTTTCGGATTCCCGTGCGGTCACGAGCAACCCAATTATTCGCTTGTGTTGGGAAGGGAGGCACTACTTGAGGTATCACCTGACGGTGGCTCCCTGCGTTTGTTCTGATTTTTGTTCCTCCATCCGTTGCAGAGGATCCTTTTGGCGTATTTCAAGTACTCTTGCTTGCTGAATAGCGTACTCTTCGCGACGTCTTTTGCTCCAGAAAATCTTTCTGAAGAGTTCTCTGAAGTCATCAAATTCTTCCTGATATGATACACCTATTCCATTACGCTGTAATTGGTCCAGGTAATTGCTATACTGGTCTGCCGAGTGAGAGAAGAGGGTAAGACGTACTCTACCGGTGCGATCGATTTTGATTTCCACATCGACATCACCCACTAAGTCGCTCTGGTTTGAGGTCATATATTGTCTGTTACCAATATTTCCATTTATGTTGACACGGTTATTGAATAGCTGCGTCGAAACTGCCACATCAAATATGTCGCGTCCATTCTCTCCCGGCTGATAATTAAATCCAAGATCAAGAGGAATGTTGAGCTGGCGGAAGACATTATTGAGCTGATTGGCCATAATCTCGGAAGCATTTGAGTAAAGTACAGTAGTGTTGTTTACAATTCCCGATTGTTCATCAGGAATGAAGCTGCCTGAGAGGAGCAGTGTAAGCAACTGTTTGAGGCGTTTGTCTTCAGTGCTCAGGGCACTCTCCACTCGTCCTTTTATAGTGGGGTCCAGATCCGGAATATCAATTGAGAAGTTGAGTTCAGGATTGGCGAGTTTGCCGGTAATACCAATTCCACAGTCCACTGTGCGTCTGGTGCTGATTGACGTAGTATCAGCTATCAAAGTGCCTATAGAGGCTTTTGTTCGGTAGATAGCTTCAAGATTGAGGTCTGACTTCATTACATCTCCGGTGAAATTGATGGTGCCCCCAGGATTGATGATAAAGTCACGGGAGGCGAGGCCCATCATCACGAATTTGTAACTGCCTTCGTCAATATTGTAGTTGCCTTTTATATCAAATAGGTTTGTTGCATTGTTGGTGTTAATAACCAGTTGTCCGGAACCTCGAGTTTTTAGGACGTCACCAAGCGCTTTGTTAATCTCAAGATGGACTTCGGCATCGGGAGTAGCATTGACTCGCATTCTGACTGCAAATTCATAACCGCCTCTCCGGTCGGCAGTGGTATTCATCACCTGTAGCGAGTCATAGGCTGACAGAGACTTGACTGTAGTGTTGTCCACAAAAGTCAGAAGTGAGGTGTGGCTACTTGACGAGGAACTTAGTGGTATATGGATGGTAGAATTACGTCCGGTGGTGATGTTCATATCCAGCAGCAGTTTTCTGAACGGTCCGCTTATGCGGACTGTACCGGTTGCAAATGCCCTTCCGTAGTATAATTCGTTGTCAGCAACTGTGGTATTGAGCCCATGGAGATGTTCGGCATTCAGTCTTGCGTTGAGAGTCATATCTTTGAAGTAGTCGTAAAGCAATCCTCCGGTTAGGGTTCCTTCATGGCCAAATCTGTCTGTAACAATTGCTTTCTCAAAGACTACTCCTTTTTCGCTTATGTTGAAGGGTCCATTTACGGTATAAGGCACTTTTGTGTAGTCCAGTATAAAATGAAAGTCATCAAGATCTCCGTTGGTGCTGTTGAGGGCAAGTTTATCCAGTGTTCCCGATATGCCGATATCTGCGGAGATGTTTCCACTGACATCGGATATCAACCCTTCGACTAAAGGATTTATACAGACTAGGGAAAATTTGTCCAAGGACAAGTTTCCCTTTACACTCTTTTTATTAGGAAAATATGACCCTGCAAGATAGAGGGGTGTGAATTCGTTTTTTCTATTGTTAACCTGGAAATCAAAGCATTTGCCCGTCTCATCCCACTGAGTGTGGACACCAAGATCCCCGAGTTTGTCTCCGGCGATTGAAATTTGTTCTCCATCAATGTTTAGCAATATACCCTTATTGTCGGAAAAGAGGCCGAAAAACTCAGCTTTACCGGTCAGAAAGCCCTTTATGTCAAGCGGTATCTCTAGAAGTGGATTGACTACGGATGCATCAAAGCTGTTTAATCTCATTGTAAGGGTATCTTCAGGATTTTCCGAAAGTCTGCCGTCTAAACGGATTGTCTGGTCTCCATTAGTGAGGCCAAATCCTGCCACCGATATATCCTTCTCTCTGTACCCTATGGAGGAAGGGTTCAGAGACCAGGTTTCTCCATTGATAACAATATTGGATGGATAAAAGTTGGCAAGAATATTCAATCCATTCTCTTTGGGTTCGGGGAAGGATACTCTGGCATTCAGGTTGGCATAAGTGGCCGCTTCTTCACCGTTATCAAATTCAAGATGGAGTCCAACTGAATTATCCTTTATCAGTGCCTTGATAATTGCGTCGTAACCTTTTACGTTGCCGGATTGCAACATTCCGGATCTAAAGATTGTGGTTACCATGCTGTCTCGGTTGTCTATATTCAGGTCAAGATCTCTGATATAGTTGTGTTTGTAAGCAAGCAGAGGGGAGTTGATATTGATTTTTACCATGTCGTCACTTGTCATTCTGACATTTATGGTTGAACGGTCTTCCACATAAAGGCCTGGCATGAGAAAACTGCAGACGGGTCGCATATCGAAAGTCTGAATTCTGAAACTGTAATTCTCTTTTATGTCGGGAAGACCTTCAGCATTCTCCTTAGTCTCAAATAAATGGCTCAGATGGTGCTCGGCAGTAAGTTTGAGCAGGTCAGATACAAATGAAGAGATCGGGGCGGAGCCTGCGTAATCGGCTCGGGCAAATGAAGATTGAAGTTGGAGTGTATAGTTGTTCCTATAAGAATTTGAACGCAGGTGGATGTTGCCTACATCATAATTATCATCGCCTAGAGAGCAGACAAAATTCTTTACAAGAATATCTCCGAAGAGATCCCCGGATTGGGTTTTGGTGAAGTCAGCATCTGCAAGGAGTTTAATTCTCGAGATTTCCCTCTTATCGAAATTGAGTGCGTGCAGGTCAGCGTGACCGAGTGCCAGATTAAACTTGTAGAGGGAATTGCGACTCTTGCCTGCAAGGGCGAAGAGTCCATGAAACATAAAGTTGAGATTGGGGTCACTACATATAACGCGTCCATCAAATTCTTTGTCTGTGAGTCTTCCTGTAGCCAGGATGTTACTGTAGTTGTACTTGTTGAATCCGAGTTCGCTGATGCTGATATTCTCGATATCTATGCTCGATTCCTTACCTAGCATGGCTGAAATAGTGGCATCGCAGGTAAAATCGCCTAAAAGAGAATTGTTCAAAAGACGTCTAAGATCAAATGATTTGCTCTTGATAAATCCTATGAGTTCATATCCTACTTTTCTTTCGTTGCGGCATATAATATCAACCTTAAAATTTCCCATATCCTCAGATCCGAGTTCGCCGAATGCCACAAAATCCTCAAAGAAGCCGTTGAGACTGCCATCAAAGTGGATTCTTTCGCCACTAGCGAAAGAGCTGATTGCTTTTTTGTTAATTGGGGTATCGGTAACGGACTCAACTATGTCAGCAATATCGGAAGTGGTGGTATAGCATCTCTTAATGTCGAAAGTAGCCATCGTCTCGTTAGTGTTCGGTAGACCGGAAAGATGAGCGGAGAAATCGAGCAATGTTTGTCTTGATTTGGATTGTACTTTCAGAGAATGTGTGATTAAATTACTTACAGTGCCTTTTGTTTCACCTACTAAATAGAAATTCAATGTGAAATATGAGAGTTCATCGGTATAACTCCTTAGAGATCTAAAATCGAGAAATGAACCCTCCTTGAGATCCAGCCCCATATATACCTTCCTAATATAATCCGAAAAGTCACTAAAATCGTCAAATCTCATCGAGTAATATTCCGTCACAAGTCTTGAATAGCCATCATCGTAGATCATATTGTCAATATATATCTCTTTACGGGTAATGGTATCAAGTCCGTTGTATTCGCGCACATCACCGAGACGTATATTTCCGCTGAAGGTGTTAATGTTTAGTCCGTTGCCCTCCTTGAAAGATAGATTATCCAACTCAACCGTTAAATCTTCCTCCATGCGGAGATTGCGTGCGGAGAGATTGATATCGTTTAAGATTATGTTCTTCCAGTCGATAGTTCTGGGATCGGAATAGGTGGTGATGTTAAATGTGTCAAGTGCTCTGAATGTGAAGTCCCTTATTTCGATTTTGTTAATATCTACCGTTTTTGGCCATTTTTCCGATTGTCCAGCAGACTCCTCATCTGTTACCTCCGCTATTTCTTCTCCCTGCTGTGTCCCATTTGTTTTCATGAGTAGAGTGAGGTTGCTCTCTTCAGGAGTCACTTTACAGATATTAAATTCACCCGTTTCGACAACTATTTTCTTTGCCTTCATCTCTCCGGAAATGAGACTTCGTGCATGTAGGTTGATAGAAACTTTTCTCACATGGAGGATGGTGTCGCCTGAAGAGCCGGTAACCAGAACCTCCTTGACAATCAAACGGTTAAAAAGAGCATATGATATTTTGCCAACCGATATGTCACCGCTGATTTTTTCTGAAAGCACAGAAGAGACCTTATTGCCAACAAATGTCTGGAATGCAGGCATTTGTATTGCAACATAGAGGATGGTCGGGACAAGTGCAATAAGAATGACCACCGCAAGTACTATTTTTTTCCAGGTCTTGATGTGCTTTAATTTTCAGTATATCAAACAAAAGTACTAATTTTTACTAATTTTGCACACAAATTTCAATCCAAATTGAAGGTATGGCAACAATCCTTGCGATAGAATCCTCATGTGACGACACTTCGGCGGCAGTGCTGAGGGAAGAATATCTGCTATCTAATGTTATGGCCTCTCAGGAAGTGCATAAAAAGTATGGAGGTGTAGTGCCGGAACTTGCTTCTCGTGCACATCAGCAGAATATTCTTCCGGTAGTCTCCCAGGCGCTGGAACAGGCCGGTATCAACGTAGGAGAGTTGGATGCAATAGCTTTTACCCGTGGTCCTGGACTGCTGGGATCACTTCTGGTGGGCACTTCCTTTGCCAAAGGGCTTTCAATTGCTATCGGTAAGCCTCTTGTAGAGGTCAATCACCTTCAGGGCCATATACTTTCTCACTTTATCAGAATTAAGGGCAAAGAACACCGAGAACCACAGTTTCCTTTTCTTTCACTGCTTGTTTCGGGAGGGCACACTCAGATTGTCATGGTAAATGATTATCTCGATTTTGAAATACTGGGTCATACAATAGACGATGCCGTTGGGGAAGCATTTGACAAATGCGCCAAACTGCTAGGACTCGGTTATCCTGGTGGCCCCATTATTGACCGTCTTGCAAAGGAGGGCAATGCTTCTGCATTCCGTTTTGCGAAGCCAAATATAGCCGGTCTGAACTACAGCTTCAGTGGTATCAAAACATCGTTACTCTATTTTCTGAGAGATAAAATTGCGGATAACCCCGCTTTTCTGGAAGAGAATAAAGCGGATATCTGTGCCTCTTTTCAGAAAGATCTGATAGATATTCTTCTGAGGAAACTAATTCTAGCTTCAAAACAGACAGGCATCAGGGAGATCACCATTGGGGGTGGAGTTTCCGCCAATTCGGAGCTTAGGGAGCGTATGACTATCGAGAGCAAAAAAAGGGGCTGGAATCTCTTCCTGCCCGAATTCAAATTTACTACCGACAACGCGGCAATGATAGGCATAGCCGGACTTTATCGTTACAGAGAAGGACTTTTCGCCCCAATAGATGTGGCTCCTATATCGCGTGCAGCGGATTACAACCAGTCTTAGCAGCCGCCACCGCAAGATGAGCAATTGCCTTCGCAGTTATGCATAGATCTCTCACCGTGAAGCCCATTGGTTAGCTCTTCTTCAGTAGCTTCTCTAACTGCAGTAATTTCTCCTGTGAAATGGAGTGATTGTCCTGCCAATTCGTGATTGAAGTCCATCTTTACAGTTTCCGCGCTTACTTCCACAACCTTGCCGGGAATCACGCCACCCATCTGATTCATCATGGGAATAAAATTACCGGGCACAAGAAGTTCTTCCTGGAGCACGCCGTCTACTTCAAATATGTGTTTGGGAAGGTCGACAATGGCTTGGGGATTGAATTCGCCATAACCTTCAGCTGCTGAAAGGACAAAGTCAAATTTGTCACCAACGTTCTTACCGAGGAGGTTTTCTTCAAATTTGGGGAGCAGATAGCCCATACCCATTATGAATTCAAGCGGATTTTCCTTGTCGCAGGAGTCTTTGGTCTCACCATTGACCTCCAAATTGTAGATCAGAGATACTACTTTGTTGTCTTCAATTTTCATTGTATAGTAAATTTCAGTTATTATTATTTAAATATATTATGCTTCAGATAAGGCAGTAGCCGGCTCACCATTCTCAGCAGGGAGACGACGGATTTTGTATCCTGTGGCGGCCATTATAATAGCTATTACAGGAGTAATGAAACAGAAGAACGCATAGGGGAACCAGGTCATGCAGGCCACCCCGAGCACACCGGCTTGTGCAACTGCACAGGTATTCCAGGGAACCATCACTGAACTCACGGTAGCCGAATCCTGTAATGTGCGGCTCAGAAGTTCGGGGGCATAGCCCTTTTTTCTGTAAACGTCACTAAACATCTTGCCCGGGAGCAATATAGCCATATATTGGTCTGCAAGTATGACGTTGCAGAAAATGCAGGTCAAAATAGTGGAAGTTACCATGCTCACTAAATTGTGCATAAAACGCAGCATGCTCTCGGTTATGGTCTGGATCATTCCGCTGGCGGAGAGGGCTCCTCCGAGCATTATCACGCAGATTATAATCCAAACAGTATTGACCATACCGCTCATACCTCTGGTGGAGGCCAGAGTGCTGATCATAGGGTCACTGGCTTTGATAGAGATCTCGCTGGACAACATCTTGAGTATGGTGTAGAAGAATTCCTTAAAACTGCCCATTCCGGTAACAATCTGGTCAATTATCTGAGGCTGTGCCCAAAAAGCAACCAGCGCACCCACAAAGGCCGATATAAAGAGTGTAAGTACTGCGGGGACCTTCTTGAAAATCAGATAAATGGTTACCACTGGAATTAAAAGAAGCCATCCGGATATGTTGAACGTCTCTTGGAGCGCAACAAGCTGTGCTCCCACATCTACAGTCGAAGTAGTAGATATGAAGAATCCTGCCAGAGTGTAAATTATCAGACAGATGATTGCCGCCGGTATGGTGGTGATCAGATTGTATCTAACGTGTTTGTAGAGGTCAACTCCGGCAACTGAGGCAGAGAGGTTGGTGGTGTCGGAGAGAGGGGAGATCTTGTCGCCAAGATATGCGCCGGATATAATAGCACCAGCAAGCCAACCGGTAGGTATACCGACAATCTGGCCAGCATTGAGCATTGCCACTCCTATTGTGCCTACTGTAGTCCACGAACTACCGGCCAGGATTGAAATTATAGAGCAGAGCACAAATGTCACAAGCAAAAAGATCGACGGATGGATTAGTTTGAGGCCATAATAGATCATCGTGGGAACGACACCTGAGAGCATCCAGGTGGAGGTTAGTGCTCCGATCATAAGTAGGATAAAAATAGCCTCACTAGTTTTACTCATATTATCACCCATTGCATCCCCAAAACTCTTCCAGGGCACTTTGAGGTAGAGCATTCCAATAAGACAAGCAACTATTGCCGCAGTTACAAGTGCTATTTGCGAAGGTCCACTGGTAACATCTTCACCGAAAATGGCTACTCCAATAGCCAGTATTGCCACAAGTATCACTACAGGAACGAGAGATAGAAGTAGACCGGGTTTTTTTTCTTTTTTATTATTCTCCATCAGAGTCCGTTAAAATTTACGTTTGAGAAGCAGAGCGAGGGTATTTGCCATTTGCGGCTTTCCAGCTGGTCATCAGCAGTGGCGATGAGATTGTTCCATAGGGTGATAAGGTTACCCGAAACTAACATTTCATTTACTGGGTGGATTATTTCTCCATTGTTGAACAGGAATCCCTCTATGCCGTAGGAAAAATCTCCGGTAACATCATTACAGTTGCCTCCGTTAAACTGAGTTACATAAATACCTCTGCCCGCCATCTTCAATATATCCGGCAAAGATAATTTTTTATTTGACAAAAGCTCCTTTTTGGGCATCATTACCACCGAAGGTGTCCCTATAGTAACCTCAAGCGATAATTTGCGGCTGTAATAGTTGTCTATGAAATAATTGCATATTGTGCCGCCGGAAATAATGTCACGCTCTTTTGTGGCTATGCCTTCGATATTGAAGAGACGGGATGATGCATTGCCGACAGTATGTGGCATATCTCTTAGAAAGATATTATCTCCAAAAACTTTCTCTCCAAGTTTGTCCAACAAAAATGTATTGCGCGTATGGAGAGAACTACCCTTGAGGGCTTCGGTGAGTGGAACAACCAGTTTTGATGCAATAGTCCTGTCCACTACCATATTGTATGAGCCGGAAGGCAATTTTAGTGGTCCTATACTTTCAATCGCTCTATTCAGAGCTTTAGTGCCACATCCCTTGTATCGGAGATTATCGAAGAAAACCTCATCTTCATACCAATTCCTTTCGGGCTTTTCATCACCATTGCCGGCTACTGAACAGGTGGCACCTATCGAAAAACCCGATTTGCGCTGATATCCTTCAAATCCCAGGCTGTCTGCGATATAGTACTCCTCCACATAGTCAGCATACTCGCACTCCGCAGAAATAACCCTATTGTTCGAAAGCATCTCGGCCGACACTTCCTGTGCAATAGTGAGGCCTTTGGAAGAGGGACGTGTCTCAATGTAAGGATCGTACTGCTGAAGATCAGGCCCGCCACCCTTATAACAGATCTTTCTATCAGGTAGAGTTCTGCACTCATCCGGGGTCATAAGGAGCGTGGCCTTGACTGCATCTGCAGCAAACTGCCTTAAGGTCCCTTCATCAATCAGGTTGGTGGAAAATGCACCATACCTTCCCTCTGCAAAGATATGGAAATTGAGAGCGGAGCTGGCAGCCTGATAGAGGCGGTCAATCTCTCCGTTGAGGATTGTCACCATATCACCGTTGCCTTTCTCTAAAAATACCCGCACATCCGATGCTCCTGCATCCAGTGCCATCTGGAGCGCTTTCATCGTAATATCTCTCATCATTTGCTTCCTCCTACTGTAAGTGATTTTACAAGAATCGTGGGCATACCACATGACACGGGACACTGCTGTCCTTTACCACAGATCCAGATACCGTCTTCCATTCTTCCATCAGATGCCACCTCCAGAATATCCGCAAGTGCTCTGGGGCCGTTACCTATAACATTGACGTCCTTGATAGGGCGGGTGAGACGTCCATTCTCGATCATACGCCCGCTCTTAACAAAAAATGTGAAGTCGCCCGCTCCAATCTGTACTTGTCCGTTCCTAAATCTGTCCACATAGATACCTTTACGAACACTTGAGATAATATCCTCGGCACTGGCGGAGCCATTTTTCATATAAGTGGCGCGCATCCTTGGGATGGGTTCAAACCTAAAGGACTCTCTGCGCCCATTGCCAGTTGGTGCCACTTTATAGTGCTGAGCGCTAATGCGATCATGGAGGTAAGAGGTTAGTACTCCTTCCGTAATCAGCATAGTCTTTTGACCGGGCACCCCTTCGTCATCAACGTTGAGAGAGCCCCTGTTAGCGGGAATGGTAGCGTCATCTGCTATACTGATGGATTGGCTACATATCTGTTCGCCCATTTTGTCGGAAAAAATAGATATTCCCTTGCGATTGAAATCGGCCTCGAATGCATGTCCTATAGCTTCGTGAAGTAGGATTCCGGAGCCCCCTGCACCCATTACCACCATCATTTCACCTCCCTTGGGACGAATTGCTTTCAATACTGTGGGAATGGCATCGAGTATTTCGTTAACAATTTCATCTGCTAAGGCCGGGGTAAACATTTCGTTTCCCATCCTGAAACTCCTCGAACCGGTATAATTATCGGTCACACCGTTCTGGCTAAATACAGCACTGAAGGCGACTGAAGTCAGAGGTCTTTCATCGCAGTAAAATTCCCCAAGGGAGTTGAAGAACATTATTTTGCTTAGAGAACAGGAACTCTGACCAACAATCTGCACTATCCTGCTGTCACCTTCAAAAAGTCTCATGTGGATCTCTTTGAGATATCCTTTTTTTGAAAAAACGTCAAAATCAGCTGATTTATTATTCTGGGTATAATAATTGACAAGTTTCAGTGGGTTAAATGGGGTCCTCTTTCTTTTACCGACAGGATTTTCTGCAATACGGGCAGCCGCTTTTGCGGCTGCAAGCAGATGTTTCATATCGGTGCTTTCCGAATATGCATAACCTGTTCGACCATTGCGTACGACTCTGATACCGGCTCCGAAATCTATGTCGTTACGGATGGCATTGACCTCACCGTCACGTAGCGTGAGTACTTCCTGAGTGCTGTATTCACAAAAAATATCAGCGTAGTCTCCTCCGGAGGCCAGAGCCTCCTTCATGAGAAGGATCAACTGCTCCTTGGTTATATTAAACAGGTCGAAAAAGTGGTTCATCAATAAAAAAACTACTGCATCGCTGCAGTAGTGTTTGTGGTTAATAATCTCTCATTTTGCTGGCAGAGTCTTACAAGTTTAACAAATCTCATCGGCTTTCACTCTGACAATCTGTCCTTTACGTGCAAACGCCAATTCAGAATTGTCTTGTTTTTTTTCTTGTACGAGCCTCTCAAAAGTGATGTTCAAACCTAGAAGAATGGTTTCTCTAAGTTCTCTCGTCTCCAGTTCGCTCATAATTGATTAGTAGGTTATATAAGGTTTTATTATGTATTTTAGTCACAACATTCGTTCCACCTTCGGCAATGATATTACTCGGATTGTTGGAATTATCTATCATTATCCAGTAATCGCACACCGGAATATAGAGATTGAAAAGGTTTCTGATGCCCACGTCATAGCGTCTGCGGATGGTGGCTTCGGGTACATAGTGTCCACCAGCTTCAACCCGGAGTTTTACCCTTTCTACAGCCAGTTCAGGCATTTTGAGCCAAAAAAAGACCAGAGTCACTATGTAGCCCTTTTGCTGTGCTTCGGCTATTACCCTTACAAGTGTCCTGGTAGCCAGAGTAGTCTCAACTCCAAAGGTTGCTCCTTTGTCAATCAACTCTTCAATCCTCTCCATCATCAACCTGCTAGCCCTTATGGCAGACTCTTCGGGGTTATTGGGTGACAAACGCTTTGCAATCTCATCCGAATTGACAAACTCATCACAATTGAGCATGTCGGGCAATATCGTGTAGGATGCGGTGGTTTTCCCTGCTCCGTTGCAGCCTGCTATTATATAAAGTCTAGGCATATCCTCACCTCAATCGAAAACAAAAATAATAAAATAAATATGTAATAGGCAAATTAAATACCTCTTTTTTTCAACAACAAATCTCGTTATTCTCTCCCTTTTTGTGTGTAATACCATAGCCGAAAAGTGCAAAATCTCCTTTACAAGGGTCTGAGGGGAATATTTCCCTGAGAAAGGATGTTATCTCCAAAGCTGTTGATAAATCGGTGCTTTTGCGTGATGTAATGCCGAGCATAGCGGCCGTGCGGTGAACGTGAACATCAAGCGGTATGATAAGGTCTGCAGGAGAGCTGTTTTTCCACAATCCGAGGTCAATTATGCCGTCATCTCTTACCATCCAGCGTCTTAGCAGGTGTATTTTCTTGTTGGCTGCCTTTGGATCGCTTTTCTGACCGTAGATTTCAGTTCTGAAAAGGTCGGGAGTAAGGGATTCGAGAGAGTCGTATTGCATGTAGAAGTCGCGAAGTCTGAAACAAATGGCTGCGAAGTCACTCCATTTGACTGTTCTGTGAAGGGAAATTTTTTCATTACGCCACTCACCTTCCATAATATAGCGATAAGGCTGCCACTGCATTTCGTCGAAAGCTCTGTTGCAATTCCTTACAGTCATATCTCTTCTTCCCCAGGCAAGATGTGCTGAAATAACGGCGGCGATTTCTACATCCTGCAAGGAGGCTTTACCGGAATGTGTCAATTGTGCGAATTTTTTCGGAAAAATCACCGGGTCCGTCTCGAAAAATTCGGGACGGTTGTACATAAGTGCATATTTGGTGAGTAGCTCCTTCACAATCGCTGTTGTCTGCTTAAAAAAGAAAGGTGACCTATGAAAGCCACCCCTCAAATATAAACAAAACGCCTTGCGGCTTATTTCTTCTTATTCTTGTATCTGCTGTAGAACTTGTCAACACGACCTGCGGTGTCTACAAGCTTCATCTTACCGGTATAGAAAGGATGTGAAGTATTGGAAATCTCGACCTTTACTAAGGGGTACTCAACGCCGTCAACTTCAAGGGTCTCCTTAGTGTTGACGCAGGAGCGTGTGATGAACACATGGTCATTTGACATATCCTTGAAAGCTACAAGACGGTAGGATTCGGGATGTATACCTTTTTTCATCTTATCGGTGTATTTATTGTTAAAATCTTTTTCGGGCTGCAAAAGTAGAAATAATTTGGGGAATGACCAAATATTTTGCCGCTTTTTGTAACTTTGCCCAATATTTTTAGGCCAAACAGACAATTATTTTGATCAAATGACACTAATCAAATCAATTTCAGGCATTAGAGGAACTATAGGAGGTGCTCCGGGCGATGCATTGACCCCGGTTGACATCGTCAAATTCACCTCAGCTTATGCGCGTCAGCTCCAAAGGAAATTTCCATCAAAAAAGCGCTTTAAGGTGGTCTTAGGGCGAGATGCCCGCATCTCCGGTGAGATGGTTGACTCTATCGTTTGCGGTACACTTATGGCTTGCGGGATTGATGTTGTGAATGCGGGGTTGGCATCTACGCCGACCACTGAAATGGCAGTGATATTTGAGAAGGCTGATGGAGGTATAATTCTCACCGCCTCGCACAATCCTAAGCAGTGGAACGCTCTCAAGCTTCTCAACGAGAAGGGTGAGTTTCTGACGGCGGAAGAGGGTGCTGCCCTGCTGAATGTCGCCGAGTCCAATGATTTTGATTATAAGGATGTAGATTCTATCGGTCAGATGGAGCAAAAAGACTTTACTCAGGCACATATAAATGCTGTTTTATCATATTCTCTCGTGGATCTAAAAGCTATCAGAGCTGCAGGTTTTAAGGTGGTTCTTGATGCCATCAATTCTGTCGGAGGTATAGTGATGCCGAAACTTTTCGAGGCGCTCGGAGTGGAGTGTGTTACAATCAACGGTGAGCCTAACGGCCGGTTTGCACACAATCCCGAGCCGGTTCCCTCAAATCTTACAGATCTTTCCGCTGCAGTTGTTGCCGGTGGAGCCGATCTTGGAGTTGCAGTGGATCCGGATGTGGATCGTCTCGCTTTCATCTCTGAGAATGGGGAGGCGTTTGGCGAGGAATATACCCTCGTGGCTGTCGCTGACTATATTTTATCGCATAGAAAGGGCCCGACTGTCTCCAATATCTCCTCTTCTAGAGCTCTTAAGGATGTGACTGAGGCTCACGGCTGTCAATATTATTCCTGTGCGGTTGGTGAGGTTAATGCATCCACCATGATGCAACAGGTCAATGCTGTCATCGGTGGAGAGGGTAACGGTGGTGTTATCGTTCCCGATTTTCATTATGGCCGCGACGCGCTCATTGGAACAGCCCTCTTCCTAAGCCTTATGGCTCAGAAAAAGCTCTCTGCAAGTGCCCTACGTGCAACTTATCCCGATTATTTCTTATCAAAAAATAAGATAGAGATCTCCGATCCTGCAGTGATCGATTCACTCATTGAGGCAGTAGAGAAGCATTATTCAGCCGAGCATATAACAACCATCGATGGTCTGAGAGTAGACTTTGATGTGGAGAAGAAATGGTTTGTACTGCGCAAATCCAATACTGAACCAATTATCAGAATCTATGCAGAGGCCCCAACCGAAACAGCCGCAGAAGCCCTTGCACAAGAAGTAATTAGAGTTCTGAGTTCTGAGTTCTGAGTTCTGAGTTCCGAGTAACTACCTACTACAAACTACCCACTACACACTATAAAATGTTTTCTTTCCGTACCACACCTCTTTTCGAGCAACCCGACCTTGTACTTAAGGAGGGTAGGTTGGGTATGCTATGCAACCAGGTGGCATGGCATCCTGATAAAGGGGAATACCACTTTGAAGCCATTGCTCGCGAAAGAAATCTGGTGCGCCTTTTTATGCCGGAACATTCATTATATGGTGAGTGCTGTCCCGGCGTCGAGATGATTGAAATCGGCGACTCCGTTCCTGTGGAGAAACTTCAGGATATTGATGCGCTGATTATAGAGCTACAGGATGTTGGTTCCAGGTATTGTACATTTACTCGCACACTGCTCAATCTCTTCTATGACCTTCATCGCTCAGATAGCGATATATCCATTTATGTGATCGACAAGATCAATTCCTCCGGTCGTCAGGTGGAGGGAACTATGGGGGTGATGGGCCTTCCGCATAGGCACGGACTTACTTTCGGTGAGATTGCCAATTTCTTTTATTATGAGCTGAGCGCAAAATTTCATCTGCATATCATTTCGGCGGAGGCGGAGCAGGTCAACAAAGATCTGATGCCATGGAGTATTCCTCCGTTTTCCGATTTTGCCGGACTCTTTACATCCCATTTCTATAGCGGTCAGTGCCTTTGGATGGGAACTAATGTCAGTTACGGTCATGGTACTACACGCCCGTTTGAGCAATTTGGAGCGCCTTTTATGGAGCCGCTTTATGATTTTAACAGGGAAAAAGGCTACAAGAATTGGAATGATCCGAGCAATCCGCTCTACGATGATAGTCTTTACATAAGATGGTGCAGATTTGAGCCTGCCTATGGTATCTGGAAAGATGAGGTTTGTTTCGGATTTCATCTGATGTTTATCCCGGGACACACCTATCATGCACTCAACCACGCTCTTCGTTTAATACGCTTTGTACGTGAGCAGTTTCCTGAAGAGTTTGAATACAACGGACTAGAACAGTTACTTCAAGATAATATGCTTTTTAGTTATATTACCGGCGAAATTGATTGGGAATTGACCAGTGAACATATTAAGACGGAGGAGCAGAAATGGCTTCGTAAAGTGAAGAAATATCTGCTTTATGGTGATTCCCCCTGGCGTGTTAAATGAAAATATGGAAAAGAAAGTTTTTAAGATATTATTTGTTTGTCTTGGCAATATTTGCCGCAGCCCAATGGCTGAATTTATTATGAAATACAAGGTCGTAGCACTTGGTGTGGCAGATAGGTTTGAAATTGCATCTGCCGCTACGAGCGACGAAGAACGCGGTAATCCTGTTTATCCGCCGGCAAGGGAAATGCTTAAACGGCACGGTATCGGTTGTCAAGGAAAATATTCTCGCCAGATAGTTCCCGAAGATTACGCTTATTATGATCTTATCATAGGGATGGACTCATCAAACATTCGTGATATGTATCGCGCCTTTGGAGGCGATTCCGACGGGAAAATCCGGCTTTTGCTCGACTATACGGAACATTCTCGCAATATCGCGGATCCTTGGTACACCGGTGATTTTCAAGCAACATGGGATGATGTCAATGAGGGTTGTGATGCTCTTTTGGCTGATTTAGGTTTCATTTGATTTTCCTTAAACCCTAAAAAAGTATTATATTCACCTCCAAATTTTGTGAATTATGAGACTTTTATCAATTCTATCGGCTCTGCTTCTCTTTGCGGGGAGCATTTTTGCACAACCACAGATTCGGAAAAATAGTATCCTGACTCCGGCTCAAGAGCATTTTTCGGATATGAGATTCGGCGTATTCATTCACTGGGGCATCTACAGTATGCTGGGACAGGGCGAATGGGTAATGCAAAATCAGGATCTCCACTGGAAAGAATATGAAAAACTTGCCGGTGCCTTTTATCCTTTGCACTTTGACGCGAAACAGTGGGTCTCCTCAATCAAAGATGCAGGAGCTCGCTACATCTGCATCACTTCGCGCCATCACGACGGTTTCTCGATGTGGGATACCGCTCAATCGGATTACAACATCACGGATGCTACCCCTTTCGGCCGTGATGTACTAAAGGAGTTGGCGCAGGAATGTGAAAAACAAGGCATTCAGCTTCATTTCTACTACTCCACTTTAGATTGGCGCAGAGAAGATTATCCGCGTGGTCGTACAGGGAGGGAATGTGGCAGAGGCCCTCAGCAGCCCATAGATAACTATTTCAACTTTATGTACGCACAATTGACGGAATTACTGACACAATATGGTAAGATAGGCTGTATTTGGCTCGACGGCCATTGGGATCATGAAGAGGATCCGGTAGAATTTGATTGGCGTTATGATACACTCTATCCGCTGATTAAATCGCTTCAAAGCGATTGTCTTATTGGAAACAATCATCACCTTGATCCTTTTGAGGGTGAGGATATTCAGATATTCGAACGGGATGTACCGGGTGAAAATAAAATAGGATTAATGCAGGGAGGAGTAAGTGAAAATCTCCCTCTGGAGACATGCCAGACTATGAATAACTCTTGGGGCTACCGCATTAAAGACCAAAACTACACGAGTGCTCCAGAACTTATCCGTTATTTGGCCTATACTGCAGGTAGAAATGCCAATCTTCTGCTCAATGTTGGCCCTCAACCCGATGGACGCATCCCTGCCGCTGCTCTGGAGAGATTGTCAATAATGGGGGAGTGGCTCTCTAAAAATGGCGAGTCAATATACGACACACGCGCTACTCTGGTTCCGCCACAGCCATGGGGAGTGGTTACACATAGCAAATCGGTCACTAAAGATGGATACCCTTCCACCCTTTACATTCATGTGTTTCCGAATGATCTCGCTTCGAGTAAGAGTGGTGTAGCTGTTGATGGCGGCATACGCATTTTCATTCCTTGTGATGGAATTCCGAAGATTCGCAGAATTGTTTCACTTGAATATGGCACCTCAATTCCTTTCCGTCGCTGTCCCGAAGGCCTTTTTGTGACAATACCAGAGGCGATGCTTGATGATACGCCGGATTGTATAATTAAGGTGGAGATGTGAGTTAGTTCCGAGTTCTAAGTATGGAGTATAGAGTTAGTTTTGAGTTATAACGGCCAGTAGCTATTCCCATATTTCCACTAAAACAAAAACAAAAAGAGGGCGACTATCTTTTTTTAGTCGCCCTAGTCTTTTATATAACTAATGTTATGTGCTGATTGTTTCTGTTCAGGTTGTGGATCATTTGGGGTATGCACCGTATTTGTTCTCTCCCGGTTGGCTGTCTTTTACCATTAAAACTATAAACCAAATCCAGCCGATAAATGGAATCAAATTGATTAAAATCATCCAACCGCTTTTTCCCGTGTCGTGAAGACGTCTTACGCCAACAGCTAATCCGGGAATCAAAACAGCGAGTGAATAGAGAAGACCAATAATTCCGATTTGCATAACACCTAATTTAAACCCTATAGCTCTATCAATAAGTGATGCAACAATACCGAAAATAAAATTGAATAATACGAACATCCAAAACTCTGTTCTTCTTGCTCTTCCGCCAAAATCAGCGTACTGTTTAATACATTTAACAAACCATTTCATAATGTTTAAGTGTTTTAGTACTCTTACTCGTTTGGCTTTTCAGTTCCGCCCCGTTTTTTAAGTGGTTTCCGGTCTCCACATTCATTATTTGAAATAATTTCAAATATAATAAATGATGAGGACAAAATCAAGCCCAATATTCGGTAAATTATCAGATTATTGGCCAGAGTTACTTGTGGCGGTGTTTTTTAGGTTGTTATTTAACCCTTTTGTAATGATAATTGTATAGATCACAGCATGGGGAGAATAGATTTAACAAATCATTTCCACGTAATTCGATATATTTCTCATGCGGATACATATTCGATTTTTTTCCAACTAAAGAATCAGGGATCAGTCTTATTTGTAAAAATCCTAAAGTGTTATTGTCGAATGTATAGAGCTCAATTTTGCCATACTCGAACAGCTGATTATTCCTGACAAGCCCATAAATTCCTATACTTTTAATCTTTAAATAATCGTAGTCAGGTTCGTATCCGCTCCCACTGAATCCACATGATATGTCATATAATTTCCATTTTCCGTAAATATTTAGAAAATCAGTTGGAATAATCTCCTTTGAATAATATTTGTCGGATTTAATGGAATCCAGGTGAAATTTTCCATTCTCCCTTTCACAGCTCGGCAGCAGTCCAAGAAATAGGATTAAGGTGAATGATTTTAAAACTCTATTCATAACTTAAAACTCAGAACTCAGAACTCAGAACTCAGAACTCAGAACTCAGAACTCAGAACTCAGAACTCAGAACTCAGAACTCAGAACTCAGAACTCAGAACTCAGAACTCAGAACTCAGAACTCAGAACTCAGAACTCAGA
>JAPXOZ010000008.1:0-89511 GCA_033811195.1 Bacteroidales bacterium | reverse complement strand
ATGTCAAAGTCGAACGGTACTAATATCCCGAATACTTCGCTTGGACAGGAATTTCTAATCAACCAACAAAATGATTACAAATTTCGGCAAAATAGACAGGAATTTATTTCGTTATCTTTCTCAAAAGCTATATTGGCTCCGGTAGAGTTCCACGGAACGCAACCTAACACAAGAGTCACCAAGTTATTAAGGTGGTTATAGCGGTGAGGCTCCACCTCTTCCCATCCCGAACAGAGAAGTTAAGCTCACCAACGCCGATGGTACTGCTACACCAAGTGGGAGAGTAGGTAGCCGCCAACTTTTAGAAAGCCCCGACAGCATCAGTTGTCGGGGCTTTTGTTATTTAAAACCCTAGAAACGCGATCTTATTCCTTTTTTACCTTTTTATGGTTCTCATATATCTCAATTTGAAGTTTCAGATAGCCCAATAAGCCGATAGCTAAAATCAGAGAACCGGAGGAGAATTCCTTGAATGTATTCTCTTTTGAAAAAAATCCTAACATTCCTGCAATAAAAAAGAGAATTATCGTTACGATGGTGAATATGAAAATAACTTTTGCCTTTTTGGGATTTTGCCAAATTCGCTTTTCATAACGCAAAGATGTTTTACTCGAGTCTTGCAGTGCTGCAAAACTAAGAGTCAATCCGAAAAAGATCAATACATGATTGTAAGTTTTAAAGAAGAATTCCGGGTTTGAAAACGGATAATTGAATCCTCGGAAAAAAGGCTTGAACAATAAAAATATTCCGATTAACAAAAATGGATATTGTAGATAGCTCAGTACATGAAATGTTTGCTTGATATTTTTCATCCCGTTTTTTTATAATAGCAAAATTGAATTGTGGACAAATTTAATTTATTTGTACAGAAAAATTGTCAAAAGCACAATTATTTTACACTATCACGTAAAAGGTGTTGAGTAGCTGCCAACTTTGAGATGTTCTGACAGCAATCGCTGCTCGGGGCTTTTGATATTTGATATGGATAATTGTTTTTATTTACAAACAAAAGAGAGAGTGACCTTAGTCGCTCTCTCTTTTGTCGGGAAGATCCGACTCGAACGGACGGCCCCCACGTCCCTAACGTGGTGCGCTAACCAACTGCGCCACTTCCCGATCCCTCATTGGGGTTGCAAAAATAACTCTCTTTACTCAAATAACCAAAAGAAACTGCCTTTTTTATAATTATATTTGCCGCATGAATACAATTTTTGACGAAATAATCGACAGGCGCGGAACTAACGCTTATAAGACAGATCTTCTAACTAAACTCTATGGCAGAGATGATCTTCTACCTCTTTGGGTGGCAGATATGGACTTCAAGACTCCCGATTGCGTTGTAGAAGCCCTCAGGGAACGTTTTGATCATGAAATTTATGGCTACTCTACACCTCCCGAAAGTTATTGGCAATCGATTATCAACTGGGAGAGGCAACTGCATGGATGGGAGATTTCGCGTGAGGAGTTGTCTTTTATCCCGGGTATTGTAAAAGGTATTGCCTTTGTACTGCAGTGCTTTACTTCTACTGGGGATGGAGTGATAATACAACCTCCGGTATATATGCCTTTTATTCATGTTCCAAATGATACAGGAAGGCAGCTTCTGTTAAATCCTCTTATACGCACTGAGGAGGGCTACAAGATGGATCTAGTGGGGCTTGAAGAGATCTGTAGGACCTCTTCTCCAAAGATTTTGATCCTTTGCAGTCCACACAATCCCGCAGGTATCGTATGGTCCTCGGAAACTCTGGCTGAAATGGCCCGTATTTGTTCTAAATATGGAGTTATGGTGATCTCAGATGAGATCCACGCTGATATGGCGCTATTTGACAATCGTCATATTCCATTCCCTATGGCGTCAGAGGATGCAAAGAATATCTCAATCACTTTTGCTGCTCCCACCAAGACCTTTAATATAGCGGGTCTTGTGAGTTCATTCAGTGTTGTGCATAATCCGGAGATACGTGAACGTTTCTATGGCTGGCTGAATGCAAATCATCTGGCTTCGCCTACTTTTATAGCGGCAGTGGCCACAGAAGCGGCCTTTACAAAGGGTGGAGAGTGGCGTAGGCAGATGCTTGACTATGTGGAGGGCAATGTCCGCTTTGTAGAGGAATTTCTTGAAAAGAATATTCCCGCTATACGTCCCGTGCGGCCACAGGCCTCTTTTCTGATCTGGCTGGACTGCCGTGGGCTTGGAATTGACCAGACGGAGCTAAAGAATTTATTTACAAACAAAGCCCGCCTTGCTTTGAACGACGGTGTCGCGTTCGGCAAGGAGGGCTCAGGTTATATGCGTCTTAATGTAGGCTGCCCTCGTGCCGTGTTGTCACGTGCATTGGAGCAGCTCGCTAAAGCTGTGCGGAAATCTATTGTAGAACTTCCTCTACAATCTTAACAAGTTCTTCACCGCGAAGGTTACGTTTAACAATAGTACCGTCGGGGCCAAAGAGTATAATTTGAGGAATTCCTGAAATACCATAAAGATCGGTAGGGGTCTTATCATCGCCCATGAAGATCTGATCCCATTTCATTCCAAGCTCTTCCATTGTAGCTACGCTTGCGGAGTTGTCTCCGTTGCGCTCCCAAACTGCTACTCCAAGAACAACAAGTCCTTTCGGAGTATATGTATCATAAACACCCAGGAGAGTGTTTTCAATTTCCCTTCTGCAGGGACCGCACCAAGATGCCCAGAAATCCACGAGCACATATTTGCCTTGGCCAACATAGTCGGAAAGTTTCACAGCCTCTCCTGCAGGGGTTTTACCTTCAAAATCAGCAAACATTTTACCTTCTGCGGTAGCTTCTCTAGCCTCACCTGCTGCAATTTGGCCGGCTACGAAGGGATGGTTTTTGGTAAACTCTCCCATCTTTTCCACATATGCCTTGAGTTCTTCATATGAAAGGTCATAGATGAAGTTGTTCAGAGCATAAAAACCGAGATATCCGTTGGGATTGGCATCGATGGTTTTGTCACTCAATTCACGCACTTTTGTCTGGTAATTCTCCCGAACTTCCTGCATTTTTGCAGCAGCTTCTTCCTGGGGAAGTGCACGAGCCTCTTCAAATAGGTTCAATGCCTCTTCCTGAATTTGTTTCAGGGTATCTCTGAATTCAAAAAGTGCCTTATTGTGTTTTCCACCCTCAACAGTGGCCGGTTCATTGAGATTGATAGTTATTGTCCCGGGTTCAGGGATAAACATCGTATTGTTGTTGTTCCTGATTCTGGGTTCAGTCAAAAGAGAAACGCTATAACATCCGTTGATATCTGCATCGCAGGAATATTCAAACACGCCGTCAACAATCTGTACTGTGTCTGCTTGTTCTGTGATTACATTTGTAAATAAGATGGCTGCTCCAGGTGTGGTAGCAAGTTCATCGGTGATTGTGCCTGTTACGGTGCAGACTTGTTTGCAACCGCCTAAGAGTACGATGCCGGCTATTGCCAGCAAATAAAAGATTTTTTTGTTCATAATTGATATTATTTATTGTTTGTTCGATCTAACTTTAAAGCTCAACAAACCACAAAGTTAAGGAAAAATAATGTATTTTTGTAGAGTTTTAAACTATTTTTTATGGATATAATTAAAGTGAGGGTCGCAAGACCCCGAGATCGCAAACGTTTGACAGACTTCCAGATGCAAATGGCTCTTGAGACCGAAGGCCAAGAGCTGGATCGCCGTATAGTGTCTCAAGGGATCAAGTCAGTTTTGGAAGATCCTCAGAAGGCTACCTATTTTGTGGCCGAATTTGAGGGGGTGGATGGCATAGTGGGATGTCTTATGATTACCGACGAATGGAGTGATTGGCGTAATGGCTGGGTATGGTGGATACAATCTCTCTATGTTCTGCCGGAGTATCGTCAGAGAGGAGTCTTTACCGCCCTATTTGAGCATATTTGGATGATAGTTGACTCTTCCTCCGCTGTCAAGGGTATCCGTCTTTATGTTGATAAGAATAATACCCGTGCAAGAGAACTCTACGAGGCGATAGGCATGTCCGGAGAACACTACATCACTTATGAATTGATGAAAGAGTGAATAATTAGCTTACACAAAATAATATGAAAAAACTATTTGCATTGTGCATGATCTGCACATTAATCTTCACTGCCGGTTGTATGCAGGTGAAGGTGGACTCCTCAATGCCATATTCGGTAAAGAATGGCAGGATTGTTCTTGAGACACCCGCTCGTCCTGCAGGACAGCAAAGTGCTCTGGCAATGACTACTGAGCCGATTGATACTGTCAGAGTTGGTTTCGTTGGACTCGGTATGAGAGGCTATGGCGCCGTGATTCGCTATACATATATAGATGGAGTGCGTATAACTGCGCTTTGTGATTTGCTTCCGGAAAGAACGGAGGCTTCAAAAAATGCACTTCTGGAGAGAGGTTGGCCCGAGCCGGCACTTTATTCGGGGGAGGAGGGTTGGCGCGAGCTCTGTGAAAATCCGGATGTAGATTTGGTCTATATCTGTACTCCCTGGCAAAATCACGCGGAGATATCGGTTTATGCTATGCAATGCGGTAAACATGTTGCTGTAGAGGTACCCGGAGCAATGAGCATAGCCGAGTGCTGGGATATCATCAATACCAGCGAGAGTACCCGTAAGCATTGTATGATGCTGGAGAATTGCTGCTATGACTTCTTTGAGATGACGGCACTCAATATGGCCCAGCAGGGGCTATTCGGCGAAATTCTGCATGTTGAAGGGGCTTATATTCACAATCTCGACCCATATTGGAAGCTCTATCAGGGTAACTGGAGGCTTGACTTCAACCAAAAGCATCGTGGCGACAACTATCCTACACATGGCCTCGGTCCTGCATGTCAGGTACTCGATATCCACAGGGGAGACAGGATGGAGTATCTGGTCTCGATGGATACCAAATCAGTACACGGCAAAGAGGTCTCTAAGGAAATTATGGGGACTGAAGAGTTTGCAAGCGGCGATCATACCGTCACGCTGATTCGTACGGTAGGTGGAAAGCAGATAGAAATCCAGCATAATGTCTATACTCGTCGCCCCTATAACAGAATGTACCAAATTACCGGCACCGAGGGTTTTGCCAATAAATATCCGGTACGTGGGTTTGCGCTTATGAGCCACAATCTCCCCGAAGGTCGAGAGGAGTATGCTGGATTGGATGGAGAACGCTTTGTTAGCCCCGAGCTGCTGGAGATGCTATTGGAGGAGTACAAACATCCGATCACGGCAGAGATTGAAGATAAAGCGCGTATGGTGGGCGGCCACGGCGGTATGGATTTTATAATGGATTACCGTTTGATATATTGTCTGCGCAACGGATTGCCCCTCGATCAAGATGTATATGATCTCGCCGAGTGGTCTTGTCTGATAGAACTTAGTCGTATTTCAATCGAATCCGGTTCAATGCCGGTGGCAGTTCCTGACTTTACCCGCGGGGAGTGGGACCGTATCGAGGGATATCGTCACGCTTTCAGCGATAAATAATCTTCTCTACTATAGCAATTCTCCATTTTTTGCTACCTTTGAGAGAATTTTAACAGGATTTTTCAATTTAATTATTTAATAATATGACAAACGTCAAGAAACAGAATTTTGCATTGCCGATTGCAATAATGTTTGCTCTCTTTTTCATGATTGCCTTCGTGACCAATTTCGCAGGCTCGATGGGAGTAATTGTAAAAAATCAGTTCGGCGCAAGTAATGCCCTATCACAACTAGGCACGCTTGCTAACTTCATTGCTTATGCTTGCATGGGTATACCCGCGGGTATCATTCTCAAGCGCAGAGGTTACAAATTTACAGCTCTAACGGCAGTAATTGTGGGTTTTGTAGGAGTGGGTATCCAATTCCTGTCAGGGTATGTATCTCCATCAATTGCTTTCGGCGTCTATGTGTTAGGTGCATTTGTGGCAGGTCTTTCCATGTGTCTTCTCAATATTGTGGTTAATCCGCTTCTTAATACGCTGGGTGGCGGCGGTAATCGCGGTAACCAGTTGATTCAGTTCGGAGGTTCCTGCAATTCAATTGGAGGCACTATAGCTCCTATTCTTCTCGGTTATCTTATCGGTGGTTCAATGGAGACTGCTACGGTGAGCGATGCTGCTCCTGCTATGATGATCGCTATGGGCATCTTCGTTCTTGCAGGAATTGTGCTTGGGGTAACCAATATTCCCGAGCCCCATATGGAGACAGCAGCACAGAAAGCGGCTCGCAGATCCGGTAATATGCAGAAAGAAAAATATGGTCCGATGTCATTCCGTCATTTTGTTCTAGGCGCAATCGCAATATTTTTCTATGTGGGAGTTGAAGTTGGTATTCCCAATACGGCCAACCTCTATATGTCCGGCAACCCCAATGTAGGACCGGCGATAGCTGGTACTCTTATAGGCTTCTACTGGTTTATGATGCTTGTGGGAAGACTTATAGGTGCTCCTGTAGCTGGCAAGGTGTCCAGCAAGACTATGCTCGTTTCAGTTTCACTATTAGCAATAGCTTTCGTTCTCTGTATTCTCTTTATACCTGAGAACATCACCATATCTTTCCGCGAGAAGGCGCTGCCTCTGAGTATGGTGTTTGTAGTGCTTTGCGGTCTCTGTACTTCTGTGATGTGGGGAGCTATCTTCAACCTTTCAACCGAGGGTCTTGGAAAATATACTCCGATGGCTTCGGGTATCTTCATGACGCTTGTTTGTGGTGGTGGCATTCTTCCTTTTGTGCAGAACTGGGTTGCAGACTCCGTGGGCCATATAAACAGCTACTGGGTAGTTGTTGCCGGATTTGCATATATCCTCTTTTATGCTCTTTTTGGTTACAAGAATGTAAATAAAGAAATTGTCACGGAATAATTACTCTAAAACAATTTTAAGGTCGAAAAATATGTCAAAAGAATATGTAATAGGAGTTGATATCGGGGGCCAGTCAGCCATGATTGGTATCGTGGACAGACGTGCCAATATTCTTGCAAGAAGCAGAATGGATACTAAATGTTATGGCGAAGATGATGCTAAGAAATTTATGGACGATCTCTGCGCCAATATCAAGAAAATTGCCGAGCATGTTGACTGGGATAATGTTGAAGGCATCGGCATTGGTGCTCCTAACGGCAATTATTACCAAGGCACCATCGAAGGAGCAGCTAATCTTCCTTGGGGCAAAGGGGTAGTGCCCTTGAGAGACTATATTGCCAAAAAAACCGGCAAACCGGTAACAGTGACCAATGACGCAAATGCGGCAGCTATCGGAGAGATGCATTATGGCAATGCAAAGGGTATGACTAACTTCATTGAAATTACTCTCGGTACCGGCGTAGGTAGCGGAATTGTTATCAACGGTCAGATGGTTTATGGTCATGATGGCTTTGCCGGTGAACTGGGTCACACCTGTGCGGTTCGGTATAACGGCCGCCAGTGTAACTGTGGCAAGGTAGGTTGTCTCGAGACTTACGCTTCGGCAATCGGCGTTGCGCGCACAGCTCGAGAATGGCTTGATATGAGTGATGAACCCTCAACACTCCGTTCTCTTGAGGTCATAACTTCTAAAGATGTTTATGATGCTGCTATCTCAGGAGATGCCATCGCAAAAAAGGTATTTGAATTTACCGGCCAGAAGCTGGGCGAGTCATTTGCCGACTTTGTTGCATTCAGTACACCTGAGGCAATTATCCTCTTCGGAGGTCTTGCAGAGGCAGGTGACCTTATTATGAAACCGATTGTGGAGGCAATGGAGGCCAACCTTCTCAGTATCTGGAAAGGAGGTAAAGTTAAAGTACTTCGCTCCGGTCTTAAAGACTCTGATGCAGCCATTCTCGGCGCAGGCGCACTTGCCTGGTAAAGCCTTCAAACAATGAGACTATCAAGGATTATGATTTGTGGTGCAGCAGCCATTGCGGTTGCTGCAATGCTTTTTTCCTGCAGTGACGGCTCAACCTTCACCGCATCTGAAAAAGCCCTTATAGGCAGCGATACTTCCGCAGCGATAATGCCGCTCTATACTATCGACAGTCCGTTAGAAACGGAACTGCTCCGTCAGGTCGCTGCCCCTTTGACGGTAAAGGATGTGGCTTCCGATGTTTACCGTGTATTGAGACATAGGATGCTCTGCACGGTAAATGATCCCGAACATGAGGGAGTAGGTATTGCAGCACCGCAGGTCGGCATCAGCAGACAACTTATAGCGGTACAGAGATTTGACAAAGAGGGAGCACCCTTTGAGTTTTATCCTAACGCAGTTATTACGTTTTATTCCCCGGAAAAGAAATATGGATGGGAGGGTTGCCTTTCGGTTCCAGATTGCCGTGATACCGTGCTTCGATCCACATCCGTTGTAATTTCATACAACGATGAACTCACATTCGAGCCTCGTACAGATACCATTTCCGGATTTACAGCAGTCATTTTCCAGCATGAGACAGACCATCTGAAAGGTGTACTCTACATAGATTATAAGGGTAATGGTAGTGCCGGTTCTATCTCCGGCGAATCGGAAAGGGATTTAGCCGTGGAGAATTAGGCTATAATAACTTAAAACTTTCTTGCATCCCGCTCTGCATTACTCGTACCCCACAACTAACTCAGAACTCCTTACTCAATACTCATAACTAAAAAACGGCCTCACTTTGAGGCCGTTTTTTAATTTACCTTTCCAGCTTGTGGATTGTAAGACCACTGCGGAGTTTAGGCTCGAACCAGGTGGTCTTTGGAGGCATGATGTTGCCTGTGTCAGCTATGTTAATCAGTTGTCTCATAGAAACAGGATAGAGAGCGAAAGCTGCAGCCATTTCTCCTGAATCTACTCTCTTCTTCAATTCGCCAAGACCGCGAATACCGCCTACGAAGTCAATCCTTGTACAGGTACGAAGATCCTTTATGTCTAGAAGCTTGTCAAAAATGAGATTTGAGCACACTGTAACGTCTAGAACACCGATAGGGTCGTTATCATCATAAGTGCCGGACTTTGCTGTCAACGAGTACCATACACCTTCAAGATACATTGAAAAGTTGTGAAGTTTTGAGGGCCTGTAAGGCTCTGTTGAGCCCTTGCTTTCGATAATAAAATCCTCTTTAAGAGCTTCAATGAACTCTTTTGGAGTCATACCGTTGAGGTCCTTAACAACGCGGTTGTAGTCGATGATCTTGAGATGGCTCTCGGGGAATACCACTGCCATGAAGTAGTTGTACTCCTCATCACCGGTGTGATTTGGATTCTTGCGGCGTTGTTCCTCTCCAACAAGAGCAGCAGCAGCTGTCCTGTGGTGACCATCGGCCACATAAAATGCGGGGATGCCTGCAAAAATCTCAGTGATACGAGCGATGTCTTTCTTGTCGCTGATTATCCATAAGTGATGTCCAAAACCATCGTCGGCAACGAAATCATACTCGGGCTCACCGGCAGCGTAACGGCTGACAATATTATTGATCTCATCATTGTCGGGATAGGTGAAGAATACTGGTTCTACATTTGCATTCTGTATTCGAACATGTATCATTCGGTCCTCTTCCTTATCCTTGCGTGTAAGCTCATGTTTCTTGATTTTACCGGTTAGGTAGTCTTCCACATTGGCACAGACCACAAGACCATACTGGGTGCGTCCGTCCATAGTCTGGGCATAGACATAGTAGTTCTCATTAGTATCCTGTACAAGCCATCCTCTCTTCATCCAAAGTTTGAAGTTTTCAACTGCCTTGTCATATGCCGGTTGTGAGTGTTCGTCTATGATAGGGTCAAAATCTATTTCCGGTTTAGTGATGTGAAGGAGTGACTTTTCTCCTGCTTCGGCTTTAGCTTCAACCGAGTTAAGCACGTCATAAGGGCGTGCTGCCACTTCTTTGACAATCGCTTTAGGAGGGCGGATAGCTGCAAAAGGTTTTATTTTTACCATATTATCTGATGAGATTATTTATTGAGTTGGAATGTTCTGTCGCCTGTGGCGAAAAATTTACAAATCTGGCTGGCGGCGGCAAGTCCGGCATTGACATTGGCTTCCTGGGTTTGAGCACCGCATTTTTTAGTCGATGCTAAATAGCGAACACCAAACTTTTCCACCATTTCCTCGTGATTTCCGGGACAAATGTCGGTACCGTACTTGAACTTCGGACGATCCTCCATAATACGCACCAAATCAGCTTCATTCATCACCTCTTTGCGTGCAGTATTAATGATGATTCCGTTTTCAGGCAAACGACTCATTAAATCGTAATTGATGCATCCCTTTGTTTGGTCGTTAGCAGGCATGTGTAGCGAAACAATGTCGCTCTTGTCGTATAACTCTTCGGGTGAAGTGATGGCAGTTACACCATACTGGTCTCCCAATTTAGGGTTACGCGCTAACGAAGGAGAGAAGGCGTATACTTCCATTCCAAAGCCTTTGGCAATATTGGCAACAATTTTTCCGATATTCCCGAAAGCATGCAATCCCAACTTTTTACCTTTAAGTTCCGATCCTGATGCGCCGGAAAAACCGGCACGCTGCAAATAAATGAGCATACCGAAAACCAGTTCGGCTACTGCATTGGAGTTTTGTCCGGGGGTGTTCATTGCAACAATGCCCTTCTCAGTGCAGGCTGCAAGGTCGAGATTATCAAATCCGGCTCCTGCACGTACTACAATCTTGAGTTTTGGTGCGGCTGCGACTACGTCGGCTGTTACCTTGTCCGAGCGCACGATAAGTGCGTCAGCATCTGCAACAGCTTCGAGAAGCTGGTCCGTAGAGGTGTATTTTTCGAGGAGTACCAGTTTATGTCCTGCCTCTTCAACAATATTGCGAATGCCGTCAACTGCGACTTTTGCAAAGGGTTTTTCTGTAGCTACTAGTACTTTCATATTTCTGATTTTATTTTTTATGGATTTTTTCAAATTCTTTCATACAGTCAACAAGCGCCTGAACAGACTCTTTAGGGCAAGCGTTGTATATGGATGCGCGGAAACCACCAACTGAGCGGTGTCCCTTGATTCCAACCATCCCTTTCTCTTTAGCAAATGCCATAAACTCATCCTGTAGAGACTCGTAGCCTTCAGCCATTACGAAACACACGTTCATGATAGAACGGTCTTGTTTCTCTGCAGTACCTACGAAGAGGGAGTTGCGGTCAATTTCGTCGTAGAGAAGATTTGCTTTCTCAATGTTCATCTTTTCCATTACCTTAAGACCTCCAAGATCCTTTACCCATTTGAGAGTCTCAGTCATCACGAAAATAGGGAATACGGGAGGAGTGTTGAACATTGATTCCTTGTCAATATGGGTTCTGTAATCGATCATTGTAGGTAAATATCTTGTTACCTTGCCAAGAATATCTTTACGCACAATTACGAATGCAACACCTGCGGGACCAACATTTTTCTGTGCACCACCATAAATGATGGCATACTTGGAAACGTCAACGGGACGGCTCATGATATCAGAAGACATATCGGCTACCAGATCTACAGGGCAGTCAATATCATGTCTGATCTCTGTACCGTAGATGGTGTTGTTGGTAGTGATATGGAAATAATCGAGGTCACTAGGGATCTCGTAATCCTTAGGAATATAGCTATATGTCTTATCAGCCGAGGATGCAACGCAAATAGCATTGCCTATTTTTTTGGCCTCTTGGAAAGCCTTCTTTGCCCATACACCTGTCTCGAGGTAACCTGCTTTGTTCTCGAGGAGGTTCATAGCAACATAGAGGAACTGGAGAGATGCACCGCCACCGAGGAAGAGAACTTCATAGTTGTCAGGAATATTTAGGAGTTCTTTCCAGAGTGCACGGCACTCGTTCATAACAGATTCCCACTCTTTTGAGCGGTGTGAAACTGAAATAACAGGAATACCTGTACCCTTGAAATCTTGCAATGCGGCGATTGCGGCATCGATAGCCTGTTTAGGCAATACGCAAGGGCCTGCGTTGAAATTGTAAACTTTTTTCATATTTGTAATTATATTTTATTTGTTGTTTATCCTACAAAGATATAATAATTCCGCAATAAATCACTTTTTGCTTACGATTTTCAAGTTACGGGTGTCGGTAGTTTTCTCGCAATAATGACAGAGAAGCAACACTTCCTTTCTTTCCCGTATAGTCGTGAACTTAGTCGGAATGTCCTGATGGTTAGTCACACACATAGGATTCATGCATCTGAAGATGCCTACGAAACTTTCGGGAATTGAGATTATCTTCTTTTCTACCACTTCGTAGTCACGAATAATATTGATAGTAGCATTGGGTGCTATTAGGGCAATTTCGCCTATTTCTTCATCTTCAAAATAGTGTTCGGAAATCTTAATGATACCTTTCTTACCCATACTGCGGCTATCCAGGTTGCTTCCGATGGTAATCTGGTTGGGACGCTTGGAGAGGTTAAGTATATCAATCACTTTGAAGAGGCTTTCGGCAGGTATATGGTCGAGTACAGTGCCATTCTTAATGGCTGTGACTTTCAAATGTTTATCTTTCTGTTCCATGATTCTCTTTTTATCTGTATCCCAATAAGTATGCTATGATGGCCATTCTCACGTACATTCCGTTTTCGGCCTGTTTGAAATAGTATGCATATGGAGTGTCATCCACATCAGAGGCAATCTCGTTAACTCGAGGAAGCGGGTGGAGAATTTTGAGGTTGTCGCGCACGTTCGAAAGCATTCTCGCCTCGAGTCTGTAGACATTTTTGACATTCTCATACTCGATGGGGTCATTGAAGCGTTCCTGTTGCACTCTGGTCATGTAGATAATATCAGAGTTGTCAAGGTACTCTGAAAGTTGTCTGGTTTCAGCATAGGCTATTCCCTTGCTCTCAAGAAATCTTTTGTATTCAAGTGGCATCTTGAGCTCATCCGGTGAAGTGAAAATGAAGTTGGGGGAAAAATATGACATTGCCTGGAGCAGCGAATGCACCGTACGTCCATATTTGAGATCGCCCACCATATTTATGGTTAGATCATCAAGGCGCCCCTGGGTTTTATTGATGCTGTAGATATCGAGTAGAGTTTGGGTGGGGTGCTGATTAGCGCCGTCCCCGGCGTTGATCACAGGCACGGGAGTGACTTCAGAGGCATATCTCGCCGCTCCCTCAAGAGGATGTCTAATCACAATAATATCCACATAGTTTGATACCATCTTTATGGTGTCCTTTAGGGATTCTCCTTTTGCAATACTGGTATTGGCCGCATCAGCAAAGCCTATAACGCGCGCGCCGAGACGGTTTGCCGCGGTTTCGAAGCTGAGACGCGTCCTGGTAGAGGGCTCGAAAAAAATGCAGGCAACAACCTTGTCATTGAGGATATTCTGCGACTTGTTCTTTTCAAAATCTGCGGCGATTTCCACAATGTGGAGAATTTCCTCTTTTGAAAAATCGTGAATTGAAATTAGGTTTTTCGGCATATTTGTGTGTTTTTCAGTGATTCTTGAAACTGTTCGATCTGTGTCAGACGCACTTTTACATCTATGGTGCAGGTCAGATCGAAATTCTGTGAAATGGGAGTGATATCCATCTCTTTCAGCACTTTCATAACATCATTCATCTGAAGGTAGTCAAAAGTGATGGTGAAAAATTCTCCGGCAATTTTCTCTACAATCTCAGCATTGGCAATTGCATCAGCTGTTGCATTCTTGTAAGATCTGATAAGACCGGGAACGCCGAGTTTGATACCTCCGAAATATCTGACCACAACCACAAGAATGTCACTCAGTTCATTGGAAAGCAGTTGTCCATGTATGGGTCTGCCGGCGGTTGAAGAGGGTTCTCCATCATCGTTCATGCGCCATTGATCTCCGGTATGTCCAATACGGTAAGCATAACAATGGTGTCTTGCGTCGAAATATTCTCTTTTCAGTTCAGCGATAATTTCTTGTGCCTGTTCCTCTTGTTCCACGGGATATGCAAAAGCGAGAAACTTGCTCCCTTTCTCCTTGTAGATGCCCTTTGAGGGCGCTGCGATGCTCAGGTAGCAGTCAGTAGCAACTTTTGATGATGAATCCATTCCGAGTTGTAAAAATATAGCTTTTTTAGTAATTTTGCAATACTAAACTGATCGGAAATGATTATTTATAGATACAGAGCTACCCTCCCGCAGAGCAAAGTTTTCTACAGGATATATGAGGTAAAGTCCAACATGACACTTTTTGCTTTTAACAGCTTTATCTTGGCTGATTTAGAGTTTGCTCCAGATCAGGTTGTAATGTTTGAGGGGTGTGACGCCGAGGGGTATCTCTGCAGTGAGTACGGGATGTTTGATACTGGGGATGGGACGATGGATTGTGTGACATTTGAAGATACCCTCAAAAAGGGTGAACCTATTCTTAACTATATTTACGACATTTCTGACGATAGATACATTCGCTTGGAGTTTATTGACGAGGTGAAGTTCGTTCCAATGCGCTCATATCCTCACAACTCTGAGAGCAAGGGCCACAATCCCGATCAGTTTTCATCACATTATGAAGATATCGTGGAGTACAAGGAAGATATTGAGGAGAAACCTGAAGAGGTGTTGGATACAGAAGATCTCCCGATATGCGACGTGTAGTCATATTACTTGGTCCCACGGCAGTGGGGAAGACTGAATACAGCATAGAGCTGGCACATTACTTGGGCTCACCGATAATCAGTTGTGATTCTCGCCAGATTTTTCGCCAAATGAGCATAGGCACTGCCGTTCCCTCTCCTGAACAGCTCTCTCAAGTAAAGCACTATTTTATCCATTCACATTCCGTAGAACAATATTATACTGCCGGAAAATATGAGATTGAGGCTCTGACACTGGTTGAAGATCTGTTCCGCAGTCACGAAACGCTCGTAATGACGGGTGGTTCCGGACTCTATATAGATGCTTTTTGTAAGGGTCTGGATGATTTCCCAAAGGTGGATCAGGAGTTGCGAAAATCTTTGACTGCGCGTCTCAAAAAAGGGGAACTGGAGTCTCTTCAGATGGAGTTGAAAATGCTCGACCCCGAGTCCTACGACTCCATAGATATCAGTAACGGGCAGCGAGTAATCAGAGCACTGGAGGTTACCATTACTACCGGCCGCAAATTCTCCTCATTTAAGACCGGCCGCGCAAGAAAAAGGGAATTCGAAATTGTCAAGATAGGTCTGACGCGTCCACGTGAGGTGCTATACGATCGTATAGATCGTAGAGTCGATATGATGTTGGGAGCAGGACTGGTGGAGGAGGTCCGCTCTTTGCTGCAATACCGTAATATGCCGGCGTTGAAAACAGTAGGTTACAAGGAAATATTCGATTACTTGGACGGCAATAGTTCTCTGGAAGAGGCTGTAAGGCTGATTAAACGCAACACTCGCCACTACGCTAAGCGCCAGCTTACATACTGGGGTCGGGACAAGGAGATAAAATGGCTGGAAATTGGAAATCAGTTGCCTAGTTCTGAGACAAACTTAATTCTTACGAGTCTCACCTCTTCTTCCGTATAGGCGGGCCCAAGCTCCTTAAGAGCATCGTTGACAGAATCGGAAACGGCTTCCTCTCTGAAATAGGTATAGATATCATCTATTTTATCCTCGTCAATGGTCTGACGAATATAATAGTCGATATTGAGTCTGGTGCCGGAGTTCACTATTGATTCAACTTCATCCATAAGCTCTTCCATATCCATATCCCTGGCACGCGCAATATCTTCAAAAGGCAGGCGTCTGTCAATACACTTGATGATATATACTTTGTTTGCAGAACGGTTGACTACCGTACGAACTACAAAGTCATCAGGACGTTCGATCTCATTCTCCTCTACATATTTGGCGATAACCTCAAGGAAGGGCTTGCCATATTTACGTGCTTTTCCTTCACCCACTCCTTGGCAATTCTTGAGTTCCTCTATCGTAATAGGGTACTGGATGGAGATATCATCAAGTGAAGGGTCTGTAAAGATAATCCACGGTGGAAGATTTAGTTTCTTGGATACACTCCTGCGTACATCCTTGAGAATAGCCAGTAGCTCAGGATCACCTCCTCCGGAAGCAGCGATTCTGGGTCCGCCAATACCGCCGAACTCATCATCATCGTCATCATCGTACTCTGAAAATGTCCTTGCGCCAGTGAGCATCAGCTGGTAGGGCGACTCATAAAAAGCTTTGCCCTTATCTGTGACGCTTATTAGACCATAGCGCTCAATATCCTTGTCCAGCAGCTGCAGAACCACTCCCTGACGGATAATAGCTGCCCAAAAGCGCACTCCTTTATCTTTACCGATGCCGAAAAGTTCGTGTTTGTTATGCTTGTATGAGTTAATTTTAGAGTTGCTCTCTCCCGCTAGAATATTGGCCAAATGCTCTTCCACAAAACACTCCTGAAGAGAAAGGATGAGCTCAATAACAGTAAGCATTTGCTCCTGACCATCAAAATGTTTCTTGGGGTGGAGGCAGTTATCACAATTACCACAGCTTTCCTGAAGATAATTTTCTCCGAAGTAATTTAGCAGAATCTTGCGCCTGCATTGATTGGATTCAGCATAAGCAACTGTCTCCATCAGCAGTTGGTTGCCAATCTCTTGTTCGGAAATGGGCTTACCCTGCATAAATTTTTTGAGGCGAAGAATATCCTTATAACTATAGAATGCGATGCATTGACCTTCCTGATCATCTCTGCCAGCACGTCCGGTCTCCTGATAATAACCCTCCAGACTCTTTGGGATGTCGTAGTGTATGACAAATCTCACATCGGGCTTATCTATTCCCATGCCGAACGCAATAGTAGCAACTATTACATCTACTTCCTCCATCAAGTACATATCCTGGTTGTGGCTACGAGTAGTAGAGTCCATTCCGGCGTGATAGGGAAGAGCCTTGATACCGTTGACATTTAGAAACTCCGCTATCTCTTCGACACGTTTACGGCTCAGGCAATAGATGATACCACTTTTACCGGAATTCTCCTTTATAAATTTAACTATATCCTTTTTAGGATTGGCCTTGTCACGTATTTCGTAATAGAGATTGGGGCGGTTGAATGAGGATTTGAAGACACGCGCTTCCGTCATACTGAGATTCTTCTGGATATCGGACTGAACTTTAGGAGTGGCAGTGGCTGTAAGCGCGATGAGTGGGGCTTCACCTATTTCCTGCACTATATCGTGAATTTTGCGATATTCAGGGCGGAAGTCGTGTCCCCATTCGGAGATACAGTGAGCTTCGTCCACTGCGTAGAACGATATCTTGAGCTGTTTTAGGAATTGTATGTTCTCCTCTTTCGTGAGGGACTCCGGAGCCACATAAAGTAGTTTGGTTATGCCTTTTACCAGATCTTCCTTGACCTCGGCTATCTGTGTTTTGTTGAGGGAAGAATTGAGAAAATGAGCAACTCCTTCTTGATTATGGATAAAACCGCGAATAGCATCAACCTGATTTTTCATCAGTGCGATAAGCGGAGAAATGACAATAGCGGTACCCTCCAGACATAGAGCCGGTAGTTGGTAGCAGAGAGACTTGCCTCCACCCGTAGGCATAAGCACGAAAGCGTCATTTCCTGCTATCAGATGTTTTATGATCTCTTCTTGTTCTCCCTTGAACGAATTGAAACCGAAAAATTCTTTCAGTTTTTTGTGTAGTTCTTCCGAGGTAATTTTCATATATAAAGGTTCTTCCTTATGATTTTACTAAATTAAACAATATTTTTCGTATTGTAAAATTTTTGTTATCCGGAAAGTGGAATAAAAGCTACTAGTTTTGAAATTTTCAATATCTTTGTAAATCATTATGCATGAAACAATCACTAATCAATATTTATAAAGATAACAATAGTATGAAAGCTATCAAATTTTGCGCTATATGCGTTCTTGGAGCAATGATGATGATCTCTTGCTCCACCAAGACTTCAGATGAAGGACAGCCTGCAGGTATTACCAAGGCTCAGGTTGATTCAGCGAGTTTCGCTTTGGGTCAGAACTTCGGAATGGTAATTTCAATGAATGACTTCGGTTCACTCAACCTCAATGAAATCGTTGCCGGTATGAAGGACATTTTTGCAATGGGCAAGATAGATCCGCAGGAGGCTAGCCGTATTGGCAGCGAGTTCTCCGAAGTAATCAACAAATTTATGGAGGATCGTATGAGGATCAAAGGTGAAGAGGCTATTGCCAAAGGCCGGGAATTCCTCGAGAACAATGCTAAAAATGAAGGTGTAGTAACAACTGAATCCGGCCTTCAGTACAAGATTGAGAGAGAGGGTAACGGAGTATTCCCGACAGCAGAGAGCACAGTTGAGTGCAACTATGAGGGTTCCCTCATTGATGGTACCATATTCGACTCCTCATACGAAAGAGGCAATACTGCAACCTTCAGTCTTCAGAATGTTATCCAAGGTTGGACCGAAGGTCTTCAGCTTATTGACGAAGGTGGTGAAATCACCCTCTGGATACCCTCTGATCTTGCGTATGGTGAGCGCGGAGCCGGTGCAAATATCGGCCCCAATGCTACTTTGAAATTTAAAGTTGAACTTATCCGTATAGTTCCGGAAGAAGAGTAATCAAAAAGCGACCGGCGACGGTCGCTTTTTTAGTTGCAAGTTGCGGGGTACGTGTTGCGAGTTGCAATTTTCTAATACGCGTTAAATAACCTGAGTCTGGAAAGTTTTTGTACTTTTAAGGTTCGGGTTATTTGAGTTTTGGCTACTCGAAACTTATAACTCGGAACTCAGAACTATTTTTTTAGTATCTTTGTAAGATAACACCATTTTGGCGTCTGTTGCAGATGGATACATTTAAGAGAATATTGGCATATGCGAAGCCCTGGGGGAGATACTGGCCCGGTTATCTGGCCTTATCGATCTTCTCCGTAATATTCGGCATTGCCAATTATGCTCTTCTTGGTCCCTTCTTGACTGTATTATTCGAGTCTGATACGATTCCACAAACTGTGATCAAGCCAGAGTTCTCGTTTACCATCCAGTATGTCAACGATCTGTTCTCATATTATCTTTCCTCAATAGCCGCTTCCGGCGGAGTGGTAAGAGCACTGCTCTTTGTTTCACTTTCGTTGATTGTGGCCTGTTTTTTCTCCGATGTTTGCCGATATCTTTCTCAGAGGATTCTGGTAAGTATGAAAACCAGTCTTATGAAGAATATTCGTAAGGACCTTTACAGCAAGATTGCTTCCCTCGATATAGGATATTTTAACAACAGAAAAAAAGGGGATATTCTCTCTAGCATTTCCAACGATGTCAACGAGGTGCAGAATAGCGTTGCCAGCAGTTTTCATGTTATGTTTAGGGAGCCGCTGCTCGTGGTTGGGTTTCTTGCAATGCTCTTTTATATGTCTCCTCGTTTGACCGCAGTTTCGCTTATAGCCCTGCCGATATCTGCACTGATAGTTACTCGCTTAACTCGCAAACTTCGTAGAGGTTCGGTGGAGACACAGTCGCTGATGGGACAGATTATCAGTCAGTATGAGGAGGCCATTTCCGGATCGAGAATAATCAAAGCCTTTAATGCACAGAAGTATGTTGAAAATCGCTTTGAACGCTATAACGAGCGTCACCGTAAAGTAAGCAGACAGGTCTCCAACAGACAGGAACTTGCCTCGCCGACTTCTGAGTTTTTCGGCATTTCCATAGCTGCATTGGTTCTCTTCTATGGTGGATGGCTCAATTTTAACGGTAATCTGGGTATGACATGGCCCCAATTTATAGTCTATATCGGATTTTACTGGAAGGTGCTGGAGCCCGCAAAGGCGATGGCCAACTCTTTTGCAGCGGTTCAGAAAGGAATTGCCTCAGGAGAGAGGATTTTCGATATTTTGGACACTCCCTCCGATATCCAAGAAGACCCCAATCCTTTGCCCCTTACCTCATTCGAGCATTCCATAGAGTTTAATAATGTCTCTTTCCGCTATACGGACGAACCGGTTCTCAAGGATATATCCTTTACTATCCCTAAGGGGAAGATAGTGGCCATCGTAGGCCCCTCCGGTGCGGGAAAATCCACAATGGCGGACCTATTGCCCAGGTTTTGGGATGTAACCGGTGGTTCTATTGAGCTCGACGGAGTGGATATCAGAAGGTATAAGATCACAGATCTAATATCACAAATGGGTATAGTTACTCAGGAGCCTATTCTCTTCAATGATTCAATAGCTAACAATATATCTTTCGGGGTGGACAATATTTCACAGGAGCAGATAGAAAATGCGGCTAAAATTGCAAACGCACACGAGTTTATATTGCAGACGGAACAGGGCTATCAAACAAATATCGGAGATAGGGGAGCCAAACTCTCCGGAGGTCAGCGGCAGAGGATAGCAATTGCACGGGCAGTACTAAAAAATCCTCCTATTCTCATCCTCGATGAGGCCACCTCTGCTCTCGACACCGAAAGCGAGAGACTGGTACAGGATGCGCTCTCAAACCTTATGAAACACCGTACCTCACTGATAATTGCTCACCGTCTCTCCACTATTCGCCATGCGGATGAGATCATCGTGCTACAGAATGGCGCCATAGTCGAGCGCGGTGATCATGATACATTGATTAATAACCATGGTCTTTACTCGCATCTTTGCGAGCTGCAGGCCTTCACATAATAACAAAGATGAAAAAATCTGTAAACAAACTGTTCGAAGAGAGTTTTAAAAAGAACTGGGATTGCCCTGCACTCTCTGACTACAAAGGGCTCACTCTCAACTATCGCGATGTAGCGCGAAGAATTGCAAAACTGCATATATTCTTTGAAAGTTGCGACATCGTCAAAGGAGATAAAATTGCAATTTGTGGCCGTAACCAGTCCAATTGGGGAGTAGCTTTCCTTGCTGCACTTACCTATGGAGCCGTACCTGTGCCACTTCTTCACGAATTTAAGCCGGCAAACATACATAATTTGGTCAACCATTCAGACTCAAAAATTCTTATTGTCGGAGACTCAATCTGGGAGAATCTCAACAGCGCAGAGATGCCTGAAGTGGAGGCAATACTCTCAATGACTGACATAAGTGTTGTATACTCGGTAGATGAGAAGTACATTTATGCCAGGGAGCATCTAAATGAGATGTTTGGCAAGAAATATCCCAATAGCTTCACTCCGGCCAATGTCAAGTATTATGAGGACTCTCCTAACGAACTTGCGATGATCAACTATACATCGGGTACCACGGGTTTCTCAAAGGGAGTAATGCTTCCTTACAGGTCTCTCTATTCCAATCTTCTTTTTGCGAAGGCCGTGCACCCGCAACTTAACAATACCTCCAATCTTGTATCTATGCTTCCCACTGCACATATGTATGGGATGATGTTCGAATTTATGTTTATAATGTCTGTAGGAGGACATACGCACTTCCTAACTAAACTACCCAGCCCTAATATTATCCTCGATGCTATGAGTACCATCAAACCGGATATCATTATAGCAGTTCCACTGATTATTGAGAAAATTTATAAGAGGATGCTCGCTCCCATTATCAGCAAGAACAGGATAAAACTATTGCTTAACCTGCCCGTAATCGACCAGATGATCCAGAAAAAGATACTAAATAGCATAGTATCTGCATTTGGCGGCAAATTTAAAGAGGTTATTATTGGTGGAGCTGCCCTTAACCGCGAAGCTGAAGCATTCTTCAAAAGAATCAACTTTCCCTTTACAGTTGGCTATGGTATGACCGAATGTGCTCCCATTATTGCATACGCAGCTTGGGACAAGACTAAACTTTACTCTTGTGGAAAAGCTGCTCCCAGAATGGAAATTAAGATTGACTCGAAAGATCCGAAAAATATACCGGGAGAAATCTATGTAAGGGGCGACAATGTCTTCCTTGGTTATTACAAAAACAAAGAGGCTACTGACGAAGTTCTCTCAAACGGCTGGTTAAAGACTGGTGATATGGGTGTGATGGATTCGGATGGATATCTCTTCCTCAAAGGTCGTAGTAAGACCATGATACTCGGCCCTTCAGGACAGAATATCTATCCTGAGGAGATAGAGAGCATCCTCAATAACATGCCTTATGTTGTGGAAGCACTTGTTGTTGAAGATAAATCCTTGTTGATTGCACTCATTTATCCTGATTTTGATCAGGCAAACGAAGAGGGGCTTTCGGAAGAACAACTTCTAGAAAAACTTCAGGAAGGCATCCAGCTTGCCAATATTGAACTTCCCAACTATTGTAAACTAGCAGGCATGGAGATAGTGCCTGAAGAATTTGAAAAAACACCCAAACGCAGTATTAAGCGCTACATTTACCAGAGAAACAGTGCACCTGCCGAAAGCAATTGATAGAGAACCGAAATGGACAACAAAAAACAAAATAAATTTGATCTAAGCTATCTTGAGATGGCACAGGTTTGGGCCAAAAACTCCTATTGCAAGCGTAAGCAGGTGGGGGCATTGATTGTTAAGGACAGAATGATAATATCAGATGGATACAATGGTACGCCGTCAGGGTTTGAAAATGTATGTGAAGATGAAACCGGTGCAACCAAGCCATATGTCCTCCACGCTGAGGCAAATGCCATAACCAAGGTAGCAAAGAGCGGCAATAGCAGTGAGGGGTCTACACTCTATGTTACGGCCTCTCCTTGCCTAGAATGCTCTAAACTCATAATACAGGCGGGTATTAAGAGAGTGGTCTATCGTGAAGATTATCGCATTACTGATGGTATCGACCTGCTTCGCAGGGCCGGTATTGAGGTTCAACAACTGTAAAGTCCGTTTAGTATGAGCAATGACAGAACTATGAAAATACTGAGGATATCGGTATGGATTATTATTGTTTTGATGTTGGTCCTGCTGCTTCAGAGACTTCCCCAAAAGAATGTGATAGATCTTGAGTCTACAAAGTCTGACTGGGCTAAACTGATGCTTGTGCTCAATAGTGTGGACAAGGATTATGTCGACGATATCGATCACAAGGCTGTGACTGAAAAACTCCTTCCTGCAGTTATGGCGGAACTTGATCCCCACTCGGTCTATCTGCCTCCAGTGGATCTAGAAAAGGCTGATGAGGCTCTTCAAGGTGGATTTGACGGCATCGGTATTCAGTTCAATGTTCCCAATGATACGGCTATTATCACCAATGTCATTGCCGGCGGGCCTGCTGAGAAAGCAGGACTGCTCAGTGGAGACCGTATCATAAAAATTGATGATAGAGATGTTGCCGGAGTTAGGATGCATCAGGATTCGATGGTATCGATGATGAGAGGACCGAGGGGTACAAAAGTCAGGTTGGAACTCAAGAGGAATGGCGAAGAAAAGCTGATACCATTTACCATTGTAAGGGATATGATTCCTATTAAGAGTGTGGATGTGGCATTTATGATAAATGATACCACCGGATATATAAAACTCGCCAAATTTTCTAAAAATAGTTATTTTGAGTTCCTACAGGCAACGCTCATCCTTCGTGAAAAGGGAATGAAACGTCTTATATTCGACTTGAGGGACAATACGGGCGGATATCTCGATCAGGCAATGATGCTCTCCAACGAATTTCTTGAAAAAGGCGACCTTGTGGTCTATATGGAGGGTAAAAACCGTCCACGTCAGGACTTTGTTGCTGATGGCAAAGGTAGTTGCAAGGATATCGAACTGGCTGTTCTCATCAATGAGGCATCAGCCTCTTCCAGCGAGATCTTCGCGGGTGCGATGCAGGACAATGACAGAGCACTGATCTACGGTTTGCGCTCATTCGGTAAGGGTCTAGTACAGGAGCCGGTCTACTTTTCGGACGGATCTGGTATACGTCTGACGGTTGCCCGTTTCTATACTCCTACGGGTAGATGCATTCAGAAACCCTATTCTGACAAATATGAGATGGATATCTTAGAGAGATATGAGCATGGAGAAATGATGAGTGCAGATAGTATAAAGGTCAATGATTCACTCAAATATGTTACTCCGGGAGGAAAGGTGGTGTATGGCGGTGGAGGTATAATTCCCGATGTTTTTGTGCCTCTTGACACAGTAGGAGTCTCCGATTATTTGATAAAGTGCAATCGACAGAGTCTGGTTGTCAAGTTTGCCAATAAATTCAGCGACAAGCACCGTGCACGCATGAGAGGTATCAAAGATATGGATGCTCTCTACGCTTTTTTTGCAGAGCTTAATCTCAAGAAAGAGTTCATAGATTATACAACGGCTCACGGCGTCATACCTTCATTTTCGGATTGGCAGACTTCGGGAGAAATAATAATTACTCAGGTAAAAGCGGTTATCGGCAGATATACACCCATGGACGATGATGCATTTTATCCGATTTATCTGAAGAATGATAATGTTGTTCAAAGAGCACTTGAAGATTAGTTCTGACCGATGAAGCGGTAGTGGATTTCGCCGATATGGCGGGGGCCGGCACTTTCAGAGGATGTGAAGCGGGAACGCTTCGCTGCCTCTATCGCAAAGTCATGAAGTGCTTTGTCCTGGCTCGAAATACTCTCCATTACTCGCGCTTCAATCACTCGTCCTTTTGGATTGACCATGATTTCAACAAACACATCTCCTGAGCCATAACCTTTATAAGCGGGGACAGGCAGATGTTGCGCCTTGCGTCCTTCAAGCCGATAGGAAATAACGGAAGGACCTTTATAAGTGGGTGATTCCTCTTTTTTCTGCTTGTCCTTTTCAGGCTCAGGATTGAGGTCGACTGTTTCAGATGACTCCTGCTTAAGTGCATCCGCTTTGGAGGCATCCAGTTTGCGCTGCAGTTCGCGAGCCTCTTCATAAACCCGGTCTGGATTGGAATGTCGGTCATCCTTTAGTCGGGTACCTACATCCACAGCCACATTGCGAATCTGTCCTCTGGGAATAGCGAGAAGGTGATCCAGTTCGCGACTTATATCTTCCTTTAATTCCATTATTCTTTGCTCCTCTTCAATTTGCTCCTGTTTGGTAAAATCAAGTACAAATGAAGCTTCGGGAGCCACCAATGAATTGATGGATACGAGCAACAGGACTATAAGCACCGAAAGGTGGAAAATAAGGGTCAGGTACAACCCAACCCTCTGTCCAGTTCTTTTATTATTTTTATTGAGCCTTTCTTCCATCAGTCGTTATGTTCGAGTGCTTGCCCGATTGTTGCAATGAGCATGTTTATGGCTACCTTGTTGTGGCCACCCTGCGGTAGGATAATATCGGCGTATCGCTTGCTCGGTGCGATAAACTGCAGGTGCATCGGTTTAACTGTCTTCTGATATCGTTCCATTACCTTTTCTACACTTTTGCCTCTCTCCATTATATCTCTTGATATGACACGTATCAGGCGGTCATCATCATCTGCGTCCACATAGACCATTATATCCATCAGCTCCCTTAGCTCTTTGCAGGTAAAGATAAGGATACCTTCGACAATGATCACCGGTGCAGGCGCCACTTTTACGGTTTCAGTTGCTGATCTGGAGCAGGTAATATAGGAATAGACAGGTTGTTCAATGATCTTTCCCTCCTTGAGCTCCTTGAGTTGCTGTACAAGCAGTTTAAAATCGATAGCGTCCGGATGGTCAAAATTGAGCTCCTGGCGTACCTCCATCGGGAGGTGACTTTGGTCTTTATAATAGGAATCCTGAGGGATTACAACCACTTTGTTGTGAAGCCGCTCCGCGATTTTTTTGACCACTGTGGTCTTGCCTGAGCCGGTGCCTCCGGCGATACCGATGATAAGCATAATGGCGATCCGGTTTTATTAAAATTCAGCACTCTTTGGAGTTCTGGGGAAAGGAATGACGTCTCTGATGTTTGCCATCCCGGTAACAAAGAGTAGGAGTCTTTCAAAGCCAAGTCCAAATCCGCTGTGAGGTGCAGTTCCAAACCTGCGGGTGTCAATGTACCACCAAAGGGAGGACTTGTCCATATCCATTTCTTTAATTCTTTGCTCAAGCTTCTCCAGAGATTCCTCTCTTTGGGAACCCCCGATAATTTCACCGATCTTGGGGAAGAGCACATCCATTGCTCTAACCGTCTTGCCGTCATCATTCAGCTTCATATAAAAAGCTTTGATCTCTTTGGGGTAGTTGGTGAGGATAACGGGTTTTTTGAAGTGTTTTTCTACAAGATATCTCTCGTGTTCGCTCTGGAGGTCGATACCCCAGGCCACGGGGAATTCAAACTTCACTCCTGAATTTTTCAGAATCTCTACACCCTCAGTGTAGGAAAGCCTTACAAACTCGGTATTAACAACACTTTCGAGGCGGGAAATAAGCTCCTTGTCAATCATGTTGTTGAGGAAGTTGAGGTCATCCTTGCAATTATCGAGGGCATACTGTACAAGATATTTGATAAACTCTTCAGCCAGATCCATATTGTCTTCTATCTCGTAGAACGCCATTTCCGGCTCAATCATCCAGAACTCAGCCAAGTGGCGGGGCGTATTGGAGTTCTCTGCGCGGAAAGTTGGGCCAAAAGTGTAAATATCTCCCAAAGCCATTGCTCCCAGCTCACCTTCGAGTTGACCGCTAACAGTCAGTGATGTCTGACGGCCGAAAAAGTCCTCATCATAGTTTACGCTGCCATCTTCGTTTTTGGGAACATTTTCCAGATTCAATGTTGTAACGTGGAACATCTCGCCAGCACCTTCGCAGTCGGAACTTGTTATAATCGGGGTATGTAGATAGACAAACCCTTTGTCATTGAAGAATTTGTGAATGGCAAACGCCATTGCGTGACGGATTCTCAGTATGGCGCCGAAAGTATTGGTACGGGGACGGAGATGAGCTATCTCACGGAGGAATTCCATACTGTGGCCCTTCTTTTGAAGAGGGTAGATATCAGGGTCGGCAGTGCCTAATACCTCGATTTCGCGTGCCTGGATTTCGACAGATTGTCCACTACCCAATGATGCCACAAGTTCGCCTTTGGCGGCAATGCAGGCGCCGGTTGTAATCTGTTTTAGCAATGCTTCTTCAAAAGCAGTAGTGTCACAGACAATCTGTATATTGTTAATGGTAGATCCGTCGTTGAGAGCTATGAATGTCACGTTTTTGTTGCCTCTTTTGGTCCTGACCCAGCCTTTTACAAGCACCTCGCCTACGGGTCCCTGTTGAAGCAATTTAATAACTTTAGTTCTTTTCATACTTTTTTGATAATCGAATGACAAAGTTAGACAATCAATGACAAACTACCAAAAGTATAAAATCAGAATCCAATGCCCGCAGCCTGACATATTCTCTTGGGAATGTCGGTATTGTCCATACGGCCGCTGAAAAGTGAACTTCCGGCTCCGATTGCAAATACAGGTACTGCTCCACCGGTATGCGACATGGTGGTCCAGCCTATGTTAGCTTGATCCGATACGTATGAGATAATCTCTTTTTCGGACATATAACTGAAGACATCAGGGCTCTCCTCACTACCTACTTCGCCAACATTGCCTTCATTTTTTATATTATCGAAAATTTCTTTGACGATGGTAAGGTCAAAGTTGTAACCTGTTGTCTTACCAAGCGCAATTCCGCCAGTCTCATGGTCTGCTGTTACCACAATGAGTGTTTCATCAGGATGTAACTGGTAAAACTTATATGCTACTTCAATTGCGGCATCGAAATCAAGAGTCTCGAAAATAGTGTTGGCAAGGTCATTTGAATGGGCTGCCCAATCGATTGTGCCACCTTCAGCCATAATGAAAAAGCCCTTTTCGTTATCCAGGAATTTAACTGCAGCATCAACTACTTGAGCCAGTGTCATGTCAGACTCCCTAACATCTTTCAGGTAGGGAAGGATGTTTTCCTCTTTGCCTTTTTCCTGGAGCATTATTATTTTTTCCGCGCTATCTTTAAGAGCAAGATAATCCTCCATACCGTAAGAAACGGTGTAGCCCTTTTCTGCAGCAATTTCATATATGGAACGCTCTGAATCCTCTTTACCGAATGGCTTGGCAAAACCGCCTCCACCAAAGAACTCGAATCCCGTTTCAGGTAACTCTTTGGCTATGGCGTAGTAGTCACTCCTCGAGGGATTGTGAGCGTAGAATGCTCCGGGAGTTGCGTGATCTATAGTCACGGAGCTTATAATTCCAACCTTGCGTCCTGCATCGTGGAATTTGTATGAGATTGCTGTAAGGTTCGTGGTATCCGGAGTTACTCCCAGCATACCATTGCGTGTCTTAGTGCCAGTGGACAAAGCCGTGCCTGCGGCCGAAGAGCAGGTAATGAAATTATTGGTGGAGTAAGTAGTAGCCATACCCAGGATAGGGAACTGTGTGAATGTAAGAGGTTCACTCCCAATTACTCCCTTTTCAGTAGCCTTGAATGCCTCAGTAACTGCTACGTGGGAGAATCCCATTCCGTCTCCTATGAAATAGAATACATATTTGGCCTTCTTCTCGCAGCAGGACGTAGTTACAAGCAAAGTAAGGGCAAAAATTAAGATTTTTTTCATTTGTTTATGTTACTTTTTGTTTTATACAAGAAAGGGTGACACTTGGCCACCCTTTCTTGTATAATAGAAAATAGTTATAAAGCGCTCACTTTACGTGCGCCATACATTATTCTTAGAGCCGAACAACGACGAAGCTCTTGCTTTACGTCTGTGATGATACCCATTCGGGTGTTTTCGTCGGCTTTAATGGATACTGTCATAAATGGACGGTCTGCCTCGCTTATAGATTCACGTTCTGACGCTATGAAGTCACGGATATCCTCAATGCTACGAAAAGCATCGTTTAGCTGGATTTGTGACTCTGTACCATAGAGACTTTGATATTGGAGAGTTGGTGTACCGATATAGATGTAAGATGCAAGGTCTTTTCTTTCCAGTTTGGCAATTTCCGAAGCCCCTGGAAGGGATACCATGACCTTACGGTCAGTCTGACGCATACTAACGGATACCATAAAGAACATCAAAATCATGAATATAATATCGGGAAGAGATGCGGTACTAATACTGGGGGTATCTCCACCACCTTTTTTTACAAATTTTGACATAATAAATCCTCCTTAACGTCTTCTCTTGGTTACATCCTTAGGTTCTGCCTCTGAGATACTCTGTGGAACAGCTTTGCGCACGATGGCTTGTTGTTCCTCATTGAGCCTGGAGTACTTTCTGCCATAGTTGGCAATAGACCATTCATCACGGAGCTCATTGATAGCACGGATCAGTTCATTTTGTACTTCAATGTACTTGGAGTAACTGGTACCGCGGTCATTCTGCAGAGAAATCACACCTTTGGATACGAGGCAGTCACCATAGCCCTCTATGAATGTCATCTCCTTATCGGGAAGATTGGGGTCATTTTGGGGATTGGTCATGAACTCCTTGATCTTATCCTTTAGCTGGGTGATATCCATAATCTCATTTCCTGCGAAAAGTCTATCTTGAGCATTGACCTTCACCTGGATGATATTACGACGGTTGACCTTCTGGTCCTCCACTTTCATGTCCTCAGGGGGCATAACGGGAAGACGTCTCGCTATACCTTCCTCCTTATCCATCGTGCTCACCATCAAGAAGAATATCAACATCAAGAAGGAGATATCCGCCATAGAACCGCCACTAACTTCTGGTGTCTTTTTGGGTGCTCCCATCTTGATTACCTTTTAAATGAATTACGAACTGCACTCCAGAGAAGTGCTATAATTGAAGCTGCAACAAATACATATGTTACATACAATGCTGTATCAGTGAATTTAAAGGTGGCTTCTGAAACCTCTTGGTTGATTTCAATAGGAGTACCAGGAGCGAGCAGGTAACAACCTCCAATCACCACCACCACGCCTGCTATCAGGATAAGAAAGGTAATAATGCCCTTCTTAGTCTTAAAGGCCTTTGCAAGCGGAAAGATCAATGCAAGTACCGCTCCTATGCCTATAAGCGCATATGCCCAGAATAGATTGATGTCCAGTATTTTGTCTGTTGTAGATCCGGTCTGCGTCAGATAAAATACTACAAGCAATACTATTGATATGGCAAACAGCAAGTATTGGATATACTTTAAATATTTCATAATTGGATGATTAATTCGTTGTTAATAATTGTTTACACTATTGATTGGTCCAATAATGGATTATTTCTGATGTTTAACCAGGAGGTCAACAAGAGATATTGAAGCATCTTCCATCTGAACTACGATGGAGTCAACCTTTGCAATCAAATAGTTGTAGAACAATTGGAGAATAATAGCAACGATCAAACCACCCACAGTTGTAATCAACGCAACTTTCATACCTCCTGCCACAAGTGCCGGAGAGATGTCACCTGCAATCTCAATAGCGTCAAATGCCTGGATCATACCGATAACTGTACCCATGAAGCCCAACATCGGAGCAATTGCGATAAAGAGGGTAATCCATGAAAGACCACTTTCAAGCTGACCCATTTGTACGGAACCATACGAGGTAACGGATTTTTCAACTGCTTCAATGCCTTGATCAGCACGGAGAAGACCCTGATAGAAAATACTGGCAACGGGACCGCGGGTGTTACGGCATACCTCTTTAGCTTTTTCAACGCCACCTTCTTTAAGAGCTTTATCTACGTTTTCAACAAGCTTCTTGGTGTTGGTCTGAGCAAGGCTCAATGTGATAATTCTCTCAATAGCAATAGCGAGACCAAAGATAAGGCACAACAATATTGTCGCCATGAATTCGGCACCACCTTCGATAAATTTCTGCTTGAGGGCCTGGTGCATGGGCTGGTCAGTCTTGCCTGCAGCAAACGGGTCAATGATTTCCTCTTCATCAACTTCAGGAGCTGCTTGAACATCTTCTGTAGTAACTTCAGGAGTTTCTTCCTGTGCATTAGCTACCTGGAACTGTGCAGATACGGTCATTAGGCCGAGAACTGCCAAAAACATGAAAAATTTTTTCATAAGTTTTGTTTTAATTGATTATTAAACGATTTATTAAAGTTATAGTCTTTGCGTAGTAAAATATCGCGCAATTTAGTTATTTTTTTTTAATATCAATTCATTTATTTGAAAATTCTCCTTTTAACGGCCTCATCATATGCAATTTTACCTCCTCATTATTTGAAAGTCTGCCTAGAAGATGGAACAATTTGGTTACTGCAGCTTCTGTAGTCATGTCATATCCGCTGATAAGACCACATTCCAGAAGAAAAGCCCCATTAGCATATGCCGACATATCCACACTACCGGCATGACACTGGGTAACATTAACAATAACAACGCCTTTGGCGACACTTTCTGACAACATTCGTCCGAACCACTCCAAGGAGGGTGCATTTCCACTGCCGAAACTCTCAAGAACTACTGCTCTAAGCCCCTTTGTGCCAAGTACCGCTTCCACATAAGCAGGCGTAATGCCGGGAAAAATCTTGAGGATTGCTACATTGGTGTCCATTTCGGTATATAGCTGTATGCCCTCACCCCATTTTTCAGGATAGTGGACATATTCACGGTAATATTTGATATGAATACCCGCTTCTGCAAGTACCGGATAATTGGCGGAGCGGAATGCTTCAAAGTTTTCCGCGTTGTATTTTGTGGTGCGGTTGCCACGGTAGAGGTAATTGTCAAAATAGATGCATACCTCGGGCACCAGAGCGTGACCATCGCTGTCCACAGCAGCAGCAAGCTCGATTGATGAGATAAGATTCTCCTTGCCGTCCGTTCGCAGCATTCCTATCGGCAGCTGACTTCCGGTGAATACCACAGGCTTGTCAAGCCGATCGAGCATGAAACTCAGTGCCGAAGCGGAAAATGCCATAGTGTCAGTACCGTGGAGCACTACGAATCCGTCATATTTGTCGTAGTTGTCATATATGAGGGTTGCAAGCTCCTGCCAGAAACATACACTGACATCTGAAGAGTCTATGACAGGATCGAAGGAATAAGAATCGATGTGATAGCCGAACTTTTTGAGTTCAGGTACTTCCTCGGTAATAAGTCCGAAGTTGAAGGGCTTCAGAAGCAGGTTTTCCGGATCCTGTTTCATTCCGATTGTGCCTCCGGTATAGATCAGAAGTATCGATTGGCTCATAGTGAAAAGAGTTTTCTTGCGTTTTTTGTAGTGATTATTGCGACAGTTTCTATAGAAATACCCTGAATCCTAGCTATGTTGGCAGCTATATGGATCAGATAGGAACTTTCATTTCTTTTACCACGGAAAGGAACCGGAGTGAGCCATGGAGAGTCGGTTTCAAGCACTATATCATCGAGTGAAATCTTTTCCAGCGTGGCTGCTACTCCTGCATTTTTGTAGGTTGAGACACCTCCGATACCGATTTTGAAATCACCATGTCGTAGAATCTGCCTGTAAGTTTCATAACTACCCGAAAAGGCATGGAATACACCTTTGAGAGGGATTCCTCGCACATCTGAGAAGACTTTGAATATATCTTCGGTGGAATTTCTCAAATGTATGATTACGGGTAGGTCAAGTTCGGCGGCGAGCTCCAACTGTTCGGCAAACACCCGTGTTTGCTGAACAAGATAATCAGTCGACCAATATTTGTCAATACCTATCTCTCCGATAGCTGCGAAACGACGTTTACATGCGTACTCTTTTACAAAAGCAAGTTCTCTCTCCCAATCCTCACCAACGGAGGTAGGGTGCAGTCCAATGCAGGGGGAAAAGAGAGCAGGACGGCTATTCGCCAGTTCGATCATCGCCTCGTATGCGGATACGTCAATACCCGGGAGTATACAGTGGGTCACATTGACCTCCTCCATCCGTTTGATCACTTGAAGGATATCTTCACTGAAAGCTTTGTCGTAGAGGTGTGCGTGGGTGTCGATGAATTCCATCATAAATTACAAAGTTATGGAAAATAATCAAGCAATAGAATACTTATCTCCCATAATTTGTACTATTTTTCCTGAAATCTCAAGTTGAAGCAGTTCTGTGGAGAGATCCCGCAGTGGTATGCCTGTACGTCCCTCGATCTGCTCCGCTGTCAGAGAGTCTCTTTCCTTGAGTGTACCTAGTATTGCGCGTGCATTGTTACTGCTAATCCCATCGAAGAGATTCGGAGAGACCTTTGTTCGCGTTTTTCTCTTCCTCCATCCCATAGATGTGCTGATGGTGCCGGGATTTGTGACTATTCTGGCGGAGTCCCGCTCTATAAGGGTATTACAGCCCTCAAAGGAGTCATCCCCGATTCGTCCGGGGATTGCATAGACTTCGCGTGAGTAAGAGGATGCGAGTGAGGTGGTGATCAGACCACCTCCTTTTGAGTATGATTCCCCAAGCAGGACTGCATCCGCCATGCCGGCGATAATCCGGTTTCTCTTTATGAAATTGACCTTTAAACCCTCGCAGCCGCGGTAAAAATCGGTGATAAGGCCACCCTTTTCCAGCATTTCTTCTGCCAGACCTCGGTGTTGTGGAGGATAGATGGTGTCAATGCCGGTGGCCATAACGCCTACAGTGGGAAGTCCATATTCCATTGCGGCGCGGTGTGCAGTTGCATCTATGCCGTATGCAAGCCCACTTATTACCAAGGGTCTGCTGGACGAAGCGAGCTCTTCTATCACTTTGCGGCAGCTGCTTTTACCGTAGTAAGAGGCCTTACGAGTGCCGACTATAGAGATTACCCTACGGGCATTGAGGTCGGCCATCCCCTTGTAATAGAGTAGGATAGGGGCATCGTAACACTCCCTTAGCCGATAGGGATAGTGCTGATCGGTGATATAGAGTGTTTGTACTTCGTTTGCTCGCGCCCAGTCTATCTCTTTTTGTGCCCAGTCGAGCAGTGCTGGGTCGGTGAGAGCTTCAAGTATCTGCTTGTCAAACGGCAACATCTCACCGAGTTCTTCTTTATCGAGTTTAAATATTTTGCCAATGTCGCCAACTCTTTCTATGAGTTGGAGGGCAACTGCTGGTTTATAGGCGAATAGTTTACTTAAGGCAGCGGCATAAATGTAAAAATCATACTCCATAATAGCTTTTTTGTCGCTAAATTATGGAGTATGATCCTATTTGATGTGCTTAAAAGACAATATTAAGCAGAAAAATTGCAAATAGATGTTATATGTTAAATGATTAGCATTGCATCTCCGTATGTGCCAAAGCGATAGCCCTCTTCCATGGCAATCTTGTAGGCGTTCATAACATTGTCATATCCTCCGAAAGCTGCAGCATTCATCAGCATTGTGGATGAGGGGAGATGGAAATTGGTGATTACAGCATCAGGAATCGAGAATTTGTAGGGCGGGAAGATGAATCTGTTTGTCCATGTGTCCAGCTCCTTAATTTCGTTTTGTGTTGTGACATAGGTTTCGAGTGCGCGTACAGTGGTAATACCCACTGCAAACACCCGATTACCGTTAGCTTTTGCCTTGTTGACTTTAGCAGCGGTTTCTTCGGAGATCACCACCTTCTCGGAATCCATTTTGTGCTTGGAGAGGTCCTCCACATCCACATTGTGGAAATGGGCGTTGCTCATATAGAGTGTGAGGAAAGTGGTGTCGATATCCTTGAGTTCCATTCTTTTGAAGAGAATTTTGCTAAAATGAAGGCCGGCGGCAGGGCAGGCTACAGCGCCTTCATTCTTGGCGTAGATGGTCTGAAAGCGTTCGGTATCGCACTCTTCAGCTCTTGTGCGTATCCATTTGGGAATAGGCAACTCTCCGAGCTGTAAGAGTGTTTGTTTGAACTCTTCGTAGGTGCCGTCAAAAAGGAATCTCAAAGTACGGCCCCTGGATGTGGTGTTATCTATAACTTCAGCCACAAGAGCATCATTCTCACCAAAATAGAGTTTGTTGCCGATACGGATTTTCCTCGCGGGATCTACCAGAACATCCCACAAACGCTGGTCTTTATTGAGTTCCCTGAGAAGGAATACCTCTATCTCTGCTCCGGTTTTCTCCTTGTTGCCATATAGACGTGCAGGGAAGACCTTGGCATCGTTAAATACAAACAGGTCGTGAGGTTTGCAGTAATCGATTATATCCTTAAAGATCTTGTGCTCAATCTCTCCGGTCTCCTTGTCCAGTACCATGAGACGAGATTCGTCCCGAAAATTTGCCGGATATTTGGCAATCAATTCTTCAGGAAGTTCAAAGTAAAATTGCGATAATTTCATTGTTGGGAAAAATGTACAAAAAGCACTCTCTTATACGAAAAAAAATGCAAAAAGTTTCAAAAAGTCAATTATTGAGCGAAAAAAATCCCGATGCGGTCCTGCGAAGGGCAGTCAGGTATCCGCCGCTGCTGAGAGCGCAACCAAGGTCTCGTGCAAGAGAACGGATATAAGTTCCCTTGCTGCAACGCACTCTGATTGTAGCGCTGGGACGTGTACCGTCGCTCTTATCGCTGGAGTGTTGATAGAAGTGTTTTCCACTAGGATATGCCTCTCGGGTGGTATTTTCAGATTTAGGCATCTCTGCAGAAGCCTCAGCAAATGAGAGCAGTTCTATATCAGAGATATGGATCAGGGACTTACGCAACTTAACCTCCTCGCCGATTCGTGCATATTCATAGGCGCGTAAACCATCTACAACCTTTGCTGAAAACATAGGCGGCACCTGTAGCTGCTCACCGATAAAATCCTTTAATGCCTTTTGTACCATCTCTTCCGTAATATGCTCAAAGGGATAGTAGCGGTCAATCTCCTGTTCAAGGTCAAAGGAGGGAGTAGTCGCACCAAATTCTATAGTGGCAATATACTCCTTTTCGTGAGACTGCAACTCTTCGGCCATTTTGGTTGCTTTGCCTACGCAGACGATTAACAAACCGGTAGCCAAGGGATCGAGCGTGCCTGCATGACCCACCTTGATCTTTTTTTGTTTGAAATGTTTCTGGATTGGGAATTTGATCTTTCTCACAACATCGGCGGAAGTCCACCTGTAGGGTTTGTCAATGGGAATTACAATCCCTTCCGGATATTCATCGATTGAGAAAGCAAGGTGCTCTTCAAAAAATCCGGAGAGCGACTCATTTTCCACATTGCATCCTTCCAGTATGAAAAACCCCATAGCTAGTTGCTCACTGCGATTTTGTCCACTCTGCGCTTATGTCTTCCACCCTCAAATTCTGCAGATAAAAAACTCTTGACAATCTCCAAAGCGAGCTCCTGCGAAATAAATCTTGCGGGAAGCGAAAGGACATTTGCATCATTGTGCTGACGTGCCAGTGCTCCGAGCTCAGGATTCCAGCAAAGGGCTGCACGTACGCCCTGATGCTTGTTGAGGGTCATTGCAATGCCGTTTCCGGAGCCACAAATGGCAATACCGCACTCCACTTCTCCACACTCCAGAGCTTCTGCTAGAGGATGGGCGGTGTCTGGATAGTCCATACTATCGGTAGAATGAGTGCCGAAATCCAGTATTTCATATCCCATTGATTTGATATAGGGTTTAAGGAACTCCTTGAGTTCAAATCCGGCGTGGTCTGACGCCATTCCAATAGTTGTCATGATTATATAATTATGTTAACCCAAACGGGCGATTGCGTTGCTGATTCGTCGTAATACTTCTTTCTTGCCCAGAATCTCCATGATATCAGCCACTCCGGGACCGGAACTGCGACCTACAAGGAGGAGGCGAAGGGTGTTCATCACCTTGCCCATACCCCAACTACGAGTAATAATCAGATTTTCAAGATTCTCTTCGATTACATTACTTGAGAAGGGCTCCATATTCTCCAAAAAATGCGCTACCTGCGGAATAATCCCCTTGATATCATCCTTCCAGAACTTATTCACTCCTGAAGGATCATACTCCTGTGGTGCCTCGAAGAGGAAACCACACAAATTCCAAAACTCATGCACAAAATAAGCCCTTTCCTTAATAAGCTCCACTGCTGCACCTATATAATTGTCGTCAAATGCTGACAGACGTTCTCCCTCCAGTGCTCTGAAAGCCTTCACAAGCTCTTTTGTGCTCTTTCTGCGGAGATACTCCTGATTGTACCATTTTGCTTTGTCGTGGTTGAATCTGGCACCGGATTTTACCACTCTTTCAAGTGAGAATACCTCTATTAGTTCTTCAAGTGTGAAAATTTCTTGCTCATTACCGGGATTCCATCCCAGAAATGCCAGTATATTGACAAATGCCTCCGGAAAATAGCCATCTTCACGGTAGCCGTGTGAAATTTCTCCATCCTCATTGGTCCACTGCAGGGGAAATACGGGGAATCCCAATCTGTCGCCATCTCTTTTGCTGAGTTTGCCTTTGCCGTCGGGCTTGAGCAGTAGTGAGAGGTGAGCAAATTGTGGCCGGTTTTCCTCCCATCCGAATGCTTCGTAGAGTAAATAGTGAAGAGGAAGTGAAGGGAGCCACTCTTCGCCTCGAATTACCTCAGTAATCTCCATAAGATAATCGTCAACAATGTTGGCAAGGTGATAGGTGGGGAGTTCGTCGGTTCTCTTCCAGAGAACCTTGTCATCCAAAGTGGATGTATTGACTTCAATGTCGCCTCTGATAAGGTCATTCATTTTCACCACCCTATTCTCCGGGATTTTGAATCTGATGGTCCATCCGCTCTCTTGGGCAAGACGGCGCTCCACATCCTCTGCAGGAAGGGTAAGTGAGTTTTTTAGAGAAGTACGAGAATGGTAGTTGTATGTAAAACTACTCTTTTTGGCCTCTGCCTCTTTTCTAAGTGCATCGAGTTCTTCCGGTGTGTCAAATGCGTAATAAGCGTTTCCGGTGCTTACGAGTTGTTCTGCATATTTACGATAGATGTGCTTGCGTTGGGATTGTCTGTAAGGTGCGTGAGGATGCTCTGCGCAAGGAGTTTCGACAATCTTTCCATCTTTGTCCACACCTTCGTCAGGGACAATACCACACCAGTGGAGCGACTCAATTACATACTCTTCAGATCCCGGAACGAACCTGTGGGAGTCGGTATCCTCTATTCTTAGTATAAATTTTCCCCCAGCCTGTTTAGCGTAAAGATAGTTGTATAACGCAGTCCTTACACCTCCCATGTGGAGCGGTCCCGTAGGGCTTGGTGCAAAGCGTACTCTTCTCTGTTTCATTACTTACTATGTTTTATTTTTGTTCCTGCAACATCCTTTCTCTTCTGGTCAAAGCGGGCTCCGATTCCAGATTGCTGATCGTCTGCAGATCATCGGTAATCAGCGCCGGTATTCCTGTTACCATCTCCTTTTTGGTAATTTGAGATTCGATATCGGGGCACAAAGGTACGCCTCTTTTATTATTTGTCAAATCATATTTGACCTCGATTCTGTTGTTTTTCAGTGCATCTTCACTTATGATGGGCAACTGGGTCATCTCAAATCCTGTAGCTATGATCGTTACTCCGATATTCTCTCCCATTTCATCATTCTGTACAAGCCCCATCTTAGAATTGAGTTCAGGGTTGGTGAGTTCCTTGATGTATTCCATAAGGGCAGTCACCTCACTCCCATGTATAACATGTTCTCCACTTGATGTTGTGATATTGACCAGAGCCCTTTTTGCAGTTCTTAAGTCAAGCTGATTGAGCAGGGGAGATGTGAGGGCCATTTCCACAGCCTTGCTGACCCTGTCTTTACCGGAAGCGATACCTATTCCCATCAAGGAGACATTGCTGTTCTGCATTATTTTCTTAACATCGGCAAAGTCCATATTGATTTTGCCTCGAACTGTTATGATCTCGGCGATGCTCTTGACTGCAATGGCCAATACTTCATCGGCCTTGGGAAGGAGTGTCAGAATGTCCAGATCTGCATATATGTCAAAGAGTTTTTCATTGTCAATGATAAGAAGACTATCTACATGTCTGAAGAGTTCCCGTACTCCCTCGATGGCTCTGAATAGTACTTCGGTGCCGAGGAAACGTGCTGGGAGAGTCACGACTCCGACTGTGAGAATGCCTTTAGACCTGGCGATTTCAGCTATGACAGGAGATGCTCCCGTGCCTGTACCGCCTCCCATACCCGCGGCGATAAAGAGCATCTGCGTATTGCCTCCCAGATGTTCTTCGATTGCCTCTCTGGACTCAAGTGCGGATTTTCTACCTATGGTAGCATCTTGTCCGGCCCCGAGACCTTTGGTCAAGATTCCTCCTATCTGAAGTTTAACCGGTACTGTGCTTCCTTCGAGAGCTTGTCTGTCAGTATTGCATACTACAAAATCTACCTGCTCTATCTGTTGTGAATACATATATTGCACGGCATTACTGCCGCCGCCCCCAACACCTATAACCTTTAGAATGTTGTTTGAGCCCTTGGGCCAGTTGGTTGGTATTAATGTTTCTTGCATATCAACAATTGTCATTGTTTTCACTAAAAATTCCTTCAAACAAGGTTCCTAATCCCCTTTTTGGACTTTTATTGCTTCCTCCTTTTCTGCCGCCGGATTCTTTTTTTCCTTTGACTTCTTTCGTCTCTACTTCCATATCAGGTTCGATCTCATTTACTTTTATTTTGTCAGCCTCCGTAAAGGAGAGTTTACTGGAAAAACCCTCCAGCAGAAGACCGACGACTGTAGAAGAAAATGTATCTTGAGCTTTCTCGTGCGAATCTATCGTGATGCAGCCTCTCGGTGCAGCAAGACGTGTTCTTGGGCCCAGAAATACCTTTGCTAGATCCAGAAAACCCTCCAGATAGCAAGTTCCGCCTGTTATTACGACTCCTGCAGGGAGTTTTCCTTGTAACTCGTTCTCCTCTTTTACATATTTTATCGCTTCTAGAATCTCACTGGTCCGCGCTTCTATGATACGTGTGAGTTTCGAGAGTGACACTTCATCTTCGATGATACCGTCATTGCCCCTTAGAATGAGTTTTTTGTCCTCGGGAGTAAACTCTTCAACACAGCAACCGTGTTTTAGTTTGATCAATTCAGCCCATTTTGCACTTATCGAGGTCACAGTCTGGATATCGGCTGTAATAGATTCTCCTCCGAAGGGGATAATCCGCACATCGGTAACGATGCCTTTTCTGACAACGGCAATTTGTGTCAGGCCACGTCCTATATCCACCAGTATCACTCCGTTCTCCATCTCCGCTTCAGTTAGCACCGCTCTTGCAGAAGCAATGGGAGAGAGCACAATTTTGGAGATTTCCACACCACACGCCGAGAGTACTTTTTTGCATCTGGCGAGCAAGGTTGCCTTACCGTGGAAGATTTTGTAATAGGCTTTGAGATGCTTACCCGATGTTCCGATGATCTCATGCTGCTGGTATCCCATCAAATCATCGATGTCATATTTCTGAGGTATAACCGCGTAAATGATATTGGTTTCATCTACGGAAAATTTGTAGCGCTCCCGACGGTACTTTTCCAGTTCTTCTTCGGTTACATATTGGCTGCTGAAATTTCTGATGATTGTGCTTTCTATCTCATCACAGAAGAGAAATTTTCCACTTATATTGATCACTGCTTTGCTGATCTCTTTTCCAATATCGGATGATGCGGCCCCAAGTGTTTCTTTAAGGGCTTCAATTACTCTGCCCTCGTTGATGATCTCTCCGTTCTTTATGCCGTTTGGAACGGGAGAGCTGTGAAATGAAACCACCTTTATGCCGTCAGAAGTCTCTGTCCCGACTGCTACGGCCACTTTAGATGATCCGAAATCTATCGCTGTAATAAAATCGCTCATATATCTCCTTATTTGCAAATAATCTGTTTGTTGTATTTGAGATTGACGACATTGTAGTTATCCCACCCCTCTGCCGGAGCAATTGTTTTATAGAATGTTGTCAATTTCTTAAATTTAGCATCAATATCGCGGCAGTTGCCGAATATGATTTTATGATGGCTAACGCGTGAAACAAGGCATATCTCGCCATCTTCAATATATATCTGCTCAATATTTTTGTTCCAGTATTCATTATTGTTGATATATTCAGTAAGGAGGAGAATACCATGTACCCATTCTCCCTCTTCACCTTCGGGAACACCCATATATTCTCTGCCCAAACGTAGCGGGATATCGCCCGTAACAATCGGTACATTATAGGTATTTAGCAAGGGAAAAAGAAATCCGCTCTCATCTGCATAATAACCTTCTGTCTCATTTTCAAATCTTACGATAGGTTTCCTTTGTACTACATCTATACTCAGAATAGTTGGGGAGGAAAAATAGACTTCAGATTTGAGGATCTCGCCCCTGCTGTCCAGCAATTTTTCGATCCTGGTAAGATTGACTTTTTCACACTTTGCACCTATTACCTTTTCTGTCTTGTCCACCAGAGAAATAATCTCTTCGCGACTGATGAGATTAACCTTTAGAGAGTCCTTGAAGTTGACATTGATACCACTGCAGACTGCGTCTGCAATGGTTTCCGTTTCCATTCCAGATACAAAATAAAAGTAGGCCACCGTCACTCCGAGAAAGAGGAGTGATATAAGTATTATCAGCAGTATCTTTTTTACTCTCATTTTTCTATTCTGGTTTTCAGTTCTTCTTCTATGGGTAATATAAACCTGTCAATATCTCCGGCTCCGAAGGTGATTAAACATTCGAAATCCCTCTGACGGATAGTTTCCATCAATTCCTCCTTGCTGATGAGTATCTTGTTTTCAAGTTGTACCTTGTCAAAAATGATCCTTGATGTCACCCCTTCGATAGGCAGTTCCCTAGCAGGATAAATATGGAGCAAAATAAGTTCATCCAGTCCGCTCAATGCCTCTGCAAATTCATCGGCAAAATCCCTTGTGCGTGAGTAAAGATGGGGTTGGAATATACCGCAAAGCCGTTTCCCCTTGAAAATACCTCTCATTGAGCTGATTGCACTACGCAGTTCATTAGGGTGATGCGCATAATCGTCAACATAAGCACATTGCGGCATATTGAGGCGTATATCAAACCTTCTTGCTACTCCTCTGAAGCTCGCCAACCCGCCTTTTAGTTTCTCCGGAGTGATGTTGTGCAGTAGCGCAGCCGCTGAGGCAGCCACAGCGTTTTCAACATTGATCCACCCGGGTATGCCCAGCGTGCATTTCTCTATTTTTCCTTTAGGAGTATTGAGAGTAAACTCAAAATAGCCCCCATCGAGAGCTACTATATCCGATGCATAAAAGTCAGACGGAGTATTGTACGAATAGGTCAAAATCTTTGCGCGCACTTCTTCCAAAGAGATTTTCACACCCTTCTTCAAAATAAGAAATCCATCCTTCTTGATCTGAGACGCAAATTCGGCAAATGCATCCTTAAGGTGACTGTGGTCCAAATAGATATCCAAATGGTCGGCATCGGCGGAGGTGATCACGGCGATATCGGGGTATAGCTGTAGGAAAGACCTGTCAAACTCATCGGCTTCGGCCACCAGCACCGGGTTGGAACTCAGCAGCAGATTAGAGTCATAATTGCGTGAAATGCCACCTAGGAAGGCATTACAACCCTCTCCTGAGTGCGTGAGCAAGTGGGCCAATAGTGTGCTTGTTGTGGTTTTACCGTGTGTGCCAGCTACAGCCAGACACTTCTGGCCCCGAGCAATCTCTCCCAGAGCGCGGGATCTCTTGCATACGGTATATCCCTGTTCCATCACATACCGTAGCTCACCCATATCAGCCGGAACGGCCGGGGTATAGATGACAAAGGTATTCTCCTTCTCTTTGGGGATAGCGCTGATATCGTCTTCGTAGTGTACAGCAATCCCCTCTTTCTCAAGCCTTGCAGTGAGAGGAGAGGGTGTCTTGTCGTATCCGGAGACGCTGTATCCCGCATTGTGGAAATAGCGGGCAATGGCGCTCATCCCGATGCCGCCGATACCTATGAAGTAGTAGTATTTGTATCTTTTTTCCATTTCTTTCTTATCTGATGAGGGAGAGTATTTCTGCTGCAATCTCTTCTGCTGCCCCCTTTCGTCCCAGTTTAAGCACATTTTTCTCTAACTTATGGATGCGTGCACTATCAGAAAGTAGTTCTTCTGCAGTGTCCATTAGTCTCTCCTCCGCCATATCATCCCTGACCATCAGCGCTGCCTCTTTTCCCACCAAAGCCATAGCATTGTGCGTTTGGTGATCCTCTGTCACGTTGGGCGACGGTACGAAGATGGTTGCTTTGCCGGCAACGCAGAGTTCGGAGATTGTACCCGCTCCTGCGCGGGAAATAACCACATCCGCCACGGCATATGCAAGATCCATCCTGCGGATGAAATCAAAATGCTTTACGTTAGGCAGTTTTCGCTCTTTCATATATTCAGCGATATTGCTGCTATAGTACTTTCCATTCTGCCATATTATCTGGTAATCGGCATTCGCGCCCTTTTCAGCCACCCACTTTTTCATTGCCTTGTTTAGAGTGCCGCTGCCGAGACTGCCCCCAACTACAAAGATGGTTTTTTTCTCCGGATTAAGCTCGTAGAAAGTATATCCTTCCCTCCTTTCAGCCTCTGTGGGTGGCTTTATTTCCTTTCTAATGGGATTTCCTGTGAGTATAATCTTATCTGCAGGAAAAAACTTTTCCATTCCGCTGTAAGCGACGCAGATTTTATCCACTTTTTTTGCGAGAATCCTGTTGGTCAATCCCGCATAGGAGTTTTGTTCTTGTATGAGGCAGGGAATTTTCATTCCGGATGCACTCCAAAGCAAGGGAGCACTTGCATAGCCACCGACCCCAACCGCTACATCAGGTTTGAATTCCCTGATTATGTTCTTTGCCATAGAAAGGCTTCTGATTATTTTGAAGGGTAATGCAAAATTTGCCAGTGAGAATTTACGCTGCAGGCCGGCTACAGGCAGGCCTTTAATTTCATATCCCGCCTGGGGCACTCTCTCCATCTCCATTCTTCCTTCGGCGCCTACAAAAAGTATTTCGACTTCAGGCACGATCTCCCTTATGGCTCCTGCTATGGAGAGAGCCGGAAATATGTGTCCTCCCGTGCCTCCTCCGCTAATTATGATTCTCGGTTTGCTTTTACTCATACTAATTGCTCTTAGCTGTTGGCCATTGGCTCTTGGCTTGTCTTGCGTTTTGCCAATTAGCCTTTTTGCCTATAATCGTTTAATTAAATATAATATCACTTATTTTTCGACACATTATTCTTATTTCTCACAACTCTATTCAAACTCAACACTCGTAACTCAGAACTCAGAACTCCATATTGTACCCCGTAACTCGCAACCTGCACCACTCAACACTCGCAACTCGCAACCTGCACCACTCAACACTCGTAACTCAGAACTCAGAACTCCATATTGTACCCCGTAACTCGCAACTCGCAACCTGCACCACTCAACACTCGCAACTCGCAACCTGCACCACTCAACACCTTCCATACTACACACTACACACTACATACTACCCACTACATATTACACACTCCACACTCCACACTACATATTACACACTCCACACTCCACACTACATACTCAAAACTACAACTCATAGCTTTCTGACAACATTATTTCCGATTCTTTTTTTCTTGCCTCTTCTTCCTGTTCCTTACGTTTGATTTCATCCTGTTTGTCCAGTTGCTTGCTTATGGAGAGGAGGATGCCGAATGCACCACTCAATACCATATAAGCCGTACCTCCATGACTTATCAGAGGCAAAGTATGTCCTGTAACCGGCATCAATCCTACGTTAACCATTATATGCAGGAAGGCCTGAGTGGCAATCAGAAATGCCAACCCCAAGACCAGTGCCGCCGGAAAGATGGTTTCGCATCGGTTTGCTATAGTGATGCACCTGAAGAGAAATATCAGATAGATCAATATAACAAAAATGCCTCCAACTAATCCATATTCTTCCACAATGAAGGCATATATGAAGTCAGAAAAGGCCATGGATAAAGAATACCTCTGAGTGCTCTTGCCCGGACCCTTGCCGAAAATTTTACCTTCATGAATCGCGATTTTGGCATTTTCAGCCTGGCGCTTGCCGTCCTGCTCTCTTAGTCTTTCGGCTTCTGTCATGGTCGCTTCCGCATTCTTATCCACCTCCTTTTTGGCCTCGACAAAGTTGACAATACGGCTGGTGGCTGTCTCAAAGCGGTTGAAAAACTTACCCATAAGGGCGGGCTCTTCGCCCTCAGCATATTTTTTATTTCTGTAAAAGAGCGAGTAGGTGCCAAATAATAATGCTAACACCACTATCCCTATGCCTACGGTAATACCCAGATGTTTGCCGTTGACATTCATAAAGAATAGTAACAATATGCTGATTACACCAAATAACAGAGCTGATGAGAAACTATTTACCATGACCATCATACATACTACTACTATTGGCAGCAATATCTTGAGCAGAAAGTCTTTGTAAGTAGTCAAGGAGTTCTCCCAGAACTCTAGCGCTTTTGAGATGTAGAGTATGAGTCCAACTTTCGCGAATTCGAAAACCTGAATTGTCCTGCCGAAGAGCCGGATACCTCTGGCTGCTTCATTACGTGTATCTGGTATGATGAAAAGGAGTACAAGCATCACAATAGTTATCCCAAAAACCGGAAACGCCAAAAACCGGTAAAACCTCATCGGGATCATATAGCAGATCAAAAGAGCGGCAAATCCGATGGATACTGATATGAGCTGCTCCCGAAGTATAAAAAACTTGCTCACACCCGCTTTATTGGCCAAAAATGTACTGGAAGAGAATACCGCCAGTAGCGAAATAATTGCCAAACAAAGCACAATCATCCAAATGATCTTGTCTCCTTTGAGTTTTATTTTCAATCTACCCATCTTCTCTTAAAGATTTCTTACTGCAGCCTTGAATTGTCGGCCTCTGTCTTCATAATTTTCAAACAAGTCAAAACTCGCGCAACTGGGCGAAAGAAGCACGGTGTCACCACTTTGTGCGATTGATGCAGCTATTTTTACGGCTTCCTCTGCAGAGCGTGTATCGTGAATTTCAGCCACCTTGTTGCCAAAAAACTTGTGGATCTTTTGATTATCAATACCAAGACAGACTATAGCTCTTACCTTATCCTTAACCAGATCCGCAATAGGGGAGTAGTCATTCCCCTTATCAGTTCCTCCGAGTATCAGAACAATTGGAGTGTTGATGCTTTCCAGTGCATACCATGTGGAGTTGACATTTGTAGCCTTGGAGTCGTTGATGTACATCACGCCACCGACGGAGAGCACTTTTTCCATTCTATGCTCTACTCCGGTGAAGGTTGTCAGAGCTTCCCGGATGGTACTGTTGGTGATATTCATTATTTTTCCTGTGATGGCAGCAGCCATCGAATTGTATATATTGTGTTTCCCCTGGAGCGCAAGCTCATGAAGGTACATTTCGTAGCTGCTGTCTCTGTATCTGACATACATCGTATCTCCCTCCACATAGGCCCCCTGCTCCACGACTGAGTTTTGGCTGAATGGTAGTTTCTGTGCCTGGATAATGATACGGTTAAGATGCTCTATTGTTATTTCATCGTCCGAGCAGAAAATGAAGCAGTCCTCCTTTGCCATATTTCTGGTAATCCGGAATTTAGAATTGATATAGTTCTGCATCTGGTTGCCGTACCTGTCGAGGTGGTCAGGGGTGATGTTGAGCAATACGGCGATATCCGCTCTGAATTCATACATTCCATCAAGCTGGAAGCTGCTAATTTCAAGCACATAGATATCGTGCTCCTCCGTGGCTACCTGGTATGCATAGCTTTTGCCAATATTGCCAGCCAGGCCCACATTAAGGCCGGAATTTTTGAGCAAATAATATATAAGCGCAGTAGTAGTGGTCTTGCCGTTGCTACCGGTGACGCAAATCTTTTTGGAGTTGTCATATCTGCCTGCGAACTCTATTTCCGAAATTACGGATACGCCACGGGCATTGAGTCCGATAATCAAGGGTGCAGTATCGGGAATGCCGGGACTTTTGATCACTTCATCGGCAATACATATCTTCTCAATGGAGTGACCGCCCTCCTCAAAGGGAATTCCGTACTCCAAGAGACGAGCAGCATATTCCTCCTTGATTTTGCCATTGTCAGAAAGAAAGACATCAAACCCCTTAACTTTCGCCAGAACTGCAGCTCCGGAGCCGCTCTCTCCACCACCCAATACAACGATTCGTTTCATAACTTACTACCTTATCTTTAATGTTACTACTGTCAATACTGCGAGAATTATCGAAACAATAATGAATCTCGCCACCACTTTTTGTTCGGGATAGACTTTCCCCGGCCACTGAATTATCGCATCCGGATTTTCCTTTTGAAAATGGTGGTGGAGAGGTGTCATCTTGAATACTCTTACACCGGTGCCGGTTTTTTTCTTTGTGTATTTGAAATAAAATCTCTGTACCACAACTGATAGACTCTCAAGGAAGAATATCCCGCAAAGCAAGGGTAGGAGCAATTCTTTCCTGACGAGAATGGCGCATACGCCTATTATACCGCCAAGAGTAAGGCTGCCGGTATCACCCATAAAGATCTGGGCGGGGTAGGAGTTGTACCACATAAATCCCAGTAGGGCACCTACCATCGAGGAAAAGAAGACAGTGATCTCCGCACTGCTCGGAATATACATTATGTTGAGGTACTCGGAGTAAATAACGTTACCTGAGAGGTATGCAAATATTCCGAGAGTAGCCCCAACGATAGCTGTCACACCGGTTGCCAGGCCATCAAGCCCATCTGTGACATTACAGCCGTTGGAGCAGGCTGTTATCACCAAAATGATGAAACATATATATATAAACCATTTGAAATATTCTCCGAAGCCTCCTCCGAAAGGGGAGAGCCATCCGTAGTCGAATTCATTGTTCTTCACAAAAGGAATTGTGGTTTTAGTGCTGTTTTCCAACAGATCGGTGTCAACACTCGCAGTTTTAGCCGGAATTGCAGTATCAACATCAATGATTTCAACCGGGACCTCAGCCATGGGAACCACCTTTCTCTGCTCTCTAAATCCTGCTTCATTGCTGAAACACATTATCAGACCTACAATTAGCCCTAGAAGTACTTGGGATGCTATTTTGTACCAGCCGTTGAGCCCCTCTTTATTTTTCTTGAACACCTTAATATAGTCATCCAGAAATCCGATCGTACCAAACCACACTGTAGTAAGTATTAAGATCAAGATATTGATATTTGTCAGATCGCAGAATAGTAGTACGGGTACCAGTATTGATATGATGATAATGATACCGCCCATAGTGGGAGTGCCTTTTTTTTGCAGTTGACCTTCCAGGCCAAGGTCCCTAATAGTTTCGCCGATTTGTTTTTTCTGCAGCCAGACAATCAGTTTGTGCCCAATTATCATCGATATCAGGATGGCTACGATGCTGGCTCCAAAAGATCTGAATGATATGTACTTCATCAGTCCGGAACCCGCGAAATCTATATTCGCTCTCTCAAAATATTCAAAAAGGTGGTACAGCATAGGTAGAGGTTTTGTCCGGTTATAGTTGTTCTAATGTTTCTGAGATAATCTCCTTATCGTCAAAATGGTGTTTCTCTCCGCCGACAATCTGATAATCCTCGTGCCCTTTACCTGCCACAAGTATGACTGCGCCTTTGGGAGCCATCATTATGGCTGTGCGGATGGCCTCTTTGCGGTCGGTAATGAAGAGTGACTTAGCCTTTTCTGCAGCGTTGAGGCCGTTGCGGATATCATTAATAATAGTATCGGGATCCTCAAAACGGGGGTTGTCCGATGTTACAATTACTTTGTCTGCATACTTTGTAGCAATCACACCCATTTCGGGGCGTTTGCTTTTATCTCGATTGCCTCCGCAACCGAATACGCATATCAGTTGACGCCCTTTGGCTGTCGAACGGAGTGTTTTTAGAACATTTTCGAGAGCGTCCGGCGTGTGGGCGTAATCCACAACTGCAGTAATCTCATTGCCTCCGCGAATATATTCGAGACGCCCTGCAACAGCCTTCAATAAACTCATTTTTACCAGCACTTCATCTCTGTCGGCTCCCAAAAGGATGGCAGTCGCATAAACTGCCAGCAGGTTGTAAGCATTGTGTCCGCCGATAAACTGTGTCCAGAAACGATTGTTGCCTATAGCGAGCATCATTCCTTCAATACTCTCCTCTACAATTTTGCAGTTGAAGTCAGCAAGTGTGCGGCAAGAATATCTCTTTATAGTTGCTCGACAATTTTGTACCATCACTTCGCCGTTTTTATCATCTATATTGATAAGAGCAAAAGCATTCTTGGGAAGAGTGTCGAAAAGACGCTTCTTGCAATGAAGGTATTCGAGAAATGTATTGTGGTAATCAAGATGGTCATGAGTCAGATTGGAGAAAATGGCTCCCTTGAATTGCAGACCATATACACGTTCCTGGTCCAGAGCGTGGGAACTCACCTCCATAAAGCAATATTCGCAACCTCTTTCGGCCATAAGGGCCATCAGTTTATTGAGGGCAATAGTATCGGGAGTGGTGTATTCGGTTTCGAATTTCTCTTCCCCGATGTAGTTGGCTATGGTCGAAATTAGCCCACAGTAATAACCGAGCGAGGTAAAAAGATGATAAAGCAGTGTGGCTGTAGTGGTCTTACCGTTGGTGCCTGTCACTCCCACAAGGTTGAATTTTGAAGATGGGTTACCATAAAAATTGGATGCGGCCAGACCCGCAGCCTTTCTGCTGTCTGCTACCTTTATATATGTTGCATCTCCACCGCTATATGCCCCTTCCTGATATATTATTGCTGATGCACCTGCTTTGACGGCACTTTCGATATAATCGTGTCCGTCAGCTTTGGTGCCGACAGCTGCTATGAAGAGCGAGCGCGTACTACATTTGCGGGAGTCAAGAGTGATGTCGCTTATCTCTATGGATTTGCTGCCTTTTATGTCGAGGACTTCAAGTCCTTTTAATATGTCATTCAGTTTCATGTTTTTCAGCAAGATAAATTTTGACTTTTCTGTTTGTGCTCTTCGTGCCGGGAGCGGGTTCCTGTTTTATTACATTGCCGTGTCCGGAAAAAGAGACTCTATAATCTCTGCTCTCAAGGGTGTTAATACTGCTTTTAAGTCCCATTCCGATCACGTTGGGTACTCCCGATATCGTATCATTGATTGCATGGTTGGGGTACTCCTTATATGCTGGAAGTTGTGCAGAAGCAGTCAATTGCCCATTCCATTCGGGCGATGATGTATAGATGTATTCGGCAATCTCCCTAACTACAGGGGCTGCCCAGGTGCCGCCATAGTAGTCTTTGTATGTCGGTCCCGAAAAGATTACGGCAATTGCGGTATATTTTGGGTTTTCGTAGGGGAAAAAACCTACAAATGAGCCCTGGTGAACTTTTCTGCCCTGACGGTCAGTATAAGTTCCGGTAGAGGGAATAACTACTTTCGCAGTACCTGTTTTTCCTGCAACTTCCACCTTGCAGCCTCTGAAGGGCTCCTTTCCCGTTCCATTCTCGACTACGGCTCTAAGAGCCTTATGAAGCTCCTTTATAGTAGATTCTGAGCAAACAGTTGAGATCTCTACCGGCTCAATCTTTTTAATTGTCTCTCCATCTTTGATAAATTCGCTTATCAGGTGAGGTCTGACCATTACTCCATTGTTGGCGATGGCGTTATAGAAGGTCACAGTATGGAGTGGAGTCAGTTCTGCTGCATATCCAAAGGCAAGAGAGGCAAGGTCTATATCTTTCCAAGGTCTGACCTTATCCGAGGGTGAAGGGATTGTTGCTTTAGCGAGACCATTTATCTCAATGTCATGATCATAGTGAATATTCATCGCTTTAAGCAGATCAGTATATTGTTGTTGTGTAGATTTGTTGTAGCCAAAATTTTCCCACACCTGCTTTATGAAGACATTATTTGAGGAGATCTCAAATCCTCTTTGGACACTTATTTTATCGTATCCTCGAAGATACTTGTCTTCATATTTTTTCCCCGGTACACTGTAATAGACTTCTGCCTTCATTTCATCCTCCAATTTGACTTTTCCGGTCTCAAGGAGAATAGCCAGCGAGGTTAGCTTGAATACCGATCCCGGTTCACCTTTTCGACCTATAGCGTAATTGTATCTCTCCACATATCTTCCGTTATACTTTTCAAGATTCACCATAGCCTTTATCTCGCCTGTGGCAACCTCCATCACTATCACTGCGCCGGCCTGAAGCTCTTCGCTCTTTGAAAGCCTGTTGCGTAGCGCTCTTTCAGCTATGCTTTGGATATCGATATTGAGAGTGGTCTTGATGTCGGTACCATTTACCGGAGGAATAATGGCTCTGTCATAATCGGGAATCCACTCATTACCCTCTGTTTTTTTCATTGGTCGTTGACCCTTTGTGCCCCTGAGTATGGAATCGCAACTTCCTTCAATACCCACTCTTATCTGAGCCGTATCGCTCTTGAGATGGCCCAAAGTGCGATAGGCGAGGTAATCGTAGGGATATTCTCTATGATCATCTACCGCTTCGATGATGAGACCGCCTCTTCTTTGCCCCTGATCGAAAATAGGGAAGGTCTTCGCAAGCTTCATTTCCTTGTAAGTGAGCAGTTTTTTATTGATGCAGAGATATCTTTTTTGCTCTTTGCGTGCTGTACGCAGAAGCCTTTCATATCCTGCTGCGTTGCGATCCTTATAAAGATTTGCCAACTCTATTGAAAGGGCTTTCACATGATTGTCAAAAAGAGTGTCAGAGATCACCTTGCTGCTTAGGTCCATATAGAGCTGGTATTCCGGAATGGAAAAGGCCAGATAACGTCCATCATCAGAAAGGATGCTCCCTCTGCGACCTTTGATATCATACGTATCGATAATTACACTTGCAACTTCGGACTTTTCGGGGGTATGGAAAAACTGGGTATAGACGATCTTCACCACCGCAGCTAATGCTATGAGGATGAAAATGACATATGCCATGCCCACTTTTCCGATGTTGACTTTCATTTTTTACTCTCCTTTTACTCTTATGGGCTGGTCGGTCGGAGCATGGAGCTTTGAACCGAAATCTTGTAACATTTTTTCTACTTTTATATTGTGGTCAAGGCCCACAAGCTCCAGTGCGCGTTGCTGGCGATTGATCTCGAGATCCTTGATGATAGCCGAGTTCTTTTCGATTTTAACCAGCCTGCTCTCGATATATAGATTCCAACTGATGAAGAGCACAATCAGAATAAATATATATATGACGAACCCGATAAATCTCTCGAGTCTCCATTTCAATATGAATGACCCGCTAAAAAACGAAGTGGTCTTATCTAAAATCTTTCTTTTGAGTCCCATTTCTATCTTCTTTTAGCCACTCTGAGTTTGGCGCTTCTAGCGCGTGTGTTGCCTGCAATTTCATTTTTGCCTGGGATGATAGGCTTTTTATTTACCAGCTCAAAAGGCGAGGTACCGTGTCCCATCAGATCTTTTTCAATCCTGCCGGTCACATTGCCGGACTTGAGAAAATTCTTGACTATCCTATCCTCCAGGGAATGGTAACTGATTACCGAAATAATACCCCCGCTTTTAAGTGAACGTATCACACCCTTCATCAGCCCCTCCAGATCGCGCATTTCATCGTTGGTTTCAATTCTAAGTGCCTGGTAGATTTTGGCCAGGAATTTGTGTTCTGAAAATTTGGGCAGAACGCTTTCCAAGGCTCTGCCCAAATCTCCGGTTGTCTCTATGGGAGAGATCTCCCTTGCCCGGCAAACAAGATCCGCAACCTTCCTGCTATCATCTACCTCCCCGTAGATCCTGAATACCCTTTCCAGCTCTTCGAACGTATAACTATTTACAATATCTTTTGCGCTTTTACGCGCTTCCAAGTTCATCCTCATATCCAGCGGAGCATCAAATCTGAAGGAAAAGCCCCGCTCACTCGTGTCAAATTGGTGGGATGAAACCCCGAGATCCGCAATAATGCCGTCCACCTTCTCAAAACCATAGTATCTCACATAGTTGTGGATGAACCGAAAGTTGTTGTTGACTGCAATTACCCTCTCATCATCGGGCAGATTAGCCAGTGCCTCGTAGTCCTTGTCAAATACCATCAGCCGACCTTTTCTGCCTAGACGTTGGAGAATAGCTCTGCTATGGCCCCCACCTCCGAAAGTGGCATCTATATAGACTCCGTTTTCTTTTACGGTAAGAGCCGACACGCTCTCCTCAAGCAATACCGGTATATGGTAGGCTGACATCTCTCACCTCCTTCTTTTCTAGCCAAGAATTTTTTCGGCAAGTGCAACATAGGCCTCACTATCGAGCTGCTGGGCCTCGAATTTCTCCTTAGCCCAGATCTCGATCTTGTGATTGTTGCCGAAGAATATCACATCCTTGAGGACGCCGATAGAGTCTAGCTTATCCTTTGGGACGGACATCCTGCCGAGTTTCTCGTCGGGTTCCACGATATGGCTGCCACGCATATATTCTCTCCAAAACTCAGCGTGGTCACGGTTGAAGAAGTTGAGACGGCTTCTCACCAGTTCAGACTCCTTTTCCCACTCAGAATAGGTGTACATCTCGAGACACTCGGAAAACAGGGATTTCTTTATGACAAAGCGAAGATCGGCCCCGCTACCCATAGCGGATTTGAAGGCAGAGGGGAAGATTAACCTCCCCTTGTCGTCAACTTTTGCTTTAAATTCGCCGATGAACTTTGCCATTCAAATGTGATTGTATATAGTTTTATATGATGTGTTGTGCAAAAGTAATAATACTTTTCCACTTTTTTACAAATTTTTACAAATTTTTCCACAAAAATATCAACAGAGTGTTGGAAAATGGTTAACTTGCCGAAAAATTGATAGGAAAAAGATGCGTACAGAGAGTCAGACAGGTAGTTTTGCAAGATTGTTGTCCAGGGTGACGACATTGATGATTTTTACAGTTTTGTCGGTAGCGTGCGGTGATAATGCCGTATCTGATGATATATCGGAGGAGACGCAGAGACTGGTGAAGGAGGTTGTAACAGACCGCTTCGGCATCCCTAGGGGGGAATACACTGTAGTGGAAGGAAAGGTGGGCACTAAGGACTATTTTTCCACCGTGCTTAACAATTTCGGAGTGCCTCATAGCAAGGTCCACAATCTGGTAAGCAAATCACGGGGTCTATTTGACGCAAATACTTTCAAAACGGGGCACTCTTATTATGTATATCTTTCTTCAGAAGGGGAGGAACCCCATTATTTTGTTTATCAGAAAGACAATATATCTGCTGTTGTTTTCGACCTGAGAGATACGCTTGCCGTATCAATCGTAAATAGACAGGTGGATGTGGCACAGAAATATGTTGAAGTGACAATCTCATCGTCTCTATGGAATGATATACAGGATGCCGGTGCCTCACCGCTGCTAGCAATAAAACTCTCTGAAATATATGCCTGGAGTGTCGACTTTTTCGGATTGCAGAAAGGTGATGCCTTCAAAGTGCTCTACAATGAGCATTCCTGTGAAGGGGAGCCAACTGATATTGGCGAGGTATGGTTTTCGACCTTCACAAGTGGTGATAAGAGCATAGAATGTCTCTATTTTGAAGAGGAAGGGACCTCCAATCGTTACTGGACTGCCGAAGGGGAGAGCATGAGAAAATCCTTTCTCAAATCTCCACTAAAGTATTTTTCGAGGATAAGTTCGGGATTTACCTATGCCAGAAGACACCCTATTACCAGAGTGGTAAGACCTCACACAGGTGTAGATTATGCTGCTCCGACAGGCACTCCTGTACTCACCATTGGTGACGGAGTGGTGATAGAGAAGGGGTACAAAGGGGGTGGCGGTCATACCGTAAAAATCCGCCACAACTCTGTCTATACGACGGCCTATCTTCATTTGTCGAGGTATGCCTCCGGCCTGAAAGTGGGCTCTAGGGTTTCTCAGGGGGAGGTTATCGGTTATGTTGGCAGTACGGGAATGTCTACAGGCCCTCACCTTGATTTCAGAGTATGGAAAAATGGAACACCTATCAATCCGCTCAAAATGGAGTCCCCTCCGGCCGAGCCGATAAAGGAGGCACATAAAGAAAAATTCGAGGCCAGTCGTGACTCGCTTCGCAACCTTGCCTCGAATTTTGTTTTAAGAAAGTATTACCGCGATTATGTGCTGGATCTACTCTGATCAGCATCACTTTTTAATAGCGTCACGGATTTCTTTTAGAATTTTCACCTCTTCACTTTCGGGAGCGGGAGCTTCAGCAGCTGCTTTTGCTTCAGCTTCAGCCTCTTCTCTTTCTTTTTGAGTCTTCTCTGACTCAAGTTTCTTGGACATCTTGTTGATGCCTTTGATTACAAGGAAGATGGAGAATGCAATGATGATGAAGTTAAACAGCACATTTATAAATTTGCCGTAACTGATGTAGAGGCCTTCCACGGCGTCGGTGGTTTCAGTCGCTTCAACAGCGGCACGCAGGGTTATTCTCCACTCTGCGAAATCTATTCCGCCGGTCGCCCAGCTGATGAGAGGCATAATAAGATCACCTACAAGTGAGGTTACGATGGCTCCGAATGCTGCACCGATAATAACACCGATGGCCATATCCATTACGTTGCCCTTCATTGCGAATTCTTTGAATTCTTTGAGAAATTTAGACATAACTGATGAGTTTTGTAGAGTTTGTATTATTGATTTAAAGTTTTCTGATTATGTTTATACCGTCACGAAGAGGTATGATGACATTTTCTACGCGGGGATCCTCTGCTACAAGGCGGTTGAATTCACGGATACCACGTGTCTGAGCATCCGTCGATGGGGATTCATCAAATACCTTACCATCCCAGAGCACATTGTCTGCCAGGATAAAGCCTCCACTGCGGAGTAGCTCTACAGCTGCTTTAAAATAGTGTGGATATTCGCGCTTATTGGCATCCAAATATATCAGGTCGTAACCCTTTTCAAGTGTAGGCAGCACCTGAAGCACATCTCCGAAGATTAGTCGTACTTTATTAGTGATGCCCGCTTTTTCGTAGCCTTCGCGAATGAGGTCTTCGAGTTCATCATTGATCTCTATGGAGTCAATGGTGCCGCCGGGAGCAAGTCCACGCGAAATAGCGATGGTGGAGTAACCTGTAAATGTGCCTATTTCAAGGACTCTCGAGGGAGATATCATCTTGGCGATCATTTCCAGAAATTTGCCCAAAATAGGGCCAGAAAGCATTCTGCCACGGTTGGTGCGAAGGTGCGTCTGCCGAGTTAGCCACTCGAGTTCTTTGCCCGGAGAGGTGGAATGTGTGATAAGATATCTGTCCAAATGGTCCATTCACATTATCTATATATGAGAGTCGAAAGCCGCTCTTTAGCCAGTACTTCGCAAGCCACACGACGAATGTCCTCAACAGTTATCTCTTCTATCTGGCGCCGGATTTCGCTATCAGGCATTACATTGCCATAGGAGAGAAGGCTTTTACCCATGGAGAGAGCCTGTACTTCGCCGTTATCCGAGGAGATGGCGTGCTGTCCGAGGAGTTGTTTCTTAGCTGATTTGAGCTGCGCTTCGGTCATCCGGCCATCACGGAAATACTCGATCTCTTTATCTGTCAAAGATAGACATTTTTCGACATCTCCCTTATCGCATCCAAAATAAATGGCGAAGGTGCCGGTATCTAAGTACTGGGTATATGAGGATTCCACCGTATAGACGAGTGCGGAGCGTTCCCTTAAGCTCTGGTTGAGGCGTGAGTTGGAGGAGGGACCACCGAGCATATTGCACAGCAACAGGAGTGTGAGACGATTCTTGTCGTAGAGCGAATAGGCACTCGTTCCTATCACACAGTGGGCTTGATGATTCTTACGTGAAATTTCCTTATGGAATAGGGTCCCTTTATCAAAGGTTGATCCGTTACCGGATGTGGCTTGAAACTGGGATATGATCTGTTTAGTGCCGTTGTAATGGCGTGAGATAGCCTTTTCGACCATGTTTACAACAATTTCGGGCTCCATATCCGCTACTGCAGTAAAGCAAATGGAGGGTAGAATGAATCTGGTTTCGGCATAGTCACGCAGGTCTTTTGTCGAAATTTTTTTAAGACTTTTTGCATTGCCCAGAATAGACCTTGAGAGTGGATGGTTTCCGAAGAGCAGTTCTTCGAACTCATCATATATCCTCTCGGCGGGGGAGTCCTTGTACATATTTATTTCGTCGATAATAACCGAGCGCTCCTTGATGAGTTCCTTTTCAGGGAAAGTGGAGCTGAGTACTATTTCGAAAAGCAGGTCTGCCGATTTGCTGATATCTTCTTTGAGTGTAGTGGAATGCACCACCGTCTCTTCTTTGGTGGTAAATGCGTTAAGTTCACCTCCTAAACGCTCCAGCCGATTGTTGATTTCGCGTTGGCAATGCCTTGAAGTGCCTTTGAAAAGCATATGTTCCGCAAGATGGGCCGTACCCGGTAGTTCTTCCGGTTCGTGGCGCGTACCTGAACGGATACTGAGTGCGCAATATGCCACCGGCGAAGGGGCTCGTTTGAAGGCAAACTTGACACCGCAGGGAAGTGTTTGTATATAAATGTTTTGCGAAGACTTATCCATCAATTTTCTCTTTTGGGTGGCGCAAAGTTATAAATTATTCCTATTTTTGTAAAATCACTAAAACCTATCGTAGAGAGACAATATGGGACAGTTCATAGTATCTGCACGTAAATACAGACCAAATGATTTCGATTCGTTGATCGGTCAGGAGAATATTGCGAGGACTCTCAAAAACTCCATTCTCAGAAATCAATTGGCGCATGCATACCTATTCTGTGGCCCCCGCGGTGTTGGTAAAACCAGTGCTGCGAGGATCTTCGCCAAAACTATCAACTGCTCCAATATTCAGGATAATCTAGTCCCCTGCGGAGCTTGTGAATCCTGTCTCTCATTTGCCGAAGGACGCTCATATAGCATTCACGAATTAGATGCCGCTTCCAACAACTCCGTTGATGATATCCGTAATCTTACCGACAAGGTTCGCATTCCACCTCAGATCGGAAAGTATAGCGTTTACATCATAGACGAGGTACATATGCTCTCGCAGCAGGCTTTCAATGCCTTCCTCAAAACTCTTGAGGAACCGCCCTCCTATGCGATTTTCATTCTTTGTACTACAGAAAAACATAAGATACTCCCCACCATACTCTCCAGATGTCAGACTTATGACTTTAACCGTATATCGGTGGAGAACATAGTGCGCAATTTGAGGGATATCGCTCTCAAGGAGCAGGTGACCATAGGGGATGACACCCTCCATATAATTGCTCAGAAAGCGGATGGTGCCATGCGTGATGCTCTCACACTCTTTGACCAAACCGTGGCTTTCTGTGGGCATGAAGTGAGTTACGAGCAGGTTATCCACAATCTCAACGTTCTTGACTACGAATATTACTTCAAACTCACGGAAGATTTCCTAGATGGTGACTTTGCGGCCGCATTTCTCACCTTTGATGAAATACTTTCCAAAGGGTTCAATGCACTCCACTTCATTTCGGGTCTGAGTAATCATTTTCGTGATCTACTTGTGTGCAAGCACGATGCGTCTCAGTCCCTCTTGGAGCTTGCCCCTTCGGTAGCACAGAAATATAGGGAACTCTCCGCAAAATGTCCTGCGGACTTCCTCTATGAGGCACTTGCAGTCACTACTGACTGTGAGGCATCCTATCGTCAGAGCGGCAATCCCAGATTACTGATAGAGTTTGCGCTGCTCAAGATATCCCGTATCAATACAGTACCTGCTGTTGCACAATCAACTGCCACGGTACAGGCACTACAATCCACCGTAGCTCAACCAGTCGCTGCACAGGCCTCCTCTACTGCCCAACCCGCGACTTCACAGACTGCTCCAGCGGTAACTCAAAACTCAGAACTCGGAACTCAGAACCCCCAACTCCAAACTACAGACTCCAAACTACAGACTCCAAATAAATCTCTCTCAATCAAAGATGTTATGAAAGAGGTTAAATCCGGAACTTCTTCAAAAAAGATGGAGTTTGCGCAGGAGATAGTCAAAGTTCCTCTTGACGAAGAGAACCTGAAGAGTGTCTGGGAAGAGTTGGTGGCTAGTGAATCACGTTCTCCCAATCTCTCCGCAGCGCTGGCAAAGGGCAATCCGCAGATTGATGCATCACGTACCGTTGTCACTTTTCACGTTAGCAACATAACACAGAAGGAGTACATTGACCGCCATTTCCTTAAGCGTCTCGAATCATTTCTACGGGAACGTATCGATCTCCCTTCACTTCGTCTTTTGGTAGCTTTGGAAGAGGCTTATGACCAAGGTAATACTCAAAAATTGTATATGCCTTCCGATAAGGCAAACTATTTGCAGAAGACATCCGAAGAGTACCGCGAACTCAAGAAAAGTCTCGGGCTCGACACAATTTAGAATACCGAAATATCCGATATGAAGCTTTTTTGTACAAATCTGGTAAAGAAATATGGCAAGAGAACCGTTGTAAAAGGTGTCTCAATCGAAGTTGAACAGGGTGAAATCGTGGGATTGCTCGGACCCAACGGAGCCGGCAAGACTACTACGTTCTATATGATTACCGGATTGATTAAGCCCAATGACGGCAAAATTTTTCTGGATGAAGAGGAAATAACCAAACTTCCGATGTACAAAAGAGCACAGAAGGGTCTTGGCTATCTTGCCCAGGAGGCTTCTGTGTTCCGTACACTTAATGTCGAAGATAATCTTCTATCCGTGATGGAAATGGCAGGTTACTCGAAAGAGGAGCGTCATGAACGTCTGGAGTCACTTATAGAGGAGTTTGGTCTTCATAAAGTGCGCAAAAATCAGGGAATCCAGCTTTCCGGTGGGGAAAGACGCCGTTGCGAGATTGCAAGGGCGCTGGCGATAGATCCCAAATTCATTCTTCTCGATGAACCTTTTGCCGGTGTTGACCCTATTGCTGTTGAAGATATCCAACATATCATTGCAAACCTCAAAACCAAAAACATCGGTATCATTATAACCGACCACAATGTCCATGAAACCCTAGCCATTACAGATAGGGCATATCTCCTTTATGAGGGTACAATTCTGGAAAGCGGGACGGCTGAACAGTTGGCTAATAATCCGGAAGTACGCAAGAAATATCTCGGTCAAAGTTTCGAACTCCGTAAGGCGGTGCTACATAAAAAATAATTATTGTGCGGAGGTTTGTTTAGGATTGTGGAATCTATTGAAAGAACAGGCTTCACATCCGCTTTCCGAACATTCTGCATCATCATCACATTTGCTTTTACGCCCCCAGAGTCTCAGTTCCTCATCTTTAGCACAAATGATACCCTTCTTGCGAAGGTGTTTGTTGCGTGAAATCTCTCCATCCGGGAACTTGCCACCCTTTTTGAAAATGATCGTAACGCTCATTGCGAGGAAACTGAATCCTACTATGATTATTGCAGCTATTAAGACTTTCATATCAGATGCATTTGTATTCAGGAACCACCGGCTTGTCAGTGATAGTGATTACAGGAGGTATCTGCGCAATTTTGAATGAGTATGTGTGATTGAGTGAAATAATGCGTTCCACAATTGCTCTGTCAGCTCCGGCAGCAATCACCTCCTCTGCACTTTTACCTTCTTCGTGGAGACTATATATGATTGGGTCAAGGATATCATAGGGAGGTAGCGAATCGCTGTCCTTCTGTCCGGGTCTGAGCTCTGCCGAAGGTGTCTTCAGTATAGTGGAAGCAGGAATGACATTGTTTGAGGAGGAGTTGATGTAGCTTGCCATCTCATAAACCTGAAGTTTGTAAAGATCGGCAATTACCATCATTGCACCGCAGAGGTCGCCGTAGAGGGTACCGTACCCGACAAATATCTCGCTTTTGTTGGATGTGTTGAGCAGAAGAGCATTAAAGCGATTGGAATATGTCATCAAAATAGTGCCTCGAATACGTGCTTGAAGATTTTCCTGTGCAACACTCCATTTCCCTATCTCGAAAAACGAAAATAGTTCTCTCATAAAGCGATTGTAGATCTTTTCAATAGGAACTACCGTATAATTGACCTTGAGATTGTTGGCAAGATCCACTGCGTCTGAGACGGAATGCAATGTGGAAAACTGGGAAGGCATTAGTAAGCCGTGAACATTGTCTCGGCCGAGCGCTTCGCAGGCAATAGCCATAACAACAGCCGAATCAATGCCACCAGAGAGTCCCAGGACGGCCTTTTTCATGCCGGCACTACGGAAATAGTCACGCATTTTGGTTATTATCGTCTCATAGGCTACTTCGATGGAGATGTTGTTATTGAGTATCATATTACAAAAGGTTTCTAGAAGATGAATGTATCGCTGATTGACTTGAACTTGTAAACCTTTTCTATAACATCCGCAAAAGTTTCGGCGACGGAAAGCACTGTAAACTTGGATGTGTCGATCTCCGAATCCTGTTTCATGGGAATGGTGTCAGTTACGATAAATTCTTTGATGCCGGATTTTGCAACTCTAGCGCAGGCGTTACCGGAAAGTACGGCGTGTGTACAGACTGCCCTCACGCTGATAGCGCCTTTCTCGAGCAGCATATCCGCACATTTGGTTATGGTACCTGCAGTATCTACAATATCGTCGACGATAACTACGTTTCTACCCTCAACATCACCTATGGCAGTCATAGTTCCCACTACATTAGCCTTCTCCCGTGATTTATGGCAGATGATCATCGGCACACTAAGAATTCTGGAATAGGCATTAGCTCTCTTTGCGCCGCCCATATCGGGAGAGGCGATGGAAAGATTCTCCAGTTTGAGCTGTTTGATGTAGGCCAGAAAAAGATTGCTGGCGTAGATGTGGTCAACGGGAAAGTCAAAAAATCCCTGAATTTGATCAGCGTGAAGGTCGGCAGTCATAACCCTGTCACAACCGGCAGCATGGAGAAGATTGGCAACCAGCTTTGCGCCGATGGAGACTCTCGGACGGTCTTTACGGTCTTGTCTCGCCCAGCCAAAATAGGGTATTACTGCAATCACCTTGTATGCCGATGCCCTTCTGGCAGCATCAATCATAAGAAGAAGCTCGAAAAGGTTTTCGGTGGGAGGGAATGTTGATTGGACAATGAATACTGTGGCTCCACGTACGCTTTCCAGGAATGCCGGTTGGAATTCGCCGTCACTGAATACGGTTACTTCAGACCGACCAAGCTTTGTATTAAGGCATTTGGCGATATTTTGAGCCAGATAACGTGAGTTTCTGCAAGAGAAGATTTTAAATTGGTGGTCGTTGGGTCCCATAGAGTTAAGTTTTGAGTTCTGAGTATTGAGTTACGAGTATGTGGTATGGTATACGTCTAAATATATTTGATTAGAATAGTAAGTATTAAATAGGTAGTGCCAAATTGTTAGTGTTAGTTTTTAGTGTCAGGTATTGATTTTCTGGTATTATGTCAAAGTATTGAGTATAGTGTCAATATACGAAAGAATTTCTTCACGTCCCATACCGGTCTCGGAAGAGGTAAGAAATAGTGGAGGAAGCTCTTCCCAGTATTCGAGCAGGTGAGTGCGGTTCTTTTCAATCTGTTTCTCAAGAATATTCCGGGAGGATTTGTCACATTTGGTAAAGATGATGGAAAAGGGAATGCCTTTCTCTCCGAGAGAAATCAGAAAATCGAGGTCGATCTGCTGAATGTCGTGTCGCGAATCAAGCAACACAAAAAGCAGCATCATTTCCTGCGAACGGTCTATGTAACCATTGATTATTCTGGAGAGCTTGGCCCTACCGGTTTTGCTCATTTTGGCATAGCCGTATCCGGGAAGGTCTACAAGATACCAGCTGTCATTAATTAGAAAATGGTTGATGAGCTGTGTCTTGCCAGGAGTAGAAGAGGTGTGAGCCAGCTTTTTGTTTTGACTCAAGCAGTTGATGAGCGATGATTTGCCTACATTTGACCTGCCGATAAAAGCGAACTCCGGATAGAGCGCTTTTGGTTTCTGGTCAACTTTTTCGCTACTGCCCGCAAAAACGGCCTTTTTGATAATCATCACTTAGAATTCTTTATTCTGCAAATGTACGCAAGTAACTTGAATTATAGAAATATATTTACCCAATAATCATTATCTTTGTCTTGTTATGGATGACAGAAAACTCTATACGCTGTATCAATTGCAGAGCGATATCTCCGAGGTCCTGGCTGAGGCTTTCTCCGATTCGCTTTGGGTTAGATCGGAAGTGAGTGAATGTAGTGTCAACCGCTCAGGACACTGCTATCTCACCCTTGTGGAGAAGGAAGAAGTGAGTGGTAGGTTGCTTGCAAAATGCTCAGCAGTGATATGGGCACAGACTTTTCGCATCCTATCGGCACACTTCAGGAGCGTTACCGGCAGCGACATAGTAGCCGGAATGACTGTATTGCTCAAGGTACAGGTGAACTATAGCGAGCTCTACGGTCTTTCGCTAAACGTTCGGGATATCGATCCTTCCTTTACGGTTGGTAATTTAGAGTTGGAGCGTCAGAGGACTATCTCACAACTCTCGGAGCAGGGGATGATGGAGTTGAATTCTTCTCTCAAACTTTCTTCGCTTCCTCGTCGTTTGGCAGTTATATCGGCAGAAAATGCAGCCGGTTACCGCGATTTTATCCAACATCTTCACGGAAACGTGTACGGATTTGCCTTTACGACCATATTGTTTCCGGCGCCGATGCAGGGTGAGGAGGCGCCTGCGGGTATTATTGCGGCCCTGGATGCTATTGCTCAGAGTATTGAAGAGTTTGATGCCGTGTTGATCCTTAGAGGAGGTGGTTCGGTTATGGATCTGGTTTGTTTTGATGACTATGATCTGGCACTTAATGTAGCCCAGTTTCCTCTTCCCGTGCTTACCGGCATTGGTCACGACAAGGATTACCACGTTATAGATATGGTCGCCTGGCACAACCTCAAGACCCCAACTGCACTGGCTGATTTTTTTATAGAGATTTTTGCACGTGAAGAACAGGCGGTTTTTTCTCTTATCTCTCGTCTCAAACTGACTCTTAAGAGCAAGAGTCACCGAGAATTAGCCCTTTTTGATAATATGAAGGTGCGCATCAGGAGTGCAATTTCCATTAAAGCTTCAGAGGCTTTGCGCAGGGTAGATCTTTTGCAGGCACGCTTGATAGCTGCAGATCCACGTACTCTGATTGCAAAGGGTTATCTGGTAGTGCTAAAAGATGGACGCAGGATTGCTACCGGAGCGGCTCTCGTACCGGGACAGCGCCTTAAGGTGATGTTCCACGATGCGGTGGTTGAATGTGAGGTGATATCAAGTGAAATAAAGAATAATGCTATATGAAAGAGAAAATGAGTTACGAAGAAGCCTTTACCGAGCTGGAACAGCTCGTTACAGGCATAGAAGATCCGGAAAGAGACCTTTCCGGCATTGAAAGTGATGTAAAGAGAGCTATGGAACTGATACAGTATTGCAGAGACATTATACGAGGAGAGCAGGAAAAGATCGAAACGATCATCAACAAGAGTGAAAACCATAATGAAGATATATAAAAAAGACAAATACCTTGCTCCGTACAAAGATATTATAGAGCGACGTAATGCATTAGTGCTGCAGAAAAAAAGGGAAATGGCCGGAGATGGTCTCCTATCCGATGCGGTAAACAATCATCTCTACTATGTGCTCCATCGTGATTCCCGCGGCTGGGTATTCCGGGAATGGGCCCCTAATGCTACCAAAATTTTTCTTATTGGTGATTTTAATGGCTGGAAAAGGGAGGAGCGGTACGCTTTTACACCGACCGGTGGAGGCAACTGGGAGTTGGTAGTCCCTAATGAAATTATATCTCACGGGACTCTCTATCGCTGGTATTTAGAGTGGCCCGGCGGTGGCGGAGAGCGTCTGCCCGCCTATGCCACACGTTGTGTGCAGGATGAGCACACTAAGATATTTTCTGCCCAGGTGTGGGCTCCTTCCACCCCATATAGATGGAAGAGAAAATTTCACCGAAAGGTGACCAATCCTCTGATCTATGAGACCCATATAGGAATGAGCTCCGAAGAGGAAAAAGTAGCCGGATTTAGTGAATTCAGGCGCAATGTGCTTCCCAGGATCGCAGCCGGAGGTTACAATACCATACAGATAATGGCACTACAGGAGCACCCTTACTATGGCTCTTTCGGATATCAAGTTTCCAACTTTTTTGCGCTAAGCAGCAGATTCGGTACTCCGGAGGAGTTCAAGGAGTTGGTAGATGAGGCTCACCGGCTCGGTATTGCAGTGATCATGGATATTGTCCATTCTCACGCCGTTAAAAATGAGGTGGAGGGTCTCAGCCGTCTCGATGGTTCATACACTACCTATTTTCATAAAGGAGAGAGGGGAGAGCATCCTGCATGGAATTCACGTTGCTTTGATTATGGAAAAAATGAGACACTCTATTTCCTTCTTTCCAACTGCAAGTATTGGTTAGAAGAGTATAATCTTGATGGATTTCGTTTTGATGGAGTAACCAGCATGCTCTATTACGACCACGGTCTGGGACGCGATTTTATAGGGTACGATTGTTATTTCGACGGTGGGCAGGATGAGGATGCGCTGGTCTATCTGGGTCTTGCCAATATTCTTGTAAAAGAATTGAAGCCCACCGCTTTCACTATCGCCGAAGATATGTCAGGGATGCCCGGACTGGCTGCTCCGATAAGAAAGGGCGGTTTTGGTTTTGATTTTAGGATGAGTATGGGAGTTGCCGACCATTGGATCAAGTGGATCAAAGAGTTGTCGGATTGGGAGTGGAGCATGGGAGAGATATTTTACCAACTCACCAACAAGCGTGCTGATGAGAGAACCATCAGCTACGCAGAATGTCACGATCAAGCACTTGTGGGCGACAAGACCATCATATTCCGTCTTATGGACAAGGAGATGTATTTCTCGATGAACAAAGAGTCGCAGAGTATCATTATAGAGAGAGGTATCGCACTTCACAAGATGATACGTTTGGTAACGATTGCTACAGCGGGTGATGGCTATCTAAACTTTATGGGCAATGAATTCGGGCATCCGGAGTGGATCGATTTTCCCAGAGAGGGGAATTCCTGGTCCTATTTCTATGCACGTAGGCAGTGGTCATTAGCCGATGCAGATTATCTCCGTTATAAATCGTTACTTGATTTTGACATTGCGATGGTGAATCTGTTTGCAGACAACAAGATATTGAAATACAAGATAATATCTATTCGTCAGGATGAGGAAAAAAAGATTCTTGTCTTCACCAGAGGTTTTTTTATGTTTGTTTTTAATTTCAATCCGGAACAATCCTTCGAAAACTACCGTTTTGAGGCCCCTGCGGGCAAATGGGTACCTGTCCTGGACAGCGATGCTTCACAATTTGGCGGTTTTGATAGAAATACTGCTGATACAGAGCACTTTACACAATATAAGGAGGGAAGGAATCTTCTCTCTCTATATATACCCTGTCGTAGTGCCTTGGTTTTGAGATGTGACGATTAGGTGACAAAATTGAAATATTGAATATTTATATCTACTTTTGCAGGTTCAAAACGAGGTTAAAAATAGGTGCAAACAACCCGGTAATTACAACATAACTATATGGCTTACTTGAAATTCAACAAAGCGGAACTGGTCAATCTCGAATACTCTCTCAAACGGGAGTTGATTTCAACAAACATGGCCGGCGGCTATAGCAATACGACCATTGTCTGTTGCAATACGAGAAAATACCACGGTATGCTCGTTGTTCCCGTTGAAAATTTCGGCGGGAGCAAGCACATCCTGTTGTCGTCTCTTGATGAGACACTTATTCAGCATGGGCGATCTTTCAACCTAGGTATCCATAACTATGGCTCCGTATTCGAGCCTAAAGGTCACAAATACATTATTGACTTTGAAATGGACCCTGTACCTGTAATTACGTATCGCGTAGGCGGTATGGTGTTTCGCAAAAGCTTAATTTTTTCCAGTAAGAATGAAGATCAGTTGCTGATTAAATATACCCTTGTGGATGCACATAGCAATACTATTCTCAGGCTTAAGCCATTCCTTGCATTCCGCAATATTCACTCCCTGACAAAAGCCAACAGCGATGCAGACACCCGTTACAGAAATATAGAAAATGGAGTTGCATTCAGGATGTACCAGGGTTTTCCCGATCTCAATCTCCAGATTTCAAAACCTTGCGATTATGTGCCCTCCCCGGATTGGTATTACAATATTGTTTACAGAGAGGAGTATCGCCGTGGGTTTGATTGTACTGAAGATCTTTTCGTCCCCGGATATTTCGAGATGCCGATCAAAAAAGGTGAAACCGTGATCTTTTCGGCTTCTACCTCTGAATGTAACCCGAATACCCTGAAAACCAAATTCACAAGGGAACTCAATGTGCGTGAGCCTCAGGAGAGTTTTGAGGACTGCCTCAGGGATGCAGCGAAGCAACTTTTTACAGTTCGCAACAATAAGACTGAAATTTGTGCCGGATACTCCTGGCTGGAGTCAGGGCTTTTGAGGGAAACCTGCGTTGCACTTCCCGGCTTAACACTTTACAACAACGGTGACGTAAAACTCTTCAGACGCATTCTGGATGATACAATTTCTTCTCATCAGGAGGCAATTCTCAAAGGATGCAGTCAGGTAGAAGCTCCTCTCCGTCTGACCGAATTGGTACAGCATCTCATCTCCTATACGAAAGAGACGGCCAAGGTCTGGTCAAAATATAGCAAAATCCTCAAGGATATTATCAACTCCTTTATCCAGGGACGTCCGGAGGTAATTCTTCACAATAACGGTCTGCTCTGGGCGCAGAAATCCGGTGTTGCCCTCACCTGGATGGATGCTTATGCCGATGGTCGCCCCGTAACAGAGCGTGCCGGATACCAGGTTGAGACCAACTGTTTCTGGTACAATGCTCTTTGCTTTGCTACTGCAATGGAGAAGAGTTTTTCAAAGGAAAATGACTTTACCAGAGAGTGCGATGCCATTATCAAGAAAATAGAAGATAATTTCTACAATGTTTTCTGGGTTGAATCGAGACGTCATCTTGCCGACTATGTCGATGGCTTCGGTCAGAACATCTTTACAAGACCAAATCAGGTATATGCCTGTTCCCTTGACTACAGTCCCGTCAGCGAGGCGGTTCAGGATGAGATTTTACGCACCATAAATCAGGAACTTTTAACGACACGTGGTGTCAGGACTCTTTCACCCAAGAATTCCCAATATAAAGGAGTCTACGAAGGCAACCAGATCGAGCGTGACCTGGCCACCCATAATGGAAGTACAAGGCCCTGGCTTCTTGGAGCCTACATCGCTTCTTGTCTCAAACTCTATGGTGCATCCTATCTGCGCACATCACAGGCATTGGTTAGCGGTTTTGAGGAGGATATGAATATCCACGGAATAGGCATGGTGGCCGAGATCTACGACGGAGATCCTCCACATCACCCCCACGGCGCCATCCTCGCGGCATCAGCTACCGCTGAGATTATCCGCGTCAAATATCTTATAAATAAATATAAATTGGAGGACCAATCATGAGAGTATTGATGTTCGGATGGGAGTTTCCTCCTCATATTGCAGGTGGTTTGGGTACCGCCTGTTACGGGTTGACCAAAGGACTTGCTCACCATAATGTGGAGGTCCTTTTCGTGATGCCATCGGCCTCTGGAGATGAAGACCAAAGTGCCGTTAGAATCATCAATGCCAGCGATGTGGCTGTTTATGACACTTGCAAGAATATTGATGAGTTTTTGGGCAAGGTTGATTTTCTCCGTGTGGGCTCCAATCTAAGACCCTATATCGATCCGATCTCATTCACAGAACTCGTAACAGAGGAGCAGAAATATCAGGCAGAAGAATTTGAGGGTTATTTTAAAGAGAAGTATAAGTTTTCAGGCAAATACGGAGCTAACCTTATGGAAGAGGTTGCCCGTTACGCAATGGTTGCAGGTGCTATTGCTCAACAGCATGAATTTGACGTAATCCATGCGCACGATTGGCTTACCAATCTGGCCGGCATCGCTGCTAAGAAAGTTTCAGGTAAGCCGCTCGTAATTCATGTTCATGCCACTGAGTTTGACCGCACCGGCGAGAATGTCAATCCCGAAGTATTCCGTCTGGAGCAGACAGGTATGCGAGAAGCCGACAAGGTTATCACCGTAAGCAATCTGACGCGCAACATCGTAATCAATAAATACGGAATTGAACCTTCCAAGGTTATTACCGTACACAATGCAGTGGATTTTTCAGGTAGGAGTGATATCGAAGTGCAGAGGGGTGTCAAAGAGAAAATAGTCACTTTTCTTGGCCGTATCACTTTCCAGAAAGGGCCTGAATATTTCATTGAGGCTGCAAACAAGGTGCTCAAAATGTACCCGAATGTTCGTTTTGTGATGGCCGGTAGCGGTGATTTGATGAATCGCTCTATTAAACGTGTGGCACAATTGGGCATCTCAGACAGATTTCATCTAACGGGCTTTTTGAGAGGACAGGATGTACAGCGTATGTTTACATATTCTGATGTCTATGTGATGCCTTCGGTTTCCGAGCCCTTTGGAATATCACCTCTCGAGGCTATGATATCCAATGTGCCTACCATCATTTCCAAACAGTCAGGTGTGGCTGAGGTGCTCAGATATGCAATTAAGGTTGATTTCTGGGACATTGATGCACTCGCGGACTCAATATATGGTCTGCTCAACTATCCTGCCCTGTCAAAAATGGCGATTGAGAGTGGACTTGAAGAGGTTAATTCCCTGAAATGGGATCATGCTGCAGCTAAAGTCAAGAAGGTTTATGAGGCAGCAATATATGAGAAAAAATAAAAATTATAGATATGAAGTCAATTTGTTTATACTTTCAGGTACACCAGCCGGATAGACTAAGGCAATTTCGCTTTTTTGATATCGGCAACGATTTTCATTATTTCGATGAATTTGCTAACCGCACCATACTCAGGAGGGTTGCAGAAAAGTGCTATCTCCCGACTAATAACATCCTGCTTGACCTCATTGCAAAGCACGGTAAAGATTTCAAAGTGACATTTTCCATCACCGGTGTGGCTGTTGAGCAGTTTCTCATGTATGCGCCGGAGGTGATTAAGAGCTTCAAGGCCCTAGCTGCTACGGGTTGTGTGGATTTTCTTGCTGAGACATATTCGCATACCCTTGCTTCTCTCTCTTCGCCTGCCGAGTTCAAAAAACAGGTGAAACAGCACGCAGAGATGATTACAAGAGTGTTTGGAGTAAAGCCCACCGCATTTCGTAACACCGAGCTTATCTACTCCGACGCTATAGGAGATGCAGTGACCGACCTGGGTTACAATGTTATGATCACTGAGGGTGCAAAGCATATTCTCGGATGGAAGAGTCCCAATTTTGTCTACACCAATGCCATAAATCCTCGTCAGAAACTATTGCTCAGAAACTCCAGCCTTAGCGATGATATTGCATTCAGATTCTCTGACAAGAACTGGGATGGGTGGCCACTTACCGCAGATAAATATGCAGCCTGGCTTTCAGATGCCGTTTCAGGAGAGGATATTATCAATCTTTTTATGGATTATGAGACATTCGGTGAACACCAGAAAGAGTACACAGGTATCTTCGAATTCCTGAAGGCTCTCCCTGAAGCTATTCTTGCCAAAGGTGATATCCGCTTTAGGACTGTTCCGGAAGCTGCTGCTTTCCACCAACCTGTTGCACCGCTCCACGTAGCATATCCCATTTCCTGGGCTGATGAGGAGAGGGATACCAGTGCCTGGCTTGGAAACGAACTCCAGAACGAAGCTTTCAACAAGATCGTAGCTATTGAGGCTGACGTGCTCAAAGCGAAAGATGAGAAACTCCTCAACATCTATAGAAAACTACAGGAGAGTGACCACTTCTACTATATGTGCACCAAGTTTTTCTCCGACGGATCCGTACACAACTACTTTAACCCTTATAATACCCCTTACGAGGCATTCATAAACTACATGAATGTATTCAGCGATTTCGAAATCAGAGTCAAAGAGAAAATCCACTCTTTGAGGGGGGAAAAGAAATAAATAGAACCACTACAATAAGTTTATGAAACAAAATTCGATTATGCCCGACTACCTGTTTGAAATCAGTTGGGAAGTTTGTAACAAGGTAGGCGGTATACATACTGTCATTGCCACAAAATCACTTTTTTTAGGAAAAGAATTTAAGAAAAATCATATTCACATTGGTCCTGACGTATGGAGGGACACAGCTCAGAATCCGGAATTCAACGAGGACCCGATGTTATTCCGTTCCTGGCGCGAATCTGCTCTCAGCGAGGGTTTACGTGTCAGGGTCGGTCGCTGGAATGTCACCGGCAATCCTATTGCTATCCTGGTGGATTTTACCCAGTTTATCTCAAGAAAGGATGAGATCCTTACTGACTTTTGGAAAAGTTTTGGAGTTGATTCTTTGAACGGCAACTGGGACTATATTGAGTCCGCTCTCTTCGGCTATGCTGCAGGCAATGTTATTGAACACTTTGTGCGCTTCAATGTCACTCCTAACAAGCGCGTAGTAGCGCAATTTCACGAGTGGATGACAGGAGCCGGTCTGCTCTACATCAAGGAGCGAGAACTCCCTATTGGTACTATTTTTACTACCCACGCTACCGTTATCGGCCGTTGTGTGGCAGGTAAGGATCTTCCTCTGTATGACCAGATTTATAATCTTAACGCCGATGATCTTGCAAGGGAGTTCGGAGTAGTGTCGCGTCATTCCCTTGAGAAAGCTGCGGCTCTGAACTCTGATGTGTTTACTACAGTGAGCCAGATTACCGCGGTTGAGTGCAAGCAATTTCTAGGTAGAGAGGTGGATGTCATCACCCCCAATGGCTTTGAAAATAGCATAACTCCACCGGAGGAGCAGTTCTCCGAGTATGAAGCCAGGGCAAGAAAGAAACTTATCGAGGTAGCATCCTGTATGTCCGGAGAGCCCTACGAGGAGGATTCACTGCTGGTATGTATCAGCGGTCGTTATGAATACACCAACAAAGGAATAGATATCTTCATTGATGCGCTAAGCCGTCTGAATAGCGGTGGGTACAAAGGCAAGCAAGTGTTGGCTTTTATAATGGTACCATCGGGCCATAACGGTCCCGATAAGGAGCTTTTGGCAAAACTTCATGGTGCCGATTCGAAATATACCACAAATGTGTCTCATCTTTTAATAGATGATTACGATGTGGTGGTCAATCGCCTGAATACATTAAATCTTAACAACGGTATAGGCGACAAGGTTAATGTATTTTTTATCCCCACTTATCTAAACGGTAACGACGGTATCTTCGACATGAGCTACTATGACTTGCTTGTCGGAATGGACCTTACCGTTTTCCCCTCTTATTATGAGCCTTGGGGTTATACTCCGCTCGAGTCACTTGCATTCAGGGTGCCTACCACTACCACATCCCTTGCGGGATTCGGTCTTTGGGTGCAGGAGCATTATCCTCAAGACAAGAGCCGCAAATCAATTGATATAATCACCCGCACCGATTCCAACTATGATGCGGTTGTCAATGACGTGGTCAATCGTATTCGTGAGATCGCAGCCCTTACTCCTGCAGAGAAGCAATCATATAAGGAGAATGCAGTAGAGGTTTCTGAGATCGCCCTTTGGGAGAATAATATCCAATACTACAAGGAAGCTTTCTCCGCCGCTATCAAAAACCTATTGGAGACAAAAGGAGAATTTTTGCGAATTGTGGACGATGTGCCACAGTCGTACAACAAACTGGAGACCAATGAGCCATCCTGGACCAATGTTCTTGTCAATAGGGAGATGCCAGAAAGCCTCAATCACCTCGACACTCTGGCAAGAAACCTTTGGTGGTGCTGGAATCAGGATGCCATTGACCTCTTCAGTTCACTTGATGAGGAACTTTGGAAAAAGTGTAAGGGCAATCCCATCGCTCTTCTAGACAAGATTGATCTCAAGAGATATAAGGAACTTGAACAGGATAGTGCCTTTCTGGAGCGTCTTGATGCGGTTTATTCCAAATTCTGTGCTTATATGGAAGGGAAAAAAGATCGCAAAGGCCCAATAATAGCTTATTTCTGTATGGAATATGGTTTGGATACCTCGCTCAAGATATATTCCGGTGGTCTGGGAATTCTTGCAGGAGACTACCTCAAGGAGGCGAGTGATATGCAGGTCAATTTGACTGCAGTAGGTTTACTCTACAGATACGGCTATTTCACCCAGAATCTTTCCGCAATGGGAGACCAGATTTCCACATACGAGCCACAGGACTTTATGAAAATACCCGCAACTCCTGTAAGGGATGCTGCCAACAATTGGGTGACTGTTAAAATTGCATTTCCCGGCCGTGATCTCTACGCCAGGGTCTGGAGAGTTGATGTGGGCCGCACTGAACTCTATCTGCTCGATACGGATTTTGAGGATAACCGTCCGGAAGATAGGCAGATTACGTACCAGCTTTACGGGGGAGACTGGGAAAACCGTCTTAAACAAGAGTTTCTCTTAGGTGTGGGCGGTGTCAGAGCTCTCAGGGCTCTGGGTAAAAACGCAGAGGTATATCACTGCAATGAGGGTCACGCTGCTTTCATCGGGCTTGAGCGTCTCTATGAATATATAGCACATGACAATCTTTCCTTCCCGGAAGCTATGGAAGTAGTTAGGGCATCATCACTTTTTACTACTCATACTCCCGTTCCCGCGGGTCACGATGCCTTTACTGAAGATATGCTCAGGGCATATATGTCGCACTATCCATCTAAGTTAAAAATTGACTGGAAGACCTTTATGGAGCTTGGAAAGATTGATGTTGACAATCCCGCAGAGAAATTTTCGATGAGCTTTCTGGCTGCAACCCTTTCTCAAGAGGTCAACGGTGTTAGCTGGCTTCACGGAGTAGTTTCTCAGAAGATATTTTCCGGGATGTGGCCAGGTTATCTGCCGGAAGAACTTCATGTAAGCCATGTAACCAATGGAGTGCACTATCCCACCTGGACCGCTCCTGAGTGGAAAGAGGTACATGCGGAGGTTTTCGGTGAAGAATTCAAAACCCACCACTATGACAAGAGCTGCTTTGACGGCATACACAAAGTCTCAGACGACAAGATATGGAGTGTAAGACAGCATCTGCGACACAAACTCATAGAAGCTGTGAAGGAGATAATGAGTGATACTTCCGCCACAAGTCATTACTCACCTCATCAGATCGTTAAGATTAAAAAGACCCTACGTGATGATATTCTCACTATAGGATTTGCCCGTCGTTTTGCAACATACAAAAGAGCTACTCTGCTCTTCAGCAATCTTGAAAGGCTCAACGACATAATCAATAATCCTGACCGTCCGGTACAGTTCCTCTTTGCAGGAAAAGCGCATCCCGCAGATAAGGCAGGCCAGGATCTGATTAAGAGAATCATCGATATCTCCAAAATGCCTCAGTTTATAGGTAAGGTTGTATTTGTGCCAAATTATGACATCTCCTTTGCCAAACTTCTGATACCTGGTGTCGATGTATGGATGAACAATCCCACCCGTCCTTTGGAGGCCTCCGGCACCAGTGGTGAAAAGGCTGTAATGAATGGAGTGATGCACTTTTCCGTACTCGACGGATGGTGGGTGGAAGGTTACAAACCGGGAGCCGGCTGGGCTCTTCCGATGGAGCGTACATACGAGGATCAGAACTTTCAGAATGATCTCGACTCTGCCACCATCTATACTATTATAGAAAATGAAATTGCTCCTTTATTCTATGATAAGGATAAGAAGGGAATCTCACCGGAATGGATTGAAATTATTAAGAACACAGTATCTCAGGTAGCCAGTAACTTTACCACCAACAGAATGATGAGTGATTATCTGGAGAAATATTATATACCTCTTGCAAAGCGTCAGAGCGAAATGGTTGCCTCTGATTTTGCCAAGGCCAGGGAAATGGCGTTCTGGAAGAAACGCCTTCGCAGGGAATGGCCTCATTTGGAGGTGATTTCATTCTCCAAACCGGATAACACAAAGGATTCGCTCACACTAGGAAAAGAATTCACTGCAGAGCTCGTCATTTCTATTGGGGAACTCACTCCTGAGGATCTCGGAGTAGAACTTATAGTGGCTTCTCAGAACCAGAAAGGTGAATTCAAGATTCGGGAAAGCTTTGAATTTAAGACCACTTCATTCGAGAACGGTGTAGCGACTTACAGAGCTAATGTTGTTCCGGATATGGCAGGATCGTTTCATATGGCAATGCGCCTTTACGCCAAAAATGAGAAAATGCCCCACAGACAGGATTTTGAACTTGTAAAATGGTTGTAGCAGCTACCGGTTTTTTTGACGGACTTCATCTTGGCCACAGAAAGGTCATAGAGAAACTCACCTCCATTGCTACAGAGCAGGGGAGAGAGAGCATGATTATCTCTTTCTGGCCACATCCAAGAACTGTCCTTCAGCAGGATGCCTACAAACTCAGACTTCTGACAACTCTTGAAGAGAAGCGCGAATTGTGTTTCTCTTTAGGGATTGACAGATTTGAGATAATCAGTTTTGACAAAGAGTTCAGCCAGCTCTCCACGGAGGATTTTTTTAGGCGATATCTTGTGGAAAAATATAATGTTTCCACGCTTGTTATAGGGTATGACCACCGTCTTGGACATGGGAAAGATAAGAGAAATATAGAGGAGATCGCTGCCTCCTGCGGTATGGCTACTGAGCGTGTAGAGCAATTTCAGGTAGGTGATAGGGTGATTAGTTCCACCTCTATCCGCAACCGTTTGATCGAAGGGGATATCGTTCGTGCCAACGAATGGCTCGGTTATCGTTATTCTCTTCATGGAGTGGTTGTGGCCGGCAACCGTCTTGGTCGCACAATCGGTTTTCCGACCGCAAATATGCAGCTTTACGAACCTCTAAAGCTGGTTCCTGCCAAAGGAGTCTATTTTGTAAGCGTCGAGGTGACGGGTTGCACCTATAAGGGTATCTGCAACATAGGCACCCGCCCCACTGTATCCCGCGACAGCAGTCGCAAGATCGAGACTCATATCCTCGATTTTGATGAAGAGATATATGGGCTGGATATCAGGATATCCTTTATTGAGAGACTTCGTGATGAACGTCGTTTCGGTTCGCTGGAAAAGTTGCGTGAACAACTTTTGCTTGACAAAGCATGCTGTATTAAAAAAATATTGTAACTTTAGTGCAAATCCTTGAGTTATGGAAGGCTTTGATATTTTTATAATGGTGTTGGCTTTTTTTGCGATGATTGTCATCACTGTTTCCAAAAGCAAGAGACAGCAGGCTCGCAAAACAGGTCACCCTACCCGACCAACTCCAACTCCTTCGCATCCGGCAAGAGGTAGCTCTCAGGTTGATGTTCTTGAAGAGGTGAAGAGAGCCCTTGTCGAAGCTGAGAGAGACTCCTCACAATCGGAGCAGGGGCTTGAGACATATTTGGAGCATGAGTCGGCAATGGTAGAACAGGTTAAAGTCGGTGCCGGCGAAGGTATCAGGAGCACCGTTGCCGTTAAGGACGAGAAATATTCTTTTGAAAAAAATCAAAAAGAGGCCGCAAAGGGCGTAAAAGTCAATATTGACCCGCGTAATCTCATCATTTATTCAGAGATTATGCGTCCCAAATGGGAGGAATATTGATTTTTTTGACTATTTTTGCAATTGATTTACAAATGAAAGGATCCCCATTCGGGATTCCTTTCGATTTTTTTTATATTATTTTATAGAAATGTCAACTAATATAAATTACGTTACACAGGAAGGTCTTCAAAAACTTCGTGAAGAATTAGCGCAACTATTTGCTCAGAGGCCTATCATTTCAAGACAGATTGCGGATGCCAGAGATAAGGGCGATCTTTCTGAAAATGCCGAATATGATGCAGCTAAAGATGCACAGGGCCTTCTTGAGCTTAAAATATCCAAAGTAGAAAGTCTCATTGCAAACGCCAGAGTTATCGACGAGTCTAAGATAAATACCTATGAGGTACAAATGCTCAATAAGGTAAAGATCAAAAATCTCCAGAACAACTCAGTGGTGGAATACACACTTGTTGGTGAGAGTGAGGCAAATTTCAAAGAGGGCAAGCTCGCTGCAACCACCCCCATAGGTAAGGCACTCATCGGTCACCGAAAGGGCGATATCGTTGAAGCGATAGTACCTTCCGGTATCCTCAGGTTCGAAATTCTTGATATTTCAATATAGTCACAGACATGGCATCAATTTTCACAAGGATTGTAAATGGTGAGATACCATCTTACAAAGTAGCGGAGGACGACAAGTTCTACGCATTTCTAGACATAAACCCTCTTGTAGAGGGCCACACTCTCGTTATTCCCAAAGTTGAGGTTGACTACATTTTTGATCTGGACCAAGAGACCTACCAGGACCTTTTTGCATTCGCTCGAAAGGTAGCTATTGCCCAAAAGAGCGTAATTCCCTGCAAAAGAATTGGCATGGCCGTGCTCGGAATGGAGGTCCCCCATACGCACATCCACCTTGTGCCCCTCCACAGTGAAGGCGACCTCGATTTCCGTAAGGAAAAAGTCGCTCTGACCCCGGAACGATTTAAAGAGATTGCCGGCCTGCTTTCCAATGCTTTCAATAAGATCTAGACGATGAAGAGATTTTTTTTATTTGGCCTTGCAATTCTCCTCTTCACAGCCTGCTATCAGAAGCCAACAGCAGTGATTGAGGCCTCTATTGAGGGTGCGGAAGAGGCACAGATTGTGCTCCAGAAGCTCAATTTCAGCAAAATACAGGTAATTGACACCATTAAGACTGCATCTGATGGCAGCTTTACTTACAAGGTGAAGCTTTCCAGTACCTCTCCGGGATTTTACTATCTTTACCACGAAGGCACTAAACTCGCATCAATGGTGCTTCTTCCCAAAGACAAGGTTACCATCAATGCAGACCTCAATGGTAACTTTACAGTAGAGGGTAGTGAAGAATCACTCTTGTTGCAGGCCATTGATAAGGAGTTTCTCAAGACCAAAGTCGAGCTCTCGGATTTGGCAGGCAGGAGTGCTGATGGAGAAGATGTAGGTTTGGATATGGGTAAAACTTATGTCGAGTACCGTAAAACAGCCTTAAAACACGTTTTTGGCAATCCCAACTCAATTACGGCAGCCACAACGCTTTTTCAGCGTTTTAACGAAAAGCTCCCCGTATTCGGTGAGATCAATGATCTATTCATTTTTAAGCAGGTATATGACTCTCTCAAGAGTGTTTATCCTCAGTCTGAGTATGTGATTGCTCTCAAAGATGAGATAGCGTCAAGAGAGAGAGCATTTGAGTTGAGTCACAAACTCTCCAATGTTCAAGAGGCACTTTTCCCTGATCTTGAAATGCCCGACGACAAAGGTGAGATGAAACGTCTTTCAGATTTTACCGGTAAAGTAATCATACTCTCATTCTGGAGCGTTGCACAGGATGCCCACAAAATGTTCAACAACGATCTCGCAGAACTCTATCAGAAATATAATTCAAGGGGACTTGAGATCTATCAGGTTTCACTCGATATTGACAAGGCTTCCTGGGCATCCATTGTAAGCTCACAACAACTACCCTGGACCTGCGTAAACGATGGTAACGGTATCAACTCGCCCTCAATGACTGCATACAACATAACACAGATACCTACATTTTTCGTCATAGGACGCGACGGCTCAATCGTTGGTAAGGATCTGTTTGAAAAGGATGAACTGGAGAAAGTAATTAAAGCGCAGATTTAAAGAAGCTTTTTCTTGCTGATACCGGCAACAAAGTCCTTAAGATAGAAGGGTTCAAAGTAGGCAATATCTTTGAACTCTTTTTTTGTGAATGCCTCTGTAGCTGGGATGATCATATGCTCCGCTAATGGATTGCACTCTTTAAAAATTGCGTTGTGATGGCTGATTACACCCTGCAATTTATTGGCGGCATTTCCGACAAAAATCACGCTACCCTCATCCAGAAGATTTCTAAAGCTATCTTTCTCAAAAATAATAGACTCTACACTGCTCAGAGGGACTCCGTTGCTATCAAAAACGGCACAATATGCCTCCATTCTGCGAGCATCGATAAGTGCTACAATCTTCTTCGCTTGTCCGATTGCCGCCATCGCAAGAATTTGTGGAGTAGAAATGGCTATCAGAGGTTTGCCAGAGCCGAAACAGAGACCTTTGGCGGTAGAAACCCCGACTCTCAGACCTGTGTATGAGCCCGGGCCTTCGCTTACAGCCACCGCATCACACTCAGCGATGGTCATGCCACTTTCGGCAAGGACTTCACTTATTTGCACCGTAAGCTTTGATGCGTGACTCTTAGGTTGGTCGCAATATCTGGAGGCAATCACTTTACCCCCTTTAGTGAGAACTGTGGAGCAAATCTTTGTGCTGGTCTCCAGCAGTAGCAAAACGGTATCTTTCATATCACTTAATTATTCCTCAATATGATCTCTTCCGGACTTTCATTCCCTCTTCCAACTCTTTGCTTATGGCTGAGTAGGGACCGGCTACTATCCTACTCCCAGGCTCAAGCCCCGATATTATCTCTATGGAGCTGAAATCCTGAATGCCAGACATCACCGGTGTTGCGTGTACGGTATTTTTTTCATCCACTTTCCATACGTACTCAATTCCATTCCTGATGAAAACCGCCTCAATGGGGACCGTAACTATATCCGCCCTTTGACCCGTCACTATTGTTACTCTGGCCGACATTCCCGGTCTGAAGGGAAGCATACTTGGGGACTTTACTCCGGCAGTCGTATCGCATTTGATGCCTATTCTGACCTCAAAGGTAGTAACTTGTTCAAAGTTTGAGTACAAATTTGTAGCTGAATTTGCAATTTGTGTCACAACTCCCTCAAATAATTGCCCCGGACAGGCATCGATATCTATTTTCGCGCTGTTTCCGGTGTTGAGTTTAAGAATGTCATTTTCGTTGACATCCACCACTACTTCCATGTCGCTAAGATCAGCAATACGCATTATTTCAGTACCTGCCATCTGACTTGTGCCGACGACCCGTTCGCCTATTTTGACGGCAATCATTGAGACGGTCCCATCCATCGGAGCACAGATCACCGTTTTCGTAAGATTTTCCGTAGCCTCTTTCAGTGCTGCTCTACCGCTACTTACGCCATATTGTGCCGCAGTAAGCTGTTCTTTGGCTATTTCAAAGTTTAGTTGCGATGTCTCATATTCGGCTGCAGAGATCACATTCTCTTTATAAAGAATTTTGTTGCGCTTAAAATTAATTTCAGCCTGTTTGAACTGGGCTTTTTGTTGCAGGTAGTCACTTCTGGCAGCATTGAGGACAGCTTCGGCCCTTTCAACCATGGAAATATAAACATCCTGACGAATCTTTACAAGCACATCACCTTTGCTGACATTATCTCCTTCACGACAATTAAGTTCCACGATTTCACCTGAGACATCCGGAGTGATGGAGACTTCGATTACCGGTCTTACTTTGCCGTTGGCTGGGATGCTCTCTACAAGATCCTGTTTTTCTATGGTAAAAAAACGTACTTCTGTTACGCTTCCACCTCCTGAGGCTATTAATATCACAATTAGCACTACCGTGGCAATGAGCAATATGATATGCCATTTTTTCAATTTAATTTTCCTCAATTTCATATCTATAATAATTCATTAATCCTCTATCTGCCTAAGTAGTGCTCTACGATCATTCTCTGGAACAAATATTGAAAATAGGCCTGAACATGCTCTGAAGTGGCTTTTAGGCAAAGGTTCTTGGAAATGATATAGTCAGTGGCAGAGATTTCTCCAACTTCGAGTTTAAATTCGTTCATTCGTAAAAGCTCTTCAGAGGCCTTGCGGCTCTTTTCAGCGGCAATGCAGCGACTACGGCAGCTGCGACATTCGGCTACAGCCAGTTCTATCTCATCTGCGAGTTCTCGACGAACCTTTTCCAGAGCTATGCTGCTTTTGGTAAGCGCACTCTTTGCTCTTTTTATCCTATGAACAGTGGCAATGGATCCCGTAATGGGCAGTTTGAGTGTCAACCCCACATAAGGGGCCCAATGCTCCTTGAACTGCTCTCTGAATTTTTTATCAACTGCATTGTTGTAGTATGTGCCATAACCTGCGGAGAGAATGATGATGGGAGAGAGCGCACTTGCGGCTACTCCTACAGCAGCTTTATCAGCCTCCATAGCAGCTTTTGCCGCTCTTGTTGAAGGATGCGCATCAGCTATCCTGTAAGCTGATATCTCAAAAACATCCTCCGTCGGCAGTGTGTCCATCGGCGGTACTTCTACGTTGAATCGGCTGTCATAAGGGAGATTAAGTAACTGCATAAGTGCAATGCGGCTATTGTCGATCTGCGCAGCGGAGGCGGTTATTGTGTATTGTTCCTGGGCTACCTGTGCTTCGAGTTCCATTAGGCTGCTCAAGGGACGCAGTCCGGCCAACACCATCTTACGACACTTTTCCATCTGTCTAATGATACTTTCGCAGTTGTATTCCGCTATGGAATGTAGCTCTTTTGCCAGTACCATCTTGAGGCAGCTCCGGATGACTCTGAGTACCACAGCGTCACGCATACCTTCAAGAGATTTTGTTGCCTGTTTGAGTGAGTAACCGGCTTCTTTTATATTGAAATAGCCCTTGAGTCCCTCGAAGAGCGTCACAGTGCCTCCAATCGAGGCATTAGTACTCTGTGTTCCCTCGTATTTATACGGCGAAAGTCGTTCCCAGTGGAAATTATGTCCAATTTCTCCTACTATCTGTGGAATCAGACTCCAGGAGAGCTCCCTCTGTGCGCTTTCACTCTCTTTGAGGTAGGCCTGGGCCATTTGGATATCGTGGTTGTGCTCCATTGCATGGTTGATGCATTGCTCGAGGGACCAACTTTGTCCCGAAGAGGAGAGTGCACCTGCAATCAGCAGTGCAACCGTCACCATGATGTGCTTTGTATCTCTGTTCATATTTAGAGTTGTAATAAATGGGATTCCCGGGTGTCGCGAGCACCCGCGAATCCCGCTATTAGGCAGTTATGCCTGCTTTCCTCCGATAAGACCTTTTAATTTTTTGAAGAAAGCACAGACGTATTGTGCTACAAGTCCGATAACATAACCAATGTAGTAAAGCGCATCCTGGGCCTTTTTATCAAGCCCGCCAATGATGCAGGCCGACTCGCGTACCTCGATAGGTTTGAGTCCCGGTATAGTGAAATCATTTGTCATAGTAAGCCTCCTTCATCATTTTATGCCTTTGATACTATTCCATCCGTCAATAATTCCCCTAAGAAGTTTTGGCAGATAATCACCGATAAAATTGATGATGGCCCTTACTTTTTCGAATAATGTGGCGGCACTCACAGTTGCCCCGCCTGCCGACTGGAGTTCAATGGAAGTCATTTCCCTCAATCCCAGTGCTTTCAATCGTGTTTCTTCCATAAAGCTAAATTTTTTGTGTTACTCCGTTCTTTGGTCAGGTGTCCGGAATTGACCTCTATGAGTGCGCACTCATCGTGATAGTATTGTCTGCAATCAAAGCATTCTCTTTGTTGTGTGTAATCAGTATGACTGTTTTACCCTCATTCTTTAGATCCTTAAGTTTTTGTAGGATAAAGGATTGAGATTCGCTATCCAGGGATGAGGTGGCCTCATCCAATATGTATATGAATGGGTTGCGATAAAGCACCCTCGCAAGTGCTATGCGCTGTCTTTGCCCGCCGGAAATACGACATCCATGTTCGCCTGTGCGTGTCAGAAGTCCCATTTGCAGACCGGAAATAAATTCACGCATACCCAGTTCTTCAAGTATGCCGATTACACGTTCCATATCCGGCTGGGGATCGTAGCAGGTGATGTTTTCCAGTATGGTACCGCTGATAAGATCGGCATCCTGGGGCACAATAGATATATAGTCACGCCATTGACCTATGTCGATTTGACTGATGTCAGTATTTCCAAGGGTTATTTTACCTTTTTGTACCTTGTAGTCACGCATAAGCAGTGATGCGAGGGAACTTTTACCGCAGCCGCTGGCCCCTTTTATAGCAGTTATTTCTCCTTTTGGGATAATTATGTTGAAGCCGCTCAGTAACGGTTCACACCCTGGATATGCAAACTCCACATTCTGAAAACGGATATCTTCGCATTTGTCGAGTCTGTAGGGAAGGAACTCTTCTCCTTCGCTTTTGAGGTCGAGAATCTCGAAAATTCTTTCAGATGCTGTGTTAAACTCGGCCAACTCGTCCGTCAGCCCTACAAGCTGGCTTAATGGTCCCGAAAAAAATGAGGAGAGAGAGTAGAAGGAGACCAGTTCCCCGACGCTGAGATCTCCTTTGAAGATAAACAGCGAGCCCACAAGTATAAGGCAGACGGTCAATAATTTGGAGACAGTATCCGCAGATGTCGCAAATATGCCCAAATAGCGCCCTCCGCGGTAGAGTTTGTCTGCAAATGTGACGTATTGTCGCTCGATATTGCGGTAAAAGTGTTCGCCATTACCGAAATACTTGATTACTTTTATAGAAGAAATGCCTTCTACGCTCTTCTCCTCAAATTCGGCAGCACTCTCGATTATCTCTTTGTTTGTCTTTCTATTAACCTTCCCGGCAATTATGTAGACCGTACAGAAAAGTGGGATGAAAGCCAATGTCATCAATGCCAGTTTCCAGTAGAATGAAAACATCAGCACAAATGAGACTACAAGTGTGAGAATGCTTGTGAGTATAGTGGTGACACCTTCGATCAGGAAGGAGCGGATGCGCATCGAATCTCCAATTCTGGAGTTGAGCTCGCCCGCACCCCTACCCTTGAAAAATCCAATCGGCAGGCTGAAAAGGTGGCTAATGTATTTTAGAATAATATGGCTCTCTATACTGATTCCTGCCCGCAGGGTAAATATCACCTGCCCATATCCGACAAAGAGAGCTGCTGCCATTACCAGAATCATAAGTCCTCCCGTGAAACCAAGGGCTGTAATATCTCCGGCAGGGAGTATGTCATCTATGATGTGTTGCAAGAAAAGAGCGGTGCAAATGCCTGCCACAATATAAGCTGCGGCCCCGGCAAGAGATAGGACATAGTCCCTTTTTGTTAGTAAGAGTAGTGAAGCGTATTTTGAGAAATGTCCGCATTTGCCGCGGAATTGGGTGAGATCGGGGTCCGGTCTCATTATGACGAGGTATCCGCTCCACTCTTTATGCAACGTATCAATATCTTTCTTTATACGACGGCCCTCTGCGGGGTCCATCACGATAGCTTTTTTGCCGTTTATTTTGTAGAGAACATAGAAATGGAGGTCTCCATTTTCTTTAATAATGTGCAGGATAGCCGGACATCCGAGTCCGAGCAGGGGAGAGGTGTCCCTACTTTCCGACTTGTAGCCTTTTGCAATGAATCCTATCTCTTGGCAAGCATCCAGAATCCCTTTGATGGTGGTCCCGTACAGGCTTGTGCCAGATGCTTCCCTGATGATTGTAAGAGGTATGCTGTATCCATACCATCCGGCTATGGAGGCAATACAAGCTGCTGCACAGTCCGTTCTGTCATGTTGCCTGATGTTTATTCTCTTCCTCATTCCCTTCTCCTCTTTTATTCATTAAAAAGAGGGAGTCCTCCTGACCCGTCAGTATCCCGTCCGCCATCAGGACACATCTCCCACACAGGCTCCCTCTAGATAAATGCGGTAGCCACGAAAACAGAGAGCAGGAGACAAAGCAGTGCAACCACCGTGTAGAGAAGCACAAAACCTCTCCCGGCAGCAGGCACCATTCCCGACACTGTCCGGTCGAGTTCAGATGCGGGTAATATCTCTTTTTCTCTTTTCATAATCGGTGGCTTTGCCAAATAATCCATAGGCAAAGAAGTGGATAAAAAAGAGAAAAAATGTGCTCGAAAAGACAATTATAATAGTTGTTGTCTCAAGCGACAGGTTTTAGCTTTTTTTAAAAAAGTGTCAAAATTTTAAAAAAATGATTCGAAATAGGGAAAAAGCTTGTACGAGAGGTCAAGCAAGGCGGGATAGATCTTTGATTCAGCAATTTTATCTTCAGAAATGAAATGGAATGTCTCGTTTGCAGTATCTACAAAATGGATGATGGTAGAAAGTAACAGCACGAAAATAGCCAGGGTAACAACTACACCCAGGAGTCTGTTTAGCCATCCGAGAAGGGCTATTTTTAATATTTTCTCTATTAGTTTACCGACAAGGTTGAGTAAAAGTGCCACAACCAGGAATATCAGCACAAACGAAATGGCCTTTACCCAAAAATCGGAGAGTGTGACAACTTTAAGGATCCAGGTGGAAACCACATCGGCAAATCTCAGTGAGAGCATTATGCCGAAATAGATGACTGCTACGGATATTATCTGTTTGACAAGACCATTCTTGATTCCGAAGTAAAATGCGGGTAGAAAGCAGACGAGGAGGATAATGTCTATAACTCCCATAAACTTAATTTTTTAATCATTGGTCAAAATTAGTGAATTATCGTATCTTTGCAAATTCAAACAAATGAAATATGAGTTTTAACGAGTACAAAAAACTCGATTTGGTCGAGATCAATCGCACAGTATTAGAGAAATGGAATAAGCAAGATACTTTTCGCAAAGTGCTTGCTGCAGGAGAGAATGCGCCGAATTTCATCTTTTTTGAAGGTCCTCCCTCAGCTAACGGAATGCCGGGTATCCATCATGTGATGGCTCGTGCTATAAAGGACGTTATTTGCAGATATAAGACACAGAGCGGCTACAGAGTAGAGCGCAAGGCGGGTTGGGATACTCATGGTCTTCCTGTAGAACTTAGTGTTGAAAAGATGTTGGGGATCACTAAAGAAGATATCGGCAAGAAGATATCAGTTGAGGAATACAACGAAGCCTGCCGTAGGGAGGTGATGAAATATACAAAGGAATGGGTCTCTTTGACGGAGCTCATCGGTTACTGGGTGGATATGGATCATCCCTATATCACCTATGACAACCGCTACATCGAGACATTATGGTACCTTCTCAAAATAATCTATGAAAAAGGACTTCTCTACAAAGGATATTCTATTCAACCCTATTCCCCCGCGGCGGGTACCGGATTGAGTTCACACGAACTCAACCAGCCGGGATGTTACCGTGACGTCAGGGATACCACTGCAGTAGTGCAATTTCAGGTAATCAAGGATAGTAGGTCGCAATTTCTATTCGAGGATAACACACTGCCTCTATTCTTCCTTGCCTGGACCACAACTCCCTGGACACTCCCCTCCAATACCGCACTCTGCGTTGGCCCCAATATAGAGTATTTGCAAGTTGAGAGCGTCAATCCCTATACGAAAGAGCCCGCCATCTATTTGGTGGCAAAGGCACTTCTTGATGTTCACTTCAATGAGAAAATTCCCTTCCGTGTACTTGGAGAGCCTATCAAAGGAAAAGAGTTGGTAGGTATCCGCTACGAACAGCTCTTCCCTTGGGTAAAATGCTCCGAAGGTGCCCATAAGGTAATTATAGGTGACTTTGTGACTACTGAAGATGGTACCGGTATCGTGCATATCGCCCCCACTTTCGGTGCGGATGACGATAAGGTAGCTAAGGCCAACGGAGTTCCCGCACTTCTGATGGTAGATGCTGCAGGACTCAATCAGGCGATGGTGGATCCTACGGGCAAGTTCTATGCTATCGAGGATCTGGATCCCCAATTCGTTGCAGAGAGGGTGAATATAAAAGAGTATGGAAAGTATGCCGGCAGGTATGTCAAAAATGAATACGATCCTTCACTCGGCCCCGATGATGATACTCTGGATGTAGATCTTGCTGTTGATCTCAAACAGCAGGGCAAGGCTTTTAAAATAGAGAGACAAACACACAACTATCCCCATTGCTGGAGAACCGACAAGCCGGTGCTTTATTATCCGCTCGACTCTTGGTTTATCAAAACTACTGCGGTGCAGGAGAGAATGATGGAACTCAATGATACTATTGACTGGAAGCCCGCTTCAACCGGTACCGGACGTTTCGGCAAATGGTTGGAGAACCTCCAGGATTGGAACCTCTCCAGAAGCCGCTATTGGGGCACCCCGCTCCCTATCTGGCGCACTGAGGATGGCACTGTGGAGAAGTGCATCGGTTCCGTAGCAGAGCTCTACGAAGAGCTGGAAAAATCGGTATCGGCTGGTATTATGCCATCCAATCCTCTTAAGGATAAGGGATTTGTGCCCGGTGATTATTCGGATGAAAATTTTAAGAAGATAGATATACACCGTCCCTACGTTGATGATTTTTTCCTCGTTTCGGATGATGGCCGCAAGATGGTGAGGGAGAGCGATTTGATTGACGTGTGGTTCGATTCGGGCGCGATGCCCTATGCGCAGGAAACCCTTGCAAAGCTCAATACTCCCGAGTTTGGTCAGACTGCCGATTTCATTGCCGAAGGCGTTGATCAGACCAGAGGATGGTTTTTTACCCTCCATGCAATCGCTACAATGGTGAGTGACAAGTGTGCATTCAAGAGTGTGATTTCGAACGGACTTGTTCTCGACAAAGAGGGCAATAAGATGAGTAAGCGCTTGGGCAATGCGGTGGATCCATTCGAGACGCTCGATGAATACGGAGCCGACCCTCTCAGATGGTATATGCTCACCAACGCTCAACCCTGGGACAACCTTAAGTTTGATGTGGGTGGCGTGGATGAGGTGCGCAGAAAATTCTTCGGTACCCTCTACAACACCTATTCTTTCTTTGCGCTTTATGCCAATGTGGATGGCTTCGACGGCTCAGAATCTGAAATACCCGTAGCAGAGCGCCAGGAGATAGACAGATGGCTTATTTCGCTGCTTAATACTCTTGTTAAAAACTCGGTTGCAGCCTATGAGGACTATGATTTTACCACTGCAGGCCGCCTGATTCAGGATTTTGTCTGTGATAACCTCAGCAACTGGTATGTGCGTCTCAACCGCAAGCGCTTTTGGGGCGGTGGACTCACTCCTGACAAGATTGCCGCTTACCAAACACTTTATGAGGCGCTCAAGACGGTAGCTCTGCTGTCGGCTCCGATAGCTCCATTCTATATGGACCTGCTCTGGTGTGATCTCGTACCGGGGGCTGAATCGGTGCACTTCGAGCAGATTCCTGCTTATAGCGAAGAGCATATCGACTCCGCTCTCGAGGAGAGAATGGATCTGGCTCAGAAGAGTTCCTCAATGGTGCTCGCACTCCGCAGAAAGGTCAATATCAAGGTGCGTCAGCCGTTGGCCAAACTTATCATTCCCGTGCTCGACCGTAGTATCGAGAAGCAGCTTGAGATGGTCAAGGAGATCATTCTCAATGAGGTGAATGTTAAGGAAATGGAGTTTATCCATGACACTACCGGCATTATTACCAAGAAAATTAAACCCAATTTCAAAACCCTCGGCAAGAGATACGGCAAACAGATGAAGGAGATTGCAGCAAACTTTGCTACTCTCTCGCAGCAGACAATCTCGGAGATTGAGAAGGCAGGGGACTACACACTTGCTCTCCCCTCAGGCGATGTGACACTCTCAGTGGAGGATTATGAGATCACCTCCGAGGATATGCCCGGCTGGCTCGTCGCTACTGAAGGCAAACTTACTGTTGCTCTTGATGTCACAGTCACCGATGCACTGCGAAGGGAAGGAGTTGCTCGTGAACTGATCAACCGCATCCAGAACCTGCGTAAAGAGAGCGGATTTGAGGTAACCGATCGTATCAATGTATTTATCCAGAACAATCCGGAAATTGAGGATGCACTCGGCGATTTTAATTCCTATGTATGCGAACAGACTCTCTCAAAATCCATTACACTTACCGAAAAATGTGAAGATGGTATACCGGTAGAGTGGGATGATGGGGAATTGAGGATTTCTGTTGTGAAATTGAAATAATGTTCCTAATTTTACACTTTAACCAACATATATAGTCATGGGCAAATCAGCAGAAATAAATGAAAAGGTACGTTACTCGGATGAAGAGCTACAGGAGTTCAAAGAACTCATCCTTGAAAAGCTTGCTCAAGCCAGAGAGGAGTATGAGATGCTCAGAGGTGCTGTAAACCACAGCACAAGTAACGACACAGAGGACACATCTCCCACTTTCAAGGTGTTGGAGGAAGGTGCGTCTTCCCTTTCCAAGGAAGAGTCGGGCCAGCTGGCTGCGCGTCAGTACAAGTTCATACAGAACCTGGAGAATGCCCTTATCCGCATCGAGAATAAGACCTACGGTATCTGCCGCGTTACCGGCAAACTGATACCTAAGGAGAGACTTAGACTTGTGCCCCACGCCACACTCAGCGTTGAGGGTAAGAATGAAATGAACAAATAGCGGAAATGAAGATTTCCAGAGGTTTTAAGATATCCCTCTTTGTAATCCTTCTTTTGATTATTGACCAGATTATAAAAATCCTGGTTAAGACCAACATGACTATAGGCCAGAGCATCCATGTGTTCGGCAGTTGGTTTCAGATACTTTTTATCGAAAATAACGGCATGGCCTTCGGAATGCAGTTCGGAGGCAACATTGGTAAATTCATCCTCTCTATCTTCAGAGTGGTTCTTGTCATAGCCATCATTATATACATCAGGAAACTTCTTAAGCGCGAAGATACCCCTACAGGTGTCCTTCTAGGCCTCGCCGCCATCCTCTGCGGCGCGCTCGGCAATATTATTGACTCCCTCTTCTACGGCATGATATTCAGCGAAAGTACCTTTACTCAGGTAGCAGAACTTTTTCCTGCTGGCGGCGGTTATTCCGGATTTCTATTCGGCAAAGTGGTGGATATGTTCTATTTCCCAATTATCGACACCACACTTCCCGAATGGGTGCCCATTTGGGGCGGACGCCATTTTATCTTCTTCCGTCCAATCTTCAACTTCGCAGACGCATGCATCACCTGCGGAGCCATTTATCTCCTGTTTTTTAAGTGGAAATTCTTCTCCAAGGCCTCCAAAGCCGAAGAATCCGCTTCCGCAGACTAAACTTTATTTTGGGCAAATGTTTTTTTAATATATCTTTGCACTCCCAAACCAAAGGAAAGGAGAGATGGGTGAGTGGTTTAAACCGGCAGTCTTGAAAACTGTTGAAGTGAAAGCTTCCGGGGGTTCGAATCCCTCTCTC
>JAPXOZ010000007.1:0-95769 GCA_033811195.1 Bacteroidales bacterium | reverse complement strand
CATCTAAACCATCCTTTCCATCCTCACCGTCATTTCCATCCTTTCCATCAGCACCATCCTTTCCATCACTACCATCTGCTCCGTCAATTCCATCATTTCCATGCTTGATAGTGACGGATTCACCGGTTTCAAAAGTAATTTTGTAACCTATCTCTTTACCTGCATTATCATAGACAGGTTCGATTTTCGAAACGAAATTCTTGGTCTCAAGAGAGTTTACAATAGTTTGCAACGACTGGATATTAGTATTTACAGTCGTTTTCCATTCTTCGAGCGCTGATACACGATTTTCCAGGCTTGTGATGTTGCCTCGCAACTCCGTATCATCATACCTGCAAGAAGATGATTTGATTGCAAAGAAGCAGAGAGATAAGAAGAGGATTCTTAGCCCGATAACCATGATATTTGAGTGCTTTTTCATAGTTGAATACTTCGTTAAAAATTTATGGTATATATATCAATTGTTAAAAATAAAAACTACAACATGAGTCGAATAATTAGGTCGGTCAAAATTTTGTTAAAATTACCAAGTTCCGTCGAAAGAAAAAATAAGAGAGGTGGTCTATTTTGTAAAAATACAAAATAGACCACCTCATAAATTCAATTTAGCAAAATTGAAGGAAAATTTTCCGAAAATTAAATTGATTTCAATTTCTCTACAATATCAGAAATTTTAATAAGTTGTTGCTCTCCGCTGGCGAGATTTTTCAGGGTAACTGAATTCTCAGCAACTTCATTGGCACCGACAATTGCAAGGTAAGGGATTCCCTTCTTGTCAGCATACTCAAACTGTTTGCGAAGCCTGGCATCGTCAGGATAGATCTCACAAGCTATTCCCGCGTGGCGGAGTTTGGCAGCCACAGGGAGACAAAAAGCCACCTCCCTCTCTCCCATATTGGAGAAGAGTACTACTGAAGCCGAAGCCACTTCAGCGGGAAATAAATCGAGTCCTTTAAGCACATCGTAGATGCGGTCAGCACCAAAGGAAATACCCACTCCCGACATATTGGGAAGTCCGAAAATACCGGTAAGGTCATCATAGCGACCACCGCCGCAAATGCTGCCGATTGCGAAATCAAGCGCCTTGACCTCGAAGATGGCACCTGTATAATAGTTAAGCCCTCGCGCAAGAGAGAGATCCAGCTCCACAATAGTCCCAATGCCGGCCCCCTCTATCAGGCTAAACAGAGTGCGAATCTCCTCCACTCCCTGCATACCTATTTCCGAAGGTGTAAGTATTTGCGCAATGCGCTCTATCTTTTCACTATTGGATCCCTCCAGCAATAGCACCGGCTTTATTACAGCGATTGCCTCGCGATCAAGTCCACGCTCCAGAAGTTCAGCCTCGACAGCCTCAAGACCGATCTTGTCAATCTTATCAATTGCAACCGTAATATCTATCAATTTGTCAGGATGTCCGCAAATCTGCGCAAGACCGGAGAGGATCTTGCGGTTGTTGATCTTGATGCAAACATTGACTTTCAGACGATCGAAAACCATCTCCACTATCTGCACGAGTTCCAGTTCATTGAGCAGCGAATCACTGCCGATGACATCCACGTCGCATTGATAGAACTCGCGATAACGTCCTTTCTGCGGTCTGTCAGCTCTCCATACCGGCTGGATCTGATACCTCTTGAAGGGGAAGGTCAGTTCATTCTGATGCTGCACCACATACCTTGCAAAAGGCACTGTAAGATCGTAGCGGAGCCCTTTCTCGCATACTTTCAGTGCGATTGCATTGCTGCTCAAATCCTCACTGAAGTCAATCCCGGAAAATGCATCACCGGAATTGAGTACCTTAAAGAGCAGTTTATCTCCCTCCTCACCATATTTGCCGAGGAGCGTGGAGAGATTTTCCATCGCAGGAGTCTCGATACACTGGTATCCGTAATGTTTAAAAACATCCTTGATAGTATCGAAAATATAATCTCTTCCGACCATTTCAGAGGGGCCGAAGTCGCGCGTTCCTTTGGGTATTGAGGGTTTCATATCGGGTTATTTTTTCAAATATTCATCTATTGCGGCAGCAGCCTTACGGCCTGCACCCATAGCCAGGATTACAGTTGCTGCACCTGTTACAGCATCGCCTCCTGCAAATACGCCGGGACGCGCCGTTGCTCCTAGATCATCAGCTATTATACAGCCGTATCGGTCGGTATCAAGACCTGCGGTAGTTTTTGCTATCAGGGGATTAGGGGATGTGCCAAGTGCCATAATAACAACATCAGCTTCGATATCGAATTCCGACCCTTCGATTGACACGGGACGTCTTCTACCACTTTCATCGGGCTCCCCAAGCTCCATTTTTATACATTTTAGGCCGGTAACCCAACCCTTATCATTGCCAAGAATCTCTACCGGATTTGTGAGCATTCGGAAGTCGATGCCCTCCTCTTTGGCGTGATGCACCTCCTCTACACGTGCGGGGAGTTCCTTTTCCGTACGGCGATAGACAATGGTGGTCTCTGCGCCAAGTCTGAGTGCGGTGCGTGCAGCATCCATTGCCACATTACCACCGCCTACAACCGCCACTTTGGCACCTGTGTATATGGGTGTATCTGACTCTCCGGAATAGGCACCCATAAGATTGCTACGGGTGAGGAATTCATTTGCAGAAAACACTCCGTTTAAATTCTCCCCCGGAATACCCATAAATTTTGGGAGACCTGCACCGGAACCGATGAAAACAGCCTTAAAATTCTCTTTGTCGAAAAGTTCATCTATTGTAATTGTACGCCCTACAACCACATTGGTCTCAATTTTTACACCAAGGGCGCAAACATTATCGATTTCAGCCTCTACAACCTCCTTTTTAGGTAGCCTGAATTCAGGAATTCCATACTGAAGCACACCGCCAGCCTTGTGCAGAACCTCGAATATAGTCACTTCATAACCAAGTTTTGCAAGATCGCTCGCACAAGCCAGACCTGCAGGGCCGCTGCCTACAATCGCCACCTTAATGCCATTTGAAGGGGCTTTTTCAGCACATAGAACACCATTTTTACGGCTCCAGTCTGCCACAAAGCGCTCAAGTTTGCCAATGGCAACTGCATCGCCCCTAATGCCAAGGATACATTCGCCTTCGCACTGGATCTCCTGAGGACATACGCGTCCGCAAACTGCAGGAAGGGAGTTGTCCTCGGCTATTATATGAGCCGCTTCGGCAAAATTGCCGAGTTTGACCTGCTCGATAAATTGTGGAATCTTGATCGATACGGGGCACTGGGTGACACATTTGGGATTTTTACAGTTAATGCAGCGGGATGCCTCTGCCTGAGCTTCCTCAGCATTGTAGCCATAACAAACCTCATCAAAGTTGGTAGCCCTCACCTTGGGGTCTTGTTCCCTTACGGGTACTCTTGTCATTTTCGCTTTCATACTCTCTTCTATTATTCGTGCAACCCTAGTTTACATTTATGATCGGCCTCGATCTCAAACTCCCTGTACATTGACTGACGTCGCATCGCCTCGTCAAAGTCCACCTGATATGCATCAAATTCGGGGCCTTCTACACAGGCGAAACGTGTTTTACCTCCGACACTCACACGGCAGGCACCGCACATTCCGGTACCATCCACCATAATAGTGTTGAGACTTACAGTCAATGGCACATTATATTTCTTCATGGTCAGAGTGGTGAATTTCATCATTACCATAGGACCTATGGCCACAGCATGATCATAAGTGTTGCCCTCAGCCATAACTCTATCGATCATATCGGTCACAAATCCTTTTGCGCCTTTTGAGCCATCGTCGGTACAGATGTACAAATTGTCACACACCTCTCCCATCTCTTTTTCAAAAATAAGTAAATCGTGGCTTCTGGCACCCATTATCACATCGACGTAGGCTCCTTTGGAATGTAGATATTTGACCTGGGGATAAACCGGAGCAGTACCAAGTCCACCCGCTACGAAGAGGAACTTTTTGCCGGAAAATTCCTCATCTTTCCACTCTACAAACTCTGAGGGTATACCCAGAGGGCCCACAAGATCTGTGAAACAGTCACCCTCTTCAAGATGACAAATCAGACGGCTTGAAGCACCCACAATCTGAGTGACGATGGTAACGGTACCTTTCTTCCTATCATAGTCACAAATGGTGAGAGGAATTCTTTCGCCTTGCTCACGGGCTCTGACGATGAGAAATTGTCCGGGCTGCGCTGCTGCAGCCAGTCTTGGAGCCTCAACATCCATCAGACAGATTATCGGAGTCAAAAACTCCTTTTTGACGATTTTGTACATATATATTTTTAGTTGTTAAATGTTCCGAATGTATATCCTTTCTTTTTCAAGGTTTTTATAATCTCGCCGAGACGCTCGTAAAGAGGATCAAGACGCTCTTTACTGATACCGGGATGAATCAGAACGATGGCACCACCCAGTCCATTCTCCTTTTCAAATGCATAGAGACCATCAATCAGCTGCTGAGAGGATTTATAGTTCTTCATGTCTGGAGTGGTGTAGTCGGCGGGTGTGCAGGTACCAGGGGTGTAATTGAAGGTTTTGACTCCATAGGCATTAAGCAGGGCTACATTTTCTCTATTGTAGTGCTCGTATGCAGGAATATACCACAATGCATCCTTAGGCTCGATACCGAAAGATGCAAGTGCATCAAAATTGCGACGAATGTCAGTAACGATGCTATCAGTAGTCATCAGAGTGGGTCTCTCGGCACCCCAATCTGCCATCAGTACATGGTTATCGGAATGGCCGCCCACATAATGTCCCTCTGCAATAATGCGCTCAATGATTTCCTTGTGTTCGGATTTACGGAGGCAATTTCCGGTAAGGAAGAAGCCGGCTTTGATTTTGTTCTTTTTGAGAGTATTAAGTATGGATTCAGCACCGTTGAACTCAGTGTCTGCCGTGAATACCAAATAGATCTCTTTGCTCTGAGGATTAACCCTTACTACTGCTCCATACTGGTCTTTAAGTGTTGCAGGAGCGCTTTTGAGAGCATTGCCGCGACCTTCGAGCGATGCAAAGTAATATGAGAGACCTGCGGTACCATCCATAGTGGGCTCATTGGAGGCATAGTCTCCAATATCATCATGATATACCGCAATTCCTTTATTAAAAACAGCAAACTCGTCAGGTTTAGTTAGTGAGAATCCGGCCCTTTCCTCGAAGAGAATATTGTAGATAGGACCATCAATCAATCCCCCGTAAGTATTGTCGCCATTAACCAGCAAATAGGATGAATGGGGGTCAGAGGGGAAATCGTAGCCCTCAACCGGTGCCTCGGGATAACCGCAAATCATAGTTGTTCCCCACGGGTTGCAACCAAGGAGCCAATCTCTGAGCGCTGTCTCCATCTCCCTAAACTGAGTGTCACCTGTCGCCTCTTCATAGAGACGCGCTTGGGTGACTGCGGCGGAGGTTAGGTTGTTGGAGCACCATAGGTAAGGCACTCCGTGCATAAATGGCTCATCGCCCGCCCTGTCGCGGAGGTACTGTAGTCCCTGTCTCATATATTCGGCAAATTCGCTGCTAACCTCTTTGTCATCGCTTGAGGCAAGAAGGTAGTGGCCCAGGTTGATGAAGGGATACCACTGATAGTGGTGATATTCCTTGCCGGGACCACGTCCGCGTTCCATCCAGGGTGAAACCGGCTCCAGTTCGCCCCAATAGGCTGCCTGTTTTTTCCAGTACTCCTCTCCATTTATAGAATAAATGGTGGCTGCCGCCAATTCAATATCATCCACCCAGGTATCCTCTTCATAGAAATAGGGAGAAACCACACAAGCTGTCTGTGTATTGCCGGGAAATTCAAGAGCAAAATCGTATGCATCCTTTACCTTTGCTTCAATTTTGGCCGCAAATTCGGGATAGTACTCCTTTATCACATCGGCACCGAGGCTGAATGTGGAAGCAAACTTGCCCGCAGCGGAGGAAACTCCTGTAGTCCTGTTAACCTTTTTATGAGCAATCTGAGGCTCTCCGGTCACGAAGTAGACAGGTCTGCCCATACCAGGGCCATATCCGTAGTCCACCTGATCACGGTGAGGTAGACGAAAACCTGCGTGGTCTCGGTCATCTGCAATCTGATAGTACATCTCCCTAGGAGCAGGGTTCATTTTGTCAAGCCAGTCCAGACCCCATTTCACCTCATCAAGTATATCGGGAATGCCGTTTGGACCTTTGCGTCCACGAGCATCATAGAGATCCTTAAAAACGCTCTTATCCTTTGCATATTTGTATGCGAAAGCCATCTGATATATAGTAGTGGAAGAGGTGGTCATATATTGAAGGTAGTCGGTAGCATCATGCCAACCACCTGTAACATCTATTTTCTGGCCGCTCTTTGTGGGATGATATATGATATAACCATCATGCTGGTGACAGAGAGTATCGTTGTAGGGATTGTCTCCGCAACGCTGCTGGCGCATATAGATCAGCAAATAATCGGCGATGCCGTCGTAAACATCGACACCGATGCGGAAAACAGGCGATTTGGTTCCATTAGTAGTAATATAATATGAGCCCTCAGAGGTGATCGGTGAAAAATCAAGTCTGAAGGCACTTTTTAAAGCCCATTTAGAGGCATTAGCCTTAAGGCCGCTGCTCTTGAAAACAATTTCATCCGTAATAGCATCACGAACATCAAATTCGGATGAAGCCTCATCCGTGGAAATGAGTACGGCAACCTTTATGTCATCGGGAAGATAGCCGACCTGGTTGATACGCACCCAAGATTGTGCTCCGGCAGTAGACGCCAGAAGCAATACAATCGCTGATAAATAGAGTTTTTTCATAAAAAGCAGTATCTGTCAGTGTATATTTTATAACCAACAAATATACTGCTTTTTTCTTTAATCTTACAATCTGATTTTGTTAACCGCAGACCTTAAAGAATCCACAAACAAAGTACGTTTAACCATACTCTCCATCGAGAAAAAACAGATTCCATCAGAACCGCCTTTTTCGGTGTAGCCGATAAACTCCTCTATCCTATTGGCCGGAACATGACCAACAAATAGGCCGGAACAGAGTACCGCATCGTTGTCTGCGGCACGAAGCGCTTTAACTCCCTCTCTGGTAGCGGTTTCAACCCACTTATCCTCCACATTATAAAACTTATGATAGATCATAGGGAAGATATAATCCAGATTACGGAAATTGGCCCAATCCTGACGCACCAACTTCTTGGACTCGGAAGGAGAAGCAAATACGGCCGCCGAAGCTACTTTGCCACAAGCCTTTATCTCTGCAGCGATCTCCGATGCCATCTCCGACATACGGTCGTAACGGAACTGCATCCAGGCCTCATCGGAGGTAGGATCCTCGATATCCAGCGGGTCAATGCCGGTTTGCGCCTTAAAAGCTGCCCTACACTCATCACAGTAACAGAAATCCCACTGAGGATAGACCTTATCCTGCACCACTCCCCTCGACTCGTGCAACCCATACGGAAGGATTGCATCGGGATACCTGATAAAATCCATATGTATACCGGCCAGGCCCTCAACCTGTGCAATCTCTCTTACCCTCTCCTTTAGATACTCCGTAACTTCGGGACGAGTGGGACATAGAAATCTGTAGTGTTCCCTGTTATAAACCTTGATATCAGCACAGGACTCTCCCTGCGCATTTACCTGATACCACTCAGGGTGCGCTTTTCTGAGACTTAGCTCCACTCTGTTTGTGGTCCACATCCAGGCATGAAGCTCAATATTATATTTCTTCGCATATACCATAGCATTCTCCAGAATGAGAATAGCAGCATCATCGCGGAAAGAGGCACTATCTCCAATTACCTCCGGCTTGCCACCGTGGCACTCGAGAAGAATCGCATCTATGCCCGCACGTGAAGCTTCACTGAAATAATGATCCAACTGCTCATCGCTCATTGTAGTACTTCCGGAAAGCCATGCCCATACCTTAAAATCCTCTTTTTTCATATTATTGCATGATGCAAAAAATGATAACAATGTCATAAGGACAACTCCCTTAATTAATGAAATCTTCATGGCTGAAAATTATTTTTTCGCTTCTTCAACCACCTTTTCTTCGGCCGTGTAGCCTAGCTTAACAATGGCTGCAGCAAGTTTCTCCTTGTCGGTCTTGGTAGCGTCATACTTGATGTAGATGGTCTGGTCATCAAGATTGACTTTTAGATCCTTTACACCTTTTTCATAGGGGATGTTGCCCTCGACTTTTTTAACGCAACCTGCACAGTCGATGCTGCTTACGAAGGTCACTTCAGCAATATTGGCCTGTTTCTTCTTACTGTTCTGGGCATCGGAATTAAGTGAAAAGAGCGCCACAATTGCAATTGCGAGGAGGATTTTTACAAATTGTTTCATAGAAATTAATTTATTTGTTGAAATATTAAAGTGCGAAATTAAAACTTATTTCCATATTGTGAGGCGAAGACCTGCATAAATCTTTATACCCGAGAGTGGACCCCAGATTGCACTGGCATTGAAGTCCTCCGAAAATGGCTTGTCGGCATTGAGAATTGCATTGCGCTGGCGGTAATTGCCGAGATTTTCACCACCAACGTATAGATCAATGCCTCTGAATTTGCGAGTAATTTGAGCGAAGAACATCGGATATATAGGTGAGAAATATTCTCCCTCTTTCTCTATTACCTTATCCTGACCGGCCATGAAATTTGGAAGTTTTGTCCTGCCGTTGAGCTGCGCGGTAAAGTCGAAGGTCCATTTATTCATCGCGGTAGCGTACTGAGCATTGAAAACTGCCTTGAAACGGCTTGTAAGAGGTCTTTCAACAAGACCCTGTCCTCTCAGAGTCACCTTTGCGTCAGTGTATCTGAATGTGGTGACGATGTTGAATCTCTCAATCGGATCCACTGAGAAATCCACCTGATAGGTATTGGTATAGGACTTACCGTCAAGATTGTAAACAAGGGCCTGCATTATATCGAACTCCTGATCTACAATTACCTGCTTGAGAAAATCGTTTCTGAAATAGTCAAAACTGAGATAGGTATTATTTTCATACCCAAAAGGGAGGTAGAATGTGATATTGCCGCCATATGTCCAGGCATCCTCGAGCAGATTACGTTGATCGCTACGTATCTCCTCCACATTGATGATCCTGCCGGTGGAAAAGATTCCGATGTTGTCCGCAAATATATTAGCGGTCCTGAATCCTCTTCCACCGAGAAGTCTGAAGATAATATCATCTGTAAAGGAATATTTTAGTGTTATCCTGGGGGCGAAAAGGAAACCGTGGATGTTATTGTAGTCGCCTCTAAGGCTGCCCACAAATGTCACCTTATCATCCAGAGTATAATTGTATTCACCGTAAAGGCCTACCGATCTCTCTCTACGGCTGAAAGGGATTTTATAAATGATGGGTTCCGGTGAAGGAACGGGAGTAAATATATATGTCCTGTGATCTTCCACATCTTCCCGGAAGTCATCATCCTGCCCCGAAAGTCCGAATGAGACACGATGATGTTCGTTGAGTTGATTTTGATAGATGAGGTTGAAGAATATAGACTTCTGAGTACCATCGTATCTCTTCAATCCATAACTGGAACCAAGCTTGTGGTAATTATAATCAGCAACAATTGCAATATTATGGCTATTCTCTTCGTTGAGAGGAATACCTAATTTCAGATAGCCGTTGATGCCTTTGTTCTTAATGCGCGAACCCCAAAAATCACTTGTTAGAGGGTCATGATCTCTCTCGAATCCCATTTGTCCTCCAAGTCGATCATCAGCCAACGCTCTTATACCAAAACGCATCTGAAAACCGCTTGGATCGTAGTAGAGCCATCTGTTGGAGAGATTAAATTGGGTAGCCTTAGGTTCGTCCCTAAAGCCGTCATCATTGTGGTCAATGCTCTTGAGCACTGAAGAAGCATGGGCAAGGATCACTGTACTCCACTTCTCGTTGAGCTGGAGAGATGAGGCGATATTAGCCTCAGCCATAGCGTGGCTGCTGCCAAATAGCTGCAGAAAGAAAGGAACCTCATCTGTGGGTTTACGGTGTTCCATATTGATCTGTCCTGTGATGGCCTCAAGCCCGTTGATTACCGAAGAGGGACCTTTGGCAATCTGGATGCTCTCTAGCCACTGGCCGGGAACATAGGTGAGTCCGAAGGGGGATGCAAGTCCTCTCATTACCGGTCTGTTCTCATCCAGCAACTGAGTATAAGTACCCGCAAGACCGAGTAGTTTGATCTGACGTGCTCCGGTAATGGCATCCGAGTAGCCCACAGTGACACTGGCAGAGTTTTCGAAACTCTCGGCAAGGTTGCAACAGGCCATTTTACAGAGACCTGCGGCAGTGATTACCTCAGTTCTTACCGGTTTGATGCGTGAAAGAGTGTTAGTCAGCTGTCTGGAGGTCACTACAGCTTCATCCACCTCATTTTCTCCCATCAGGTAGAATTCTCCAGAAGGTATGCCAGGATCTACAATCAATGTATCTTTTGTATAACCCACATAAGTGGCTACCATTGTGGTCCTTTTCTCAAGGTAAATGGTAAATTGACCGTTCTCATCGGTTTCTATAAGTTTTGCGTTTTCTATGAGATAGATCTGAGCAAAGGGAAGCGGCTCTATTTTACCGTCACTTCTCCTATAATTAACAGAACCCTTGAAATCCTGCGCCGGTATTGTTGTGAAAAAAAGGATGAAAATTGCTGATAATAATGCTTTTCTCATTATGTGTTCTCTTTTTTATTCTATTTTGGATTGGAATTAGTTGTGATTTTTAATTGCATAAATAGAGGGGAAGCGCGAGGTCACAAATATGACCACACGACAACACCTGAGAGTTGCAAATCACAACCTCCAGACAGAAAGGGCTGATAGTAGAAGTCCGACCTTTGGCGGAGTAAGATATCTTGAAGAGAAAGCGGCTTCATCGGAATAAAGAACCGTCAAATCATCACAAAGCTGGGGAATAGCAATTATTTGTGCAAACAATCTTGTATCTTCATCCTGCAGACGATCCTGCTCGGAAGTAACTATATACACATCAGTGCTGCAACATTCTCCGCTGCAACCTGTATAATGAAAAGGATGGGAGTCACAATGACTGTTTGAACAATCTTGATGATCGTGGGTATGATCGTGAATAGACTCGCAAGAAACATCGCCCATCATTAGGAGCAAATCAATTGTTCCCTCGGTACGACATTCGTGCACTCCAAAGCCCACGAATCCTATAATGTAGGTTATCGTGAGAAGGGCAAAAAATAGATTTTTTATGAGTTTTTTCACCAGGGCAAAAGTAAAAATAATATGTATCTTTGCAAAATATTAATTGTTAAATCAAAGGTTCACAAATATGAAAGATTTTCTTAAAGTACTATTGGGCTCATTCTTGGGTACTATCCTCGCATTTTTAATATTCGGATTCATCGCAATCGGTCTACTCGTGGGGATCGCATCACTCGGCTCTTCCGAAGAACCGGTAATTGCAAAAGAGAGTATACTGTTTCTGGATTTCAAGACTCCCATTACTGAACAGAAGGGCGATAAGCTCGCTGTTAACCTTCTTACAGGTAATGTCAATGTGACCGGAAGTATGTCGCTCTATTCCTTTGTCAAAGCAATCGACGTTGCAGCTGAAGATCCCGGCATAAAGTTCATATATATGACTCCCGAAACTCTCAACATGGGCATTACTCAGATGGAAGAGATCAGGGATGCTCTCAAGCGGTTCCGTGCATCAGGCAAGGCGATAATCTCTTACTCCTCGGAGTTCGAAAACACTAACTACTACCTCGCTTCTGTCTCGGACAAAGTGATCCTCAATCCCTATGGTAATGTGTTCATCCTCGGATTGAGTTCAAATATGATATTTTTCAAAGACTTATTAGACCGTATTGGAGTGGAGATGCAACTCATCAGACATGGCAAATACAAAACCGCTGCTGAGCAATTTATACAAAATGATATTAGTCCAGAAAATCTGGAACAAAACAAATCAATGCTCAACTCCATCTGGAATGGCTGGTGTGATGAGATTGCAGAATCGAGGGATTTTAATTCGGAGCAGTTTAACTTTTGGATTAACAATCTTGAGATCCAGGATGCCCCAAGTACCCTTGAAAAGGGTCTTGTGGATGAGTTGTGGTATAGAGACCAGGTAGAAGAGTATATTTGTTCTCTTTTCGGGGTTACGGAATCCAAAGATCTCAAATTTACACCCATCACCAAATATGCTGCAGCTCGTGTAAAACCCGAACTCCGAGCCAAAGAGAAAATTGCGGTAGTCTATGCTAACGGAGAAATCATGGTAGAGGGAAGTGACAGGGTAATATCCGGCATAAAACTCTCCAAAACCCTTGAAAAAGTGAGAAAAGACTCTACCATCAAAGCTGTAGTATTCAGGGTAAACTCTCCTGGAGGTAGCGCACTCGCCTCAGAAATGATCAACCGTGAAATATCTCTGCTGAAAGAGGTAAAACCGGTGATTGCAAGTTACGGTGACTATGCTGCATCCGGCGGATATTGGATTTCAGCCAAAGCTGACAAGATATTTACCAACAAATCAACCCTTACCGGCTCCATCGGAGTATTTTCACTCGTACCCAACCTCAGGAAGACGATGGAAAAACATCTCCACCTCCGTTCTGTAGCTATCACCACCAACAAACACAGTGATGCATTGAGGGGTATGCGCGCCCTTGACAATGCTGAAATAGCTTATATGCAAAGGACAGTGGATAAAATCTATAACGATTTTACAGCGATCGTATCAGAAGGCAGGAATATGACAACCGAACAGGTTGATATAATTGGACAAGGTAGAGTATGGGCCGGCAGTGATGCACTGGATATTGGGCTTGCAGACATGGAAGGTGGCCTGGTTGACGCCATCTCCTATGCAGCTGAAATGGCAGGCCTCTCAAAATATCGACTTGTAGAATATCCTCAAGTCAAGTCTACTCTGGAAAAATTCATGGAATCCCTCTCAAAGACAGGTGCGGATATCAGCACATTAGCTGATCCTTTCGCATACATAGAAAGAAGTTATTCACGTCTGAAAGAGGAGACCGGAGCAGTTAATTTTGCTCGTCTGCCCATAATCTATGATATAAGATAAGGAAGATAGATAGAATAGACAGAATGATCACACCTTGGTGATCGAAACAACCTGCTTGGTGGCCGCTGTGATCTTCCAGCGGTCATCAATTCTTTTACCCACAATGCAGACAATCTGCTCCACCCCTTTTTTATCTACAGTGGTAACGACTATCTGACGCTTCTTTTCCTCCACATCAAGCTTAAGGTCAATAAAAAAATCACTAAGCTTTTTAAAACCCTTCATACCGAAAGGTCTGAAGCGGTCCGCAGGCTTCCATCTGCGGCATCTCAGTGGAAATTTAAGTCGTCTGCCATCCACGTAGAGAGTGCCCTCAGGGGCTTTTTTGGGGTCGAATCCTGCCGGTTTGGTGAAGACTTTTATAGAGACCTTAAGGTCATCATAATCCTGATCTCCGGGATAGACCTTGAGATACTGCCTATCTTTGATGAGAATGTGAGTAGGAGAGAAAAATGTTTTGCCGCTCTGACCCTTGAGGGTATCAGCTATCTGAGCTATCTGGGCATCATTAAACCCAAAGCCATCCAGAATAGTAAAGAGCCACCAGTTAATGCTCTTTTCAGCCTTTAGTGCCTTGATGTCAATCTGCAGCACTCCACCTTCCATACGGTAGAGAGTCCCTTTTCTGGAGTTGTATAGCTCCTCGAGGAGATCCGATATCTCGGAGAAACGAACCATCGATGTGCCGATAGTCTGGAGGAAAGAGGGGTTGATTATTTCAAATTGTGGAAAGACTTCGTTACGGATTCTGTTGCGATGGTAGTGTGATTCTTTATTTGTAGAATCCTCCCGGTATGGAACATTGTGCGAAGCCACATAATCGCTGATATCATGTCTCGTGACGGAAAGCAATGGACGGATTATGGGCCCGTTGGAGCGTCGGATACCCGAAAGTCCACGAAGGCCCGTACCTCTGAGAAGATTGATCATCAGGGTCTCTACACTGTCATTCAGGTTGTGCGAAATGGCAAGAAAATCCATTGAGTGCTCCTCCAGCAGGGAGAAAAACCAACCATATCTGAGGTCACGTGCAGCCATCTGCGTGGAGATCGATTGCTCCTGTGCAAACTTGAGGGCATCAACCTTTGTTGTGTAAAAAGGGATTCCGTGTTTTTCAGACCATTCACGCACCATCTCTTCATCTTTATCGCTCTCAGCCCCTCTAAGGGAAAAATTGACGTGCGCAATCCTAAATGTGCAGGGTATGGTTGTATTGAGAAACAGGTTAGCCATACACATAGAATCCATTCCTCCGCTGACTCCAACCAGGATCGATGGGTTGTCAACGCCGGCAATAAGAGAACGCAATTCTATATCAAAATGCTCCTGCACAACACATTATTATTTATTTCCAAAAGTGTAAGATAATCCAATGCTAAAAAGCTCCTTAAACTGCACTCCTGGGACTTTAATGGGCTTCCCATCATCATCAAGGATCAGGTTGCCCTGTTTGTCTTTTTTATCGAGAAACTTGATAGTGTCATCATAGATCAGGTTAGTCCTGAGGGTTACGGAGAAAAACTTGGTAATTTTAGCATCCGCATTTACATCCCAAAAAACTTTTACATTCTGGGGTTTGTTCAGATAGTCCGAAAAGAGTGTGAGAGCAGTAGCTACTTTAAAATTTTCAACCTCTATCTTTCCATCAACCTTAATCTGAGCACCGAGTTCAAATCTGCAAAATTGATCCTCAGCATTACCATATTTTGTGCGGAGTTCCGGATTCTTTACCATCACCGTCTTTCCTGTGAGAGGTGATATATTGATGGAGAAATTATCGAAGGGCTTATAATCTACACCAAAGCCGAGAGACAAATAGGCTGGGGTGAAAAAATCCGATACAAGATTGCCCTTCTCGTGACCCTGGGCAAATTGGGTTCTCAGATTAAATAGAGCGGATATATATAGGGTCTCAACTGCTTTGTAGCCTACTTTACTATCCAATAGAAAGCGGTCATCACTCTTCTTGTAGCCATCTTCAAAGGATTGTATGAAACCATAGCCGACCTGGAGCTGATTGTCCCATATGAGTTTTTCACGCTTGTAATTGGCATTTGCACCGGCGAAGGTGTTGAGTGAAATTGAACCGTAGCCTCCTGTTGCCCAGTTAGTGAGTGAAAGTTGTGAAAAACCGATCTGTGTGGTGAGGCTTTTGGTCCAGTATTGGGGCTTGGAAGCCACAACCGTATCTGCCGGAGCAACAGTGGTATCGGCAGGAGCTGCTTCCTGTGCCAAGAGTGAGGTTCCCAAACACAAACAAAGAAGAAATGCGATAGATCGTTTCATATAATATTTCATTTTGACAATGTACCAAAATTAATACGCTCTCGCAAAAATTACCCGTTCAGAGGAAGGTTTACCGGAATAGATGCACTTACCATTTTCCTTACAAACGAATGAATCCAAAGGAATACAGCGAATAGTGGCTTTAGTCTCCTCCTTTATTTTAGCCTCGGTCTCAGCAGTGCCGTCCCAATGGCACAGTAGAAATCCTCCCTCTTCTATCCTCTCCTTAAACTCCTCCCAACTATCTACCTTAATGGTATTATCCTCACGGAATTTGAGTGCTCTGGAATAAATATTCTCCTGGATAGTATCCATCAATGAGGTTATACGCTCTACAAGGCCCTCTTGAGGAACAGACTTTTTGGTGAGAGTATCACGACGAGCCAACTCCACAACTCCAGCTGCCAAATCTCTAGGACCGATTACAATACGTACAGGCACTCCTTTGAGTTCCCACTCCGCGAACTTAAATCCGGGACGTAGATTGTCTCTGTCATCCACCTTTACCGATAATCCCGCTGCCTCAAGCTCTTTTTTGAGCTCATACATCCTATCCAGCAACTGACCATGCTCCTCTTCAGTCTTGAAAATAGGTACCATCACAACATGATACGGCGCCAACTTCGGAGGCAATATTAGACCATGATTATCGCTATGAGTCATAATCAGCGCTCCCATCAAACGAGTGGAGACACCCCAAGAGGTGGCCCATACATAATCAAGACCTCCGTCTTTATTAGCAAACTGAACATCGAAGGCCTTGGCGAAGTTTTGACCAAGAAAATGAGATGTACCCGCCTGCAAAGCTTTACCATCCTGCATAAGAGCTTCGATACAAAGAGTATCGACAGCACCGGCAAAGCGCTCCGACTCACTTTTGCGACCTACAACAACGGGCATAGCCATATATTCGCGTGCAAACCGCGCATATATGTCTACTATTAGCCGTGTCTCCTCTATCGCCTCCTGCTCTGTAGCATGGGCGGTGTGACCCTCCTGCCATAGAAATTCCGCAGTGCGGAGAAATAAGCGGGTACGCATCTCCCAGCGTACCACATTGGCCCACTGATTGCAAAGGATGGGAAGATCTCTCCAAGATTGGATCCAGTTTTTATAGGAATTCCATATGATTGTTTCAGATGTAGGGCGAACCACAAGTTCCTCTTCGAGTTTTGCAGAAGGATCGACCACAAGACCGGAGCCGTCTGGATCAGCCATCAGACGGTGGTGAGTTACCACAGCACACTCTTTTGCAAACCCTGCTACGTGTTCTGCTTCCCTGCTGAGGAATGATTTGGGTATGAAGAGAGGAAAATAAGCATTAACGTGGCCTGTCTCTTTGAACATTTTGTCAAGCTGGTTTTGCATCTTTTCCCAGATGGCATATCCGTAAGGTTTGATCACCATACATCCTCTAACTGCCGATTGTTCAGCCAGATCCGCCTTTAATACGAGATTGTTGTACCACTGGGAGTAATTTTCTTCTCTATTTGTTACTTCTTTTGCCATTTTTTGTTGTATTTGGTATAAAAATTGATATATTTGTAATGAAATGTGACTGCAAAAGTACAAAATTATCTAACACAGGAGGTAAAAATGAAAAACAAAGTTCTCTATCTGTTTCTTATAGCCGTTACAGTGGTGATAAGCTCTTGTGGTACCACAAGTTATTATTCTTCCGCATCATTTGATGACGGCATATACTACAGGCCTACACGCGAGTCGAGGGCTGCGATGGTTGCATCCAACAAAGAGTTGCATGAATCTATAAAGAAACCGCAATCATATATTCTGGAGGACGAAGAAGGTAACTACTACCTAATGGAGGAGGGCACATCTTATGCAGAAAGATTGAGAAAATTTGACAGTCCTACCTACACCTTCTACGTTGATTACGGTGTTTGGAGCTCCCCCTGGTACAATCCCTGGTGGGGTTCATACAGATATCCCTATTTCGGTTACCCTTATCACTCATGGTACTATGGGTGGTATAGTCCCTGGTATACCGGCTGGTATGATCCCTGGTATACCGGCTGGTATGATCCATGGTACACCGGTTGGTACGATCCCTGGTACTACGGACATGGAGGATTTGGCTGGTACTACAACTATTGGTATCCACGGTATTACTACGGATACTATCCAGGACCCGGACATCCTAACGACCATTATAAGGATGTGGCTTATGGCAAACGTTCTGCCGCTGACGGCCAGAGTTTCCGCAACACTCCGCGCACAACAGCATCCGGTAGCTCCATCTACACCAGGAGGAGCGAAGGCAGAAACACTGACAGCTACAATTCTGGCGGAGTATATACGGGCTCACGCAGTAGTTCTGCGTCAAGAAGCGGCACCATCTACCAACGTAGTTCCGGCAGCACCACACGCAGTTCGGGTAGCGTAAGTACCGGCACTACACGTTCCTCACGCAACTCCGAAAGTTACAGCACAGGCAGTAGCAGGAGTTCTTCAGGCAGCTACAGCACAGGCGGCAGCAGAAGTTCTTCAGGCAGCTACAGTTCAGGTAGCAGCAGGAGTTCGTCCGGAAGCTACAGTAGCGGTGGTGGAGGATATAGTGGCGGTGGAGGATATAGTGGTAGTAGCGGAAGTAGCGGTGGAGGTACCGGCGGCAGGAGATAATTCAAAAATCAAAATGTGAACAGACAATGAAAAAGATTACAACCATATTGTTTTCTATCCTGCTGACAACAGGACTTAGTGCTCAGACCGCAGGAGAGGCTCTGACCTTCTCCCAGCAACACTATGAGGGTACGGCACGTACACTTGCCATGGGCAACGCTTTCACAGCTCTGGGAGGTGATTTGGGGGCGATAGTCATTAACCCGGCCTCCAGTGCTATATACCGATATTCTCAGATCTCTATCTCTCCCTCATTTATTACAAGCAATGGAGAAGCTGAATACTTGAATAGTGTTTCCAAAGACTCCTTCACAAGGATGGCCATGTCAAACCTAGGGTTCGTCATGGCATTTGATACAGGCAATTACTCGGGAATTCTCAACTACAACTTCGGAATTACACTCAACCGTACCAATAGTTTCAACTCCATAATGGCCGCTAACGGTACTACTGACAAGTCAACACTTCTGGGCTCCATTGCTTCCGGCCTCTCCGGAGTTCATGTGAATGCGCTTGAGAGTACGGAGTCATATAATGCATTCTACAACAACAACCTCTCATGGCCTGAAGTTCTGGCATGGGAAACATACCTATTGGCCAATACTCCCGATTCAGATTACGACTATATCGGTTCTACAGAAAATATCTATGATGGCAGCATTATTGAAGTGGGTGGCGAACTTGAGCAGAGCTATTACCGCAAAATACATGGTGGTACAAATGCATTTTCCTTCAACTTCGGAGCCAATGTTTCAGATTTCTTCTATTTCGGTGCGAACCTCAACCTTCTGAGTCTTACATACGAATTGAACGAGAGATACGGTGAAACTGCTATTAATACTAGAAATTTTCAGGATGGATTTGAGTCAATGACCTCGACCTACTGGCAGCGTTCAAACGGCTCCGGTGTCAACTTCCAGGTTGGAGCTATTATTACTCCTATACCAGGTCTTCGTATTGGCGCCACATTTACCTCACCTACATGGTATGACATGACAGACAACTGGCAGAGAAATATGACCTCATCCTTCGTAAATGGCAATTACTACGATGTGGATTCCCCTGTAGGATCATATAACTATCAGATAAAAACTCCCATGAGATGGAGCGTAGGGGCTGCATTCACTTTTGGTGATAGGGCTCTTATAAGCGCCGACTACGAAAGCGTTAACTACTCAAAAATAGCGATGGCTGACAACAGCGGCAATAAAGATGTATTCTCTGAAGAGAACAATGAGATTACGAGATACTTCAAAAGGAGTGATATACTAAGACTTGGAACAGAAGTGTGGCCTCTGAAATTTATGGCTGTCAGGCTTGGGTACAATTATTATAGCTCACCCGATCCCGAGTTTTATGATGCTCAGCAATACATTTCCGGAGGTATCGGATTTAAATTCGGTCAAGGAAGGACTACTCTTGATATAGCATATCGGAGAAGCCTCAACAATTCTGAAAACTTTACCCTCTACAATGACTATAGCGGGATTGAAGCCCCTGAAGGCACATACACCTTTAGCAGAGGTAAACTCCTGTTTACATTCGGATTTAAATTCTAAAGAATATAGGAGATGGCGTTGGGGCCCTCATTTGACAAAAGGTCGATAATAGAGAGGTTCCCGATGAAACCAAATCTATCGGAGAAGACCTGAGTCCAGGTCTTCTCCTTTTTATATCTGACAAGCAGGTTTTCTCCGCGGTACTTTGGCTGTATAATAGTACGGAAATCTCCTTCAGGATACTCTTTATGGTACTCCGAGGTGAACTCAATCGCTGCCTTTATACCGGTCAATTCGAGACACTTCTCCAGCAAAAGCAGATTAAGATCGAAAAGAAATGTTTCTTTCCGGTCAAGGATCGGAAAGAGATCATCCATATAATACTCAAAAAAAGGAGATGAGTTGTAAGCCGATATAATAGCCCTCTTATGCTGCTGAAGCCAGGGTCTGCCATAATCTATCCGAACATCGCGAATAGGCACCTTTTGATAGGCCTCCTTGAGTATCGGTATGGAAAGAGACTCCTTGCCTGCTGCCGAACAAATATTGCAACGATTTCGGTAGGATTGCTTCTGATAGACTTCACACTGCTCGATCAACACCTTTCTGCTACCTGCAATCGCAAAAAAATATTCCACAGGAGGGAAGTATGCGGTAGTCAGTATTGATTGTTCAGATCTAATCATCGAGAGAATCGCTGGCGCCTTTCTTGACGATACCCCTCTTGGAGTTGGATATGAAATCCAAAATCACCTTTCTGACTTCTGTGTCTGAGAAGGCCGATTTTACTCTGGAAATGGCATTAGATACATTCATCCCCGAATCATATATTACTCTGTAAATCTCACGGATTTCGTCAATCTCATCGTGAGTGAAACCGCGGCGGCGCAAACCTACGATATTAATGCCTTCGAAATTGATAGGATTGCGTGCAGCAAGTATATAGGGAGGCACATCCTTCACCACTCCTGTACCGCCACCTATCATCACATGGGCCCCGATATGGGAGAACTGGTGGATGAGCGTACCCCCGCCTATAATTGCCCAATCATCGACATCGGTCTCTCCAGCCATACCCACATAGCTCGAGAAAATACAGTTGTTGCCTATACGGCAGTCGTGTGCAATATGGACATAGGACATTACAAGGCAGTTGTCACCTATTATGGTAGCGTATCTACCGCTGGCAGCCGTACCGCGATTGATAGTAGCACACTCTCTGATTGTGGTATTGTTACCGATAATCACATGGCTCTCCTCTCCCCTGAACTTGAGATCCTGAGGCTCGGCACCAACTACGGCACCTGCGAAAACTTTGCAATTATCACCCATTTTTACATAATCTAGAATTACGGCGTTGGGCCCTATGTGGCACCCATCTCCGATCTCTACATTTCCAGCTATATAACTGAATGGTCCTATCTCTACATTTCTGCCTATTTTGGCATCAGGATGAACATAGGCACCGGGATATTTATTGTTGTTGATCATAATGGTATAATGTTATTTTTTTGAAACATGGTTTTAAGCGCAGCGGTGTTTATTGCATGACCGGGTTTACGGGCAATTATTCTGGCTTTGAGAGGATGTCCCGCAAGGGCGAAATCCCCTATAAGATCGAGGAGTTTGTGACGGGCACATTCGTTCTCAAAATGGAGGGTCAGATTGTTGAGATATCCCTCCGGCGCCCTATCAAGATTCTCTACATTAAAAATTTTCTTCAAGCGACTGAGAGTCTTTTCGTCGACATCATTTTCCACGATCACTATGGCGTTATCCATATCCCCACCTTTTATAAGATTGTGGTTGAGAAGGAATTCCAGTTCGTGGATAAAGCAGAATGTACGGCAGGGGGCTATTGCAGAAGCAAAATCATCACCTTCGGAAAATTGTGCCTTCTGAACTCCCAATACTTTAGAGCCATAGTCAATCTCCACCTCAGCACTGAAGTTGTCTGCCGGAAGCACCTGGAGAGAAGAGCCTGACTCAGTATCCTCGAATGAAAACGGTTCCCTTATCTCAAGGTATCTTCTTGGAGCATCATATAAATGAAGACCGTCTGCGAGAAAGGCCTCCGCATAGGGTCTTGCGCTACCATCCAGAATTGGCAACTCCGTACTGTCGATTTCTACCAGGGCATTATCTATCCCGAGTCCGTAAAATGTCGCAAGAAGATGCTCTATAGTCACTACATCAATCCCGTCCTTACAAATGGCCGTACTTCTGGCAGTGCCTGCAATATTGGACCAGGATGCCTCTACAAGAGCCTCTTCGCCGATATCTTTTCTTTTAAAAACTATACCGTGATCCGCCGGTGCCGGAAGGATTGTCATCTTACAATGAAGACCGGTATGCAACCCTTTCCCTTCAAAGGTATAACTCTTTTTTACTGTCTTCTGTCTCTCCTTCATTTCCTCGCACTGGCTTTGAACAAGGCATAAGCCCTCATATAATCTCTGTAACTTATAGCAGGAGAGCCCATAAGAGCTTCACCCTCCTTTCTGACATTGCCTATAATACCGCTCTGAGCTGCCAGAGTTGTCTTATCTGCAATAGTAATGTGACCGGCAATGCCACTCTGACCTGCAATGACACATCCTTTACCTACTTTTGCTGAGCCGGCAATACCACTCAGACCTGCCATGACGGTATTTTCGCCTACCTCCACATTATGTCCAATCTGACATAAATTGTCAAGCTTGACTCCTCTCCTGATAATAGTGGAGCCCATTGTAGCCCTGTCTACTGCCGTTCCTACACCTATCTCCACGTCATCCTCTATGATGACATTTCCGGTTTGGGGGATCTTGCGGTAAGAGCCGTCTTCGCGGGGAGCAAAACCGAATCCGTCAGCACCAATAACCGCATTTGCGTGGATAATCACATCACTTCCGACTACACAATCATGATAAATGCGTACGCCCGGATAAATAGTGGTGTTGTCACCGATTGTAACTCCGTTACCGATATAGACCTGCGGATAGATGTGACAATTTTTACCGATTGTTACTTTTTTGCCGACAAAAGTGCCACGCCCCACAAAAGTGCCGCGTCCTATTTTAGAGGAAAATGGGCGACAAACAAAAAGGCGGTTACTCCTTGGACGGCTTTTCTTTAGAGTGTTGAAGAGCTCAAGAAGAACCGCAACGGACTCATAAGCGTTTTCAACCTTGATAAGAGTGGCAGGAATCTCCCGACTGGGCTCGAATGATTTGTTGATCAGCAGAATTGAGGCTTTTGTCGTATAGACGTAATGTTCGTACTTTGGGTTTGCAAAAAAGCAGATGGTACCCGGACGTCCCTGCTCTATTCTGGCAGGAGCAGACACCCTAACTTGCGGATCCCCAACTATCTCTCCCCCCAGGTGTTCTGCTATCTTTTGTGCAGTAATATCCATATATTATTATTTTTCATCTGTAATCTTTTCTAATCATTCATAAAATATGCCAAAAAGATAATAAAAATTTGCCGTTTAATATAGAATTGCTAACTTTGCCGGCGATATAGTGAAAGAGATAGGGGACGTGTAGTCCCCTTATTTTTTAAAATTATCCTAAGGATGATACAAAAAGAGAAGATAGAAGAGATATTAGCAGAGTTTCTCGCACAAAGAAGTGACCTGTTTTTGGTGGATGTCAGGATAAGTAGGGAGAATGATATTGAGATTGTCATTGAGATCGACAAAGGCTCTCTTTCTTTGGACGACTGCGTAAATATCAGCCGTTTTGTAGAATCCAAACTTGACAGGGACAAGGAGGATTTTTCGCTTACAGTAGGTTCTGCAGGCCTCTCAACGCCTTTCAAGGTACTACGTCAGTATCGCAAAGCACTTGGTTCCGAAATTGAACTTAAACTCAAAAGCGGAGGGCATATTAAAGGCGTTCTGGCAGCTGTTTCTGAAGAGGGTATTACGTTTGTTACCAAAGTTTCCGAAAAGGTGGAAGGACAGAAAAAGAAATTGATCAGGGAGGTTGTCGAAGAATACACTTTTGACCAAATCAAATCGGCAAAACCCGTTATTAAATTTGAAAAGTATAAAAATTAGATAAAAATAATAATCAAAATGGAAGGTTTGAACCTAGCCAGCACATTTGCTGAATTCAAAGATCAGAAAAACATAGACAGGGCCACCATGATGGGAGTGCTCGAAGAGGTATTTCTCTCACAGCTCAAAAAGATGTATAGCGAAAATAGTGACTTCGACATCATCATCAATATTGACAAGGGCGACCTCCAGATTTTCTGGAACAGAGAAGTAGTGGAAGAGGTTACCGATCCCATGACAGAGATTTCTTTCGAGGATGCCAACAAGATTGACGAATATGACCTGGGAGAAGAGTGTTCGGTGGAGATCAAACTCGCTGATTTCGGCCGCAGGGGCATTCTCAACCTCAGGCAGAGTCTTTCCGGACGCATTATGGATATTGAGAAGGCGAACCTCTACAACAAGTATCGCAATAAGGTAGGAGATCTTTTTGTAGGTGAAGTTTACCAGGTATGGAAGCGAGAGGTTGTACTTAGGGACGATGAAGGCAACGATCTGATTCTTCCTAAAGAGGAACAGATTCCCGGTGATTTTTTCAGGAAAGGGGATACTGTTAGGACCATTATCAAAGAGGTTAAATTCAATAACAGCAACACGCCGGTGATTATCCTCTCTCGTACATCTACGGACTTCCTCGCAAGACTTTTTGAGCAGGAAGTTGCTGAGATTTTTGAAGGTCTGATCACCATTAAGAAAATCGTCAGAATACCCGGTGAAAGAGCTAAAGTTGCAGTAGAGTCATATGATGAGCGAATTGATCCGGTAGGAGCCTGCGTGGGTGTGAGGGGTAGCCGTATACACAGCATTGTCCGCGAATTACGCAACGAAAATATAGACGTTATCCCCTGGACAAACAACAAGTCACTGCTCATCACCAGAGCTCTCAGTCCGGCAAAAATCTCTTCAATGACCTTCAACGAAGAGGCAAAACAAGTGAATGTCTATCTCAAACCCTCCGAGGTTTCCCTTGCTGTTGGTAAAGGCGGCAGCAACATTAACCTTGCAGGTGAACTTGTAGGCTATAAACTTGAGATTTACCGCGATGATGACGGCCTTGAACCTGAAGAGGATGTATTGCTCACAGAGTTCAGCGACGAGATTGATATGTGGATTATAGAGCAACTGCAGAAAATCGGATGCGACACTGCCAAGAGTGTTCTGGCACTTTCAGTGGAAGATATCGTACAGAGGGCAGACCTCGAAGAGGAGACCGCAATCGAGGTACAAAAAATCCTCAGAGCAGAATTTGAAGAGTAGTTTTAACAATTAATAATATCGGGAGAAAATATATGTCAGATCAGAAACAATACAGGATAAAACAGGTAGCGACGGCCTTTAATATTTCTACGGGCACATTGCTTGACTTTCTTGAAGAGAAAGGACATGGAAGCGACCTGACCATCGCGTCCAAAATTTCGCAGGATATCTACGATATAGTTGCGGAAAAATTCGGACGGGATAAGGCTATTAAGGAGGACGCAGTGGAGGCAGCAAAGAAAGTAAGGCAAATGACGCGGATGGATCACCGTAAGGAACAGGAAGAGGAAGAGCCTGTCAAGGAGGTCATAATAACCAGCAAAGTTCTGTCAAGTCCGGATAAACAGGTAAAAACTCCCGAGCCTGTACCCGAAGAGACAGTTACCGTGATTAAGCCGGAAACCCCGAAGATCAAGGTCGTAGGAAAGATTGATCTCGATGAGATAAAACCAAAAGCCAAAGCTAAAGCCAAACCAAAACAGGAAAAGGTAGAAACTCCGAAAGCAGAGCCTGAAAAGGCACCTGCAACACCTGTTGAGCCTGAAACGAAGAAAAAAGCTCCCGCAAAAAAGAGCGTTGCTCCCACAAAGGAAGAAAAGCCAAAGAGGAAAACAGATATAAGGCACACAGAGCGGAAGCTACCCGGTCTGACAGTGGTTGGCAAGGTTGATATTTCCCAATTTGAAAAAAAGGAAAAACCTAAGAGCGACGACAATAGTGAGCCGCAAACTGAGAGGAGAAGCAAAGGCAAGAGAGAACGCATCCAAAACAGCAAAAGGGTAGATGTCACTAAAGCACATCAAGAACACAAAAAACAAAAGGACTCCCAAAGCGGAGGCAGAGGTAAATACAGCAAGAAAGATCGTTTCAAATCAGTACGTCCCGAAATTGATGAGGATGAGGTACAAAAGCAGATCAAAGAGACCTACGCCCGCATGACCGAGGGCAGGGGAAAAACAAGAGGATCAAGACGTCGCCGCGAAAAAAGGGAAATAATTTCTCAAAAAGCACAGGAAGAACAGATCCTTCAGGAACTTTCCAGTAATATTCTCAAGGTGACCGAGTTTGTTACAGCAAACGAGCTTGCAATCTTAATGAACAATACTCCGGTAACCAAGGTTATAGAGGCCTGTATGAACCTGGGAATGATGGTTTCCATCAACCAGCGTCTTGACGCAGAGACACTAGTGCTTGTAGCAGAGGAGTTCGGATACGAAATAGAGTTTGTAACCGTGGAAACCCAGGGTGCCATCGAGCAGGAGAAAGATAAAGAGGAAGATATGGTTGAACGTCCGCCTATCGTTACAGTTATGGGCCACGTGGACCACGGAAAGACTTCGCTGCTTGACTATATCCGCAAGGCAAATGTGATTGCCGGTGAGGCAGGCGGAATTACCCAGCACATCGGTGCTTACAATGTGCAACTCCCTTCGGGCAGACGTATTACATTCCTTGATACTCCGGGTCACGAGGCATTTACCGCCATGCGTGCACGTGGAGCCAAGGTCACAGACGTTGCCATCATTATCGTTGCCGCTGACGATGCTATAATGCCCCAGACAGTCGAAGCCATCAGTCACGCGCAAGCAGCGGGTGTACCGATGGTATTTGCAATCAATAAAATTGACAAACAGGGAGCAAATCCCGAAAAAATCAAAGAGCAGCTCGCAAATATGAATATCCTCGTAGAGGATTGGGGTGGCAAATATCAATGCCAGGAAATCTCGGCCAAGAAAGGTATTAACATCAAGGAACTACTTGAGAAAGTGCTACTCGAGGCAGACCTGCTGGAATTGAAGGCCAACCCCGATAAGCGTGCCGTTGGCAGCGTCATCGAGTCTTCACTCGACAGGGGACGCGGTTATCTCGCCACAGTGCTCATTGAGTCAGGTACGTTGAGACTCGGTGATGTAATGCTCGCAGGATGTTACACCGGCCGTGTAAAAGCCATGTTCAATGAGCGTGGACAGCAAATTACTGAAGCGGGTCCCTCAACACCCGTATCAGTGTTAGGTCTCAACGGAGCCCCCACCGCAGGTGACACCCTCAACGTTCTCGAAGATGAGAAGGAAGCACGCGATATTGCAAATAAGAGAGAACAGTTGATACGTATCCAGGGCATCCATACCCAACCTCACATTACTCTCGAGGAGATCGGACGTCGTATCGCGCTGGGCAATTTCAAGGAGCTCAATATTATCGTAAAGGCTGATGTGGACGGATCCGTGGAGGCTCTTGCAGACTCCCTAATCAAACTCTCTACAGAAGAGGTTCAGGTCAAGGTAATCCACAAAGCTGTTGGCGCTATCTCGGAGAACGACGTAATGCTTGCTTCAGCATCTAACGCGATAATTATCGGATTCCAGGTTCGTCCTTCGATGGAAGCGCGCAGACTGGCTGAAAGTGAGAGTATAGAAATACGTATCTACTCAGTAATTTACGATGCTATCGAAGAGGTTAAGAGCAGTATCGAAGGTATGCTCGCCCCCTTGGAGAAAGAAGAAGTCACTGCCACTGCGGAGGTGCGCGAGATTTTCAAAATTTCCAGAGTCGGTACCATTGCCGGTTGTATGGTAAAGGAGGGTAAATTGACACGCACAGCCAAGGTAAGAGTAATCCGAGACGGCATTGTGATCTATACCGGCAAACTTGGTTCGCTCAAGCGATTTAAAGATGATGTCAAGGAAGTTGCTGCAGGATTTGACTGCGGTCTGAACATTGAAGGATACAACGATGTCAAAATAGGTGATGTCATCGAGGCCTACACCATAGTCGAAATCAAGCGTAAACTCTAATTGGACAAGAGTGATAGCAGATCCCGGGAGTGCCATACGGCGTTTCCGGGATTTTCTTTATTAGAAGGATTGTAGTAAAAGCTATCTATTCCAAAGTTAATGGCACCTTCGATATCATTAGGATAATCATCTCCTACCATAATTGTGCGGGATTTTATGTTATCATCAATCTCCACGCCTTGACCACAAAGGGCCTCAAGTGCCTTTTGAAAAATGAGCGGGTCCGGTTTGTGGACTCCTACCTCTTCCGAAATCATAACTGCACTGAAAAAATGATCTATTTTCGAAACACGTAATTTGCGGTACTGCACCTCTTTGAAGCCGTTAGAGACAATAGCCATCTTACCGCCACGTGCGGAAATTGCCTCGAGGACTTCTCGCGCTCCGGGTATAAGAATATTACCCAGAGCCATAAACTCGAGGTACTCCTTACCCATCTGTTCAGCGGCATTTTGGTCATCTATGCCGTAATGCTCTTTCAAAGTTTGATGGAAACGCTCACGTCGCAGATACTCTTTGGCAATCATTCCGGCCTCATAATCATCCCAGAGGCGACGATTGATCACTTCATATCTTTCGAAAAAAATCTCCCTCTCTCCTATCGGGAGATCCCATTTATCAAGCAGCATATGCATTGCTGCAAAGGCATTAGCGTCAAAATCCCAGAGAGTCCTGTCGAGATCCAGAAGAAAATAGTCGTATCTCTCTATTATCATCGGCTACTTGCAGTAATAGTCTATCATTCTTTGAATTGCAGCGTTGCACACCGGGCAGAAACCTTCAGCTGTATTACTTTTCATACGACAATCATAATAGGGCCTGAAGATCCCTTTTGCGGAGTATCCTCCTCCTTCGAATGCTCCCACGACACCTTTATATGCCTCTTCATTGGGTGTGGGCAGAGGAGTACCCTCCTCTACCATAGAGGCCCATTTTGTAGAGAAGTTTGCCATTGTGGTCAGGTTGGGCTCCCAAGGCTCAACCGACATATCATACATATTTTCATAGGCGACTTCAGAATCGTAATATTCATCACCAAGTCCGGCAAAACTGTGTCCGAATTCGTGTACAAGGACCTCAGCTTCAAATTTGTTGTCCGACATACCCAGGCCATAATAATTATAAATACCGCCTCCACCATATTTGTCAACATTGACAATAACATAAATGGCATCACAGGGAGCGTTTGAGACCAGCTGCGCCACCTTTTTGTGATCCGGGGCAGTGAGATACCTATCTATAAAGAATGTATAGAAATGAGAGTCGGCTGCGGTATTTTTCCAGATATTCTGATGGGGTATATCGGTACCTGAATCGACGGAAATCGATTCAACAGCCCAGACATTAAAATCATTTTTGCGCGATTTGTAGGGTTCGATGTCAAAAAGATAGCCGGTAAATTTTTCCACATCACGACGATATTTTTCCATTTCCTCTGCAGTGTAACCTTCAGCGACAAAAACCAGGTCAACTTTATTTTCCGAAGGACCGTTATACAACACCTTCACCACCTCAAAATCATTTTCCTTATCACGGTTGATGGAGAGATCTTCCGGATCAATTTCACAACTGAAAAGTTGCGACATTTCTCCACTCTTTTTGATTCTCTCCGATATCATAATTTGTACTTTATTTTTAGGAAATGGTATTCTCAATGAGTTGGAAAAAGCTTTATCCACCTTGGAAGCCTCCGGAGTAGTCCTCCACTCAGCAAAAAGGGAGCAGAAACCCTGAGAAAAAATCTTTTTACCGTCAGTAGTATATACATCAATTGTATACTCCCCATAGTCGAAATCGGGCAGCAAGTGCTCTCTGGTACCACTCCACTCCTTCTCAAAGTGAAGTCCGTCAAGATATACACTCTGGGTTTGTGAGTTGCCGGCGAACATCAGATCAATTCTGAGCCTATCCGGAGTGAAATAGTCACTATATCTTCCCTGTGCGCTGCAAGAAGTAGTAAACAGCACCAGCATCAGGGCTGTAATATTTAAAAAACGTTTCATATCGATTATGAGTTAAATTCCTGTATAGTTATGCGGCGTAATCGCTCTAAGCTCTTTCTTTACCTCTTCCGACACATCGAGAGTATCAATGAAAGCGGCTATGGAAGCAGCGGAAATGTGCTCATTGCCGCGGGTAAGCTCCTTAAGAGTTTCGTATGGATTGGGATAGGCCTCTCTACGGAGGATTGTCTGAATGGCTTCCGCTACTACAGCCCAGTTCGCCTCAAGATCCGCTTCGAGTGCAGAACGGTTGAGTATGAGCTTATCTACTCCCTTTAGTACCGATTTGAGAGCCAGTAACGAGTGAGCCAAAGGGACTCCTACATTGCGAAGTACGGTGGAGTCGGTAAGATCACGCTGCATCCTGGATATTGGAAGTTTTGCCGCCAGATGTTCATAGAGGGCATTTGCCACTCCGAGATTGCCTTCGGCATTCTCGAAATCGATGGGGTTGACCTTGTGCGGCATTGCTGAAGAGCCCACCTCTCCCGCTTTCACCCTCTGACGAAAATATTCCATCGAGATATAGGTCCAGATATCGCGACAAAGGTCGATAAGTATATTATTTATGCGTTTAAGATTGTCAAACAGAGCTGCAAGATTGTCGTAATGCTCTATCTGTGTTGTGGGATAAGAACGCTTCAACCCCAAGATATCCTCCACAAAGTGTACTGCAAAATCATTCCAGTCAATGGAAGGATAAGCTACATGGTGAGCATTCATATTACCTGTAGCCCCTCCGAATTTAGCAGAATAAGGGAGTGCTGTAAGCTGCGATTTCTGTTCTTCCAGACGTGCAACAAAGACGCCTATCTCTTTGCCGACCCTCGTGGGAGAGGCGGGCTGACCATGTGTTCGGGCAAGCATCGGTACCTGTGCCCATTCCTGTTCCATCTTTCGGAGAACAGAAATAAGGGTCTCCAAGGTAGGGATATATAGATCCCTGATGCCTTCCAGAAGTGAAAGAGGTGTAGCAGTATTATTGATATCCTGAGAAGTGAGCCCGAAGTGAACAAATTCGATATATCGTTCCAAGCCCATCTTTTTGAATCTCTCCTTAATAAAATATTCGACCGCTTTCACATCGTGATTAGTGACCTTTTCAGTAGCCTTTATCTCGGATGCATCTTTGAGGGTGAATTCCTGATAGATTTTCCTCATAGCGGGAAAAAGCGAAGGGTGAACTCCCACGAGCTGGGGCAAAGGAATTGCACACAGCGCAATAAAATATTCAATCTCCACCCTAACCCTGTAACGGATAAGCGCAAATTCGGAAAAATAATCAGCAAGTTGCTCAGTCTGAGCACGGTATCTGCCATCAACGGGCGATATTGACATTAAGGGGTCAAGCATAATCCTTTTATTATTATAACTTACAAATGTACTGATTTATTTCAAGAATTCATATAGGGTAACGCACCCACGGGCTGCAGCAACATCATGGACTCTCAAAATATCGGCTCCTGACAGCAGAGCCTGCAGATGGAGTGCTGAAACTGCTTCCAAAGACTCTTCAGGAGTGATGCCAAGGGGTTGGTATATCATTCTCTTACGAGAAATACCCACTAAAATTCTCCTGCCACACTTCTTCAACTCCGGTAATCCTTTGAAAAGACGATAGTTGTCCTCAATACTCTTGGAAAAGCCGAAACCGGGGTCGAGAATCCAATCTTTTATACCCAAAGTGGTCGCCCTGTTGTCGAAATCTTTGAAATACTTTGTCACATCTTCTACTATATCTCCATACTCATAATGGTCGTGCATCGTTACACAATCTCCTCTTCGGTGCATTGCTATATACTCAAGATCGAGTTCGGCGACCCTCTCCAGCATTTCCGGATCCTCCTCTCCTGCCGAAATGTCATTGACAACGAAGGGTCCTGCGGTATCATACACCCTTCTCACAATTTCTCCTCGGTAGGTATCTACCGAAAATCTCACTCCTGCGAAACGGGAAGCAAAAAGTTGAACTACAGGCGACAAACGTCCCCATTCCTGCTCCAGCGAGACCTGTGCCATATTGGGACGAGTGGAAACGGCACCAATATCTATGCTATCTGCACCTTGTTCCAGCATTGTCTCAACCCTTGCAATAAAGGCATCTTTCTCTTTAGCACGACTTTGCGCAAAAAATGAGTCATCATTGACATTGACGATTCCCATAATTTCTACTCTCTGTTTTTCCATAATCCGAAGATATAAATTAACTTTGTGGGACGAAATACAAAGATAGACATTTATGCTGATAGTACTAGAAGGACTTGATGGAGCGGGCAAATCCACACAACTCAAGATGGTTTCCAATTATATGGAATCCTGTGGACATAAGGTCGAATATCTCCACTTCCCCAGATTTGATGCTCCGGTTTTCGGAGATCTTATCGCAAGATTTCTTAGAGGAGATTTTGGCTCGATAGAGCAGGTGCTTCCCCAACTTGTGGCTCTACTTTTTGCAGAGGATCGCAGGGATGCAGGCCCAATGTTACGCAAATGGCTTGATGAGGGACGATGCGTGATTCTTGACAGATATTATTACTCCAACATCGCATTCCAGTGCTCCAAACTTGAATCTGCCGAAGAGGCACGGCTCCTCAGGGATTGGATTATAGATGTAGAACTCGGATATTTTGGTATTCCCGCACCTGATCTTAACCTATTCCTTGATGTACCTATCAAATTTGTAGATTCCAAGCTCAGTGCATCTCGCCATGGGGATGACCGCGCCTATCTTGAAGGTAAAAACGACATACACGAGGCTGACATCGCTTTCCAGGTTAAGGTAAGAGATATCTATCTGGAGCAATGTGCTCTGGATGAAAGTTTCAAGAGAATAGATTGTAGTGACGGAAATGGAAACATGCTTCCGGCAAACGACATTTTTATTAAAATACGTAAAGAGATAGAGGCATTGTCATGAAGTTAGCAAAAGCTCTGTGCAGGCTTATATTCGGCCTTACATTCATACTTTCAGGTTTTCTTAAGCTTACCGATCCCATTGGCACGGGACTGATCATCAAGGAATATCTCGCAGTATTCCATATGGGATTCTTGGATTCCGCTTCTATTGGGCTCGGAATTGCACTTTCGACGGTGGAGTTTATTATTGGTATCTCCATCCTCCTTGGGTTAAGAATGAGGTTTTTTACCTGGCTGGGGCTTGTTTTTATTTCTTTCTTCACTTTACTCACGCTCTATCTGGCCATATTCAATCCGATCACCGATTGCGGGTGTTTCGGTGAGGCTATCCACCTGACCAATTGGGAGACGTTCTACAAAAATCTTGTGCTGCTGACCTGTGCGCTGGTGCTTTTTTTCAACCGTAAAAGTTTTGTCCCCATAGCACATGCCGCTTTCGAGTGGGTTAGTGTCGGACTCTTCTGTGCCCTTGCACTGCTGATCGCAATTCCAACATATTATAATATCCCCCAGATCGATTTCACTGCTTACAAGGTGGGAACCGATCTCGATATGTTAGCCAAAGAGTCACGTGCTGAATATGAAACGATTTTCGTATACTCAAAGGATGGTAAACAGAAGGAGTTTGACCTTAGCAATCTGCCAGATTCTACCTGGACATTCGTTGATTCAAGAACTGAGTTGATTTCCGGTTCAGTAGAATTGGCGCAAGTGGACATCTCGCTCAGAGATACAGCCGGAGAGTACTGCACTGAGATACTCTTGCAAGATGGGCCTTTAGTGGCGGGAGTAATTTGGGATCCTGAGGATATGACTCCACATAAGTGGTTTGATCTGGCTCTGCTGAAGTCTGAAACGCTCTCAGCAGGCAGCCGGTTTATACTCCTGAGTACAACCAGAGAATTTGAAGATAACCCGGTTGAAGTATTTTTCCCTCAGGAAACCATCTATACTGTAGACCGTAAAGCACTGATGACACTTGTACGCTCAAATGGAGGGGGAGTCTACTTTGACAACGGAACAATCATCCATAAATGGCCTTCTCGCAGGATTACATCGGAAAGGATTTCTGCTATCTTATCTGAAGATAGCGACCAGGTGGTTTTGAATGACTCCATTCACCAGCGCCTCTACATCAACATTCTGCTAATCAGCATCATCCTAATCGTAATCCTGATGCGTTATTTCTGCAAATTCTTCTACACGCACAAGGAATAGAACTACTTAAACGCTTGTTCGCTTAGGCCGGGGCCGTCAAGAGCCAATTTACGGAAATAATCGGGAACTTCCCGCCCAAGGAGTGAATCCACATAGAGTTTAGCGATATATTGCGACAGCATGAATCCATGTCCGCGCATACCCATAAAGAGTCCTCTGGCCGGGTCCACGATGTAGCGCGGCTCGATATAATAACCGCTCCACATGGCCTGGAAACTCATTCCCCGCAATTGCGGGATCCAATCTGAAAAGACCTCAGCCACTATCTCTATAAACTCCCTGGTACCCACTTTTAAATTCCTGAATGTATCAGTTGCATCATTCGCAGGCGAAGCACACCCGATAATCTGGCCCGTATCTGCCAGTTGCTGGCCGTAAACCGCCGAAAAACCCTTGTATTTACGGCGATCAATAAGCATATCGAGAGGGGCTCCATTCTTACCCAACAGAGGAAGACGCTTAGTTATGAAAGCCTGGTGACGCACAGGGAACAATCCGGTCTCGATACCAAGTTGTTTTGCAAATTTTTCCGCATTAGCCCCAAGTGCATTTACAAATATTTCAGTCTGATACCTAACATATTTACCGTCAGGATGTTTTACAAGCAATTCGTAGAGATCACCATTTTTCGAAACATTTACAAGTTGCGTATTTTCAAACACCGTACCCCCTGCCTCAATTCCTAAGTGGCGCACCAAATCGATGGTACGGCCCGGAGAGGCTTGCCAGCAATCCCTCGATATAAGGGCATGACTGTAGATATCCAGATTCGGGTTGAAATAATCCGATATTTCGCGTTGAAAATCCTTTTTCTCCACCATGTAGGCATCCGACCAGGCAATAGAGGCCTCCAAAGCCTTGTAATTAGCCTCATCATGTGCAAAACTTATATATCTTATAAGTCTAAAATCTATCTCACCTTTAGTGTCAAGATCTTTGAAAATCTCGAGATTATGTTTTGCAATATCCGCAAGCGCTGGCAGTGAAAAAGCAGGACGACCACCGGCGATATTTCTCCAGGAGCTGCCGTGATCCATATTGATTAAAACAGGCTCGAAACCCGCTTCGGCGAGATATCTGAATGTAGCACTTCCGGCTATTCCGCCTCCGGCGACAAAAGCACCTACCTTAACTGGGGATTGTTTTGTAAAGCGGTCGGAGGTAATGAATGTTCCACTACCTTCTCGGTTAGAAACTGCACCGATCTCAACCAAATTAGCCATAGGTCCTCTGGGAGTAAACTCACCAATTACCTCTATTCCGTGGTTGCGCAGCGCCTGACGTGCCCTCTGTAGGCATCTGCTGCCCCTGCAGACTCCCATACCTATGCGAGTGATATGCTTGAGCTCCTGAGCCGTAATGCTGGTACGATTGCCCATCATTTTCAGGAGTTGTTCCAGGTTGACATCCTCACAGTGACAAATAAAGGTATTAGCCAAAGCCCCTTTATCCTGAGCTATTTCAGGTACCGGTTGAGTCACTAACGGCTCCGGATAGTGCTCTTTAACTATAAATCCGCGCACTTTGAGCAGATCCTCGGGAGAACTCTCATCATATATTTCCTTGGCCGTGACAATAGCTACATTCGTGCGATTAGGCTTTATCAGGATACGATCGATGATACCCTCTCCCACCTTTTGTCCGTCGTTATCCACGAGGAAAACCTCACTGCCACTCTCCGCAGCATATTCAATGGGCAGATAGAGCCGTCTGCGATCAGTCAGGTAACCGAAGATCGCAAGTCCCGGACACTGTGATACACAATCCATACAACCGATACACTTATCGTAATCGATAAACGGCACGGTAGAAGTGGAACTCTTGGTGATAGCCCCGTGTCGACAGGCAAAAGAACAGGGATTGCAGGCAAAGCCGTAGAGACAATCCATCAGAACAAAACCTCTCTCCGCCATACGCTCAGCGGAAGGCTTACGTGGCTCATCTAGGATCCGTTTAGGATGCTGCTGAGAGTCTATATATTCCTTTGAAATGGTAAGATATTCATCATAATTAATTCTATACCCGAGGGCTTGCATGATCTCATATGCACACTGGCGTCCCCTAAGCACCGCGGAAGTGCCTTCTCCGATACGCACGGCATCGCCCACCCCGTGACAAGCAAGCCCGAAGATCTCCTGTCCCTTGCGCAACAGCTGGTTGTCTGGATTAAGTCCGGTACAGATATTAATACAGTCAATGCCGTCAATGCGGCGTTCCGTACCCGGAATCGCCTTGAAATTTTCACATCTGGCGATGATGGCACCAATGATACCGCTGCGATCTTCATTAGGGATCGCTTCGAGCAAAACATGAGATGTCATTATCGGAATCCCGAGACGACGTACTCGGTTAGCCTGAACAGGGAATCCTCCCTCATGGGGCATAGCCTCAATAATCGCCTTGACACGGGCGCCCGCCTGCATTGCCTGATATGAAGTAAGATAACCTATATTACCGGCACCTACGGTGAGAATATTCTTTCCAAGTAGCGTATACTCCTTGTTCATCATCCTCTGAACCACAGCTGCAGTATATACTCCCGGTACATCATCATTTTTCAGAGGAGGCATAAAAGGCAATGCTCCCGTGGCTATCACAAGCTGTTCCGCTTCAACATAGAATACCTCCTGGGTGACAATATTTTTGACGGCAATAAGTTTCCCTTCAAGGATATCCCATACGGTACAATCAAGGAAAATCCCTTCCTTGGAATCTCCGGCAAGGGTTTGTGCTATATCAAATCCTCTCATTCCTCCGAACTTGCGTTCACGCTCGAAGAAAAAGAACTGGTGTGTCTGCATCAGAAACTGGCCGCCTATCTTGTCATTGTTGTCGATAACCAGATTGTCAACCCCTGCTTTGTTGAGCTCTTCACGCACCGCCAGACCTGCAGGGCCGGCTCCGATTATAGCTACTGTCGTACGATAGGTGCGTTTGAGGGAGTCAGTACGAAAAATCTCGGGCACTGACGCCATCACCCCTTTTTCCCCTGCAGAATTAGCATCTCCGATACGTTCGACAACTTTGACACCGTCGACTTTTGTTATACATATTCTGCGAATGGTGCCATCAACTAACATTTCACAAGCACCGCATTTACCTATACCGCATTCCATAGAACGATGACGTCCTAAAAGACTGTGCTGGTGAATAGGGTATCCGGCCTGGTGAAGTGCCGCAGCGATGGTATGGCCTCTCTGTCCACGTACAGGAGTGCCTTCAAATAGAAATTCCACAAGATCTTCCTGTGGAATATCCAGAATGGGGTGATTTGTTATTTTATACATAAAACCAAGTGCATTAAGAATCGCCAAATTTAGCCTTTTTTTATAGAAAAAGAAACTTTTTCAAATTAGTCTATTTCAACACGGGTAGTTTGTAGCAAAGAAGATATCTTTCGGTTATCTAAAACTAAATTAAAATGGAGGTAAACAATGAAAAGATTTGTGCTGATGGGGATTTTATTCTCCATCCTTATGGCATCCTGCAATAGGAGTGCCTTTCAAGAAGGTTACGCATCGCTCTCCTTCTCTTTTGCTGCTCCGCTTAAAACTACCGTTACTAAAGCCGGAGCTCTACCCGACACCAACTCATTTATCTTGCTGGTCAAAAGCAACACCGGGGAGACGCTCTACAACGGATTATACGGAGCCCGACCTGCAGAAATTGTCGTACCGGCAGGCACCTACGAGGTCTCTGTACACTCTGTAGAATTTGAAAAGCCGGCATTCGAAATGCCACAGTATGGGGACAGCAAGGTCATTGTAGTCTCAAATGGCGAAAAGGCCTCTGTGGCCTTTCTCTGTAAACTGCTCAATTCAGGCATGAGGTTCTCCTTTTCGGAAAACTTTCTAAGAAAATACAACAACGGATATCTTTTGCTGGAACAGGAAGCCGGTGATCTGGAGTATCTCTTTACAGAGAATGGCACCGCTTACCTCAAAGCAGGCAATGTCGGTATCTGCCACAAAACCTCATCGGCCAGCGTACCTCTTTTCAGTCGTACTTTGGGAGCCGGTGAAATCCATAACATCTCTTTGGAAGCATCAGCTGCCGAATCCGGTTCGGAATTCACAATAGAGGTGGATACGAGTGCCGTATACATCAATGAAAATGTGGTCATAGGCGAAGAGTTTAGCGGAGCTGACGGCAGCAGCACACAAAAGGCCGTTTCGGTCTCTCAAGCCAAAAATCGTATTGGCGATACACTCTGGGTGTGGGGATACATAGTGGGCGGCGACATGAGTTCATCATCGGTGACATTTGTCGGTCCGTTTACCAAGGATTCTCACATTGCCATTGCAGAAAATGCCTCTGAGAAGAGCCGTGATGCCTGTTTGTCGGTAGAGCTCTCAAAAACTGCCGTTAAAAGCGCCTTAAATCTGGTCTCAAATCCCTCAAATCTCGGACGTAAGGTATTTCTCAAGGGAGTGGTTGTGGAATCCTACTTCGGCCTCAATGGCCTGAAGAAAGTATCGGAGTATAGTTGGTAGTGTGTAGTGTGTAGTGTGTAGTGTGTAGTGTGTAGTGTGTAGTGTGTAGTGTCGAGTATGAAATTGGGGAATGAGAGGTGATGAATGCTCGTTATAAGAAATTTGGTGATTTTAGGGATTTAATTGTTTACAAAAAAGCCTTTAAACAGGGTTGTGAAATTTTCGATTTGACTCTCTCATTTCCCAAAGAAGAGCAATATTCGCTAATTAGCCAAATCCGTCGTTCGACTAGATCTGTTTGTGCAAATTTAGCGGAAGCTTATAGAAAAAGGAATTATTTAAAACACTTTTTATTGAAAATTACCGATTGTTTAGGTGAAAATAGCGAAACATTTGTGTGGTTGGAATTTGCAAGGCAACATACATATATTTCAGAAGAGCTATTTCTAAAACTTTGTGCCTCAAACACTGAAATAACAAAACTTTAAATATATATGTATAACAATCCGAGTAAATTTGGTGTAAAGGAAATACTATAATACAGAACGGATAAGCACAATCACCTCTATCTCAACACTTTGCTACAGACTCGAAACTAGAGACTATAAACTCACTACACACCACATACTCAGAACTACACACTAAAAAAAGAGTTCGGCATTCCGAACTCTTTTTTTACATTCCTCCATCCACAACTATCGTTTGACCTGTAACATAACCGGAAAGGTCGGAGCCGAGGAAGAGAGCCACATTGGCAATATCTTCAGGAGTGGCCGGGCGACGGAGAGCAATCATCTTAATCCATCCCTGACGCACCTCTTCAGGAAGCGCACCGGTCATTTCAGTCTCTACAAAACCGGGAGCTATACAGTTGACACGAATACCACGTGAACCCATCTCCTTAGCAATACTCTTTGCCAACCCTATCATTCCTGCCTTAGAAGCGGCGTAGTTGCACTGTCCGGCGTTACCGGAAACACCTACGATAGAGGTCATATTGATTATGCTGCCGCTTCTCTGGCGAGCCATTACAGGCACCACAGCATGAGTAAAGTTAAATGCGGATTTGAGATTTACCGAAAGGATTTCATCCCACTGCTCTTCGCTCATTCTCATCAGAAGACCGTCACGGGTTACTCCTGCATTATTGACCAGTATATCGATCCTACCGAAATCGGCCATCACCTGCTCCACAAGCTCGTGTGTTTGCTTAAAATCGGATGCATCTGAAGTATATCCCTTACATCGCACCCCCAAAGCTGTTACTTGTGCCACAGTATCGAGAAAGTGCTCACTCTCGCTGCGTGCCGTAAATGCGATGTCTGCGCCCTCCTGGGCAAATTTAATGGCAATTGCCTTACCAATACCTCGTGATGCGCCGGTTACCAGTGCGATTTTTCCTTTGAGTAGTCCCATTTCACTATATGTTATTATTTTCTCTCCTCCAATTTGTCATTGTCCACAAGGGCAAATGCAAGTTTACTTTTCACGCACAATTTTCCATCAACAGAACCGGTGGCCTCGGTAAAATAAACCATCCCCTTTTTATCTACGAGTTTAGCGGTGGTTTCAAAAGTATCTCCGGGGAACACGGAATTCTTGAACCTTACCCCTTCAATGCCCGCATAAAATGGAGTACGTCCCTTCAAATCATCTCCTATAAGCAATGCGCAGGCTTGTGCCATCATTTCGCAAAGTATCACTCCCGGTACTACCGGATGACCCGGAAAGTGCCCCTGAAGGAAAAATTCCTCTCCGGTAACATGGTAATTGGCATGCGCCACATTGTTCTCATCAATTTCAATGTTATCAACGAGTATCATCGGTTCTCGGTGAGGGATGAACTCTTTGATCTGCTCTCTTGTCATAATCTTGTGCAAATATAGTTAAAAAGGTTTATAAATTTATTTTGCGCAAAGCTATGCAGCCGTTGTGACCTCCAAAACCCAGGGAATTGGAGAGTGCTATATCAGCCGCAAACTTGCGTGCCTTGTTCGGAGTATAATCCAGATCACACTCAGGATCGGGTTCCTTCAGGCCGATTGTTGGAGGCACAATACCTTCACTGAGGGCCATTACTGTAGCTACCAACTCCACTCCTCCTGCACCGCCCAGCATATGGCCGGTCATAGACTTAGTGGAGGAAATAGCAACTTTACGAGCCTCTTCTTCACCGACAGCAAGTTTTATGGAAATTGTCTCGGACTTGTCGTTTAGAGGAGTGCCGGTGCCATGAGCATTGATGTGGATTTTCTCTCCCTTACGGTATCCGGCCTCTTCTAGAGCCTGACGCATTGCTTCTGCAGCTGTTGTACCATCGGGACGTGGTGCAGTATAATGGTATGCATCGCAGGTATTGCCGTAACCGCACACTTCCGCATAGATTTTCGCTCCGCGTGCTACTGCGTGGTTGTACTCCTCCAGAATCACTATTCCTGCTCCCTCAGCTATTACAAAACCCTGTCGGCGTATATCAAAAGGCAGAGAGGCCTGCAAAGGATCCTCCGAGCGGGAGAGAGCTCTGCTGTTAGCAAATCCGCTTATGGAAAGTGGATGGACTGCCGCTTCAGAACCTCCGCAAATGATGGCATCGGCATAACCGTGCTTCACAGCTCTAAAAGCCTCACCTATCGAGTGAGTTCCTGTAGCGCAAGCGGTTACTATCGGCAGACATACACCCCTGGCATCATACTCTATTGCTATATTACCGGCTGCTATATTGGATATCATCATCGGGATAAAGAGTGGAGAAACCCACTTGGGACCCTCTTGTACCAGCTTTGTGGTTTCTTTTACGAAGGTTTCCATGCCTCCGATGCCCGATCCGATATAGACTCCAAGGCGCTCCGGAGCTATATTATCCTTATTAAGACCGCTGGCTGTCATCGCCTGATTGGCCGCAGCCAGTGCAAAAAGCGCATAGCGATCATTCTTACGAGCTGTCGGGGGATCAATACCATAATCTGCCGGATCAAACCCTTTGACCTCACCGGCAATTTTCACTAAAAGATTATCTGTAGGAAAACGCTCTATTAATCCTATTCCGCACTTACCTGCAGTAATGGAAGACCAGAAATCTGTCAAATTATTACCAACGGGGGATATTACTCCCATTCCTGTTACTACTACTCTGCGTTCCATAATTAAATGCATTTTGAGGTACCTTCGAGCAGAACTCGAGCACCGTTTATAATATCCAGTATAATCTCCTTCGCCGGCTGAACCTTCTTAACCAGACCTGCACTCTGGCCTGCCATAAAGCTGCCCATCTTTTCATCTCCATCCTTAACCGCTTTACGAAGCGATCCGCTACCGAATTCCATTATAGCTTCGGGAGTCTGCGAAGGATCATTCTCCATCTGGGCAAATTTTCTGGTAAAGGGAGTTTTCAGTGCACGTACCGGATGCCCAAGGGTTTTTCCGGTTACAATGGTATCGGCATCACCAGCAGCAATAATCTTCTGCTTGAAAACATCGTGAGCAGTGCATTCACTTGCCGTAACGAAGATAGTTCCGCATTGAACGCCTTCCGCTCCCAGCATCATGGCAGCGGCAAAACCTCTACCGTCTGCAATACCACCTGCTGCAATCACCGGAATGGAAACCGCATCACACACCTGGGGTATCAGAGCCATTGTATTCATCTCTCCGATGTGTCCACCTGCTTCTCCACCTTCAGCAATGACTGCTACCGCACCCATTCTCTCCATACGTATGGCAAATGCTGTGGAAGCTACTACAGGTATTACTTTGATACCTGCTTCAAGCCACTTTTCCATATATTTTGAGGGTGAACCTGCACCAGTGGTGACCACCGGCACCTGCTCATCAATCACATACTGTGCTACCTGATCCGCAATGGGACTCATAAGCATAATATTTACGCCAAATGGCTTGTCTGTCATTTTTTTGCATTTACGGATTTCTTCCAGGACCACATCAGCACCTGCATTGATACTTGAGATGATTCCCAGACCTCCGGCATTGGAAACTGCACTTGCTAGAGCAGCATCAGCCACCCAGGCCATACCGCCTTGCAATATCGGGTATTCAATACCCAATAATTCTGTAATTTTTGTTTTTATCATGATTTTTAATTTTTTGACCATTTAAGGAGACAGGCTCCGGCTGTGAAGCCTGCCCCAAATGCGCTCAACACAATAGTATCTCCGCAATTGAGTGTTTGGTTACGGTTTAGTTCATCAAGGAGAATTGGAAGACTGGCAGAGGATGTATTTCCATAATTCTCGATATTGTGCGGAAATTTGACTTTGTCCTGGTGGAGCGATTTTCTAATTGTTTCAATAATGCGGATATTTGCTTGATGCAAAAGGTAATAGTCCACATCATCGTAAGTTAGACCATTCCCCTCAACAACTTTTTGAATATCATTCAAAGAAGATTTGACTGCAAGCTTAAATACATCCTGTCCCTTCATTACGAGCGGACCTCCGAATTCTTCCTTTGTAATAAAAGGAGTCTTTTCGAGGTTCCTGATCTGATAGAGGGGCTCAACACTACTGAAAGAAGAGAGTGAGAAGGCTTCAACACCATCCCCTCTTGTGAGGACTGCCGCACCGGCACCATCGCCGAAAAGGACGCAGGTGCTACGCTCTTGCCAATCACACATACGTGTAGGTTCTTCGGCGCAAACTACGAGAATGTGATTGATATCACTTTTGCTCTTGAAAAATGAGTTCGCAATATCTAACGCATAGATAAATCCAGCACAAGCACTGTTCAGGTCAAAGCAAGGACAGGTAGCTCCTATCATGCCCTGAACAATACAACTCAAGGAGGGAGTAATGTACTCATTTACGACATTGGAGCAAATAATGAAATCGAGATCCTCCGCAGAAATACCGGCATCTTTCAATGCATTTTGGCAAGCTTCCGCAGCCAGATCTTCTAACTTTTCGTGTGATATAAGGTGGCGTTGCTTTATACCGGTGCGAGTGGTAATCCACTCGTCACTGGTATCAAGAAAAGTGGAGAGCATATCATTTGTCACGGTAAGTGACGGGTGGGCTCTCCCCGTTCCAATAATATTCATTTTAATAATTTTTATGAGTTTCGTCGACAAATGTATTTGAGTGCCGACAATTGGCAAAATGATTGTGGTTACTGTGGCAATATGTGGTGGAATTCGTCCCATTTGGGGTAAAATTTTCGTTTTTGTGGCATCTTTGATTAACTTTGAGTTTCTAATTTGACAAAATGAATAAGAAATTACCGGATTTTCTACTTGAGAAAAGGCACCAGATAGTAACCATCATTACGACTGTAGTCATCACTGTGGGATTTCTTTCAATTTATGTGCCTCTTTCTTCTACGGCCTGGTTTAAACTCTCCGGAGCAGTATCTTTCATTCTCACAGTTGGTTGCGTAGCATTGGCGATACTTATTCTAGTCGTCTGTCGTGTGCTTATGTGCAGGCTGAGAAGAAGACAACAATTCCGTTCCTGGAGCTATGCTTTGTGGATGCTGGCCGAGGCACTTGTTATTACTCTCTTTTATTCTTATGTGACACACACCCTGATGAAGGCGGACCTTATCGTAGGTAATTTTCCCTTTGTGACCCTATTTTCCAAAGGTTTGATAGTGGTAATCGCCATCCTTATACTTTCCAATACCATCTCCATCCTCTGGACTATCCAACGCGACCAGAAAGAGCGTTTGAAACTCCTTTCAACCGGATGGAAAAGGAGCACGCATGGCCCTGTAGTAGATGGCAAATCGTTGCCCGTCGGAGGAGTAGTTGGTACTACCGGCGATACAACTATCACGCAGAAAGAACTTGGAGGTGAATCGGATCAGGCAAATGATATCTCCAGCGCCTTGTACCCTGACATTGAGCCCAGGATCATCAACCTATATGACCACAACGGTATCCTTAGATTCTCCATCAAAGAGTCCGACCTCTACTATATAATCTCCCAGGACAACTATGTGCGCATCCACTACCTCAATAACGGAGAAATGTCGAGTTATATGCTTAGATGCCCACTAAAAGTGATAGAAAAGTCTCTTAAAGACTCTTCGCTGATAAGATGCCACCGCTCCTATATAGTCAATCTATCCAGAATAAAGGTACTCCGCAGCGAAAGGGATGGATTTTTCATTGACCTTGATTATGACGGCTCCGCTGAAATCCCTATTTCTAAAAGCTATTCGGACACCTTTATGGAGCATTTCTCAAAAAAGGTAGCTGGAAAGGAAGCTAACGAGAATTAAACTAAATAAATTTAAACCATTATAATTGAAATTATGGAAAAAGAAACTATACTCAAAGCAATGCGAGAGGCTAAAAAACCCCTCTCTGCAGGTGAGGTAGCCACACTCACAGGAATTGACCGCAAGGCGGTAGATAAAGTATTTGCACAACTGAAGAAAAGCGGAGAGATAACTTCTCCTATCAGATGCAAGTGGACACCGGTGGAATAGTGTGTAGTATGTAGTATGTAGTGTGAAGTGTGAAGTGTGCAGTGTGTAGTGTGTAGTGTGGATTCTGAGTGAGGAATTAGATGTTGGCTATTTGCTGTTAGTTCTAGCTTCTAATTGACACCGTTGTTAGCATAGTTGCTCTACTAATAATCTTTCTGAATATAATACTAATATACTAGCTTGAATTGTGAAATACAAAGTCCTGGGCTAATTATTCTTAACCCAGGACTTTTAAATTTTACTAGTTAGAACTTGGAACTTCCAACTTTTAATTCCTAACTCGAAACTCTGTCTCAGAACTCTGAACTGAGATACTTTGATAATTACTTTTCAAAGTATCTCTTATACAGTCCTTCAAATGCCTGCCCGTGACGTGCTTCGTCTTTGCACATCTCATGAACTGTGTCATGTATGGCGTCATAATTGAGTTTTTTAGCCTTATCCGCAATGCGCTTCTTATCAGCGCAAGCCTCTGCCTCGGCTTCCATGCGTTTTTTAAGGTTTGTCTTTGTATCCCATACCACTTCACCGATAAGTTCGGCAAATTTAGCTGCATGTTCAGCCTCTTCCCAAGCTATACGCTTATAGGCCTCAGCGACTTCGGGATAACCCTCTCTGTCAGCCTGACGGCTCATTGCAAGATACATACCGACTTCACCACATTCAGCCGTAAAGTGATCCTTTAAACTATTCCAAATCTCTTCATCGCAACCTTGAGCTACTCCGATCTTGTGTTCATCAGCCCATACGAGACCCTCTTTTTTCTCTTCCATCTCCTTAAATTTGGAAGCAGGCACACCGCAGATAGGGCATCTCTCAGGTGGTTCGGGTCCTTCATGAATATAACCGCACACTGTGCAAATCCATTTCTTTTTCATAAAATTTTTGTTTTAGTGTTGTTTATAATTATTATAATTTAGTTGATTCATTTTACTGCAAATAATATGCCTTTTATTTCCACCGACAATTCGGCAACCTTAATGAAAAAGAGGCGAACCAGGTCACCTCTCTTCCATATATTAGCAGTAATTTTCCATTGTAATAATTACACTCTGCCGGGATATTGTTCGAGAGCCACTTCAAGGCACTTCAGTGCAGCCTTGAGATCCTCCTCCTTTAGCACGTATGCCATACGGATCTGATTGGTACCAAGCCCCTTGGTGGCATAGAAACCTGCAAGAGGGGCTACCATTACTGTCTGTCCTTCGTACTCAAACTCCTCAAGCAACCATTGTGCAAACTTATCGCTGTCGTCTACGGGAAGCTGCACCACAGCATAGAATGCACCCATAGGCATTGGAACCTGAACACCTTTAATCTTCCTAAGACCTTCGATTAGTACGTTACGACGGTGGATGTACTCTACGCGAACTTTCTTGAAATACTCTGCAGGGGCATCAAGAGCACCCTCAGCAGCAATTTGGCCGTATGCTGGCGAACAGAGGCGTGCCTGAGCGTAACGGAGTACATATTTCATCACCTCTTTGTTCTTTGATACAATAAAGCCGATTCTCACACCGCAAAGGCTGTATCTCTTGGAGACTGAGTCAATAAGTATTACGTTCTCCTCAAGTCCGGGTATATGCATGCAGGAGAAGTGGGGTTCGTCAGTGTAGCAGAACTCACGGTACACCTCATCCGAATAGATGAAGAGGCCGTGCTTTTTGGCAATTGCGCCAAGCTCCATTAAGGCCTCTTTGGTATAGAGAGAGCCCGTGGGATTACCGGGATTACAGATAAGAATTCCCTTTGTCTTTGGAGTGATTCTCTTTTCAACCTCTGACATCGGAGGAAGCGCAAAACCATCTTCTATCTTTGTGGTGATGGGTTTGAAGACAACATCATTTTGCAGTGCAAATGTGTTGTAATTGGTATAGAAAGGCTCGAACACAATAACCTCGTCATCCGGGTTACAGGTAACTGCAAGAGCAATCTGGAGTGCCTCGCTACCACCGTTGGTAATGTTGATACAAGATGTATCGATGTCAATATTGATACCTTTATAATACTTCACGAGTCCTTCGAGAAGGCTCTTATTGCCTGCTGAATTGGGATATGCAACGAGCTTGAGCTGGTTGTTCTTTACAGCATCAAGTGCCTCTTTGGGAGAGGGAATGTCGGGCTGGCCGATATTGAGGTGATACACTTTAACTCCTCTTTTTTTCGCTGCATCAGCATAGGGAACAAGCTTCCTGATAGGGGAAGCCGGCATCTTTTGAGCTTTTTTAGATAATGTTAGCATGTTAAAATCTGTTGTTATTGTTATTAAAATATTTACTTCTCAATCTATCTGCGACTGCCCCTGCCATACTTGGCAAGTTCACTCATAAATCCCTCGATTTTTGGCTGAACCGCACTTGTGGGACAATCAAAATTGTTTACCAGTACGGCAAACTTGATGTAGCCCTTCTTCGTCTTTACATAGCCCGCATAGCATCTCACACTTGACAAAGAACCGCTCTTGGCCCTGATAATCTCCTTAATTTCCTGTTTTTCTCCTTTTAGCACCCCTTCAAGTGTACCAGGGCGCCCCGGACCGGGGAAACTCTCAAAGTATTGGTCAAATGTAGCACTTTGTTCTTTATAAGTATAAAAATTGGTAAAGAATCTCGGAGAAACATAGTTTTCCCTGGAGAGACCGCTGCCATCGTCCTGGTGGAGTCCGTAAGTGTCAACACCGCGATCCTGGAGATACTGTTCTACAGCCTCGGTGGATGCATAAAAATAAGAATTGTCAACGAGCACCTTTCCAAGCATCTTCAGCATTATCTCGGCATAAAAGTTATTGCTAATGGTATTTGTTACATTGATAACCTCGATCAATTCCGGAGAGAAAGTCTCCACAAGATAAGTGAGTTTATCCTGGTCGGGAACAGCAATACCCATCTGCTTTAGAGAAGCTACATCATTGACTCCTCTTGAAGGAATGCCTTTACCTGCAAGGAATGAATCGAATGCGCCTGCACAGGTCGAAGGTCCGAACCTGTTGGAACGAGTAACTACTCTCTTAGGCATATCCACTGCATAAGTACCCACAAATTTGCCTACCGGCGCAAGGTTGGTTACGTAGTACTCAGTACCGTCACGACTCTTTTCAGGACCGGTGACAACTTCGTTGATATAGGTCATTTTGGGAGAATATGGAGGAAGCGGTGTTATTTTAACAGGATCACCCACTGTTGCGCCCGGTTCAATCTCAAAACGGCTAAGGTTTTCTGCGTATGAGAGTCCGGAAGGACCACTGCCGTAATAGTAGCCGAGATTGCCATAAGCCCAACTATCGGGAATATTCTCGTCAATAAAGAAACGATCATCACCGATAATACTGCCGTTGATGCGTTTGATACCGGCTTCAGCTATTGCCTCTGCCCATATGCCGAAAATCGAATCTATCGGATATGCGATTTCATCAGTAGAACCTAATGTAGGATCACCTCCGCCAACAATATAGAGGTCACCGTTGAGGGTACCATCCTCCATTATATGGCCGTCGTAAGCAACTTTTGTAGAAAACTTAAAGTCTGGTCCAAGCACCTCGATAGCTACGCCTGTGGTAATGGTCTTCATGGTGGAAGCAGTCAACAATGGCATCTCACCATTCCAGGAAGCTATCTCCTTTCCATTTTCATCTACTGCAAGAATACCGACGGCCGCATTGACAAAGAGTGAGTCTGTTTTTAACTGTCTGTTAATGTAATTTTGTACCCGGTTCTGAGCAAAAACAAGCCCCGGTAAAAGCAAAAGGACGGCAATTAATCTTATACGCATATTATTGTGCTTTAATTAGGACGACAAAAATAGCAAAAAAGAGGGATTGTTTCAATAAAACAAGTAATTTTGTAGAATATTATTCAAAAAGCGGAACCGACAAAGAGCAGTTTTATACAACAATGGAGAATTGCTTGTTTACAGATAGTAGACCAAATAGTTTTAATATGAACAATACTGAAGCCAACAGATATGCAGCAAGAGGGGTTTCCTCGTCTAAGGAAGATGTACATAAAGCTATCGCCGATATGGATAAGGGGCTTTTCCCGAAAGCATTCTGCAAGATTGTACCCGATTTTCTGGGAAATGATCCTGAATATTGCGTAGTAATGCACGCGGATGGAGCCGGTACCAAGAGTTCTCTGGCTTACATTTACTGGAAAGAGACAGGCGACATGAGCGTCTGGAAGGGTATCGCCCAGGATGCAATAGTGATGAATACGGACGATCTGCTCTGTGTGGGAGCCACGGATAATATCCTGCTCTCCTCCACTATCGGGCGAAACAAGCGACTTATACCCGGAGAGGTAATCAGCGCTCTGATTGGAGGCTCACAGGAGTTTGCCGATAAGATGGCTGATCTCGGTATCGGGTTGCTGCTCACAGGCGGGGAGACTGCAGATGTGGGGGATTTGGTGAGAACCGTGATAGTTGACAGCACTGTATGCGCCCGTATGCGTCGCGACGATGTAATAGACAATGCGCATATCTGCGCCGGCGATGTGGTGGTAGGACTTACCTCCTTCGGACAAGCTACCTATGAAGAGGAGTACAACGGAGGAATGGGCAGCAATGGCCTTACCTCAGCACGTCATGATGTTTTTGAACACTCCATCGCAACCAAATATCCCGAAAGTTTTGACAATTCCGTCAACGAAAAATATGTATATTGTGGCAGCAAGTCCCTTACCGATATTGAACCGGAGACCGGACTTACCTACGGCAAACTGGTACTCTCCCCTACCCGCACCTATGCACCGGTAATCAAGGAGGTTCTTGAGAAATACCGGCCACAGATCCACGGTATGGTGCACTGCTCGGGTGGCGCCCAGACCAAGGTACTCCACTTCATCGAAGAACTCAAAGTTATTAAGGACAACCTCTTCCCTACACCGGTGCTCTTCAGGACTATCCAACAGGAATCAGGCACCCCTTGGAGCGAGATGTACAAGGTATTCAATATGGGACACAGGATGGAACTTTATGTTCCTGAAAATATTGCACAAGATATTATCTCTATCTCCGAAGGATTCGGAATAGAGGCGCGTATCATTGGAAGAGTGGAAAAAGCCTCACAGGCCGAGGTCGAAATTATATCAGAATACGGAAAATTCAACTACAGAAGGTAATTATGAAAAAAGCACTGATTATCATCCTGGCATTCTCTGTGGCGTTATCTTCCTGTAAGAAAAACGCCCGTCAAACTCTCGTCAATCTTCCTATAATGGATAGAGCTCTCTATGATAGTACCTCTGTGTTTTATGGGGAATTTGAAAAGTATCCCGAAGATCTTAAAATGCTTCCCATCGGAGTCTTCGATTCCGGTACGGGCGGATTGACAGTCCTCGAAAAAATTGTATCTCTTGATGTTTTTGACAACATCACCGGCCAAATAGGCGATGATGACATCCTGGATTTTGCAGGTGAACATTTCATATATCTCGCTGACCAGGCCAATATGCCCTACGGAAATTATGACGCCGAAGGAAAGAGCGATTATCTCAGGGAACTGGTGATAAAAGATGCGCTTTTCCTTCTCGACGACAACTACTACGAAACCCAATACGACAGGAAATCCGATGGGATTAAACCCCGCGTCAAAATCATTGTGATCGCCTGCAACACCGCTACCGCATATGGACTGAAAGATATAACTTCATTACTGGAGCAGAGCAACACCGGTGTCAAGGTAATTGGAGTTATAAATGCCGGCGTAAAAGCAACCCTTGACCAGCTAAATGTCAGTGAAGGTGATGAACCTTTTGCCATTGGAGTACTCGCAACACCCGGTACCATCGCCTCCGGTGCATATCAGCGCACAATCGAAGAAATGGTAGCAGAACGCGGCATCAAGACAAATGTTACGGTTGTAAATCAAAAAGGGTATGGATTTGCCGAGGCGGTTGACAGCGAGCCTGATTTTGTCAATCCCGCTCTTTATACACCTCGTGATTCATACAGGGGTCCTCGTATAGGCCGAGGAGATGATTCCCTTGACATCAATCTGATGAGAATTTACAATTTTGACTTTTCAGGTAACAAAATGCTTTACAGAAGGGATGCGCAAGGCAACTACAGAGATATCCAGCTCAACGATGCTGTTAATTATGCCCGTTTCAACCTCGTTTCTCTAGTGGAAAAACACCGTTTGAGTGGTTCTACAGCCCCTCTGAGAGCGGTCATTCTGGGTTGCACCCATTATCCTTTCCTGATAGAGACACTCCATCAGGTCATAAGCGAACTCAGGAATATCAAAGTAGAGAACCAATATCTCTACAAGCATCTCATCGCAGATGACTTCATATTCATAGACCCCGCGGTCTACACTGCGATAGAGTGCTACAATACACTTCGTGAAGATGGTAACCTCGCCCTGCGAATCGGGGATCAAAAGGTCAACGGATACATTTCCGTCCCTGACGGATTCCTCGACAATACATATCTCACTCCTGACGGAAAACTCACCTACGAGTTTAAATATGGCAGGGAGGTGGATTCAAAAACCATAACAACCAAACAGGTGCCCTTCTCAAGGAGCAATATAGACAGCAACAACCTCCTGCGCATCAAATTGCTGCTACCCTACTCTTACGAACTCATCTACCCTACACTCTAATAATGCTAAGCGAGATAATTACACCGGAGGAGCTGGATTGCCTGGAAATCATTTCATTTCCCGGAGAAATAAGTGTGATCTCTACTACCGGGAAAAAATATTCAGAGGCGGTAAAGCATCTGAGAGAACAAATCTTTATTGGCTTTGATACCGAAACCAAGCCAAATTTCCACGCCAATACCCCTCGCCATCCCACAGCATTGCTGCAACTCTCCAGCGAAACAAAAGCATATCTTTTCAGAGTACAGAAGATAGGCCTCCCGCAGGAGTTGGCAGATATCCTATCAGATCCGGAGATCACTAAAGTAGGAGCAGCCATAACTGATGACATCAGAGGACTGCAGCATTACAGAGAATTTGAGCCGCAAAGATTTATAGACCTGCAAGACTTCGTGGAACAATACGGCATACTGGAGAAAAGCGTACGCAAGTTGGCGGGCATTATCCTCGGCAAAAGAATTTCCAAGGCACAGCAACTCTCCAACTGGGAGGCGAAAACACTAACCCCTGCGCAAAAACTCTACGCAGCTACTGACGCCTGGATCTGCGTCAAGATGTATAAAAAGCTCCTCGCCTCTCCCAAAGCTCCAATCAAAGAGAACGAAGTATGACACGCATCCACCTCAAGAAAGGTCGGGAAGAATCCCTCCTGCGCCGCCATCCCTGGCTCTTTTCAGGTGCCATATCACGCATCGAAGGAGAACCATATGAAGGTGATATCGTATCCGTGATTAGCCAAAGCGGTGAATGTCTGGGCTACGGACATTTCCAGATAGGCTCCATAGCAGTGCGGATCTTGAGTTTTGATGAAGCTGCGCTCTCTGCTGATTTCTGGAAAGACAGGATCGGCGCTGCCTACAGGCATAGACTCTCTCTTTCTCTTAAAAATACCAACTGTTATCGTCTGGTGCACGGAGAGGGAGATATGCTCCCAGGTCTCATAGTGGACTGGTACAATGGCGTAGCAGTAGTGCAGGCGCATTCGGTTGGGATGTTTCTTTCTTTGGAAAAGATTGTCGATGCACTTATAGAGGTTTATGGGGAAAAGCTCAAGGCGATTTATGATAAGAGTTCGGGCACAGCACCTTTCAAGGCGGGACTCGATCTCAACGACGGTTATCTTTATCGTAACGAAGATTTTACCGATGAGTGTGAAGGAATTGTGACGGAAAATAGGCATAAGTTCATCGTCAACTGGGATGAGGGTCAGAAGACCGGTTTCTTCCTAGACCAGAGGGAGAACAGGGCACTCGTAGAACAGTATGCTAAAGGAAGAAATGTGCTCAATCTCTTCAGTTATACAGGGGGCTTTTCAATCTATGCGCTCGCCGGAGGAGCCGTAGGAGTGGATTCGGTGGACAGTTCCTCCAAAGCAGTTGCGATGATGGAGAAAAATGTTGCCCTCAACGCCTTTTCCAACCATCATTCTTTCTGTGAGGATGCCATTGATTTCGTCAAAAATTCGCCGAAGGACAAATATAATCTGATAATTGTGGATCCTCCGGCTTTCGCCAAACACCGCGGAGCAATAAGAAATGCACTCAGAGGCTATCAGAAACTCAATGCTGCGGCTATTTCCAAGGTAGCACCCGGAGGTATCATCTTTACCTTCAGTTGCTCACAGGTGGTGGACAGCAACTCTTTCGCCCTTGCTGTTTTTTCAGCTGCGGCAGAAGCGGGACGCAATGTAAAGATCCTCGACCGGCTCAATCAACCGGCCGACCATCCCGTCAATATTTTCCATCCGGAAGGCGAGTACCTCAAAGGGCTGGTACTCTACGTTGAATAATACTCTACCCTATCTGAATAGCGTTGTCTACAACAGTGCGTCGGCAAGCTGCTCGAGAGCAGAATAGTCGGTACGTTTCATACGGCTCATAATAGTAACAGTCGGTTCTACTATTGTCAGATTGGACATCTGACTGAGCATTTCATTCATAACTCTTGCCGCAGAAGGTGCCCATGAGCCATTTTCTATAATTCCCACAGTACGTCCGGTGTAACATTTAATCTGAAGCAGATGCAGGAAATTGTGCATAGGCGTAAAAACACCATTGTCGTAAGAAGAGGCTGCAAGGACAAGTTTGTCATAGCGGAATGCATCAGAAACATTGCGGGAAATCTCGGTACGACATAGATCCTTGATGAAGACATTCTCCGCCCCTTTGGACTCAAGTATCTCTTTAAGCTTTTCAGCTGCCCTCATAGTGCCGCCGTAAATTGAGGCCACTGCTATCATAATACCCTTTGATTCAGGAGTATAACTGCTCCAGGTATCATAGAGTTTGATATATTTTCCAAGGTCTTCATTTATAATAGGACCGTGGAGCGGACGAATACTCTTTATGGGAAGAGTGGCAGCTTTTTTAAGGAGATTCTGAACAGGTCCGCCATATTTTCCCACGATATTGATATAATAGCGCCGTGCCTCTTCAGACCAATCGGGGTCTTCGCTGCTATAGAAGCCACATTCTGAAAGTGCACCGAATTTACCGAAACCATCTGCACTGTAAAGTGCACCATCATATTCATCAAATGAAACCATAACTTCGGGCCAATGCACCATAGGCGCCGCATAAAAATGGAGTTTGTGTTTTCCCAAATCCAGAACATCCCCCTCCTTCATCGTAATACAGCGGCCGGCAATATCCGGCGTATCAAAAAACTGCTGAAGCATCTTGACAGACCTTACCCCTGTCACAATCTGAATATCGGGATATGTTTCCAGTACCCTCGCAATCATGGAAGAATGGTCGGGTTCGAGGTGATGAACGACCAAATAATCAGGCCTTCTCTCTCCAAGGGCCTTTCTCAGATTTGCCTCCCACTCCTCTCCTTTTCTGACATCGGCAGTATCCATTATGGCTATTTTCTTATCCAGAATAAGATATGAGTTATAGGAAACGCCTTGCGGCACCCTGTATTGGCTTTCAAAAAGGTCAATATCAAGGTGGTCAGTGCCTATATAGATAACATCATCAGTGATTTTCTTCATAATTGTATTCCTAAATAAAAGTAAAAATTTCGCATTTGCGCTGCAAAGATAATAAATCCCTAATATTTAACGTGAATTCCCGTTATACAGCGTAGTAAAAGCGCATTCGCAAGATCAGAATAAAAGTGCTTTGCCTGCTTTTGTTAAAAAAATAGCAAACGATACCATTTAGATCGATTTTTTCTCGTTATTCTGCCATAATTATCTAAATTTGCCGAGTCAAATGTAGTGGCAGTCCCTGTGTTAAGTGTGCATTTGCCAACGCTTATTGTATTGAAAAACAGCTTGAACACTACCTAAGAACAGATCTAAATTCACGAATTTTATAAAGTTTACATTTAAGTCATGAAAAAAATAATTTACTCTCTCATTGCCATAATCGCATCTATTGGTTTAGCAAACGCCCAGGATGTCGTAATCATGAATAATGGTGATGAAATTAGGGCAAAAGTGCTTGAAATAACCTCAGATGAAGTTAAATACAGGTTGTACGAAGAACCCGATGGTGTTATCTATTCTGTATGGAAATCCGACATTCTTATGATTCATTATGAGTCAGGCAGAAGTGAGGTATTCACCCACAAAGTGATGCCAAGACCCTATTATTCAGGCAGAGAGCCTCTTTATGATATTAGGCCGGGCATGAAATATCAAGAGCTCAAACATCTGTATAACCATCAGGATTACATTTCGGTATCGGGTGATCTTAATCCGGCTTGGAGCGGCGTAGCATCCTTTTTCATCCCAGGTCTTGGAGAGTGTATAAATGAAGAGTGGGGACGAGGACTGGGTAAATTCTTTGGTAGTGCTGCGCTTGTAAGTGCTGCTGCCGTATTCACACAAGTGGGTTTTTATGGCGAGGAAGGAGGACCACTTATAATCGCAGCCGCTTGCTATGCAGGTGCTTTAGGACTCAATATTTGGAGTATTGTAGACGCCATAAGGATAGCTAAAGTGAAGAATATGTATGAACAAGACCTGAGGCAAGTTTACTCATTTAACCTTGATCTATATCCCTCAGTCAACTGCATACAAATGGGCAATACAATGCAGCCCACAGTTGGATTTACCCTTGCGTTGCAGTTTTAAAACCTCAACTGCACCTACAAGCTATGAAAGAAATATTACTTTACAAAAGCAATGATAGCATTGTTGCAAACAGGATTGTCAACATCCTGGATGTCAACAATATTGCCTATCGTCAGCACGATGAGACCATAGACAAACGGCCGGGGGCTTACGGACCAATTCCGGGTATTTCCATATATGTATTTGAAAAAGATTTCGACAGGGCACTGGAGTTAATTGATCCGGTTATCAAGGATAACATTAAAGGTCCGCAACCATTTTGCCCCAAATGTGGCAGCAAAGAGGTTGAAGTCATTCCCCGCCCCAAGTCCACCAAAGTTGTTATACTGCTTGCTGTCCTTTTATTCCTGATCCCCGGACTCTATTTTGTCTATTCCAGAAATCTGGACATAAGATCCAACTCCCTCGATATTATTGCAATAGTAATGATCCTATCCAGCATCGCACTAATGGTTATAAGCAAATACCAAAACGTCAACCACCAGTGCACCAAGTGCGGTAAGAAGTTTAATCATATATAGCAGGATTTCACCCGTAGTAGGACTTTGACTCATAGCTAATCCATACAGCACATATCTTTAGCAACCAACTGAAAAAAACACAATAGCGCCCCGCCGACGGAAGTTGGCGGGGCGTTAAAATGGTTTGTGGTGTGATGCAGAATGTACATCAAAACAAATATAGCAAATATTAGAACTTAATACTTATATTTGTCTCTAAGAATTGACTATAAGTTGCTTATGAGTACGGTTGCGTTAATTATTTGCACAGCATTGCTAGTTGTGATTGGCTTTTTTACTTTTGTTTTCAATATTCTTTCAATAAGAAAAAATATAATTAAAATTGAAGAATTTCTAGATAATGCTATTATTTTTCACAAAAAACTCATTCAAGGAAAGAATATAGATAGCGAATGGATTTATATTCTTCAAAATTATAGGGAAGTCACTAGACTTATGAGTCCTCATTGCTATATGCCATCTACATTTGAGATAGTTCGATCGGTAAGAAATAGTATGCATACAATGAGCATTACTCGTGCATTTTCAGATTTAGAGACAGAAATCATATCAACTATATCTGAGTACGATAAGGAGCTCAAATCGATTATGTCACAGTGGTGGAATCCCTTCTCTCACTTTTTTCGTGGAATTAGCACTGTTCTTCGTATTATTTTTCATTATCCAGTTACACTTATAAAGCCAGATTTTGATTTCAAATCGAAGGGATGGAAGATCTTTAGCGGTGTTATTGGCATATTAGGTAGCATAGCCTCAATTGTTTCACTAATTATACAACAAAAATAGACTAATTACTTAGTTGCCAATTTTATATAAATACAAATGTTAGCTTGTTTTCAAATCTCGCATTGAAGTCATTTTGAAATAAGTTTTTTCCCCTCCAAAAGAACAAATTCAATGAGCATTCATTTTAGGTTGTACCTTGAAATAGGCAGTACTCGTTTTGGATAGTTAGAATAGGCGGAGGACAAAATAGAATCTTTTCATAACGTTTAAAACACAGCGTAAATCAGCTGAGAAAACCCCAAAAAGTTTTTTTTCAGCTTTTGAGTGCATTTCAAATAAAGGTGCGTTTTTTGGGTGGGCCAAAGACGTAACGACTTACACTAACGCCACATTCTTGTTTTATTAAGCATAATATCTCATCATAACCGTTGACGATAAATCCACTTCTCAATTTTATCCTTATCGTCATATTCACAAAGTGATGTGCGAATGATTTCAAAATAGCAATTACTCTTCAGACTCATTAGATCAGTTCTAGTAAGTTTCCTTAGTTGTTCATGAATTTCTTGCCTAGATGATTCATTGTAAGTGAACATCGTTACATGTTTCTTTTTATCCAATGGGACTATGTTTGAACATAGAGAACTGAAAAAATCCCTAAAGTAGGGAAAGTCAACAATCCCCATAGACAGTCCAAAAAACACCACTTCTTTTGCACAAGAAAGGTCTTGAATAATGTCATTTGATTGGTATGATGTCTGATCAATCTTTTTTAGGAAGTCATAACCCATAATTAAATTCGCGTCAGAATGAACCCCTATAATAATATTGTCGTCTGCTGCTCTTCCATGAACAGGAGTATATGAAAGATGATAAGACCGCTCCGGATAAAGCCTCGCAGCGATTCCTTTCAAGTCAGTGTAGTTGAATGAGTATATCGAATAATTACCATCGTCCAAGACGGACTTGAGAACCTTGCTAGCAACAGAGTCTCTATTTACCTGTGTCTCACTGGGAATTCTTTCAATGAATGAGGTTAAATTTCCGACAAGTGTTCCAAAATCTTCTTTATCCTTGTCAATTGGGTAGGACCCATTTACGCCTTTTATCGCAGCACCGTTATTTGCAGATGCATACTCGAAAAGGGCCATCTCAAGATCCAACCATTTCTCTTTATATTCTTTTGCACATTTGTGAATATAACCACCTAATCCTGTTGAAGAATCATTGAACGGCCATTTATGATTGTATTCCCATATTTTATAATAATTCGAGTATTTTGTAAGGAAACCTAAATCAATGTCAAAGCCATTTCCTATTATTAAAATCTTCTCTGCCATATAAATCAATTGATATACAAATTTCGCTATGTACTGTAAACTAAAACAACCTGTGACGTTTTTTACTATAGAATATCAAAAAGAGTATCACAAAGTTGAAATTAAATCATATTATAGGAATCAAATAATTATTAATTACAGCACAAATTCTTGGTTATCGTAAAGAGCAAGGATGTAGTCCTCTCTTACTCTAAAAGCACTTCCATGGTCATGGGGCTTTCCGTACCTATCGCCCGACTGATAACTGCCAATACGGATATCATACTGTACCCTTCCATCATCAATGACATCCAAGAATCTTTCAAATGAAGGGTCAGTGTAAATTCTTGCATTTGTGAATTTAAATTCCTCAACTCCGTTATTAAAACGCCTCTCTGCACTGACAACAAACAAGTTAGTTAGTTTCTTCCTCAACTTCTTCCTCAACTTCTCATAAGTGTAATAAACACTATCATCAATTAATAATCCCGTGGAATAGTCATAAACTCCTATTTTAAGCTTTTTTGCATCTCTATCATTTATAAGTTGGAAGGAGTATTTATTCAGATAACTATTCTTTTTATCTGCAAACATTGAGGTATGCACTTTTTTAAGAGTAGTAGAATCTGGGTAATATTCTCCATATTTATCTTTTAGATATCTGTTCGCACCTTTTGGAAAGGAGGGGGCGAGTGTAAAAAGTGTAATAGGAGAATTGGCTTCTCTCCTGTAAGACTTGATTTCATACTCCTCAAAATCGGGATCCTCACTATTATCTTCTGTAATACCAGCTAGATCCTCGAAAGTTTTTCCAATGCCGGTATTATGACTGCGATGACTTTGTACCCATCCGCGATTCTTTATATCTTCAAAAATATCTATTAGCCGTTCTTTACTAGTTTTCATATTCTATAATGCAATTAATTAATCTATTGATCAGTTCTTCAGGAGTTAGGTCGTCAATGTTTTCAAGAAACAAATCAACTATTCTTATCTTAAATTCGTCGCAAATCCTAGATAATTGAGAAAGCCTGTACTTATGTGATTTAGTAGGAGTTTCTATATTGCCAACTTGACCATTGCTTATACCAAGAAACAAGGCAATATCTTGCTGACTATAATTATTTGATAGACGGAGTCGTCTAACCTTATCAACAATGGCGTTCTGATAATCAGTTTTCATAAAATTTTCTTAAATTTGTTGCACAAATGTAAAAAAAGCCCTACATTTACCCACTCTCATATTGAGAGTATTTGGATAGCTAATTGTTTGCCTGTAAGAAGAATGAAATCATATAATAGGATATTTGATGATCGATGGAGTTTTTGGGATGCTGACACAAAAGAGTACTCCCATGGCTATCATGCTTATCCTGCCATGATGATTCCACAAGTCTGTCGTTCCCTTATTAGAGAGTATAGACCGGAAGGTAGGTTTTCTCTTATTTTTGATCCTTACATGGGTAGTGGAACTACTTTGGTTGAAGGAGTAGTAGCAGGTGTAAATTCTATAGGCACCGATCTCAACCCTCTTGCAAGAATGATGTCAAGAGTAAAAACCACACACTATAATGCAAAAGAAATAATTGAACAAATTCAAAATATAGCATTTCACTGTTCATTTTATTCTGAAGATAAGGTCAATAATCGTGATTTCGACAGAATTTCTAACTACTCTTATTGGTATTCAGAGGATGTGCTAATGAAATTGTCTTTTCTTGCTCAAAAAATAGACAAACTGACTTCTAATAAAGATTTCTTCGAACTCATACTCGCAGAAACAGTTAGAGAGACTTCATTCACTCGTAACGGAGAATTCAAACGCTTTAGAATGAAGCAGGAAAGCATTCAAAAGTTCAAACCCGATGTTTTCAAAATTTTTGGACAAAAAGCAAATAGGAACATTAAGGGACTAAAGAGTTTTAACAAACTTAACAACAATACGTCTGTACGAGTTTACGATTTTGACACATCGATAGGCATACCTAAAGATATAATAAAAGATGGTGATGTTGATATGGTTGTTACCTCACCTCCTTATGGGGACAGTCGCACTACAGTCGCATACGGTCAATTTTCGAGGTGGGCCAACGAGTGGTTTGGTTTTGATAATGCAAGCAACCTCGATTCTTTACTAATGGGGGGAAAAAAGACAGATAAAGAGTTGTTCAAAACATATTCATTAAGTGATACACTTGATTCTATAAAAAATCTTGATGAGAAACGCTATTATGAAGTTATCTCATTCCTGAATGACTATTGGATGTCAATTCAAAATGTAGCCAAAAGTGTGAGAAATGGTGGGGTGGTTTGCTATGTTGTAGGTAATAGGACGGTAAAAGGCATTCAAATTGATCTTGACTACTACACTGCAGAGATGTTCGAAAAATGTGGTTTCGAGCATATGACAACTATAGTTCGAAGCATCCCGAATAAAAGAATGCCTTCTAAAACATCCCCGACTAATAAGCCAGGCGATAAAGTTAGTACTATGACGAATGAGTATATCGTTATTTTAAAGAAAATATCATAATCACACATAACAGGGTTTGAATATCCAGTCCATATGCGTGATTGTCAACATATTAATAATCATTAAAAACCACCCACAATGCTTTCTGAACAATAGGCAGAAGACAAAACTCTTGCGGAGTTAGTAAATACCGACTTAATAGTCATGAAAAATGCTATTAAGTGTATTCCATGTCAATTTATCAATCTCCTCATTGTTAAAACCAAGGTAAGATAAAATACAACAGGTTAAAATTCTTATCAAATCGGAACTTAAATGATAAAGGTCTATGACATCTAATTTCTTTTTTTTCTTTTCATCAAATAGGTGTGAATAGTAATCCCTATTTTGAATAACTGTATCAAGGTCTATCTTTTGATTAACCTTTCTTATACCCCTCTGACTCTCGATAACAGTTTCAAGATAATCTCGCAGATTTACTCTATTACGCCCATTGGCCATTATCCTAGATTTTGCCTCTTCTTTCATATATCTCCTTGAGTATCCTTCAATTGCCTGAATTATGATAAGGAAATTAATGTAAGAAAAGGGGCCTTGATAGTTGATCGCCTCAAGAAAATGGCCTCTGATAGCGTCAAATTTTGTATCCTTAGAAAACCATTTTCTAAGAATATCCTTATAACTACTTTTTATAGCATCATAATTGAACAAGAAATTATGAATACTAATTTGCTTATCAATTGGTGTAGGATGAAAAACACTATCTACTAATATTGGAGCATATATTATTTTTTCTCCTTCCTCATGTTTTATGTGATCTTTGCTATATAATGATAGCTCACTGTAAGATACCTCTCCTAAGGTAGCCAAAGCCAAAAAACTCTCATACCTTACAACTTGGTCATAAAATGATATTAATGAAGCTCCTGTTGATTTTTCAACCCATAAGGTGGTAAATTGCGTAAAAGAGATATCCAGCAAGGAATTTATTCCTTTGTAAGAGACACTTGGAACCAAGGTAAAGGTGTACCCGCTTGCAATTCTAACTTTCGTGCGAATTGTTTCTGGTTTAGAGAGATTTTTTGTTCTTACAGTCACGTATTCTTTACCTTCTTCATCATCACGAAACTCCCTAATCAGCATGCGTGGATATAGCCAATAAGATAATTCCGGTATTTTTACTACTGCTTTAAAAAACTTCTTTTCATTGATATTTTTCAAATGTATTCCTATTACTAAGTATCTAGAATCATAAGTTGTTATTGGATGATCCGCCTTGAAAGATCTGCTTATATTACAAAAAGAATTAAATAGAGTAATATCTTTCCCATTGGAACAATGACCAAATATTGTCTCTATGCTGGTATCTACATTAACGATACTAAGAATCTCTTCAAAAGGATCTTGTGACTTACCCTTGAGGTTACCAATCAGTTCTAACAATATAGACTTTCCTGGAGTAAAATACAAAGTCCCTACAACTTTATTTTCCTCTTTACCGGGAAGCCACCATTTCCCTTTAAATTCTTGTGTTGAAGACATGACTAATTATATCATCAAAGTTAATTATTACAAATATGGTCAAAAGTTGTTTTATTTTATACTCTAATCCAAAATAAATTAGCAGTTAGATAAGAATACTGTCCAAGTTATCTTAATATAATAATTTCCAACTTTTTTTTAGGTAACAAATCGAATAACTAATAATTTTGCTCCTGAATCAGCTAGACAACAATTACAAAATGACCCTTTATGAAGTCGAAATAATTGTCGATTGTTTCGACTTAGACATGATCAAAAACACCACACAACAAACAGATATAGAAAAGATTAAGCATTACTTAATGTGCGGATAAAAAAGTATATAGCAGGAGAGAGACACGTGTCGGAGCGAAGCGACTGCATCTTACAGAGAACAATTATAATTTCACCATAATTATAATTAAACTTCTCGCACCGTCGCCAAGTCTAATATTAACGCAATCTCACAGAGAGATAATAAGACTTTACCGATGGGTAAGCTCTTTTATCTCTAAAGAAGCATTTCGAAGTTGCGACAACTTCGAAAAAAAAGTATAATGCCTAATTGAAGATCTTTTGATAACTAGTAAAAACATCCCATATTTGTCTCATCTAAAATGACAAACAAGCTCAAATTCATAGTAATTTTAACTTTTCTGGTTTTCACCCATATTGTGAGCCACGGCCAAACTTCGTGTACGGTAAGTGGAAAGGTGGTTGACGACAATAATTTACCTGTACAATATGCTTCAGTCGTTGCATATGAATCAGGAAGGCTGTTGACGGGAGCTATGACGGGTGAGAATGGGGAGTTTTCATTTAAAATAAACCGCAGTACTGAGGAACATCTGCTTGTAATAGAATTTATCGGATACGCTAAAAAAGAGGTTAGTTTCAAACCGGAGAGATCATCAATAGACCTAGAGAAGATAATTATAAAAGAAGATGCGGTTCTTCTTGGCGAAGCTGTTGTGACCGCTAAGATGGATGCAGCCAAGTCCTCGGTGGAGCATACAGTAATCCATGCTTCTGCAAATATGAGTTTCGAAACAGGAACGGCTCTCGACATACTCCGTACATCTTCATCTGTGACACTGATCAATGATGCCATTTCAATCAGAGGTAACAGAAATATACTCGTACTTCTGGATGGAGTTCCTACCACAGTCGGTGATCTGGCAGTGATTCCGGCAGCTAATATCAAAAATATTGAAATAATTACCAGCCCCGATGCCTCCTATGACTCTGAAGGAACCGGCGGAATCATAAACATAGTCTCCAAAAGGAGTGTTGTAAAAGGCTTCAGTGGGGTAATTTCAGCAAACTACGGCTTCAACCACTTTGTAACAGGCAATTTGGCACTGTCATACAGCAAGCCCAAGACTTCCTGGAGGTTTAATTACAACACGAAATATGAAGACGATATCGTCAATACGACCTTAAATCGCCTGATACACGAAAATGGCAATCAGACCTACCAGCAAATGAGAGCCACCAGATATGTGTACAACAATAATATCGGAGTCGGTACTGACTTAAGAATTAACGAAAAAAACATTCTTAGCATTGACCTAAAATCCATGCTGCCAAGACATAATATAAAGCAAGACTTGGATAATAAATACATTAAGGCGGGAATGGAGAGTGAGGAGAAGAGGCGCAAAGACGTTACATGGAACAGGGAAAACATAGAAGGAAAGATATCATACCGACATATCATAAAGCCGGACACCTCTGATCTGACAATTAACGGTTCCATATCCAGAACATGGGGACACAGACCCTCCTACTATTTCCTGAAAGGAGCTGAGATAGGTCGTTCCGATTCAGGAGGAAGCCCCTTCATAACCTCATTTCAAGCAGACTTTAAACAAAAGATCAGTTCCGGCACACTATCAGCCGGAGTAAAATTGACATATAGGGACAATTACATCTATCACCGATTCTATTCAAATAAGAATGGGGAGTGGAATTATTCGGAAATATTCAGCAACGATTTACAACATACAGAGCTTGTAAACGCTGCTTACATTTTGTTCTCATCAAATAAAGGTAAATTTACTTATAAAGCAGGCTTAAGAGGAGAGTTCAGTAGTGTCACATTGGAAAGTAACCGGGAAAAACTAGAAGAGCGAAATAACGATTTTTTTATTGCCCCGAGTTTGTCCGGGACATATAATCTGACCAAGAATCAAGAGATTGCCTTTGCTTTTACACGCCGTATCGGAAGGCCCATCTACCCTCAGCTAAATCCCTATATGAGCATGGTGGATGCCTCAACTTACGAACAAGGCAACATGAATCTAAGACCGGAGAAATCCTCAATAATTGATCTAAGTTATAGCCTGAAAGGCAGATATGTTCAATTGTTTGCGGATGCCTATTTGAACTATACTACGGGCTACATTTCACAGATAACGAAAATATCGGATGGTCTGCTCATCACGACCTACATAAACGGTACTTCAGACCTAAAGAGCGGAACGGATATTACACTTAAGTTGCTTCCTTCAAGATGGATGACCGCCACACTAAGTACAAATACCTTCTATGTGGACACGAGGGGCAACTTTGCAGGAGCTGAAATCAATAACAGAGGCTGGTCAAATAACAGTAATTTGCTCCTTGATTTTCTGATTGGAAAATCTACTGACATCCAGATACAATATTTTCTCACAACACCGCAATATTTTCCTCAACTAACGACATCACTCACACATCATATGAATGTCGGACTGAAGCAGACATTTCTGAAGGGAGCGATGAGTGTATCCTTGCTCCTTACTGACACATTCAATACATATAAATGGCAGGTGCAATCGAGCAACAACATCTTTGACTTGACAAACATTAGTACAATGAAGAGCAGGATGTTGTGGATAGGAATTTCATACAACTTCAACTCCTTTAAACAGAAGAATGGTGAAACTAAATCAGAGGGAGACAGAACCCTAATCAAATTATGATTATAGTGAGTGGTGCGGGATACGAGGTGCGGGGTACGAGGTACGGGTTGCGGGGTGTTTGGTTATGAGTTGTCAATGTGTGAAATGGAGTGTCGAGTTAGACACCCAGTACCGCGAAACTCGAAACTCGAAACTCGGAACTCGAAACTCGAAACTCAGAAAGACAAATGCGACCTATAGGTCGCATTTGTCTTTCTGAGGTGCCTGGCGGATTCGAACCGCCGTAAACGGTTTTGCAGACCGCTGACTAAGCCACTCATCCAAGGCACCGGATTTGGGGATACAAATATAGCCATTATTTTGAAGAATCCAACAAAACTGCCCTACTTGCGGCCATTTACGCTACCACTTATCTCATTCAAGACCGCAGAGACCAATCATTTCCTCAAAACCTATATTCAAGTTTAACCATAAAATTGAATCCCGCCTGAGGGAAGAATCCCGCCTCTACATAGTCGGCACTTCCGTCCGCAAAAGAGGCTCGATAAACCCAGGCATCAGCCACATATTTGCGATTTAGTAAATTGTCCAGATAGAGCGAGATACCGATATTTTTCCAGGTATAGTGTGCATCTGCTGAAAAAACAGTATAGGCCGGCAGGGAGCGTTCCTCGCAAGAGGTGTTGTCATAGTACTGCTTTCCGACATATTTTCCCCGAAGAGAGAATGAGAGTTGATCCAGAGGAGTCCAGGTTGCCATAGCCATTCCAACAATCGATGGGGACATCAGGATCTCTCCATTTTCGATATGCTGTACTGCCTGTGGCAGGGGATTCCATTCGTCGGGGTTATCATATCTATCCACCCATAGATTGCACTCTTTTATACGGTTGCGGCTCAATGCCAGATTGCCGTCAAACCTCAGCCTGCGCAGTGCCTGCCAGCCGGCAGAGAGCTCGACACCCCGCCTGTAGCTACGCTCTACATTCTCCTTAACCCTGTATCCGGTTTCCGTGATTTTACCCGTCTCAAGGAGCTGGTTGCGGTATTCCATCAGATAAATATTTGCCGAAAAGGCAAAATATGAAGAAGTATAATTGTATCCGAACTCCCAGTCCAGCATCTGCTCCGGCAAAATACGATCCCCCTCTCCCGCCTTGATCGCCTCCTTGATATCGCTACGCGAAGGCTCTTTGTGTGCTACCGCCAGCGATGCATAGGTTGCCGAACGACTGTTGAAATTCCAGGAAAATCCCCCTTTGGGATTGAAAAAATTATAGCCGAAATCCTTGTCCAAAGCAACAAAATCCTTGTCAATACCCAAAAGCGCATAATCGACATTACGATACTGAATATCACCGTAGAGATGCAATCTGCCACCGATAACAGCCCCTTCACCCCTCACAAAGCCGGAAATATCCCTTTTAAGGCCCCGATTGAGATACCACCTCCAATCTTCCGGAATATTTTCATTGTATTTCGCCCAAATTAAATTTCCGTAATGATCACCATCATAGAGCGAGCAGGAAAGATTGCCAAGCAGAAAAAATCCCTCTCCGCTGTACTTTAGATTGGCTGTTGCGGCAAAACTATTGTTCCCCATCTGCTGACGGACTATTACATCGCTTCGTTTATAACGGACTCCACCCACCGTCTGCTCTTGTAATCCATAGTCGGAATACTTCTTCCCCGCTTTATAGTTCTCATAATAACCATCACCGCGGGTATAATTCAGAGTGGTACTCAGAGAGAGGTGCGGATTGAACTGGTGCACCCAGATAGCCTGCAGATGGTTCTGAATATAGTTGTCAATCTCATTGTCATAATAGCACACATTACCGGAAGCATCAGTATACTCTCCTGCCGGATTGTACTTTCGATCGCTCTCCAACATATTCGCCGGAATACCCTCCCAGGTTATGCCGCTGCGTTGTTTGCCGAGAATCCAGTTGATTTTAACGGAGTTGGAACCACGCAACCAGCCCAAAGTGGCATAAGCGGAGTGGAGCCGAGCAAATGCATTGCGCACATAACCTTCAGTAGTGTTGTATGAATACCTCATATCGAATGAGAGTCCGCTCTTGCCTCTTCCCGTACCGGCACCGAGAGTGGCGCTGCCGGTGAGCCAAGAGCCTCCGGAGAGCTCTATTGTGGCATAAGGTTTCTCAGTCGCGCCCAGAGTGCTCATATTTAGAGTTGCACCGAAGGCACCCGACCCGTTGACCGAAGTGCCTGCGCCCCTCTGTAATTGCACCGATTCAAGAAATCCAGCTATACCCGGAATATTTACCCAGAAAACCACCTGCGATTCGGCATCATTGAGCGTGATACCGTTGATATTGACATTGATGCGGGTGGCATCGCTGCCCCTTACCCTCATTTTTGAATAGCCCAGGCCTGTACCGCCTTCGTTGGTAGCCACAACGGAGGGCTGCAGCGAGAGAAGCATCGGCAGTGAAGTCATAGTACCGGCTTTTGAGAGTTCCTCTCTCTTGATCTCGGTGGATGTGACAGGTGTACCGGATTGTGCCCTTGAGGCGGTTACGATAGTACTGTCGATGGTGTAATGCTTGTGTGATTCGTCTGAATCCGGCACAATGTTATGTGCCAATTGCTGTGCGGTTGAGAGCGCACAAAGCAGCAGACATGCTGCTGAAATCAATGTTTTTTTCATAAAAATCCTCCCTACGCCGGTATTATCCGGATCAGGTTTAGTGGGTGTGTTCTCAGCCCCCGCAAGGGGAGCACCCCCGATTGTTAATAAATCTATGTCAAAGACCCCAAAAGGGGAAACTTTCTATTTTTCGTCCTCCACGAGCGTTACGCGGAAGATTTTCGGCCAATATTTTCCTGTGAGCCAGATAGTGCCGTCCTGATCATTATAAGCAATACCGTTAAGCACGTCGGTGGATGGCTTACGAAGGGTGGAATGCAAAAGATTGCGACAATCTATCATACCTGTTACTACCCCATTCGAAGGATTGATGGTCACTATTGCATCGCTGCCATAAACATTGGCCCAAATCTCACCATTGATATACTCCAGTTCATTCACAAAACGCAGAGGCTTTCCGTTAAGTGTCACCGTAAGCTGTTTATCTACCTTAAAGTTATCGGGATTGCGGAAAGTAAGCGAGGAAGTGCCGTCGCTCATTATCAGGTGTTTACCGTCAGTAGTCAGCCCCCAGCCCTCGCCCAAATAACGTACCGAGCCGATATGCTCCATAGTTTTTACGTCGTACACAAAGCAGACATTCTCCTGCCAGGTAAGAATATAGATGCGACCTTTGAGAGCACAAGCTCCCTCCAGGAAATATTTCCTATCGAAATTGATCCTTTGAAGCACTTGACCTGTAGCAAGATCCACCTTGCGAAATGAAGATTCGCCATATTGTCCACAAGACTCATAGAGATATCCTTCGTAAAAAAAGAGCCCCTGCGTATATGCACCGACATCGTGAGGCAAACTCTCTTCTACTTTCAAAGTGTAATGCTTCGCATTCTGAGCACTCCCGCTGCAGGCAGTGATAAACACACTGAGAGCAAATAGCACTATATGTAACAAACGATTTTTCATTACTCAGGCAAAAGTAGATATTTTTTTGTACATTAGCAGTCTAATTGAAAAATAAAGTACCGGTAAGATATGGACATAGAAAGTCGTAAGAACCTCTACACCGAACATTTTTATATCAAGAGTTTTGAAACAGACCCATTTAAACATTTCAAGCTCTCTTCATTTCTGAGTGTAGCTCAGGAAATTGCTGGTGTAAGCGCCACCAGGATGGGATTCGGTTATGACGACCTAATAAAGGACAACAATGTTTGGGTACTCTCGAGAGTCAAGGTAAAATACCTGCGCCCGCCGCGCTGGAGAGAATGGGTTAAAATGGAGACCTGGCACAAACGCGAAGAGGGGCTGATGGCATTGCGCGACTACGAACTGCTGACCGAGGAAGGTGAAAGCATCGCGGTTTCCACCAGTTCCTGGCTCATAATGAATATGGAGAGTCGCCGTCTCAAGAGAACTTCGGATATTCTCGGTGAAAAGGGTATGCACTATATGGATAGAGATGCGATTGCCGAAAGCTGCGGAAAACTTGCAGCACCGGATAATCTTCAGCTTGTTTATACCAAGCGCGTCCGTATTTCCGATATAGATTACAATTACCACGCAAACAATGCCAGATATGCAGATTGGATTATAGATGCTTTCGGGATGGACTTCCTCAAAGAACATCCTCTGGACGAGATTCAGATAAACTACAACAGCGAATGTACTTTTGATACTCTTGTGGAGATATATAAGGCTCCCGTAAGTGATAATTCGTTTTATGTAGAGGGACGCAGCGATGGGCATAATATTTTCCAGTCTCTGATTTCATTCAAGTAATATATGAGTATCTACAACATAACACTGATTACGATGACCGCACTGGCCGTTGTGGTTTTCGTTGCACTCTTTTTCTTTGGAGCCGGCTACGGCTTTCTGAGAACTCCTAAATGGGGACCTTCCATTCCCAATAAGATAGGATGGATATTGATGGAGGCACCCATTTTCGTCACCATGTTGGCCCTCTATCTCAATAGCGACCGAATTGGTGATCCTGCCATCATTATCATTACGCTGCTCTTTCTGACACACTACCTCCAGCGCACCTTCATATTCCCTCTACTGATAAGGGGTAAAAATAAGATGCCACTCTCTATCATTGCTCTGGGCATGACATTTAATTTTACTAACGCCTATATGCAGGGATATTGGCTCTATCACCTATCCCCGAGTGATATGTATACAGCAGAATGGCTAAAGACCCCACAATTTATTATCGGAACGGTAATTTTCATAGTCGGAATGGCCATCAATCTCCACTCCGACTACATCATACGCCATTTACGCAAACCAGGCGACAATGCTCACTATATCCCTATGGGAGGAATGTTCAAGTATGTATCATCCGCAAATTATTTCGGAGAAATACTCGAGTGGGCAGGCTTTGCCATCCTTACCTGGTCGCTTCCCGGAGTTGTATTCCTACTCTGGACCTGCGCCAACCTGATACCGAGGGCAAATTCCCTCTACAATAAGTACGCGGAAGAGTTTGGTGAAGAATTCACTTCTCTCAAACGCAAACGATTATTCCCCTTTATCTATTGAATTATTTATTAAAAAATGACAATGATATGAAAAGAATCGGCATCATCATTTTAGCGACAGCTGCAATAGTCAGTTCCTGTAGCTTGCTGGAAAAAAAATCACCCTCCAAACTCGAAAAAGCAATCGAAAAAGAAATCACCGAATCACTTGATGGGCACCAGAAATGCTCCGTCATAGAGCTTGAAAAATTGGACTCTACCATGTTCATAACGGAATTTGATCGCAGAATAAAGGTGTTCGAAACACGAATTGAGCAGAACAAGAAGTTTCATGACGACTACTACCGTCGAGGGCTCAAACAGAATGCTGCCATTAAGTACGATGAAATATACAGAGACTATGAAATTCTTGATACCCTCCAGATAATAAAAGAGAGGATGGGCGACTCCCTCTATATGGTAGCATACTACGATTACCGCGTCAAAGCGGAGGTTAAAATGGGAGGAATAGTGAGGAGAATAGTTAGGAGAAAATCACAGATATTGGATAATCTCTATTTTGCCATCACCCCTGACAACAAAGTTCTCTCAATGAGCACCGATCGTAAAACACTCCATTATACAACGGGATTTGCAATTCCCGGCTACAGTGGGATCATAAAAGCAGAATCAGATTCAACAGTAGTAATACAAGATGAGTGATACACTCTTCACGCCATATAGGATCGGCCCGATAGAACTTCGCAACCGAACCATCCGCTCTGCAGCATTTGAGGGAATGTGCCCCGGCAATAGACCTTCGCAGGAGTTGTTTGACTATCATACTGCAGTGGCGCGTGGGGGTGTGGGTATGACCACCATCGCTTACGCATCGGTATCCCGGAGCGGACTCTCTTTCGAAAGACAGCTTTGGATGAGGGAAGAGGTGGTACCGGACCTAAAGGCCCTCACGGATGCTATCCACAAGGAGGGTGCTTTAGCTTCAATTCAACTCGGTCATTGTGGCAATATGTCACACAGATCTATCTGTAAATGTCGTCCTAAGGGTGCCAGCGGCGGATTTAACCTCTACTCCCCGACCTTTGTCCACGGTATGTATGTGGAAGAAATCGACGAGATAGTAGCAGACTTCGGTAAAGCTGTGCGTCTGGCTATAAAAGCGGGATTTGATGCGGTCGAAATCCATGCGGGCCACGGCTACCTCATCTCTCAGTTTCTTTCGCCCTACACCAACCGCCGCAAGGATGAATATGGTGGTCCTCTGGAGAATAGGATGCGCTTTATGGAACGGGTAATGAAGGAGGTAATGACTGCTGCAAATGATAAAATTGCAGTATTTGTAAAGATAAATACCCGCGACGGTTTCAAGGGTGGAATGGAGATTGATGAGTGCATCAGTGTAGCACATAGATTGCAGGAGCTCGGCGCACACGCACTGGTACTCAGCGGTGGATTTGTGAGCAGAATGCCGATGTATGTGATGGGCGGCCCATTTCCAGTCAAGGCCATAGCCCACTATATGCCACTCAAGCATTGGTGGCTCAAGCTCGGAGTACGTCTCTTTGGCCATATAGTAGCTCCTACAGTACCCTTTAAAGAGAATTATTTTCTAGAGGACTCCAAAAAATTCCGTGAGGCACTCGACCTGCCGCTGGTCTATGTCGGAGGTGCAATTTCAAGGCGCGGTATCGATGAGATAATGGATGCCGGATTTGAGATGGTACAGATAGCGCGAGCCCTTATCAGGGATACTGACTTCGTTAAAAAACTTCGTGAGGAAAAGGACCACTGCAGTGCCTGCAAACAGGTTAATTTCTGTGTGGGAAGAATGTATTCCCTCTCTATGCAGTGCCACACCAAATGCGAAGATATTACACCGGCAATCAAACGGGATTGCGAAAAGAGATATTCAAAACATTAATATTGAAGATGAAACTTAAGAAAATACTAACATTTGCAGCAGCAGTTACATGTGCTTTGGCAATTGCATCTTGTCACGAAGATAATATCAATCCCGATAAACCGAACAACCCTAATAATGGTGAGCCTGAGAAGCCATTTGTGCCTTATGCCAAAATAGAGGGACGAAACGTATGTGCTTATGTCACATATTGGGGCCTAAAAATCCCGGAACCCTCCATTATGACACACCTCAACTACGCTTTCGCAGAACTATATGTAGTGGACGGAGTGTATAAGGGATTTAAACTACAGGGAAACCTGTCTCGTTTCGAAACAATCGTGGCACTCAAGAAGGTCAACCCAGACCTCAAGATCTCACTCTCTTTTTCTCATACCGTCTCAAACTCCGACAATAAACAGGGTGGCGGTTTTTCTGCAATGGCAAGTACAGAAGAGGGACGTAAGAAGTTTGCGGAGGATTGCAAGGCTTTTCTGGAGCAATGGGGTATTGACGGCATTGATATAGACTGGGAATTTCCGGGCCTTTCCTGGAGCGGACATGCCTGTGATCCCTCCATCGATACGGAAAACCATGTATTGTTAATGAAACAACTCCGTGAGACTCTGGGTGACAAATATATCCTTTCCTACGCCGGATATGTCAAAGATAAGATTGCAGTTACCGGAGGCTGGAGATATATCGACATAGCTGCCGTAGACCCCTATGTGGACTTTGTAAATATCATGACCTATGATATGGATGCTGCACCCAACCACCACTCCGCAATCAAATCACCAAAAGCCTATGTGGATTGTGAAAGAGCACTGAGAGCCTATCTTGATGCCGGTGTCAAACCTGCTAAACTGGTACTTGGCGTACCATTCTATGGCCGTCGCTCATTCAGTACCTCACCTACCGCTCTCAATTACGACAGAATCTTAGCTCTCGATCCAAGCGTTTACAAAATTGATAATTTTGATGATGCAGCCGGTGTTCCTTATGTGACACTCAAAGCAAACAACAGTTTCTATTGCGGCTATGACAATGCAAAAAGCATAGCTATCAAAGGAGAATGGCTCCATAGAAATGGCATGAAAGGCATAATGTATTGGCAGTATGATGGAGACGATGCAAAAGGTACACTCCGTAAGGCCTGCTGGCAGGCAGTAATGAAACCTTAAGAGTGATTAACCCTGCATGCTCAAGAGCCAGATATTATAGGCAACAAAAGCGACAACCATAAGCAACCCTTCCAAACGTGAAATCCGCACTTTTGTGGTTGCGAAAATCATCAATATAAGTGCTGCGCCTGTCATTACAAGATAATCCGTAAGTACAATGTCCGGGCTATGGAGTGGCCGAATCAACGAACTGGCTCCCAGTATTAGAGTAATGTTGAAGATATTGGAGCCTATAACATTTCCAAGAGCCATCTGGGTATTCTTTTTCAAGGCTGCGGCAACCGACGCCGCCAGCTCCGGAAGAGAAGTACCGCAGGCTATGAGGGTAATTGAGATATAGGCATCGCTCACCCCAAAATTGCGTGCTACAACCACAGCCTTCTCCACAAAGAAATGACAACCCAATATCAGGACACTTAGTCCAATAATCGCCACTATAACGTTGTACCACAAAGGTTTCTCATGGGATAGTTTTACCTCTGTACCACCTGATGAATCCTGATTCCCTTTTCTGAGAGTTATCCAGAGAAAAAAGGAGAAAACCGCTAAAAGCACCACTCCGTCCAATCTGGATATAAGAGTTTCACCTTTGGTAAAAAAATCAAAAGCAAGAAGGATCAGCAATAGGCTTACTCCAAAACAAAAAGGAGCATCTCTGCGGATATTTTCCCTGGTCGTCGCTATCGGAAACAGTAGTGCAGTCAATCCAAGAATGCCGAGAACGTTGAAGATATTTGAACCTATCACATTGCCGACAGCCACATCAGCATTGCCGGCAATGACTCCCTTAAGACTCACAAGCAGTTCGGGAAATGAAGTGCCAAATCCCACTACAACTGCTCCGATTACAAAGTCAGAAATTTTAAGACGGCGCGCAATGCCAACGGAGCCATCCACAAAACGGTCAGCTCCGAAGACTATTGCAAGCAGAGATATTATCAGAATTACATATTCCATTCTATGACATTCAGACAAGATGAAGTACCTCATCCACCGGCTTGGAGATCATCTCAGTGAAGGGGTGGTACTGGTAAGGGATATATTCGGAGAGCTGGCAAAAGGCTTTGCCGGTTCTTTTGTTGTAGAGGATGTCCAATTTCAGTGCTGAAGATTGGCTTGTAGTATCTGTAGTTATATTATTGAAAGAGCCCTCCATAGCTTCTTTCAACTTACTCTCCATTTCTCTTGGGAAATAGAGGGTTTTAGAAGAGAATTTTTCACGAGTCTCTGTATTCTTCCAGCCGGTTTTGAGTACTGCAAAGAGCACGATTCCCGTACAGGCTAAAAAGAGGCCAGCGATATTAACTGAAGCCGGTGTAGGAAGTACCACCATTAGGACACCTCCTGCCAGGAGAACTGAAGATATTATTATGTCTCTTGTAGATCTGGTTTTTACAAATAAATTATTCATTTTCGCATTCTTTAAAGGTTGGATAATATGATAAAGAGTGGGAAGACTGCAACTTAGGTCATTCCCAAAATTACACTATAGGTAATACAACTCAATCCGATACCTCTAAATTATCAGAATACAATTTGAAATACGCCTTGCGACTGAATCCATAAGTGATGATGTGGCCAGAAATGTGATATTGTTCTCCCTGATAAAACCACATGGGCAGATTCTTCCGGACAGAAGTGTCGTATAGCGCTTGAAATAATCTATTTGCCTCTTGTGCCCCTGGGAATTGGTTGCTGAGCCTGCTAACTGTTGGAAATGAATTCCCGGAACAGTAACAGCATTTACAGGTAACATTAAATCACATCTACGATCCACTTCCGGTATTGGCAATTTACCGGTTTTATCGGCGAAAGCCATAAAATTATCAGGTAAAAGGAATTGTCCGACCACAGTATGTCCACTCTGTGCAGCAAAGACAAGCAACAGAGAGGCTACCGATGCCAGCAATATTTTTCCAATCCATTTCATTGTCGCAAATATAGAAATAAAGATTCACTTACAAGAGCATAACCTGAAATCAATTATTCACGAAAAAATTCACCAAAAAACTTTTCCGAAATATATTCATATATTTGCACTACAGGTGAGACTTCCTATCGCTCTTTCGGGAGAGGAAAGTCCGGACAGCACAGAGCACTTTCCTGTGGAAAGCACAGACAGATGAGAGTTTGTGGAACGCGTAACAGAAAACAACCGCCCGCAAGGGTAAGGGTGAAAATGTGAGGTAAGAGCTCACATCCGCTGATGGCGACACCGGCGGAGTATGCACCGGAGGGCTGCAAGACCAAATATACCGGCAATTAAGGGTTGCTCGCCCGCTGCCGGGGGGTAGGTCGCGATAGATAAATGATAGGAGCCAATAATGGTACAGAATCCGGCTTATGTCTCACCTTTTTTGATAATTCTATCATTATGAAATACATACTTTCACTTCTGGTGCTTCTTTGCACCCTTACACCATCCTGCAGTAAACCGCAGGTGCGATTCACTCCCGAAGACAAAGCCTCCTATGAGAGACTATTGGAGCGGATGTTGCCTTACAAGGCGCAACCATTGGATCAGCTTGTAATCATGACTGCACTTCATAAGCTTGGTACTCCTTATGTTGCCGGCACTCTTGAACAGGATCCCGAGATGCTCACTGTCTGTATGGACAAAACTGACTGTATCCTCTTTGTGGAGATGTGTTTAGCATTCTCGCTCACCCTAAAGGAGGAGAATCCGGACTTCCACCATTATTGTGATAATCTGCTAAAACTTCGCTACCGCGACGGCATCGTGACAGACTACTCCTCGCGCATCCACTACACTTCTGAATGGATTCGGCAAGCAGCAGAGAGAGGTGTTATGAAGGAAATTACTACGGAGATAGGAGGTATTATCTGGCCTCAAGAATTCTCCTTTATGAGTACTCACATTGATTCATACCGCCAACTCAGGGAAAATCCCTCTCTGGTGGAGAAGATCCGCACCGCAGAGGAGTACCTAAACGCTTTCGAATATTACTATATCCCTAAAAATGAAATTGCTGCCTGTGAAAATCTGATTCATGATGGCGATATTATCTGCTTTAATAGCACAGCCAAGGGACTTGATATAGCTCATGTAGGTTACGCCTATTGGCAGGGAGGTCAATTGACCTTTATCCACGCCTCTTCGGTAGAAATGGAGGTGGTAATCAATAAAAAGCCGCTGACAGAGTATATCAGCGGCATAAAAAGTAATAATGGTATCAGAGTAGTACGGCTCAAATAGGTCTTACAATCACAGTACCATCCACTACAAACTATCACCGAAATCCTTCCTGAACTTTTCAACAAGTCTTGAAGGCCAATCGGTGAGGGGTTCCATTTCTCCCATAAAGAATCTCAGCACAGGGGGCTCGTAGGTAAACTTCAAGCCGCCAATAAGGTGTCTGTTTTCATAGAGCCATATAAGGCGATCAAGCGCATACATTGTCTGAGAAAGAGTAAAGACTCTTCGGGGAAATGCAAGGCGTAGCAACTCGACATCTGCGGGAATTTCATTACCATTCTCATCCCTGATGCTTGAGACCGTACCACGCTCCATACCCCTTACACCGGAAACCAAGAAATATGCAGCTGCAAGTGCTCCCGCCGGATATTCGTGCTGGGGAATGTGTTCGCAGAATTTACCTGCATTTACGTGCGCTCCCAGCACACCGGCAGGAGTCACCATAGGAATTCCAGCCTTGACTGCATTGTTTACGAAATATTTAATAAAATTTACACTCTGGCTGATCATCGTCTCGTCAATGGTCTCATAGATACCAACTGCCATAGCCTCAATCTCTCTGATGGACATTCCACCATAGGTGAGGAATCCCTCGAAAAGGGGAATCAGTGGTTCCATTGTCATATAGAGTTCCCTTACATTGGTGCAGATACCCCCTCCACGCGATGAGGTAAGTTTTCTTGCAGAGAAATATACGAGATCTGAGAGTCCTGTCATCATCTTTACAATATCCGCCATCGTATTCTCTTTCCATTTATCTTCACGCTGCTTCACCAGGTATGCGTTTTCACCCAGAAGACTGGCGTCAAGTACAAGCATTATGTTGTAGTGATCTGCCACTTTACGCACATCCATCATGTTTCTGATGGAGAAGGGTTGTCCGCCGATTAAGTTGGTCGAAGCCTCCATACGTATAAATGCGATATTCTCAGCTCCGTTCTCCTCAATAGCGGCCACTAGCTTCTCGATATTGATATTACCTTTGAAAGGGTTGGAGGATTCAAGTTCGAGTGCTTCATCGTGAAGGAGTTCGATTACACGACCGCCCACTTCCGTAATATGTGCCAGTGTAGTTGTGAAATGGTAGTTGGTTAGCACTATCTGACCCGGTTTAATAAATGCCTTGGCTATAATGTTTTCACAGGCGCGTCCCTGGTGAGCCGGAAGGAGATATTTCTTGCCAAGAACTTCCTTTACGCCCTTTTGCAGACGCGCAAATGACTCTGAGCCTGCATATGCGTCATCAGCCCTCATCATCGCTGCCAACTGATTATCACTCATCGCATTGGTACCGCTGTCAGTAAGCATATCCAGGAAAACATCCTTCGTGGTAAGTTTAAAAGTGTTGTAGCCAGCCTCCTTGATTGCATCACGACGGCGCTCTATGGGTACAAGATGAAGTTTTTGAACGATTCTTACTTTGTGGAGTTCTAGAGGAATCTCCTCGCCTGAGAAAAATTTAATGGTCGCCATAATTGTGTGTTTTTTATGTTTGTTTATTGTTTTTAATTTTTTTCAAAAAAAAACCCGCTCCAAAAGGACCGGGACATGAAACAGAAAATTACATACAAAAGGGTACTATCCCCGGTCGACGGAACGGCGGCAATAGTAGCAGTAATAGTTGTTTGTCAAAATTCTGTTCATCACAAATGTGCACTCTTTTACTATGCTGCCGGCAAAGGTAAGTAAAAAAATGTGAAGTTGTACCCCTAAAAAGCTTTTTCTATAAAAAATTTGTATTTTTGCGGCCATAACAAGCCTTTTTAGCTCAGTTGGTAGAGCGGCTCATTCGTAATGAGCAGGTCGCGGGTTCGAGTCCCGTGAAAGGCTCAAACGTTTATCTCTAGGATTTATTATGAGAAGCAAATTTCAAAAAAACTTTTGGGTAGTTATTGTGATGGAGTTCTTCGAAAGAGGGGCCTATTATGGTGTATTGTCAGTATTGTCGGTCTATCTGGTTGCAGCCGCGATGGATGGTGGCCTCGGTTTTTCCAGGATGCAGGCAGGCACCATTATGGGTACTATCCAGCCACTGCTATACTTCCTTCCAATTATTGCCGGAGGCATTGCGGATCGCTACGGCTACCGTAAAACTCTCTTTTTCGCCTTTGCGTGTATGATAGTGGGCTATGCGCTGACAGGTGTATTCACCAATTATGGTCTTGTATTTGCCTCGCTTATCATTATGGCGATAGGTGCGGGTTTTTTCAAGCCGGTTATCAGCGGCACAATAGCCAAATCGACGGATGAGACCAATGCCACCCTCGGATTCGGAATATTCTACTGGTCTATCAATCTGGGTGCCTTCCTATTTCCATTGTTCCTGGTTCCCAACCTCAAAGCGATGGGATATGAATATATTTTCTATATGGCTGCCGCTGTGGGATTCATCCTTCTGCTTATCAATACCTTTTTTTATAGAGAACCTGTCACCCTCCAAGATCCTGGAACTCCCCAGAAGAGTATTGGAGAGACGCTTCTTGGGATCCTCACTGTGCTCAAGGACTTTAAGTTCATTATTTTTATCCTGCTCTACTCCGGATTCTGGATTCTCTATTTCCAGATATACAGTACGGTGTTGTGGTATCTCAGGGACTATGTGGATATGACACCTGTCAACAGTGCGGTAAACTCTTTTCTGGGACTTTTCATCGACAATCCATCGTGGGTGTTTGACACGGAGCATGTGACCGTGGTTAACGCAGGTGTAATTATCTGCCTACAACTTTTTGTTTCGAAGATTGTGGCTAGGACCCGCCCGCTTCCCACTATGATTACCGGTTTGGCATTGGGCACGTTGGGTATGCTGATATTGAGCATCTCATCAAGTCCGTGGGTATTCATTATAGGTATTATGGTCTTCACTATCGGTGAAATGACCACCCATCCCAAGTTCCTCTCATACATAGGTATGATATCCCCTCCGGACAAGAAAGCCCTCTATATGGGTTATTCCTTCCTATATGGGGTAATAGGCAGTTCCATAGGTTCTTTCCTCGGTTCCGCGCTATATGTGAAATTTGTGGATGAATTGGGTCGTCCCGGCCAGTTATGGGCACTTCTTTCCATTATTGGAGTGCTCAGCATCATCGGCTTAGTGATTTACAACAGAGTTGTAGTCAAATCAAAGGCAACTGCATAATAACCAAAAAGTCACAAAAATCCCCTCTTAATCTAACGACTAAGAGGGGATTTTTGTGCGGGCGAAGGGACTCGAACCCCCACGCCTTTCGGCACTAGATCCTAAGTCTAGCTTGGCTACCAGTTACAACACGCCCGCAAATGAGGTTTTTTTGTAATGGCTGCAAAAGTACTTAACTTTTTATATTTCTACAAAAAAAGGTTACTTTTGTGCGTTGTTAACTATGTTTGAATCATGATTATTAAGAAATTAAAAAACATAATAACGGCTATTTTAGCGGTTTCCCTCTACCTTACTCTTACTGCAGTTTCTTGCGATATTACACCCGGTAATGAAGACAATGGAGACGTAGTGGAACCTGAGCCTGAACCTGACGAAGGGGAAAAGAAAAAACTCACCATCAGTATCACACCTCCGACAGTGGAGCCCACAGATCCTACTCTTGTGCCAAATAGCCAAACAGCCATACCCTCAGATGCTATTGTCATCACATTCAGTAATGGAAATGCGGAGATACATGATCCTGTGAAATCTCTAGACATCATCAACAATAACGGACATATAGTAATCAGACCACGAAGTGAAGGCAATTATTCTTATTATCTACAAGGAATAACAAATAACGGCTCTTTGGAAATTCACGGTAAAGACCGAATCAAACTCATCTTAAACGGCACAGGCATCACCAATCCAAATGGAGCAGCTCTTTCCATTCTTACCGAAGGGGGTTGCTATATGAGAATTGAAGATAATACCTCCAACCGTTTGGTTGACGGTACTGCAGATACAAACACAGCAAAAGCCACTCTCATCTGCCAAGGCCCCCTTGACGTAGTCGGCAAAGGCACTCTTCAACTTAGGGGTAAAAAGGCAGATGCTATCCGCTGTAGCGGCTCAATAACCATCGACCAGACAACCATCATCATTAAAGAGACAGCCGGACACTCCATACATTGCACTTCTGGAGACATAAAAATTGCCGGAGGAAACATTAAGACACTATCATCGCAAAGCGGACTTATTGCAACAGACAAAGATAAAGGATCTATAACAATCAGCGGTGGCATTCATAGATTCTCAACTCTTGGAGAGCAAGCCCCCGCCATAAAAGCAGCCGGAAGTCTCGCTATATTGAACAGAGACACCATTATAACTGATACCTACGGCAATGGATCCCATAGCATATATGCTTCGGGTAAAACGCTAATTAACAATACCATCCTCTGTACCTATACCCTAGGATCTCAGACACCGGCCTGTATATATGGTGGCGATGACATTGACATTACCGGAGGAAATATTTCTCATATAACCTCAAAAGGTTCCGGAATATTCTGCGAAGGCGACATTACCATCACTGGCGGCTCGATCAGTGCTATCAGCACTGAAGCAGGAGCAGCAATACTGAGAAGTGATGGTAGATTTAGTATCAACAACGCATCTATAGCCATACATACCGAATCCGCCTATAACATGGCTATCTACTCCAAAGGACCTCTCTCTATCAGCGGTGGCAAAGTAGATTTGACCTCATTCAACACATCCATGGGCACCGCTTCCACATTGGATATTAGAGGCGGCTTTGTTTACTGTTATAGTCTTACCGGTTATGCAATGCATAGCGACGACGATATGACCTTATCCGGTGGATTAATACTTGCGCTAGGCTCTGACGGAGCAGGCAAGGCCCTGAATACCAATGCTGCAATACTTATGAAAGGTGGACGTTTGGTAGCAATAGGCGGGAAAAGCAGTATACCTGACGCATCAGGATCTACCCAGCAATCTGTGATTTACAACACTACACTCTACGAACCTTCAATAGTAGCCGTAAAACAACTTTCCGGTAATTTCATAGCGGTATATAAGGCCACTAGAAAATATCAACCAACCATCAGTTGTCTCATATCCGCTCCTGAAATTATTCCCAATACTACATACGAACTCTATCTCAAAGGATCAGTAACAGGCTCCGACCATTTCCATAACATCTATTACAACAACTTCAATTATACTATAGGATTTCTGGCAAAGACCGTTACAACCAACGAAGTCCCTGGAGGGGTCAATTATTTCTACGAATAAGAGCGCGTAACCTAACCATACTCCAGCGATCACGTTCCCGACTCGAAATTATTTCAAGCGAGTACTTCGATGCCTCTTCCATAAGTATCGGTATATCTTCAATATAAAAACCGCTGATAAAGAGTTCTCCACCGGGCCGCAAAGACCTGGCATAGGTCTTCATATCCTCAAGAAGAATATTGCGGTTAATATTGGCTAAAATCAGATCGTATTTCGAAGCCTGGAGCAATGATGCATCTCCGCAAAGGACATGTATCATCTCACCTACTCCATTTTCGTATGCATTCTCCTTTGCGGAATAGAAACAGATATGGTCGACATCTATTGCATGAACAGGAGCTTTTGCCCCCATTTTTGCAGCCAGAATAGCCAGAATCCCTGTACCACACCCCATATCCAGCACCTGAAGACCTTGTATAGTATCACCGAGCCCTAACAGACCCTCCATCATAAGATAAGTGGTCTGATGGTGGCCTGTACCAAATGACATCTTCGGATCAATTGTGATGGTATACTTTGTTGGAGGCAGGTTTTTGTGGTGAGAAGCTTTGACAGTGCAGAGTCCATCGATCACAATAGGTTCGAAATTGGACTCCCAGAGTGCATTCCAGTTTTGCTCCATAATGAGCTCAATGGTGTAGGAAACTGTGAACTCACCGGTGACATAAGCACTGAGAAGAGCCTTCAGAGCGCTCTCTGAAAACTCTTCTTTAGGTATATATGCGTGAAGATAAGGCTCTTCAATGGAGAAACTTTCAAATCCAAGCTCCTCAACCTCCGCCAACACTATCTCAGCCCTCTCTTCAGTGAAGGGCTTCACCTCAATATGGACTACGATATAGTCCATAATCAATAGCTGGTGGCAATACCTACAAAGTCTTCTGACTTGAGTGCAGCCCCTCCGATTAGTCCTCCGTCTATATCTTTACATGCAAAGAGTTCACGCGCATTTGAGGGTTTACAGCTGCCCCCGTAAAGAATGGATGTACCCTCTGCAATCTCTTTTCCAAATCTATCTGCAAGACATTTGCGAATAAAGGCGTGGATCTCCTGAGCCTGTTCTGAAGTGGCGGTCACACCTGTACCTATGGCCCATACCGGTTCATAGGCAATCACTATGTTTTTCATGGACTCAGAAGTGAATTGAAACAATACATCTTGGATTTGAGCTCTGACTACATCAAAGTGTTTGCCGGCATTGCGCTCTTCAAGTTTCTCACCTACGCAAAATATTGGGCTAATACCCGCCTCAAGTGCGAGACCAATCTTCTTTACCAATTTCTCAGAGGTTTCACCATAATATTCCCTCCTCTCGGAGTGACCGAGAATGGTATAAGTGCATCCGGCATCTTTGAGCATTGAGACTGCTACTTCACCCGTATAGGCACCTTTGGGTTGGTCTGCGCAATTTTGCGCCGAAAGTGCTATGGAAGTCCCTTTAATAACCTCTGCAACTGTTACCAGATGGGTAAATGGAGGTGCGACTATAAGTTGTACATCTGAAGGCACTCTATCCAGAGCAGCAACAATCTCCTGTGCCAGAATTTTTCCTTCTGCAACTGTAGTATTCATCTTCCAGTTGCCTGCTACGATTTTTTTTCTCATTGTATTAGTAATTCATTAAAAATTCCTTCATAAATGCATTAAGATCACCATCGAGGACTCCATGAATATCTGATGTCTCATAATTGGTGCGAAGATCCTTAACCATCTTGTAGGGATGGAGGACATAACTGCGAATCTGGGAACCCCATTCAATTTTCTTTTTCTGTCCCTCAAGTTCGGCCTGTTTTTCTTGGCGTTTCTTGAGTTCCAGGTCGTAGAGATGGGACTTAAGGATACGCAGAGCGTTCTGACGGTTATCAATCTGGGAGCGGGTCTCAGTATTCTCCACAACAATACCTGTGGGGATATGCTTTACACGAACTCCGGTCTCTACTTTATTGACATTCTGTCCGCCGGCTCCGGAAGAGCGGTATGTGTCCCACTCCAGATCGGATGGATTTATCTCAATCTCTATGGTCTCATCGATCAAGGGGTAAACAAACACAGAAGAGAATGTAGTCTGACGTTTACCTTGAGCATTAAACGGAGATATCCTTACAAGACGATGGACTCCTATCTCGCTCTTGAGATAACCGAAGGCATAGTCTCCTTCAAACTCAATTGTAACCGACTTAATTCCCGCCTCATCACCCTCCAGAAGGTCCGAGATATGGACTTTATAACCGTTGCGTTCACCCCACCGGATATACATACGCATCAACATTGAGGACCAGTCATTACTTTCAGTGCCACCGGCACCTGAATTGATCTTGAGAAATGCACCTAGATTGTCGCCCTCTTCACCAAGCATATTGCGCAGTTCAAGCGCTTCAATTGCACTCTGCAGCAAATTTGCCGCTGCAGAAATATCATCCGAGGCATCTTCGCCAAACTCGAGGAGTATCTCCAGGTCGGTAATCTGTGACTCTATATTGTTATAACTTTCTACCCAATAACGTAGATCTGAAACCTTTTTTAGAAAGAGTTCAGCGGTCTTGGGATCATCCCAGAAATCGGGAGTAGTGGTTTTCAGTTGTTTTGCCGAAAGCTCTTCACGCTTTGCAGCGATGTCAAAGAGACCTCCCCAACGCCATTACACGCTGTTTATATTCTTTAATCTGTTCTGTTGTTATCATATATCTCCACTATTTCATCGTAAGTGTAACCACGGCCCAAAAGGTAACGCAGGAATTTGGCTTTGCGTATATGGGTATCGCTTTCATTCTGCAATTGCCTGAGTTTTGCCAAGGCTAACTTTTGAAGTTTTTTTTCCGCTGCCTCGGAATCAATCTCAGCAAGCGCAGCCGTTATGGCCGAATCATCTATACTTTTACGCTGCAAATCTACTCTTATTTTTACTTTTCCCCAACCCTGGAGCGAACTTTTATCTCGTGCAAAGGCCCTTGCATACCTTGCATCATCGATATAACCTTCACTTACGAGCTGCTCTACCACCGATTCCGGATCAGGAATTCCACAGGCGACTACTTTGCGCAGTATGTCACTGCGGCATTGCTCGCTACGGCAACAAAGCCTCCTCATCCTATTCAAGACCACATCTCTCTCCATAATCAATCAAAAAGAATAACCCAGGCTCAAATAGGCTCCTAGCCTGCGGGTGTAATTGGACCAGTGTAGATTGAATGAGATCGGACCTATCGGGGAATCGTGGGAATAGCCTAAACGCACTCCTACAATACCGGGACCAGCAAAGAAGTCTTTGATACCTTCGCTGTCCAATGCATAACTGCCGGAAGCAAATATGTAGTGCGAGCGACCAAGACGCAATCTTGCATCCAAAGAGGCAACGGTAAGGATATTTTTGAAAGCATAGGTATAGTTAAATCCCAAAAATGGAATCTGTTGCTCCATGTATCTGCCCTCCTCATAGCCTCCCATCAGATTCATAAAAGCCACAGGGATATTGCCACCGATAAGCGTCCGATTGTAAATCGTGGGTATTAATGCCAATTCGCTAAAAAGGGGAACAACAACAGAGAAATGCAGATTGGCTACGGAAAAGGGATATTCGTCCGACTTAAGCCAGTTGAAATAGTGAGCAAAACCAGAATTCAGAACAAATCCACTTGTTGGAAAATGTTCCCTGTCCATCCTGTCGAGTTTAAACTTGGCATATACACTGATAAAATTGGAACGGCCGATATCAGGGTCATAAATCGACGGAACATCTGAGGCGGAGAGTACCGATCTGAAATTAAAGGAGTGGAACTTCATTCCAAGCGAAGTCTGGCCGCTTACAAACCTCCTGGTCGAAAAATTGAGGTCTGCAATATGATTGTAGAACGAAATATTGTCAGCCCTAAGACCTTTATTAAATATATTGAGGTCGGATGTCCTGAAAGTGTACGATGTGTTAAACTGTAAATTGGCCCGAAATGCGTAGGAATAATCTGCGACAAACATCGCATTGTAAGCCAGTTTGGCCGTTATAGATGCCTTAGAGCCATATAAAGCCAGATTATTTGCACTTACGTTGAGCATGACGGTGGCTACTTCTTCCGAATCAAATCTAAATCCTACTCCAAGCTGAGAGGCAAGTCCCTTAACAAAATTAACCTCCAAATGATAGGGACTCTCCGTACCTTTGAGCAGGTATGTCACCGATGAAAATGCTCCCGTATTGTAATACTTTGAGATCTCTTCATCAATATCACGACCGGTAATCATTGCTCCGGGCTGAAACTTGCTTTTTTTCAAAAGCCACTCTGCATCCCTTTGTGAAAGGCCGGTAAAAGAGACCTTCCCAATGATTATAGAGTCCTGGTCGATATGCACTGCTTTGGGATAAGTTTTCCTGGGCACAGTAGGACCTATCAGAGTTTTCTGTTCTTTCTGTTCCATCTCGTCAAGATATGCCTTGAGCCGTACCAGTTCCTGAGTCTTCTCCCTGGCAGCCGTTTCGCCATTGTCAATCAGACTTCGAAGACTCGATATGTCAAAACTCATCGTGGAAAAGTCCTTCACACTAGGAGCAATAACAATATCCGTCATATCAATGGCCTCCTCAGTCTTGTCCTCCATATAGAGGGCAAGAAGTTCGTTTATCATATCCCCAATATTGTCTATATCTGAGGAACGGCTGTCATCAAAACCAAGCTTGACACCTATTATGATATCCGCTCCCATCTCTTTGGCCACATCAACCGGAAAATTGTTAAGTATTCCTCCATCTACCAACACCATATCGTTCATTCTTACCGGAGCGAAAAATCCGGGAATGGCCATCGATGCCCTGATGGCATCCACAAAATAGCCTTTACGGAAAACAACCTCCTTTTTGCTGACCAGATCCACTGCTACGCAAGCAAAAGGAATGGGCATATTATTAAAATCAATAGAATCCTGATAACCTACGGAATATTTTGTAAAGAGATTATAAACATTCTGACCACTAACATAATACATCGGAATATTGGAGAGGAACGAAGTCTCCTGCTGTCCGCGGAATGGCGGAGGAGGTCCTATAATATCGCGATCGCGTGGTAACGATCTCTTTTCGGCCTTATCACCTCTATCCCTTCTAAAGGAGAAGGGAATTTTTAGGACATAGCGATCGTCATACTTTTTTGCCTCGAAGGAAACCTGCTTGCGTGGGACCTTGTCGCTCATCACAAAATCCCAATCCTGAGCCATTACAAGGGAATCCAAATCACTGGCAGAATATCCTATGGCATACAGTCCCCCGACGATTGCACCCATACTGGTACCTGCAATATAATCGATAGGAATATCGTATTCCTCAAGTACCTTAAGCACTCCCACATGCGCTGCTCCCTTTGCTCCACCTCCACACAGCACTACCCCTACCTTTGGTCTTTGACCAAAAGCGCTAATGCTCAGCATAAGCAAAAATATGGATATTGCAATAAAGCGTTTCATACAAATTCTATCTTTATAGCCTCGCTTGTCCCGCTAGAAGTCCGCAAGCCGCCATTATATCCTCACCACGTGAAGCACGCAGTGTGGTTATGATACCTGCATTATTCAGGCGCGCCTTGAAATCCTCTATCCTCGTACGCGAAGAGCTTTGCAGTGATGAGCCAGGTATAGAGTGAAATCTGATGAGATTAATACGGCACTCGAGCCCCGAAAGCATCCTAATCAAAGCATCGGCATGGCGTTTAGTATCGTTGACTCCCGAAAACATTATATACTCAAAACTCACCCTGCGCTGACCGGTAAAGTCATAGCGGCGGATAAGCGATAGCACATCCTCCAGCTTAAAGGTCTTCTGTACCGGCATCAATGCAGCTCGCTCTTCGTCGAAAGGAGTATGCAAACTCACTGCCAAATGACACTTATAGTCATCCAGGAAACTCTTAAGATTTGGCAACACTCCTACTGTGGAGAGGGTAATGCGTTTTGGACTCCAGCCGAAACCCCAGTCGGAAGTAAGTATCTGAAGCGCTCTTGACACCTCATTCCAGTTGTCCAGCGGCTCTCCCATCCCCATAAAGACTGCATTAGTTAGCTCTTGCGCCTCATCTATATTCATAAACTGGGAAATAATCTCAGCTGCAGTGAGCTGCCCATGGTATCCCGCCCGACCAGTCATACAGAAGGAGCAATTCATCTTGCAGCCAACCTGCGAAGAGACACAAATGGTGGTTCTACCCATTTCCGCACCTTGGTCATCGTCATATTCGGGTATCATCACCGTCTCGATGTATCTCCCTGTAATTGAGGTGGGGAAAATATATTTTTTGGTGCCATCCGAAGAGATATATTTTTCCGTATAAAGCGTATGACCTATTTGATAGCGCTCCTCGAGGTCAGTGCGGGCAGCAATGGAAAGATTGGTCATACCGGATATTTCTCTGATCCCTTTTGCGTAGAGCCAGTCAGCCAACTGTCTGGCTGCAAATTTAGGCAGCGAGAGGTCTGCTGCTACCTCTTGAAGCTGCAACAACGACATTCCCAGCAACTTAGGTTTCATCTTTCGCAAATTTCATTTTCCCCTCGCAAATTTAATATAAAAAGAATGTTTTAACATAAAAATGGAGTATATTTGTGGCAGGAATAAGCAGATTTATTACAGCTTTTTTATTAACATTTTAAAAAACAGATTATGGCAAAAGGAAAAGAAGAACCCGGACAGACAACTGCAGGGAAGAATCTGGAGAAGCTCAAAGCACTCCAGGCGACTATTGACAAGATTGAGAAGGATTTCGGAAAGGGAACGATCATGAAGATGGGAGATCAGCCGAGTTTCGAAGTTTCTATTATTCCTACCGGTTCCATTGCCCTGGACAATGCCCTTGGCATCGGAGGATACCCCCGTGGCAGGGTAATCGAGATTTATGGTCCTGAGGCAAGTGGAAAGACCACTTTGGCCATCCACGCCATTGCAGAGGCCCAGAAAGCTGGCGGAATAGCAGCCATCATTGATGCTGAGCATGCATTTGACCGCACCTATGCGATCAACCTCGGTGTTGATATTGACACACTTTTGATATCACAGCCCGACAACGGAGAACAGGCCCTTGAGATTGCCGACAACCTCATCCGTTCAGGTGCCATAGACATTGTAGTTATTGACTCCGTCGCCGCGCTCACTCCCAAAGCTGAGATCGAAGGCGATATGGGCGACAGCAAGGTTGGCCTCCAGGCCCGCCTCATGAGTCAGGCACTACGCAAACTCACTGCCAACATCTCCAAGACCAATACCTGCTGTATTTTCATCAATCAGCTTCGCGAAAAGATTGGCATTATGTTCGGTAATCCGGAGACTACCACAGGTGGAAACGCACTCAAATTCTACGCTTCGGTACGTGTTGACGTCCGCAAAATAACCCAGATCAAAGATGGCGAAGAGGCCACCGGCAACCGTACACGTGCCAGGATTGTCAAAAACAAATTGGCTCCCCCATTCCGTAAGGCTGAGTTTGACATTGTATTCGGAGAGGGTATCTCCCGTGTTGGCGAGATAGTCGACCTTGGTGTCGAATTCGATATTATCAAAAAGAGCGGATCATGGTTCAGTTATGGCGACCAGCGTCTTGCACAGGGACGTGACGCAGTAAAACGCCTCCTCCAGGACAATCCCGAACTCTGTGAAGAGATCGAAGTAAAGATCAGGGAAAAGCTCAAAGAAGTAAAAGATTAATTAACTAATCGATGGGAAAGATTATTTTGACAGGAGACCGCCCTACAGGTCGTCTCCATATAGGACACTATGTGGGTTCGCTCCGGCGCAGGGTAGAGCTTCAGAACTCCGGCGAATATGAGAAGATATTTATAATGATAGCGGATGCGCAGGCCCTTACGGACAATGCGGACAATCCCGATAAAATACGCGAAAACATCATAGAAGTAGCCCTTGACTATATGTCAGCTGGGCTTGACCCTGAAAAGTCAGTCCTATTTATACAGTCACAGATAAGCGAACTCACAGAACTTACATTCTACTATATGAATCTGGTGACGGTACAGCGTCTCCAGCGCAATCCAACCGTCAAGCAGGAGATACAGTTCCGCGGCTATAGCGATAATGCCGAAGAGGCCGATAATAAGGCGGGGATTCCGGTCGGTTTTTTCTGCTATCCCATAAGTCAAGCTTCTGATATTACTGCATTTAAAGCCAACATTGTGCCTGTAGGTGAAGACCAGATACCGATGATCGAGCAGGCACGCGAGATTGTACGCAAATTCAATTCCACCTATGGAGAGACTCTTGTTGAACCACAGGCACTTCTACCGGATAATTCCGCCTGTATGCGTCTCCCTGGCACCGATGGAAAGTCCAAAATGAGTAAGTCACTGGGCAACTGTATCTATCTTGCAGACTCCGCAGAAGAGGTATGGGAGAAGGTTAAGGGAATGTACACGGATCCTCTGCATATTCAGGTGTCGGATCCCGGTCACATAGAGGGCAATACCGTGTTTACCTATCTGGATGCATTCTGCAAGGATGAGCATTTCGAGAAGTTTGGTGACTGTTTCCATGGACGCAAGGTAAGCTTTGATTTTCACAATCTGGAAGAGGTCAAGGAGCAGTACCGTAAGGGAGGTCTTGGTGATATGATGATCAAGACATTCCTCAACGCAGTGCTCAATGATGTTCTGGAACCGATAAGAGAGCGCCGTAAAGAGCTGGAGCAGAATATTCCCTATGTTTATGATGTTCTAAAAAAGGGTTCTGAAATAGCTCGTGCCGCAGCAGCTGAAACTCTCGCAGATGTCAAACGCGCAATGCGCATCAATTATTTTGAAGACAAAGAGTTGATAGCAGCTCAGGCTGAGAAATATAGTGATAGTTCTGAGTTAAGAGTTCTGAGTTAAGAGTTCTGAGTTAAGAGTTAGGAGTTAAGAGTTAGGAGTTAAGAGTTAGGAGTTAAGAGTTAGGAGTTAAGAGTTAGGAGTTAGGAGTAAGGAGTTAAAAGTAAGTTTAAAGTCCTGAGTTAATAATAATTAGCCCAGGACTTTTTTGTGCTCGAGAGTTAATACTAAAAACTACCCAACACAGGCTCCGTTTACAAGTTTTTCTTCCGGAGAGACGATGCGCATTTTGCCATCTTCCTGCTGCGCCATGAGGATCATTCCTTTTGACTCAATACCGCGGATCTTGCGGGGTTGCAGGTTGGCGAGGATACAGATTTGTTTGCCGACCATCTCTTCAGGAGTATAGTATTCCGCAATACCTGATACAATGGTGCGAATGTCAAGACCTGTATCGATGGTAAGTTTGAGAAGTTTATCGGTTTTAGGCACTCTTTCGGCCTCAAGAACAGTGGCGGTACGAATATCCATTGTCTGGAACTCATCAAAAGTGCACTCTGCCTTAGCCGGAGCAATCACGGGCTCTTCCTGAGCAGCTTTTTCTGCGGCAGCTGCTTCATTTGCAACCTTGGTTGCATTTAATTTTGCTATCTGAGCCTCAACCTGCTCGTCCTCTATCTTCGCAAATAGCAGTTCTGCCGGATTGAGTTTGTGGCCTACGGGGAGAAGTCCGTCTTTTCCAAGATCTTCCCATACCGGTGCCGAACCAAGGGCTGCCACATTGAGGATATGATTGAGCTTTTCAACCGAAAAAGGAAGGAAAGGTGCGAAAGCGATCGTCAGATTGGCACAGATCTGAAGCGACACATTGAGGATGGAGGCTGTACGGTCAATATCGTTCTTGGCCACCTTCCAGGGCTCAGTGTCTGCAAGATATTTGTTTCCCAAACGAGCAAGATTCATAGCCTCCTTAAGCGCTTCGCGGAATTTGTAAGTTTCAAGATTATCCTCGATTGCTTTACGGATATCCGGAATCTGGGATAGTGTTTCCCTATCTATCTGCTCAGGTTTTGCATTTACAGGCACCTTACCATTGAAATATTTGTGTGTAAGCACGACGGCACGGTTGACGAAATTGCCGAAAATGGCCACGAGCTCGCTATTGTTGCGTGTCTGAAACTCTTTCCAGGTAAAATCGTTGTCCTTGGTCTCCGGGGCATTTGCGCAAAGCACATAACGCAGCACATCCTGTTGTCCGGGGAAATCCTCAAGATATTCGTGGAGCCATACAGCCCAATTCTGGGAGGTGGATATCTTTTCACCTTCAAGATTAAGGAATTCGTTAGCAGGAACATTATCCGGAAGGATATAGCCGTCACCATATGCCTTAAGCATGGAGGGGAAGACAATGCAATGAAATACTATATTGTCCTTACCTATAAAATGTACAAGTTTGGTTTCCTTACTTTTCCACCATTTCTCCCACTCATCGGGAAGAAGTTCTATGGTATTGGAAATATAACCGATAGGGGCATCGAACCAAACATAGAGCACTTTACCCTCGGCGCCCGCTACGGGGACGGGCACACCCCAGTCGAGGTCACGACTCACTGCACGCGGCTGAAGACCGCCATCCAACCAGGATTTGCATTGTCCGTAAACATTGCTCTTCCACTCTTTATGACCTTCCAAAATCCACTCTTTGAGCCAGGGCTCATATTCGTCCAGCGGAAGATACCAGTGCTTTGTCATCTTCTTAACCGGTTTGGCACCGCTAATGGCCGAATGGGGATCAATCAGTTCGTCGGGACTGAGAGTGCTGCCGCACTTCTCGCACTGATCACCGTAGGCTCCCTCTGCACCGCATTTGGAGCAAGTACCCACTATATATCTGTCCGCAAGGAAACACTTGGCCTCCTCATCATAATACTGTTCACTCTCCCTCTCCACAAACTTACCATCATCATAGAGTTTCTTAAAGAATTCAGATGCAGTTTTGTAGTGAATCTTGGAACTGGTACGGGAATAGATGTCAAACTTAATCCCAAAATCGGCAAAAGAGTTTTTGATGATGCCGTGATATTTGTCAACAATATCCTGGGGGGTACAACCCTCCTTTCGCGCCTTAATGGTGATGGGAACACCATGCTCATCGGAACCGCATACAAAGAGAGTCTCTCTGCCGCGCATTCGGAGGTACCTTACATATATATCTGCAGGAACATAAACACCTGCAAGATGACCGATATGAATGGGTCCGTTGGCATAAGGTAAAGCACAGGTTACGAGATTTCTTTTGTAATTGGTATTCATCGTCTTGAAATTTTTAAAATTGACCCGCAAAGGTAGTGAATTATTTGCAATCAGAGGCGGTTGAGTTCTCTTGCAAAGCGATTTTTCACCTGATTGAACATCTGAAGCTGCATCATCAGAGCTTTCTGGCGCTCTATGTCCCCACTTGCCTCAGCAGCAGCTATTTCCTTAGTTAGGTCTAAACAAGCCTGTTCGGTAATACGCAATTTGTAAAGAATCATGGATTTGGGTACGGTAACGCCTAGTATTGTCTCCTCAGGAGCAATAGCTTTACGATACTCTTGAACCGTCAAAGGATGAGTCTCCATGAGCAATCCCAAGACAGTTTCACGAAGCACATCATTCTTGTGAAGCGACAAAAAGCGCACAACTTGCTTCTGCTGCTCTTCATGTTCAACACTGTCAGCAAACGTCCCATATAGAGAATAAAACTCCTCATAAATCGAGCGATATAGAGGATTTTCAAACTCAAGTTCATCCTCACTAAGCGCAGAACGGATGTAGTCTGCAACCGTTACCCCTTCCCTCTTCCGGACTCCATAAAACATATCCTCCACAAAATGGATAGGATAGCAACCGAATTTGACCAAATAATAGACCAGCTCCCTCTCGGAAACATCCATAGGGGTATTGCTGCTGTAAACATCTCCAATCAAAAGCTCATCTGCTGGCTCATAATACTCTTCGGAGGGAGGCGGTGGCTGCTGTTCATAAACAGGCCTCAGATTCTCAGATGAGACCTCAGCCGCCTTGCGCTGCTCCATACGCTGCTTCTCTTCACGTCGCTTTCGACGCAGGGAGGCAATCTCCTTGAAGAGCATCTCAGGTTTCTGGTCATACTTTTTTGAGAGATTATCTACATAGAGATTTCTCAGGACCGGGTCCGAAACATAAGCAATTGTCTCTATAACATCCCTTATAGCCCTTGACTTTCGAACCGGATCGGGTTCACTATCCACCAAAAGTCTGCATTTATAGAAAATACAATCCTCCTCGTTATTGGCAATGAAATCCCGTATCTCATCTCCCGTATGGGCCATTGCAAAACTATCTGGATCTTCGCCTTCGGGTAGCAGCAGCACCCGAACATTCATACCCTCTTCCAAAAGGAGATTGATATTCTTGAGAGAAGCATTGATTCCTGCTTCATCATTGTCATAAATAATTGTCACGTCAGGCGAAAAGCGCTTCATCAGGCGAATCTGACCTGCCGTAAGTGCGGTGCCACAGGGCGCCACCACATTTGTGATTCCCGCCTGATGCATAGAAATCACATCGGTATATCCCTCCACCAAATAACACTTTTTCTCTTTGGCAATGGCGGATTTGGCGAAGAAGATACCATATACGGCATCACTCTTTTTGTATATTTCGCTGTTTTCGCTATTTACATATTTGGGAACATTCTTATCCTTTTTCAAGGTACGGCCGCCGAAAGCTATCACTCTACCGCTTATGGAGTGAATTGGAAACATCACCCTGTCGTAAAATCTGTCGCTAACCTGACCATTCTCTCGGATAATGCAAAGGGTAGCTCCAACAAGGTAATCCTCCTTATACCCCTCTTTGCGAGCAGCGTCGATAAGGGTGTCAGGATGGTGCGAAGCAAAGCCAAGGCCGAATTTCCGGATGGTATCATCATTATACCCCCTCTGTCTGAAGTAAGAGAGCCCTACAGTCCTTCCGAAATCATTGTCCCAAAGCAGATTCTGATAGAATTTATGTGCAAAGTCACTCACCACAAGAAGGTTATCGTAACGCTGGTTACGGGCTACCTCTTCCGGAGTAAGTTCCTTTTCCACCACTTCGATATTATACTTTGCAGCCAGATAGCGCAACGCTTCCGGATAACTCATGTGCTCATGCTCCATTACGAATGAGAGAGCGTTACCTCCCTTGCCACAGGAAAAGCATTTGAAGAGGTTTTTTGCCGAAGAAACCGCCATTGAAGGATTTCTATCGGGATGGAATGGACAGAGACCCCACCAGTTTGAGCCTTTCCGTCTCAAAGAGACGAAATCGCCTATAACCTCCTCGATCTTTATTGCGTCGAAGATTCTGTTTATTGTATCTCTGTCAATCATAATAGGTTATCTACCAAGTATTCTGAGTTCCTCTTTGGTATAAAGCAGCTTATCTAGTATCGGTGAGAGCCACTGAGAGTCTCTGAAGTAATAGAGCAGTAGAGCCACTACTATCACCAGAGCAATAATTGTAACAATTACCCAAAGTCCCACACGTTTTTTGGAGGTTTCGATTACAAGATCAGAGTCTTGTTCGTTCCAGGGCTTAGGATCAGATAATGGTTCCGAAGCTGGTTCTGCGTCAGGCTCCGGTACCGGCTCCGTTTCCGGTTCAGATTCTTTTTCTTCCTCAAGTTCCTCAATAAACTCGTTGTCTTCAATCGTTTCAGGGTCTATTACGGCAACCTCAACGGGGTCTGACTCATACTCAGTCGTAGATTCAGGTTCAGGCTCCGGCGGAGCTACCGGCACAAAGTCCGGATCCGGAGCTTTTACACTTACAGGCTTGAGACCAATGCCGTCGGGATAGATATCCAAATCTTCGTCTGCGACGAAAAAATATTCATTACAGGATGTGGCATACATACGACCGAGCGAAGGCAAATCAACGGACTTTTCACTCTCCAGGTCTGATATGAAGCCTCTTATAAACATATCATACTCTTCGGCTACCTGTGCAGGCGGCAAGCCTGAAATTTCTTCCATCTTGTGAAGAAAAATATCCCTTTCCGCAACGGTAACTCCATCCTTAGAAAAAGACATTCGCCTATAGGGAGGATTGATCATAGTCCTGCAAGCGGAGAAAGTAGCAGGCATCAACTCGGCCAGGAAATGACCTACTCTGGGCACACCTACCCTATCATTCTCAAGGATAAGCTCTTTAATTGTGCGTGAAAAAAGTGATATGTCCATCGTGAAAAAAGTGATATGTCCACAGTTTACAAAGTTAGTAACAATCAGCAATAAAAAAAACCGATCTTTTCGATCGGTTTCATTGCATTCTACTTCATGTTCCCCAAAAAACTTTTTATACCTCGCACCCTGAACCTACTACCCCGCATCGCGCAACCAGTAACCCGCACCAAAACAATCTCAATTTCCACTCGACTTATTTGCAATTCTGCTTAAACTTGTATAAATCAAGTCGATAGTTGATCTTTCTACCGGACTGCGATCGCAGTCGTAAATAAAGGCCTTAAGGATAGAAGACTGATTTGCAGAGAGTTCACTATCATAATGAAATGATATGACGGCACCCAGGAGATAAGGATAGAAAGCAGTATGGAAACTGTA
>JAPXOZ010000006.1:0-103055 GCA_033811195.1 Bacteroidales bacterium | reverse complement strand
ATTCCAATGTAATGTGCATAAATCCCGTTAATTGGAGAACCGATTCCACTCCCGCAATTTTACATGATACCATAACCGTTACGCTCAATCCGGAATATAAAGTATTGGTTCTGGAGGGTTTTGATGGTAGTTTTCTGCCCAATATCCTAAATATATTGAATGTCGGTGATTATCATGGCATCGAACCTTGGGTATATAGTGATTGTCTGCGTAAGAATTTCAAACAAAGGATAAGGTCTTATCAGCACATGAATTAGTGCATGGCTCCTAAAAGGGTGTTATCAATAGCTGTGAGATTTACTCTGTTCCTGACTATGATGTAAACCGTTTTGCTGTATTAATATAGCAAAACGGTTTATTTTCAAAAAACTTCAATTATCTTTATGGTCGCTAAACTTACTATTAATTGAAGTCAATATTTCCTAACTATGAAAAAACACAATGAATATAAACTAAAGTATTATCCTTGGAAATGGGGTGACCGGCGCGACGGTTGGAGAGTGCGCAAGGTTGATCCTTTTTTTGCCATGATTCCCTATTTCGTGAGGAAAAGGGGAGATGCTCAAATCTTCTATCAGCAGAGCATCCCAATTGATAATATTGAGGCTTTTATCAAAGAGCACAAGGAGGAGATGCCCGACTTGTCCGTAATGCATGTAATTATTGCGGCCGCGGTGAGGCTCTTCTCTCAGCGCCCTCACTTAAACCGCTTCGTGGTTCGGAGTAAACTTTACGCACGCAAGTATATAAATATGTCGCTGGTGGTAAAACGCTCTTTGACTGATGAGGGCGAAGAAACGTTGATTAAAGTTAATTTCCTGCCAACGGATACGTTGTATGATGTTGTAAGAAAGGTTCAAAAAGAACTGGATGAGAATAAACCCGAAGGAGAGCAAAATAATGCCGATAAAATCTCCAAAATCTTAAATACTGTACCTGCCTGGTTGAAGCGCTTTTTGGTTTCTACAGTCGTGTGGATGGACAAAATGGGTATTTTACCACGTGCGCTTGAAGAAATAAGTCCCTGGCACTCAAGTTTCTTTTTGGTAAATATTGGATCTATCGGTCTCGAGTCGCTATATCACCACCTTTACAATGCCGGGACATGCGGTTATTTTGCTGCTATGGGCATAAAGTCAACTCAGCACATCACCAGGCGTTCGGGCGAAGTGGTTCCATATAAGAGCATACTAGTTAAATTGGTTTTGGATGAGCGAATCTGTGATGGTTTTTACTACTCTTCCTCACTCAGAACAATTATTCGACTGTTTATGAGTCCGGAACAACTCTTGACACCACCCGAACAAGTTATTATAGATGAAGGGGTAGGGAGGAAGAGGATAAGATGATTGAAAACTTTATTTCCTACTAATGAAAAAATGTAAAAAAAATAAGCTGAATTATTTTCCTTGGAGATGGGGTGATCGCCGCGATGGTTGGAGAGTGCGCAAGGTCGATCCGTTTTTGGCTATGGTACCCCTATTCTTACGAAAAAGAATAGATGCACAAAACTACTTTCAGGAGAGAATCCCAATTGATCACATTGAAGCTTTTGTAAAAGAACACAAGGAGGAGATCCCGGGCTTGTCTATTATGCATGTCATTATTGCAGCTATAGTTAGGGTATTCTCCCAACGTCCTATTTTAAACCGATTCGTGATGTGGAATAAGCTTTACGCCCGCAATTATATCAATATGTCTCTTGTAGTTAAACGATCTTTAACAGATGAGGGTGAGGAAACTTTGATTAAAGTTTATTTCCAGCCAACCGATACGTTGTATGATGTTGTAAAAAGAGTTCAACAGGAGTTGGACGAGAGTCAGCACGAAGGACAGCAAAACTCAGCCGATATTATATCGAAATTCTTAAATATTTTCCCAATCTTCATTATGCGTTTTTTCGTGTACACACTTATCTGGATGGATAGATTTGGGATTTTTCCCCGTGTTCTCGAAGAGATCAGTCCATGGCATACCAGCTTTTTCCTGACCAATATCGGCTCAATCGGTGTTGAATCTATTTATCACCACCTTTATGAGTTTGGGACATGCAGTATGTTTGTGGCTATGGGTAAAAAATCGACCCGGCACAAATCCAATAATTCAGGGGAAATTGTTCCATATAAGAGCATACAACTGAAATTCTCTATTGACGAGCGCATCACTGACGGCTTTTACTATGCCTCTTCGCTCAGAATGCTCAACAGAATTTTTCAGGATCCTAAGCAGCTCCTCACCCCACCCGAACAGGTTATTGTGGATGATGGAGTAGGGAGGAAGAGGAGGGATGTTTAATGAATGGTTAGATGAAAAATATCGTCACTGGTAACATTTATAATGTCAGTTAAAATCTACAAAAGCGGGCAAGATAGCTTTGTAAGTACCGATTAATAACTGTTAATCAAATAAAGTATGTCAAGTCAAAACTACTCAGTCAATCAATATTTAGTTGAGAACCTCTTACATATGGTTCAGATGAATGAAATTGCTATACCTGAGATACAGCGTCCATTTGTTTGGGAGCCAGATAAGGTTACCGAATTAATTGATAGCCTCTATAATGGTTTTCCGATAGGTTATATTATTACGTGGCAAAGTCCTAATATCAGATTAAAAGATGGAACAAGCTCGTCAGGAAAGAAAATCCTGATTGATGGACAACAGCGCATGACTGCTCTGAGAGCTGCGATTTTAGGAGAATCTGTTAAGAACAAAGATTATTCTGACTTAAAAATTCAGGTGGCATTTAATCCAGTCGAAAAAAAGTTTGCAACTCTAAATGCTGCAATATCAAAAGATCCTGTATGGATAAAGGATATTGCTCCATTGTTAAGTAAAAATAAGACTTCTAGAGAAGTTCGTAAGGAGTACATGGAACTCAATCCATCTTTTGATGAGGATTATCTTGAAGAAGCAATAGAGTCATTAAAGGGGATTGTAAATAAACAGGTAGGTGTTATTGAATTGTCAGGTAGTCTTGATATAGAAAGGGTTACGGAGATTTTTATAAGGATAAATAGCAAAGGAGTTCCTCTTAACCAAGCTGACTTTGTTATGTCTACAATAGCCGCAAATGAAACCTATGGTGGTAATACTTTGCGGAGATGTATTGACCACTTTAGTGAACTGGCTGTCCATCCTGAATTGTACAATACACTAATTGCTAATGATAAGGACTTTGCTAAGTCTCATTATCGCTCTCAAATTGAATGGTTGAAAGATGAAAAGGATGATATATATGACCCTTCATACGTAGATGTACTTCGTGTTTCTTTTACATCAATATTTAATAGGGGAAAAATGGCAGACTTAGTAAGTTTGCTATCCGGACGAAATTTTGAAACAAGAGACTATGAGGAGGAAATTAAAGAGCAAACTTACCATCAATTAAGAAATGGAGTTAAATTGTTTGTCAAAGAGACAAATTTTAAGCGATTTATTATGATTATTCGCTCCGCAGGTTTTTGTCATAGCAAGCTAATTCGATCCCAGAATACTTTGAATTTCGCGTATATTTTATTTTTGAAGTTAAAAGGAAATAACGTAAAACCTGCCTTAATAGAGAAATATGTAAGGAAGTGGTTTGTTTATTCAATCCTAAGAGGTCGGTATAGCTCTTCACCCGAAAGTAATTTTGATTATGATGTGAAACAAATTGATAAGTATGATGATTTTGGAGACTATTTAGCTGAAGTAGAATCGGCAGAATTGTCCGATGCTTACTGGAACTTCGGAGCCGTCCAACAGCTTAATACATCAGTTTCAAGTAGTCCAATATTTAATGTTTTCTTGGCATCACAATGCTATCAAAACCGTAAAGGATTTCTCTCTAAAGCAATAACTGTACAAAATATGATTGAGCAGAGAGGAGATGTTCATCATATTTTTCCTAGGGAATACTTGAAAAAACATGGCCTTAAAAGGGCAGAGTATAATCAAGTTGCTAATTATGTTTATACCCAAACCGAAATAAATATAGCTATAGGCAGGAAATCACCCAGGGAGTACCTTGGATATGTTAATGACATCCAATGCAATAGAGGCGAGACTAAATTTGGTGGTATTGTTGACAAAGCTGAGTTATTAGATAATCTAAATAATGATTGCTGTATTCCAGAAGAAGTTGTTTCCATGACTATTGATGATTACCCAGCGTTTTTAGAGATGAGGCAAAAGTTAATAGCAAAAAGACTTAAAGAGTATTATTTTTCTCTGTAACACAAGTTTTTCTACCATCTAACAACTCTTTCTCACAATTAAATGGCATCTGTAACAATACGCTGGGATACGAATTATTTACCACAGTCGACTTACATACAGCCCAACCTCTGCCAACATCTACTCGTGAACACTTCTCACGAGTTCCATTTCTATCCCTCACAAACCCCTAACATTTTTTCTTCAAAAAAGATGGTTTTTCTTTAAAAAAATGTGGTTTTTATCGACAATTTTTAGTAAATTTGAAGATATATTTCATTTTAAAATCTCAGGTATGAAAACAAAATTTTATAATGCTAAGATCTATCGCAACGACTCGGCAACCGAGTTTATTGTTGAAAACGGTAAAATCACCCAATTAGGGGTAAACCTCCCCAAATGTGACAAGGAGATCGATTTGAAAGGCAAATTGGTTCTTCCTCCTTATGTTGATCCGCACCTCCATCTGGACTATGTTTACACATTGGGTGAGATGGAAGGTATCGGGGCTGCGTCAGGTACTCTTTTCGAGGCTATCGAGAACTGGCCAAAGTATAAGGCTACCATGACCAAAGAAAGTGTTAAAAATCTGGCTAAAAAGGGAATTCTTGATGAGGTTTCTCAAGGTGTTCAGTTCATCAGGGCACAAACGGACGTTACCGACCCCAAATTTACCGGTTTCAAGGCTATTATGGAGCTGAAAGAGGAGTTGAAGCACATTGTGGATATCCAGGTTGTGGCTTTCCCCCAAAATGGAATGTACACCTATAAGGGCGGCAGGGATTTGGTTGAAGAGGCTCTGAAGATGGGTGCCGATGTGATTGGTGGTATTCCGCACTATGAGCCTGCAAGAGAGTTTGGTGAGAAGTCGATCCACGATATTGTGGAGCTCGCTCTCAAATATAATGTGCTGATTGACGTTCACTGCGACGAGACGGACGACCCGATGGCAAGATTTGTTGAGATATTGAATGCGTTGGTTTACCTCGAGGATTATGGTACGAAGACAACTGCGAGCCATACCTGTTCGTTCGGTTCGGCCGATGACTCCTACGCCTACAGGATGTTTGATATGTTCAAGAAGAGCAAGATGAATTTTGTATCATGTCCTACGGAGAATGCTTATCTCCAGGGAAGGCAGGATACTTATCCGAAGCGTCGCGGTCTGACCAGAGTCAAGGAGTTTATGGAGATGGGAATAAATGTTGCATTTGCGCAGGACTCCATCAATGACCCCTGGTATCCCCTTGGAAGCGGAAATATGATGAATATCCTCGACAATGGTATTCACCTGAGCCAATTTGCCAGTCCCCAGGAGGTAGAAGTTGCTTTCGACCTGATTACCTATAATGGAGCAAGATGTCTCAATATTCACAATGAGTATGGTCTTGAGGTAGGGAAGGATGCCAATTTCATCGTATTGGATGGCGACAGCCCTTGGGATTGCATCCGCAGACGTGTTGGCGTATTAGCCTCGGTGAGGAAGGGAGAATTCCTCTTTAAGAAAAAACCGACCGAGTTTGAAATACCTATTGTTAAATTCTGATTCATTGGATAAAAAACGAAAAAGCCACCTACAATTAATGAGGTGGCTTTTTTTATGACAATAAGTAAACCTTTTTATCCCATAGGACGAAGTGTATGTTTTGCGAAGTAGGAAATAATTACTCCGGGAACTGCCAGGATAACTGCATACCATATCAGGCTCATCGCACCATAATGTACCAACAAAACACCGGCAATCCAAGTGGTAATCATAATAGAAAGATTAAACATACAGGACTGCACCGACATTGCAACGTCTTTTGCCTTTTCTACCTGATTGCCGACTGCTGCCTGGAAGAGTGTAACCAGCGGACCAAACGACAGACCCCACATAAAGAAGGCAATGTGAGAGATAACCATAGTACCCTTGAAGAAATAGAATAACAACATTGCTATTCCTATAAAGGCAAACATCAGCACTGTAAGTTCACGCAGATATTTGTCGATATGCTTTGTCGCAATAACAATAGATATCAAGGAACCAATGCCAAATACCAGTAATGCTATCTGAATACCACCGGCAATCTTGATCTCTGCTACCAATTGTGTGATATAGGTATAGACTCCGTAGTGTGCGCAAACACCAAGGAAGGTAAGGAGGATGATCAACAAAATGGGTTTGCTCTTCAGCATTGCAAAAGGAGATGTGCTTCTTGTAAGCTTTTCGCCCGGGGTGGAGGGCAGCATAAAGGAGGAAAGTATAGCAATTAGAACCACTATAAGTCCTAATACAATGAATTCAACACGCCAGCCGAATTTTTCACCGATAGAGGTCATCAAAGGCATACCCAGACTGATACCCAGCGTATTACCCGCCATAATGACAGCAACCGCTTTTCCTTGTTGGTGAGGATCAACCAAGCGCATACCGTATGCTGCAATCATAGGCCACATTACACCGGCAGCGATACCTCCGAGAAAACGAAGTGCTAAAACTACGTGATAATTGTGCACCAGAGCTGAGGCTATATTACAGACTGCAAATCCAATCAACAGTAGCAGCAACAAGAGTTTGCGGTTGAATCGCATCGTCGCTGAAATAAGCGGAATACCGAAAATAGCTGAGGCGATGGCATAAAAGCCCACTAAACGACCGGCTTGTATCTCGTTAATGCCCAGATCTGCCATCATTTGAGGTAGAACTCCCGAAGGCATCAACTCCGACAAAATTCCCACAAAGGTTACCGAAGACATCAGGATCATAAGTACCCAGGGGAAAATTCCTGTGGATTTTTTATGTTTTATCATATTCTAATTTTTTAGGAAATTTTAATTTTTAAAGATAGTAATTTATTGCAAAAATAATGGACTTATTTTGTAAAAATTTCAAGAAAGGAAAGAAAATCAACTAAATTATTTCGTAAAACTCCTAAAAAAATTAGGAGTTATCAATTTTTTATCTATCTTTGCATTAAATAAGGTAGCTAAAGGGCAGCTAAATAGAATGAATATGAAGAAAAGACTTACATTAAAAGAAGAAGAGGTGATGAATATCATCTGGGAAAATGGAGAGATGTTCATCAGAGATATAGTGGCACTAATGCCCGATCCCAAACCGAACTACAACACCGTCGCCACGCAGGTTAAGTTCTTAGAGGAGAAGGGGTTTGTGGAGAGAAGGGCTATGGCTAATTCGTTCCAGTATCGTCCGATCGTTTCTGAACGGGAGTATCGCGGTACGCGAGTCGGTGCTCTTGTTTCCAAGTATTATGATAATTCCTACGCGAGTGTGGTATCTCAGTTTGTAGAGGATGATAAAATGGACCTTGACGAGCTGAAGGCACTTATTGCGCAGATAGAAAAGAGAAGAAAATGATAGCCTGGTTATTTAAAAGCGGGCTTTTGCTCGCGCTATTTTACCTCTTCTACATGCTTTTTATGCGGAAGAGCACCTTTTTCCGTTTCAATCGTATTGCAATATTCATCGGTACTGCGATTTGCTTTATCCTTCCGTTGATCAATTTCGGCTCCATTTTGCCGACAGAGGCTGTGCTGAAAATTGAACTCCCTACACTCATAGTGGGAGCCGATCTTACCCAGGAGGCGCCCGGCGCCATAAATTGGAGAAATATTCTTTTAATAATATATATAATCGGAACAGCGGTAGTTCTCGCCATCACCCTTTTATCTGTACTGAAAACATTTTCGATCCTGAGGGCAGGGGAGAGGGTGGATCTGGAGGGTTGCAAACTGACGATCGTCGACGAGCAAATTCCTTCTTTCAGCTTCCTCAGCAATATACTGATCAGCCGCGAGGATTACGAATCCAATCCGGTCGTGCTAAATCACGAGCTACAGCACGTAAAATGCTGCCATAGTGCTGAAGTCCTCTTGTTTGCCGTAGTTATAGCTCTCCAGTGGTTTAATCCGCTTGTATGGATTCTCCGTACTGAATTGAAAATGCTCCACGAATATGAGGCCGATGAGGCCGTTATCAATCAAGGCATCGATGCAACACAATATCAACTACTTCTTGTGAAAAAAGCTGTGGGAGCCCAGCGCTTCCAATTGGCCAACGGCTTTAATCACGCGAAATTAAAAAATCGTATTACAATGATGCAATCAACCAAATCCAACAAATTTAAGAGGCTTCTCTATCTTGCCTGTCTGCCGCTTATGGCACTTGGCCTCTCTTTTTGCAACCAGCAGAAAGAGGATATCACAGACCCTGTTGTAGAAATTGAAATTTCCGATGCAACTAAAGCTTCTACTCCAATGGAAGAACCGGTTCCATTTGGTCAACTGACCGAAAAACCTACTTTCAATGGAGGAGATGCAAATGTATTTGCTGAATGGGTGAACACCCAACTCGTTTATCCGGAAGATGCAATGAAGGCGGGTGAGCAAGGAAGAGTTCTACTTCAATTTATTATTACAAAAGAGGGAAAAGTTGCTGACGTAAAAGTTCTTACAGGCGTTTCTACCTCTATTGATGCTGCGGCTGTTCGCGCAGTAGAATCATCACCGAAGTGGACGACTCCGGGTAAGGTTAATGGTAAACCGGTCAATGTGACCTACACATTCCCCGTATTATTCAAGCTTCGCTAAAGTACCCAATACCGTCTTTTTGATATTTCCGTTTCCTGGCACTGTTTAAACTTTTTGTAACGGCACGGGAAACGGATTTATTTGGTCTCCTATTAGATCCAATATCATTCAACCATCTTGCTGAATATATTCTCGCGGGAGAGAAAACGGTCGTAAAGGAAGAGTAAAAGATTGGTCAGCAGCAGGACAATTAAGCCGGCTAGGCCCGGACCGCCTATAAGGAGGTCATTCTGCGGCGTAACAAGCAGAGTAGTGATACCAACTACTGCATTGAAGGTACCGTGCATAATGGCAGGCACGATGACCGAACCGGACTTCTGCCGAAAATACAACAGCATCGGCGTGAGTGCCACACACATCACTACCATCATGAAAACCCCTGCAACGGGATGATCAGGATAGTTGTGCCCGTTCAGTATGATAGGAAAGTGCCAGAAGCCCCAGATGAGACCGATTAAGAGGGATACTGTAAAGAATTTTTTGCCCTTAAACTCTTTCACTAGAAATCCACGCCAGGCAATTTCTTCACCGAAAGCGAAAAAGGCGTTGATTGTAGCACCGGACAACATACCACTCACGAGGCCTACGGTAATAACTCCCCAGGGGCCAAAACCTTCCGGCATCCGATTCAGAGCCATCTGCATCGCCTCGCCTTCCGTTGTCCATTGCGCACCCGGCATTAAAAGTGAAACGCCCAAAACAGCCAGAGCAATAACGGGCATCAGCAACCAGCCAATCCACCACCAACGATTAACCTTGAAGGAAATACCTAGCCCCCTTAGTACGGGCTCATTAAATATCAATTGTGTAAAAATAACAGCCAACAGTGGAATCAGCATGGCGCCGGTAAGGAAGAGGAATCCCATTAACGCGTTAGCCAAGCCTGTAGTTGTTGCAGTTGTATATTCGGCTGTTCCACCTTTAAAATGAAGGAACAGTCCCACACCAATCATCGGTAAGAAAGCAAACAGAATGAAAGTGATGAGTCTCTTGTAATTCATAAGATCGCGATTTAATGATGCTAAGTTAATGAAAAGTTTGGGTACGCGAATAGCTTACATTGATTAACTTTGTATAAAAAAGATAACGCCATGAAACGTCTGATTACTCTTGCATTAGCCACGATTCTCCTCGCTTCTTGCGCAAATAATGACACTGCTAAGATTGAAGATGCCGTAAATAGCCAAATGTCACTCTATCCTAAAGCGCGGCTACAGGACCTTTATAAGGCCTTTTTTCAAGCTGAATTCGGACCTGAACATGCCATTACCGACACAGCATCGGCCGGTCACTATCTTGACTCGGAATTGATGATTCCGGACAATTCAGCAGTTATGTTCGAGCCTATCGGGATGGATAGTGCTTTCTTCAGAGTACATCTTTGCACAGTTCAGTCCGGAAAGATTTCCAGAAATGAGCTGTTCAATGCTTTCATGGCAGGTGCAAGAAAGGTTGAGAGTGACGAAATATCGAAATGGGTCGATAAATGGCGCAAAATAGAGAGTGTCATAGCTTCTATGAATCTGCAACTCCTCGGTTACGAACCTGACCGCATTGCAATCGACAGCCTGCTCAATGCCGGTCAATACGCCCTCCATCATAGCCAACAATTCCGCGACGCATACGACCCCCACTACAGAATAGTGCGTAAAGATTTGTTTTATGAGAGATTGTTCGAGTCGTTGAGGTAACCGCCTCATCATCAGTTCCGTGCATTTCTCACTTCTATATAAGGGAAGTTTATTTCACAAAATATTTTGTCTTCAACCAGTAGGCATAGATAGGGTCCTGGAATGATATTTCACCGGCTGTTTCATCTAAGATGTCATTCTTGATAAGTGCCGCCTTAGAGCGGGAAATTGAGGTTGAAGAGGATATTTGGTAACGGTGCATCACATCGGTAGAACTTATAGCCTTTTCACCTGCAATAAGAGCATTAAGATAGTTGAGTTGTTGTGTAGTCAATGTTTCGGTAATCGTCACAAATAAAAGACTCAACTGTTCCATCAATGCCGTATGAGCCTCGCGTACAATCTCTACGGTACATTCATTTTTTGTTCGTAACCACGCCTGCTGTGCCAGCTGCTGCGCATAGTAAGGGTGATTATCCACAAGTTCTACTATTAAATAGCTCGCTTCCTCATTTATAGTCTTGCCTGTATCTGCAAAACGACTTTTGAAGAACTCTACGAGATGAGAAGTAGCTATTTTATTGAGAAACATCAAATCACCAAACTTGTAAAATGGTTTTGATGAATTAGTAAAAACTTCCATCATCATGTGACGTTTGCTACCATATAGGCAGTAAGCAACATTTTGATGCAGCTGCCAATGCGAGCGTAGTTTTTTCTGAAAAAAATCAGGATCTGTAAATTCAGAGATATTCTGGAACTCATCTACGCAGATAACTATCTTAAGACCTTTTTTCTTTGCTATCTTCTCGGCAAGGTCTAGAACTTCATCTGAATTTTGCTTTACTTCCTCCCAATCAAAATCAATTGACACTTCATTTGTCGGGGCAGTTCCAATAGAAATCTTTGGAACAAGGTGCGAAAAGAAATGTTTAGCATTATCAACCGCTTCCTCCCACTTTGAGGATGTGGCAGCAATAACCTTCTGAGCAAGCAAGGAATAAAAATGTTGCTCGTTACGCACATTAAAAAGGTCAATATGGCAAATACGCAACTTAGCATCCTGCTCCATAGCAAACTTTGCAGCCCTGTTAACAAGAGAACTCTTTCCCCAACGGCGAGGGGATATAATGATAGTATTGATTAACGATTTGAAGTTTTGAACCAAGTGAGCTGTTTCTACCTCTCGATCTGTGAAATTCTTCTCTGTTGCAATCTTGCCAAAGATAAAAGGAGTCTCCATAATTCTCATTTTTAATGATTTCACACAAATATAGTACAAAAAATGTAATTACATAAAATGTGTTTACAAAAAGTGTACATACATTTTATGTAGTACCTAATCAGTTCCCTGCATTTCCCGCTGCTATGCAGCTCTGTGCAGCCCTGTGGCTGCGAAATGCCCGGCAATAATTTCCTCGCCTCAGTCAAGCTCAAGCAAGCTTGGCTTGACATTCGGCTCGTCATTATTTCCCAATACAAAACCGTCCAAAGATCTCCCCAAGTACCTCATCTGTGGTAATTGCACCTGTAATTGTGCCAAGATGATGAAGGGCGTCGCGGAGGTCCTGGGTGAGGAGGTCGGTGGGGAGGGTGGTTTCAAGGCCTTCGGCTACGCGGGAGAGAGCGGAGTGGGCATTTTGGAGAGCTTCAAAATGTCGCAAGTTTGTTACAAGTACTGAGTTGCTGTTAGTTACGCCGACTGAACAGATAGAGTGCAGGGTTTTCTTGATAGAATCTAATCCAAGATGTCTACCGGCAGAAATGGGGATAATTGCAATAGGGGAGAGGCCTGAAGAAGTGCAATATTCCCTTACATTCTCCACATATTTGCCCAGTATGGGGTCGATATCATCAGGATCAATCAAACCCTTGCCGGATTTGGGAAGATCAAGTACGAGGTCACATTTATTGATAAGAATTATCACCTGTTGTTGCGATTGATCGACCTTCAAAGTCAGCGTATGTATCGAGTCATCGAAGTTGTCCGGACGAGTAACATCCAGCATCAGCAATACCACGTAGGCCTGGCGAATCTTCTCAAAAGTGCGTTCTATGCCGATATTTTCGAGAGTTTCGCGGGTTTGTCTAATACCTGCCGTGTCGATAAATCTGAAGAGAGTACCGTCTATATTTACAGTATCTTCTATAAAATCACGTGTAGTGCCGTGGATAGGGGAGACGATGGCCCTTTCTTCGCCCAGAATGGCATTCAAAAGGGTGCTTTTACCGGTATTTGTGGCGCCTGCAATTGCCACCGGTATGCCGTTTTTAATCACATTTCCTAGCTTAAAACCGGAGATTAGTTCTCCAATATGAGCCAGTGTTTCGTCAAGCAGTGAACGAAGATGCTTGCGGTCGGCAAATTCCACCTCTTCTTCGCTAAAATCCAGTTCCAGCTCCATCAGTGCCACAATTTCCAACAGACTTGCCCGCATCGAAGATAGTTCGGAAGAGAATCCGCCCCTCATCTGTGAAAGTGCCACACGATGAGCACTGGCAGTCTCGGAGGCTATCAGGTCAGCCACCGCTTCAGCCTGCGCAAGGTCCATCTTGCCGTTGAGAAAGGCTCTTTGGGTAAATTCGCCCGCTAATGCCATTCTGGAGCCATTTTTCACCAGTAACGACAGGATTTCTTTGATAATGAAAGGGGAGCAGTGGCAGGAAATTTCCACCGAATCCTCACCTGTATATGAGGCCGGTGAGCGAAATACCGTGACGAGCACCTGATCTATGACTTCTTCTTCATTGAAGATTGAGCCATATCTGACGGAATAGCCTTCTGCAGCCTTTAGAGAGTCATTTCTGCCGCTTTTAAAGATTTTATCCGTTATCTCCAGCGACATACTGCCGCTAACCCTGATAACTGCTATTGCACCGCTACCGGAGGGGGTTGCCAACGCACATATTGTATCTTGTTCCATTTGTAAAGGTCGTTTTTACAAAAATAAGCAAATTGAGATAAATCTGCCTGATTCAGAGAGTAATTTTGAGGATTTGAGGGCCTATTTGATGATTCGGAGAGTTAATTCGATAGTTCGGAGAGTTCGTTTGATAAATTTTATAAAATTATATATTTTTGGAATAAAGAAAAACTAGGAATATGCAACGAATCGAAGCTGATATCTTCCAGGCGATTATTATTAATTACGACACCATTCGCAAGGGTTTTGACATGCCACTTTTGATGAATGGTCTTTTTCTTGTGCTGTGTCAGAGAGGTTTTATTAAGGGCACTGCGAATCATGAGACCCTACATTGTCAACGCGGAGAGCTTTTTGTTATAATACCAAGTACTATTTTTGTCCTTCACGCTGCAAGCGAGGACTTTATGGCCAAAGTCCTTTATGTCCCGCAAAAGCATATGCCTGATATTGCAATTTCGACCCAGGATATCGATCTTGAAAGTGTGTTTAAATTCAATGTGCTCGTACTTGATTCTCAGCTCAAGGAGGACCTGGAGCACCTGCACACTGTTATTCTCCATCAACTGGAACAACCGATGACTATCTACAGGCGTAAACTGATGCTGGCTCTGATTAACTCATACATTTTTATTATCCTAGGTAATGTGAATAGGGGTAGTGGTGAGAAAAATCTATCGAGCAAAGAAAAGATTACCAGAAGCTTCTTCCTATTACTTCTGAATAAGTACAGGGAAGAAAGACATGTTAATTACTATGCTAAACAACTCTTCATTTCCACTAAATACCTCTCTAAAGTGATAAAAGATGTTACCAAGTTCTCAGCACAGGAGTGGATCAACAGAACAATACTTATTGAAGCAAAAAGGCTACTGGTAAATACAAATCTGGACGTTATGCAAATAGCGGAGAGGTTAGGTTATTCATCTCCATCCACTTTTTCGCGCTTTTTCAAAAAATCCACAGGCACTACTCCGGTGGAATTCAGAAAGCAACATCCGGTTTAATCTGCGACACCGAATCATCATCCAGGTGGGAGAGTAGCTATTTTTTTCAATTACTCAAAAAAAAGGATTCTGCTCCCTATTCGGTTTGCAAAATCCTATTTAACATAATATAACTTGTGTTAAAAAGGGGTTAATTCTTTTCTCTACGGCTCAATTGTCTTATAATCCTGCGAATAATGGCGTCAATCGATGCATCAGGCTCGATAATATTGTAATTCTCCCAGAAATCGTCATCCTGGAAATCCTTTACCCTTTCAGAAAGTACATCTCTGTAACGAATGCGTTTTTCCGGATCAATTTTAAATTCTCCAACCTTATGGTCAGTCACAGCCATTTCAGAAAGTACTGAATAATAATTGCGGAAAATCGCACGTCTTCGTCTAGTCGAGAATTTTACTTCCAGGCGTGCATAATCGTAGTACCACAAATCGTCGTATTCTTTAAAGTTGACAATATATGTAGCTTGTTCTACGTCAACACGCAAATTGGCAGGCCTTTTCGGAACAAAAATGCTACCGGCATCTTTACGACCCTCCACATTCATGGCAAACTCTATACGACCTATTGCTAGTGATTCGGATTCTATAAAGATTCGACCTCTATATAGAATCTCTGAATTGGGATCATGGGTTTTCTGGTCAAATTCGACTACATAGAATATTTTATCATCAATTATAGCCGACTGGCCCATTTTGAATTTGTAAAATAAGTCAATTGATTCGAAATAGACTCCGGCAAAGGGTCTTTTGACCAGATCAACATAGAGTGACGACATTATACCGCCCTGATAATGAATGAATAAAGTATCACTGGAGTTATAGTTGATGCTGCCACGGCCTTTGTAAACGGCTGCTTTATCCATAGAGAAAAAGTCGTCGTAAGCGGCTTTATCTATGTCTATAATTGCCTCATTTAGAGATAGATACCTGCTACTACCTTTTTTCACCATCTCTCTATAAAATGCTGTCATTCCGACATCCCTCTGGGCGTAATTGTGCTTGATTTTGCCGTATGCCTCATAAAATAGAGAGCGTGCGTCGTAACCCCGGATTGTGGCCGGATCAAGAGATAATGGAACGGATTTCATGCTGATTATCAGCGGCTTAGAGTCGCTTGAGCCCATAAAGTCCGATACTCTCAAAGTAGTTGACATATACCCGAGATAACTTGTTGTAACTGTGCGTCCACCTGAAATATCCAGAGGTAGTTTCAATGAGAAAAATCCCTCGGAATTAGTCACATTTGAAATATTGGTGCCATCAAGATTGATGGATGCAAAATAGAGCGGAACTCCTGTGTCCACATCGATTATTTTGCCATATATGACAAAAAAATCATTTTGTTCCTTTTTATTCTCTGCATAGGTAAAAAATGTGGTCATTGAAAACAATGCCAGCATTAATATGTAAAAAAACCTTTTCATAACCGTGAAAATTGGATCGTTTATAAATATAAAAATAACAAATCTGTTTTATTGTGCAAAAGATTCTTAATATCTTTGCATTTCTCAAAAAGTTTACCAAATGGCGAGAAGGAAAAAACCACTGCTACCGAATATTACAATTGAATCAATTGCTGCCGAAGGCAAAGCACTGGCTCATATCGATGGCAAAGTGCTTTTTGTGCCTCAGGCAATCCCCGGAGATGTGGTCGATGTGCAAGTCATACGTAGCAGACGAGGCTATATGGAGGGATATGTCACCCGTCTGGTAAGTCCCTCCCCGCATCGCATAGATCCTTTCTGCTGCCATTTTGGCAGGTGCGGAGGTTGTAAATGGCAGACACTCCCCTACCCTATGCAACTGCAATATAAGCAACAGCAGGTTGTAGACCAACTTGTTAGAATCGGTCATCTCGATCTTCCGGAGGTCTCCCCTATCCTTGGTTCCGAGAAAACCGTCGAATACCGCAACAAACTGGAATATACCTTCTCTAGCCGCAGATGGATACTCACGGATGAAGAACCCGAATCTCTCTCTGACAAAGAGTTGTATGGAGTAGGATTCCATATCAGCGGGATGTTTGATAAAGTGCTGGACATCACTAAATGCCATCTGCAGCGCGAACCAACCAACGCACTGCGCCTCTTTGTACGAGATTATGCGCTGAATCACAATTTGAGTTTCTACGATATCCGTGCACAGCACGGATTTATGCGTACTCTAATTGTACGCACTACCTCCACAGGAGAACTTATGGTGATAGTAGTATTTGGTCAGGAGGCTGATGACAGTGCCGATCCTAGTGCTGCAGATAAGCGAAATGCTCTCTTAGATGCTCTCTCACAGGCATTTCCGGAGATCAATTCCCTATATTACGTGATTAATCCAAAGGGCAACGATACCATTAATGATCTTGACTGCATTCTTTATAAAGGAGAAGACGCCATTTATGAACAAATGGAGGGGCTTCGCTTTAAAATAGGTCCAAAATCCTTCTACCAAACAAATTCAGAACAGGCATATTGCCTCTATTCCGTAGTGAGAGATTATGTGCGTGAAGCTATATCATTAATGCCGGAGGACCACAAGCCGGTTATCTATGATCTGTACACAGGTACGGGCACCATCGCCCTTTTCCTCTCGTCTCTTGCATTAAAAGTAGTGGGAATTGAATATGTACCTGAGGCCATTGAGGATGCAAAACTCAATGCAAAAATCAACACTATAAAGAATGCATCATTTTTTGCAGGCGATATGAAAGATATACTAAATGCTGATTTTATCCTGCAGAATGGCGCTCCTGATATTGTGGTACTCGATCCTCCAAGAGCAGGCATTCATACGGATGTGGCTCAAGTGCTCCTGGAGGCCTCTCCAAGAGAGATTATCTATGTAAGCTGCAACCCAGCAACACAGGCTCGCGACCTTGCGATACTCTCTAAACGTTACCAAATAACTGCAGTACAACCGATAGATATGTTTCCTCATACCCACCATCTGGAAAATATCGTAAATCTTACTAGAATTAAAGAGGAGTTTTGATGAGAAGAGAATTCATTTTTAGGATTATGGCAGCTGTTTTGAGCATGCTTTGTTTATTTGAATCGCTCAATGCACAGGAGGCTCAAAAGAGCGGAGTATTTCGTTACAACGGCTTCCAGGGAGGCATGATGCTTCACGCCGGTTATCTTTCAGGTGCCCCTGCAGAAAAGCCGGGAAGTAGCGAAATTCCCTTTTCATACAAAGCTTCCGGTATTACAAAGGGTTTGGGAGGTGCAGCCAGAGTGCGTTTTGGTGAATATTTAAGAGTAGGCATAGAAGGTTATGTTTCTACATTGCCATTAAACGATGATTTGTCTGAAGGAAGTTATATTGCCTCTTCCTGGGGTGGAGTTCTCGCAGACTTCTATTTAGAGAGAGGAAGGTGGTCCTTTTTTACAGGTGCTACCGTTGGTGTAGGTTCACGTAAAAATCTTCTGATATTCGAAGGATCGATGTTGGACTGGGAGGCTGAGGAGAAGGTGTTTTTTCATAAAAACTCCTTTTTGGGAGTTGATCCTTTCATTGGAACTGAATTTGCCATTACAAAAGTGATACATTTGGTTTTCCGCGTTGATTGTCTCTTGCAGATTGACCATAAAAAACTCTCGGACCTTGTGGGACCGAGAGTTTTTATAGGAATAATGTTTTGCCGTTAAGGTAGAACACATTTCTTCACGACCATAGAGTATCAATTATTTTTGTCAAGATCCGAACTGCGCTGGTAAACTCTCAAACCGAACTGAGGTACTACTGAAAGCACATGCTCCATAACCTCAGATTGAATACTTTCATATTCTGCCCAAACCGTGGTGTTGGAGAAGAAATAGATCTCCAGCGGCAGGCCCTGGGAACCCGGCTGCAACTCTCTGACAAGTAATGTGAGCTCCTTATGAACTCGTGAATGGTTACGTAGGTAATCCTCCAAATAGTTTCTAAACACCTTGAGATTGACCGTGTCTTCCGGTGCATCGGCTTCAATCCAACCTTTTGTAATAAAATCCGCTCTCTGCTCCTTAGTGAGGAATCCGACCGAACGCATATCGATTGGAATATCTCTCTTGACACGTCTGGCACCGGTTTCCTTCATTCCGCGCCAGTTTTGGAAAGAATCACTGACAAGTGCATAAGGCGGAATCGTGGTGATGGTTTTATCAAAGTTCTGTACTTTTACTGTTGTAAGCGAAACATCAATCACATCACCGTCAGCCCCATACTTGGGCATTGTAATCCAGTCTCCGGGACGTAGCATGTCATTGGCTGAAAGCTGAATGCCGGCCACTAACCCAACAATCGTATCCTTGAAAACCAACATAAGCACTGCTGCAGAAGCACCAAGGGCCGTCAGAATGGTTCCGGGATTCTTATTAATCAGGATACTGGTAATTACAATCAGACCGATACAGACCACAATAATCTTAAACATCTGAATAAAACCCTTCAGCGGATGCTGCTGCGCTACATCTTTGGCGCTAAGATAAGTATAGACTGCGTCAAAGAACGAGCATATAAGAATTGTTATTGAAATGGCGAGCCAAGCAAATGCGAGTCTTCTTAATACTTCCAAAAGCACCGGAAATGAATCAACTGCATAAGGTATAAATATCAATATTATTATCGGAGTCAGAGTCCTCACAGAATTCTTGAGAAACTTCTCATCGAATAGAATATCATCAAATTTATTGCGGGTCTTCCTAACAAGACGCTTTACAATCGGTATAATCACCCTACGACATATAAGATTGACTAATAGGATGAGAAGCGTTACCGCAACAGCAAAAAAGAGTAGTTCCAACTCATTAATCAAACGCTCCCCAACTCCCCATTTTTCAAGTAAATTGCGAAATAAATTAAATTCCATATTATAATAATTGTATTGTTCAGGCTGCAAAATTAAGAAAATAAGCCGAATTTCTTAACTTTGTGGACTTAAAGTTTACAACATGAAGAGACAAATAGAAGTGGTGGCCGCTGTCATCTTTGACGGAATAAAGGTATTGGTTACCAAGCGTGGCAGTGGAGATATGGCCGGCAAGTGGGAATTTCCCGGTGGAAAAATTGAGGCAGGTGAAACACATCAACAAGCTCTCAAACGAGAAATAATGGAGGAATTGGGGATTATAATATCCACGGACTCATTTCTGCTCACAATAGAGCATGACTATCCGCAATTTCATCTTGTGATGTATTGTTACAAGTGCACAATCCTGTTCGGAGCGCCGCGTCTGCTGACACATAGTGCTGCAAAATGGATAAGTTCTCAGGAACTGGATGATATTGACTGGCTTCCTGCTGATATACAAGTTGTAGATTATCTGAAGAAGCAACTGTTGTAAGAGCTAAAAAGTGTATCTTTGCAACTGATTTCCGATATCAATCCCTAATACCTATAGAATGAAACAGGACATGATTGTAATCCTCGACCTTGGCAGTCACGATAATAGTGTGGTGGCCAGGGCCATCCGTGCAATGGGTGTTTATAGCGAGATTCATCCCCACGACATCACAATAGAAGAGCTCGAGACACTCCCGAATGTCAAAGGCATAATCATCAACGGAGGCCCCAACAACATCATAGATGGAATTGAGATCGATGTCCTGCCGGAGATTTATAAGACGGGGGTTCCAGTTCTGGCAGCAGGACACGACAGGGCTTTATGCGATCTTAAACTAGATAAATTTACTTCCGACGAATCTGCTATAAAAAAGGCACTGAAAGGTTTTGTATTTGATACCTGCAAAGCTACGACCAATTGGAATATGGCGAATTTTGTGACGGACCAGATTGCACTTGTACGTAGGCAGGTAGGTAATCGCAAAGTGTTGCTGGCGCTTTCCGGCGGAGTCGATAGTTCAGTTGTCGCTGCTCTTCTTTTGAAAGCCATCGGCAATCGCCTGGTATGTGTCCATGTCAATAACGGCCTTATGAGGAAAAACGAGTCCGAGAATGTGGAGGATCTTTTCCGCAATCGTCTCGGAGCAAATCTTATTTATGTTGATGCTACTGAGAGATTTCTGTCCAAACTTGAAAACGTAGCAGATCCTGAAGAGAAAAGGAAGATTATTGGTAGTGAATTCATAAGGGTGTTCGAAGAAGAGGCCCGTAAACTTAAAGGAATTGAATTTTTGGCTCAGGGCACTATTTATCCTGACATCATAGAATCGGGCACCAAAACTGCAAAATGTGTCAAATCACATCACAATGTGGGCGGTCTTCCCGAAGACCTTAAATTCGAGCTCGTTGAGCCGCTCAAACATTTGTTTAAAGATGAAGTGCGCGCTTGTGGCCTTGAACTGGGTCTTCCGAACGAAATGGTATTCCGTCAGCCTTTTCCGGGGCCCGGATTGGGTGTGCGCTGTCTAGGAGCAATTACACGCGACCGTCTCGAAGCTGTTCGCGAATCCGATGCTATACTACGTGAGGAGTTTGCCAGGGCAGGTCTTGATAAGAAAGTATGGCAATATTTCACGGTTGTTCCCGATTTCAAATCGGTCGGTGTACGCAACAATGAACGTTCATTTGACTGGCCGGTGATCATACGTGCCGTCAACACTGTTGATGCTATGACAGCTACTATTGAGCCTCTTGACTGGGAGTTTTTGAAGCATGTAACAGAGCGCATTCTCAATGAAGTCCCCCATATCAACCGCGTTTGTTACGATATTTCTCCAAAACCCACTGCCACAATTGAGTGGGAGTAAGCCATCCTTTTTCTTTGCAGAAATGGAATAAAAGAGATACATTTGTTCATCCAAAAAGCATATATGAAAAAGGAAGAATTTATCAGATTTGCGATGGAAGCTCACAGGATGAGCTGCCTCTTTCTTCATGGCAATCTTTGTAGGACCGGTGCACGCGAAGCACGCCCTTGTGACCGTGGATGTTCCTATATGCTTGATTTTGAAACACGCTTGCGTGACCTCTGCCAGCCTCGCATCGATTTCGGAGAATAGACCTCTTCCCTATCTTCTATTGTACATCTCCTCGTAATAGCGCTCATAGTCGCCTGAGGTGATTCTATCCATCCATTCCTGATTGTCGAGATACCAGCGTACAGTCTTCTCTATACCCTCTTCAAACTGAAGTGATGGTTCCCATCCCAGTTCTTTCTGAAGTTTTCTGGAATCTATAGCATAACGCAGATCATGGCCGGCACGGTCTGTAACAAAGGTTATCAGATCCAGTGAATATCCTTGGGGATTGCCAAGCAAGCGGTCTACAGTTGCGATTATTACCTTTATCAAGTCAATGTTTTTCCACTCGTTAAATCCGCCGATATTGTAGGTCTCCCCCACCTCTCCACGATGGAAAATCAGGTCAATGGCCTTGGCATGATCTTCCACATAGAGCCAATCTCGTACATTCTCACCTTTTCCATATACGGGAAGCGGTTTTCGCTTGCGAATATTGTTGATAAAGAGCGGAATAAGCTTTTCAGGGAACTGGTATGGGCCGTAGTTATTGGAACAATTGGTAACAATAGTAGGCATACCATAAGTATCATGGAAGGCACGAACGAAGTGGTCCGAAGCCGCTTTAGCGGCGGAATAGGGCGAATGCGGATCGTAAGGAGTGCTTTCAAGGAAGAACTCGGTGCCGAATGCAAGATTATGTCCCGAAGGAGATGCCATGTCGGCAAAAGGTGACTTTATGCCTTCAGGATGGGTGATTTCAAGATCTCCATATACCTCGTCAGTAGAGATATGGTAGAAGCGCTTGCCCTCATATTTCTCGGGAAGAGACTCCCAGTACAACCGGGCCGCCTGAAGTAGTGAAAGAGTACCCAAAACATTGGTGCGGGCAAAGGTAAAGGGATCTTTTATGGAGCGGTCTACATGAGATTCGGCTGCAAGATGGATAATGCCATTTACCTTCTCCTCCCTCATCAGGGCGCAGATTGTTTCGAAATCACAGATATCAGCCCGTACAAAACGATAGTTGGGGGCATTTTCGATATCCTCGAGATTAGCCAAATTGCCTGCGTAGGTGAGTTTGTCGACATTTATTATCCTATAATCAGGATATTTGTTTACAAAAAGGCGCACTACGTGCGATCCGATAAATCCGGCTCCACCGGTTATGATAATACTTTGCATATTGTTTTGGAATTATCTTTTGCTTTCTATGGTCTTCAATAGATATTGTCCATATTGATTACGGCTCATCGGCTGAGCGATTTCTCGCATTTTTTCTTCAGTAATCCAACCCTTATTGTAGGCTATGGTCTCAAGGCAGGCGATTTTTAGTCCCTGACGCTTTTCGATCACCTCTACGAATGTGGAGGCTTCACTCAGAGAATCGTGTGTACCGGTGTCCAGCCAGGCAAATCCACGCCCGAGTGTCTGTACTTTGAGTTCTCCATCATGGAGGAACTGCTGGTTGACAGAAGTAATCTCAATTTCGCCACGTGCTGAAGGTTTGACATTCTTTGCCACTTCCAGCACTTTGTTAGGATAGAAATAGAGTCCGACTACCGCATAATTGGATTTGGGATCGGTAGGTTTTTCCTCAATAGAGAGACAGTTGCCATCATCGTCAAATTCCGCTACACCATAGCGCTGGGGATCTGCTACCCAATACCCGAATACTGTGGCTTTTGAATCCTCTTCTGCTGTCCGAACAGCCTCTTTAAGCATTCCGGTAAAGCCGGCTCCATAGAATATATTGTCCCCGAGAACAAGGCAGGCACTGTCCTTACCTACAAACTCCTCTCCTATAATGAATGCCTGTGCAATACCATCGGGTGAGGGCTGTTCTGCATATTCAAAACGCACTCCAAAGTTGCTACCGTCGCCCAGTAGACGTCTGAATCCGGGAAGATCTTGTGGGGTTGAGATAATCAGAATCTCTCGGATACCGGCCAGCATCAGCACTGAGATTGGATAATAGATCATCGGCTTGTCATAGATGGGAAGCATTTGTTTGCTCACCCCTTTCGTTATGGGATAAAGGCGAGTGCCACTGCCGCCTGCTAGTACGATTCCTTTCATAATTTGTTCAAAATGTCTACAAATGTAGTAACAATAGGTGAAGAAAACAATTTGTTTGACCTGAAGAAGAGGTTAAAATTGATTACCTTTGTAGTTTTAAAAGATCTTTCAAAGAGATGAAAAGATATATCATACTTCCAATATTACTGGCTTTATTCTCTTTAGCACCACTGAGAGCCACAAATGATACGCTTACTGTGGCGATGGTAGGTGACTTGATGCTTGGCAATACTTATCCTAAAAACCGTCTTCCCGCCAACGGGGGAAACAATCTGTTTGACCATACACGCGATATCCTGCGTAGGGCTGATATTACAGCCGGCAACCTTGAAGGAGCTATGTGTGTAGGTGGCACCTGCACCAAAAGCCTCTCCAACAACCGCTCTTATGCGTTCAAAATGCCACCGGAATATCGCAGACACCTCGCTGATGCCGGTTTCGATTTCATCTGTCTTGCCAATAACCATATAAATGACTTCTCCGCTGTGGGAAGGGCGGAAACCATGGCTAATCTCGATAAAGTCGGTATTGGATATGCAGGTCTACCCGAATGTAGAAGTGCATTTAAGGAGGTCAAGGGGGTCAGATTCGGTTTTTGTGCCTTCGGCTATAATTCTTATGTGCTCAAACACACCAATGAAAGGCTTGTACGTGAAATAATCGAAGATGTAAAAGCAGATTGCGATATACTCATAGTTTCATTCCACGGAGGTGATGAAGGCAGCCACTGCAATCCTCTCCCTTACGGCACGGAATATTTCCATGGAGAAAACCGGGGTGATCTTAGAAAATTCGCACATCTCTGCATTGACCTTGGTGCGGATATCGTATTTGGTCACGGACCCCACGTGACACGTGCCGTAGAAGGCTATAAGGGCAGAATCATAGCTTACAGTCTTGGCAATTTCTGCACATCCACAGGAATGAATGTTACCGGCAACAGAGGTCACTCCCCTATTCTAGAGGTGCAAGTTGACCGTAATGGTGTACTGCTCGGAGGAAAAATACACTCTTTCAAAATGAGATTCGGATCAGGTCCGCAGCCTGATCCCACCAACTCTGTGGCACAACTGATGAAAAAACTCTCCGAGAGTGACATCAAAAACAATCTGATCCGAATCCTTGATGACGGAACCCTTGTTGTAACCCCATACAAGGAGGTTTCCACTTCAGATAATGCTATCGATTTGCTTTGGAAAGACTCCACATACCCTACAAAGGAATTTCTGATTGGCAAACACACTTATAGTAAGGACCCCAATTTTGTCAATATACCACCGCAATATACGGGACTGAGCAAAGAGAACTCCTATATCCAGAAACCTGTCCTAGCAGCCTTTGAGCGGATGTATGCCGACGCAAAAGCGGATGGAGTCACATTGAGGGTAACTTCTGCTTCCCGCCACTTCTACACCCAGAAATATATCTGGGAGAGCAAAATAAAAGAGTACACAGAGAAATATCCCGACAGCACTGAGTGTGCCAAAAGAGTACTCAAATACAACTCTCTTCCCGGCACTTCGCGCCATCATTGGGGTACGGATATAGATCTTATATCGAAACAGATATCTTATTGGAATTCTGCACAGGGGAAGAAAGCATACGCCTGGCTTCAAGCCAATGCACACAAATACGGCTTCTTTCAGCCATACGACGGGGAACGAAATAGAGGACATGGTGAGGAAAAGTGGCATTGGAGCTACTATCCTCTCGCCGACCTCTATCTGAAAGAATATCTCAAAGTTGTAACCCTCTCCGATTTAAAAGGATTTAAATACGATTTCTCCGCTGAACATTTTAATGTGATTAGAGAGTATGTCCAGGGAATATCAAAGGTTAGTTTTGAGTTATGAGTATGGAGTATGGAGTATCGAGGTATGAGTATTGAGTATTGAGTATTGAGTATTGAGTATTGAGTGCGGAGTATGGAAAATATAGGTTAACTAAATTCAAATAACACGGGCGTAGAAAATTTTTGTGTTTTCGAAACCGTGTTATTTGGATATTAAGCAGTGGAACTAAAAACTTACTCGGAACTCAGAACTCTGAACTCGGGACTAAAAGAAAATATTTTACTATGAAAAAACGAGGCATAATAATCTTGGTCATGGCCCTATTGACGGCAGGGTGCCAGAAATGGGATATCACCAAAATAATAGAGCCTGGCGTTAGTTATGAACTTGCTGATTTAAGAAAGAATACAATAACCAATCTCAACTATGACTTGAGATTTGAAATTGTAGAAAATGCCGATGAAGATATTTCATCGGAAATCCTCATTTCATTCGATTTCAAAAAAGTGGACAACTACCCTTTTGTTTTGGATTTCAAAGAAAAGGCTGAATTGCTTCATTCTGTCGAGTTAAATAACGAATATTGCGATTATCTATTTGAAAATGAACATATTATCGTGCCCTCTCGTCTCCTTCTGGAAGGCCGGAATAGCATAAGGATCTCATTTTCCGCAGGGAAACAATCCCTAAACAGAAGGGACAATTTTATGTACACATTGCTGGTACCCGATAGGGCACGGACCCTCTTTCCCTGTTTTGACCAACCCGACCTAAAAGCCTCCTATATTCTAACTCTCTCAGTGCCAAATAGTTGGATTGCAGTGGCCAATAGCCCGCTTAACAAAAGTGTTACAAATGCAGATAGTCAGACAGTTACACATATATTCCAGCCTACAGAGCCCCTGAGCACATATCTCTTCTCTTTTGTGGCCGGAGAGTTCGAAAAGGCTGAGAAAACCAATGATTCAGGTCGTACAATCGGACTTTACCATAGAGAAACCGATCCTTACAAACTTTCCCAAATTGATGAGATACTGGATGAAGTCTTTTACTCACTGGAATGGCTTGAAGAATATACCGCTATCCCCTATCCTTTCGCCAAGTATGACTGCATTGTCCTACCGGGCTTCCAATATGGAGGTATGGAACATACAGGGGCCACACTTTATAACGACCGCCGTATATTTCTTGAGAAAGGTGCCGGTATTTCGGAAAGGATGAACAGATTCAGTCTGATTGCACATGAAACGGCTCATATGTGGTTTGGGGATTATGTGACAATGAAGTGGTTTGACGATGTCTGGACAAAAGAGGTTTTTGCCAACTATTTCGCAGCATTGATCTCTGCCGACAAATATCCTGACGTGGATAATTCCTTTACATTTCTGGATTACGCATCTGCTGCATATTCCGTTGACCGCACAGAAGGAGCCAATGCCATTAAACAGCCGCTCGCCAATCTCAAGGATGCTGGCCTTATTTATGGCAATATCATTTATAACAAGGCTCCAATTGTGATGGAGATGCTTGCAAGAAAAATGGATCTTGAATCATTCAAGGCCGGTATCCGCGAATATCTCCATAAATATGCATACGGAAATGCCGATTGGGAGGGCCTCATAGCCATTCTTGACAAATATACGGATGAAAATCTAGCTGCCTGGAGCCATAACTGGGTTCACAAGCCAGGAATGCCTCATTATAAAGTAGATTCTCTTGCCCAGCTTAACCTAAATGGGCTTAATTACGGCTTCTACGAGCTTACAGAGGAGCTTTCGGCTACTTTAATGCATAATGTTATCGAAAAGCCTTTTACCCCCTCTGAAAAAGCCTCCGCGCTCATTGTTCTTTATGAAAATTATCTCAACGAAAAGATTTCCGGATTTGATTATACATTATTCCTGCTTGACTGCCTCGAATCACTCTCAAAAGAGGATTCTTCACAGAATACACTGGTATTCCAGCGAGCTATCTCCCAACTTAGAAGCATTCTCTGGAAAGAAAATGATCTTCAGCAAACAGAATGGGAAGGTCGTTTGACAGGGCTTATATCTCACTCTCAAGCCGAAAGCTGCCGTAGATCCTCTTTCAGCGCACTACTGAATGCTCCGCACTCTGAATCCACCACAGAACTGTTTCTAGCCACTTTTATGAAACCGGAGCGATTTACCTGCTTCCACCTTACAAATGCTGATCTTACGCAGCTTTGCCAGCAACTTGCAGTCAGAAAAGAAGGGCTCGCACCTCAAATCATCGTAAAACAGCGGGAACGCCTCTCCCACCCCGATCTTATTGCTCAATTTGACTATATTGCACCTGCTCTTGCATCTTCACCGGAGGTTCGCCTAGAGTACTTTAAATCACTCTTAAATGCAGAAAACCGTGAAGTGGAGCCCTGGACCTTAACAGTATTGCGTCTTCTCAATCATCCGCTTAGACAGCAGGAGGCTCTTGCATATATCCGTCCTGCACTTGAGATTTTAGAAGAAATACAGATCACCGGAGACATATTCTTCCCCACTAACTGGTGCTCTGCACTACTTGGAGGACACTACTCAAAGGAGGCTAAAGATGAGGTAGAGCTATTTTTGGAGCAATATTCCAAAACGCTAAACCCCCTTCTAGTGCAAAAAATCCAACAGGCAGCCTATTATATTTAGCATCTGCGCTTTATTGTTGCTCCCCGTCTATTATTAGTTATATTTGAAATGACAAAAAATATAAACCTATGACTGAAGATTTCAAGATTCAATCCATCGGTCTGATGTCAGGCACCTCGCTTGACGGACTTGATGTTTGCTGCTGCACTTTTACTCGTAAAAATGGAAAGTGGGATTTTACGATCGACTGTGCCCGTGGTTACAGCTATCCTGACGACATGAAATATATCCTTGGGACAGGCGCACAGCAGATGAGTGCACTCGATTTTATCACATTTCACAGCACTTATGGGAAGTTTCTCGGGGAGAAGGTCAATCTCTTTATGGAGGAATTCGGCGTAAAGCCTGATATAATAGCTTCCCATGGCCATACGATATTCCACGAGCCGCATAAGAAGGTTATGTATCAGATCGGCGATGGAGCCGCGATTGCTGCAGAAACAGGCATTCCTACTGTATCGGATTTCCGCAGATTGGATATAATGATGGGCGGTCAGGGTGCTCCGCTGGTGCCTATAGGCGACAGAATGCTCTTTTCAGATTACGATTATTGTCTCAACATAGGCGGTTTTTCCAATATTTCCTTTGAAAAGGAGGGACAACGGGTGGCATTTGACATCAGTCCCGTCAATTATGTTTTCAACAGCTACACTCGCCAAATAGGCCTCGAATATGACGAGGACGGGGAGATTGCACGCAGCGGAGAGCTATGTCAGCCTCTTCTCGAAGAGCTAGATGGACTAGAATTCTATCATAAAGAAGGTCCAAAATCACTTGGACGCGAATGGGTTGAGGAGCTCATATTCCCTATGATTGACAAATATGGTCTCTCATTGCCTGATAGGCTGCGTACATTTTGCGAACATGCCGCATTCCAGGTCTCTCGTGTCACCTTATCGGGCAAGCGTTTACTCATTACAGGCGGCGGAGCATTCAATAAATTCCTTGTAGAGCGCATTTCAGCCCTTACAGGCTGCGAAATAGTAATTCCCGACCGGATGATCATCGAATACAAAGAAGCCCTTATTTTCGCTCTGTTGGGAGCATTATATATGGCAGACCAGCCAAGTTGCCTCTCCTCCGTTACCGGAGCTTCCCGCGACAACATCGGCGGAATGTTGTTTAAGATATAGTATTGAAATTGAGCTCGGTATAACACCTGTCTTTGTCATTTTAGACTCTTACCTATGCAACGTTTTTGCTACTTTTTGCATCTTATAGGTAAGTACTAGGTTTATTAGCATCAATATAACTCTATGAGAGCGAGAATAGTCCTATTCGTGATGATTGCCACCCTACTTCTTGGGGCGAGTTGTGAAAAAATGCCGGCCGATATAAGAAATATTACGCTTTACAACCAGCCTTTAAGTGTTATAAAGCATTGTATTCAGGGCAAGTGGAAAGTTGTATATGAAAAGGGAGGTTTTATTGCAACCAGAATACGATATTGGGATGATTATTATATGCAATTCACAAAAAATAATCGAATGATTGTTTCCAGAGACGGAGTTGCCGACTATCAGAACACTAAAATAAGGTGGTATAAAGAGTGTTATTACTGCTCCGGAGGATATAACGAATACGTTTATGTTGCAGAATTTTCAGATGGATCTCCTCCTATAGTATTTGATAGAATTCAGAACGATACATTAATTTTTACCAATTTGGGTGCTGATTCGCCATATTATTACCTGATTAAAACAAAATAACGAGATAAATCAAATATGCCCGCAGAGCTCTTGGGCACTTTAACATTGTTTAAAAAATAGAGCCTGGTAATTGTACCGGGCTCTATTTTTCTATTAATATACCTTAGACTCTCTAAGGTTATTTTGCCATCTCCTTTTTGAGGCGTTCGGTGAGTAGCGGAACTACTGTATTAAGGTCGCTTACGATACCCAGATCCGCAACTGCAAAAATGGGGGCGAATTTATCTTTGTTGACAGCAATGATGCATTCCGACTCCTCCATGCCTGCTAGATGCTGGATAGCACCTGAGATACCGAGAGCAAAATAGAGATCGGGACGTACGGTCTTACCTGTCTGTCCTACCTGACGGTCGTGAGGCATATTGCCTGCATCCACCATTGCACGTGAAGATGAAACCTCTCCACCGATAACTGCAGCAAGCTCACGGAGTTTGTCAAATCCGGCAACACAGCCCACTCCCCTACCACCTGAAACAAGAATTTTGGCTTCAGAGATATCCACGCTGGCTTTCTCTTCTTTTACGGTGTTAACAAGTTTCACGCTGAATTTTGAAGAGTCGAACTTGGGAGTGAAATTGATAATATCACCCTTGCGCGAAGCATCGGGAGTGCATTTCTGCATTACACCGGGACGTACAGTGGACATCTGTGGCCTGTGATCGGGACACATGATAGTGGCCATCAGGTTACCTCCGAATGCCGGACGTGTCATCTGAAATTCCTTCGTATCTTCCGATATCTCAAGTTTGGTACAGTCTGCAGTGAGCCCTGTGCCAAGACGTGCGGCTACGCGGGGAGCCAGGTCACGACCGATGGTTGTGGCGCCAAACAACATTATTGAGGGCTTATACTCCACAGCCACTTGATACATTGCCTGTGTGTATTGTTCAGTTATATAATCCTTTAGATTGTCATGATCTACAACAATTACAGTATCGGCTCCATACTCCACAAGTTTCTTTGCGGAAGCGGCAATACCCCTGCCGAAAAGTACTGCAAAAACTTTTTCTCCAAGATCGGCAGCAAGGTCACGAGCCTTTCCTATAAGTTCAAGAGCAACAGATTGTACAACACCGTCTCTTTGCTCTGCAAAGACAAAAACATTTTTATATTGTGCATTATCCATATTAAGTCAAATTTAACGGGTTAGATGATATGTTTCTCCTTAAGTTTGCTTACAATCAGCTCTACAGCCTGTTCGGCATCAACTTCATGTATGACACCCGGCTGCTTCAACTCCTTCGCAAATGATTTGACAACCTTAGTCGGAGAGCCTTTCAAGCCGAGTTTGGACTCGTCAAGGTCAACCTTGTCGGCACCCCAAACTTCAACTTCCTTGTCGTAGGCATCAACGATACCACCTACACTCATATAACGTGACTTGAAAGCGGGGGCAAGAACGGTGAGAAGACCTTTGCCTTCAAACTCCAAGATTTGATGCCCCTCTTCAGTCTGTTTCTTTACGGTAAAAGTTTTTCCGTCATAGTCCAGACCTGCAACATAAGAAACCTGAGGAATATTGAGGTGCTCCGCCATTTCAGGGCCCACCTGAGCGGTGTCACCGTCAATAGCCTGACGACCGGTGATTATAAGATCCCATTCGAGAGTTCTTGCCGCACCGGCAAGGGCGTTGGAAGTGGCAAGTGTATCTGCACCTGCAAACTTGCGGTCTGTAAGGAGAATGGCTCTGTCTGCACCCATTGCAAAGGCTTCACGGAGTATGAGATCAGCCTGAGGAGGACCCATAGTGATAACCGTTACCTCTGCGCCAAACTTATCTTTGAAACGGAGGGCCAATTCGAGTCCGCCTTTGTCGTCGGGATTCATGATGGAAGGAACGCCTTCACGGATCAGGGTTTTTGTTACCGGATCTATCCTAATCTCAGTGGTATCCGGAACTTGTTTTATACATACCAATATCTTCATATCTATGCCTCCTATCAAATTTTACCAAACAAATTGCCTGCGATTACCATACGCTGAACCTCGGATGTACCTTCATATATCTCGGTAATCTTTGCGTCACGCATCATCCTCTCAACGGGATATTCACGGGTATAACCATAACCGCCGTGAAATTGAACTGCCTTTGTAGTAACCTCCATGGCTACTTCGGAAGCATAGAGCTTTGCCATAGCGGAATCGGCAGAGTAGTTGATCCTGTCATTTTTGATTGACTCATCCTTCTTGAAGGCAGCACTGCGAACTAGCAGACGGGCAGCCTCGATCTTTGTCTGCAAATCAGCCATTTGGAACTGTGTGTTCTGGAATTTGGCAATTGCGCGACCGAACTGCTTTCTCTCTTTGGTATATTTGACGGTCTCGTCCAAAGCACCTTGTGCAATACCGAGGGCCTGTGCAGCAATACCGATACGGCCTCCGTCAAGGGTTTTCATTGCAATCCTGAAGCCCCTGCCAACCTGTCCTAAAAGATTTTCCTTAGGAATACGGCAGTTATCAAAGATAAGTTCTCGTGTAGAACTACCTCTAATACCCATTTTGAGTTCTTGTTTGCCCACACAGAATCCGGGAGTGGATGCCTCTACCAGAAATGCAGAAATACCTCTGTTACCCTGAGATTTGTCAGTCATTGCAATAATCAAATAAAGCTCTGCCTGGCCGGCATTTGTAATAAATATTTTGTTGCCATTGAGCACCCATTCGTCCCCATCGAGAACAGCTGTGGTCTGCTGAGCCGAAGAGTCAGTACCGGCATTTGGCTCTGTAAGTCCGAATGCACCAATCCACTCACCTGAAGCGAGTTTGGGTAGATACTTTCTTTTCTGCTCCTCCGTGCCGAATTCCAAAATAGGAACCATACAGAGTGAAGTGTGCGCTGAAACCACCACGCCTGTAGTGGCGCAGCAGCGTGATAACTCTTCCACAGCTATTGAATACATGATATTGTCACCACCTGCACCGCCATATTCTTTGGGTACCGGAATACCGAAGATGCCAAGTTTTGCCATCTTCTTTACAGTCTCCTCAGGGAAACGCTCCTGCTCGTCAATTTCCGCTGCAAGAGGCTTGACCTCTTTTTCAGCGAACTCATGGATCATCTGCCTGAAAAGTTCTTGAGTCTTTGTCAGATTAAAATTCATTTTATGTTTTATGTTTTTTACTTAGTACAATTACGTAAAATAATTGCTGTTCCCATACCGCCACCGATACAGAGTGATGCAAGACCAAGTTTTTTACCGCTTGATATCATTTCGTGAATAAGGGTGACTATAATACGGTTGCCAGATGCACCAATTGGATGACCGAGAGCTATGGCACCGCCGTTGATGTTGGTACGCTTATCAATCCACTCTTTTGTAACACCATGCTCCTTGATAAGTTCACGTATAACACCGAGAGATTGAGCTGCAAATGCCTCGTTAAGCTCGATAAGCTCCATATCCTGAAGTTTCTTACCGGCTTTCTTGAGAACGTTGCGGATAGCGGGGACAGGACCAAGACCCATTACTGAGGGCTCCACACCACCCTGGCCTGTTGCAACGATTTCAACCAAAGGAGTAAGACCAAGTTCTTTCATCTTTTCCTCAGAAACAAGCATCACAAATGAGGCACCGTCGTTTATGCCTGAAGCGTTTCCGGCTGTTACTGTACCATCCTTCTTGAATGCAGGTCTGAGTTTAGCCATCTTTTCAGGAGTAGAAGTTCTATTGGGATACTCGTCATCCTTGAAAATAATGGTCTCTTTTCTGCTTACGATTTCAACGGGAACGATTTCCTTTGCAAATACACCGGAATCCACTGCCTTGATGGCTTTCTGCTGTGAAGCAAAACCGAATTCATCCTGCTCTTCGCGGGTAATGCCATATTTTTCAGCTATATTTTCAGCAGTAATACCCATGTGATATTTGTTGAAAGCGTCGGTAAGACCGTCACAAACCATATGGTCAACAGCCTGAAGGTCGCCCATCTTGGCTCCTGCACGGAGATTGGCGCCAAGTATAAAACCGGCGTTGGACATAACCTCTGTGCCACCTGCGATGACTAAATCGGCATCACCTACAAGAATATCGTTATAACCATTCATAACTGCCTTCATACCGCTGCCACACACCATATTGATGCCGTAAGCCGGAACCTCTGCGGGAATACCTGCCTTAATTGATGCCTGACGGATGACACCCTGGAACTGACCACCTGAAAGCACATTACCACCGATTACCTCATCAACTTGTTCAGGTTTGATACCAGTCTCTTCTAAAAGACTTTTAATAACGATTGCACCCAAATCACCGGGAGTGAAGTTTGCTACTGAACCTAAAAACTTACCTATGGCAGTTCTTTTTGCTGCTACGATATATACTTTTTTCATTTCTTTATATATTTAATATTTAACATCTCAATAAAACTAATATCTAACACATCGGTTTCAAATCCTCTGAAATTATAAGTTTTGCTTCAGTGGCTTCCTGTACCTGTTCAACTGTATAGAGAGGATTGATCTCAGTAAGAAGAAGTCCTTTGGGAGTTACTTCCATCACACCCATTTCGGTAATGATCATATTGACCTGACCTGCCGCAGTTAGAGGAAGGGTACATTTTTTCATAATCTTATAATTTCCTCTTGCAGTGTGCTCCATTGTAACAATCACATGATTAGCTCCAACAATAAGGTCCATAGCGCCACCCATACCCGGAGTTCTCTTACCGGGGATCATCCAGTTGGCAAGATTACCTTTCTCGTCTACCTGCATAGCACCAAGGAAAGTCGCATCTACGTGACCTCCTCTGATAATAAGGAATGAGTCGGCTGAAGAACAAGCATAAGCACCGGGATTATAGGTGATATAGCCACCACCGGCGTTGATATAGTCTTTGTCCTCTTTACCTACTTCTGGTGCAGGTCCCATACCTACAAGACCATTCTCCGACTGAAGTGTCACATTAACACCTTCGGGAAGAAAAGAGGGGATTGCGGTGGGAATACCGATACCCAAATTTACAACATCACCATCTTTGAGTTCGAGAGCTGCCCTTCTGGCAATAACTTCTCTCATTTGATTTCTATCCATCATAGTATAGCTATTTTAATAATTAATAATCGATTATTTTGCTGACATTCTCTTTACATATTCCTGTACAATGAATGAGGCCACATCATCGGCATAACTATTCATACCAAAACCTGCATCATATCCCAACTCTTTTGCAAGTTCGTGTGAAATTCTGGGTCCTCCACATACAAGTATCATCTTGTCACGCAGACCTTCCGCCTCCATAAGCTCAACAAGTTCCGTCATATTCTTGATATGAACATCCTTCTGGGTAACTGTCTGAGAGACGAGCAGTGCATCCGCATTTAGTTCAATGGCTTTTGCAAGGAAATCCTCGTTGGGAACCTGACTGCCAAGATTATAGGCCTCAAACATCTCATAACGCTCAAGACCGAAGTGTCCGGCATAGCCCTTCATGTTCATTATTGCATCAATACCCACAGTATGAGCGTCTGTGCCAGTAGAAGCTCCTACAACAACTAATTTACGACCGATATTCTCACGAATGTAGTCATCAGTCTGATTCATATCCATAACGGTTGACTCCACTTTCGGAACATAAATCGATGTGAAATCAACTGTATGCACTGTGCTGCCATAGCAGTTGAAGAAGGTGTATCCCGGAGTGAGCTCGCGGAAATAGACTACAAGAGGGTTTTCAAAACCCATACTTTTCAGTAACTGCTTTGCCGCCTCGGTAGCTTCTGCACCGGCAGGGACTGGAAGAGTGAAGCTAAGCTGTACTTTGCCATCGTTCATTGTATCACCATAAGGCTTAACTTTTGTCAAGTCAAGTGTCTTGTCAAATTCTTTTTCTGAGGTTGAATATAATCCGCAGCTCATATTATTTTACTCCTTTCATTAATTTTACAAATGGATTCATATAATGCTCGCCCTTATGGAATACTCCATCAAGGCCTTTACCGCCGTTCTTAGGACGCTTCACATCACCGAAAATACCCTTTTCGAGAGCATTGAAAAGACCTTCTGCCACAATTTTTTCCAAAAGCATTACTGCATTATCGAGCACTTTAGCGGCCCTATTGCGGATAATACCTCCCTCTTTAAATTCAACTTCATCACCAATATTTTTCATATTATTGAAGATATATGTGGCATTCTCGATAGCGAGATAACGGTCACTCATAAATGGTGTATGAACTGCTTCGGTCGGCATACCCAGAAGTTGAATACCCTGATTAGTCCAGATGCCGATCATATTGAAGAGGGCATCCTGAATGTGTCCCTTGAAGATGTTTCCGGTCATAAATTTGGTGGGAGGCATATATTTCAGAGGGGCCTTTGGAAAAATTTCACGGGTCATTTGCGCCTGTGCCAGTTCATAGAGAAATCCGTTTTCGAGTTCGGGATCCATCTCGAATGCGTGTCCCAGACCCATTTGCTCCTCAGGAAGTCCTGCAAGCAGGGCGAGTTGCTCATTTATCAAATCTGATACAAGTACAGTGTGGGCAGCCTCCACTGCATCGGAAGTGGTAAGATAGTTGTCCTCACCGGTATTTATGATAACACCTGCAAATCCATTGATAACACGTGAGAAAAACTGATCCACAAAAGTCCTCTGCATATTGATATCCCTGAAGAGAATTCCATAAAGAGCATCATTAAGCATCACATCAAGGCCTTCAAAAGCACCCATAATGGCAATTTCCGGCATACAGAGTCCGGAACAGTAGTTACAAAGACGGATATAGCGTCCCAGCTCCTCTCCCACCTTATCAAGGGCCTCACGCATTATACGGAAGTTCTCCTGTGTAGCATAAGTGCCTCCGAAACCTTCAGTAGTAGCTCCGTAGGGCACATAGTCCAGGAGTGACTGTCCGGTAGTGCGGATCACAGCGATAATATCTGCTCCTTGCCGTGCTGCTGCCTCAGCCTGAACTACATCTTCGTATATATTACCGGTAGCAACGATTACATAGATATATGGTTTAGGCCCCTCGCCTATTGTATTCAAATAGTGATTCCGGCGCTCACGTCTAGCGCGGATACGGTCAATTGAACTATTTATTATCGGCTGAAGGATTTCATCGATCTTCTTTTTATCAACTACTTCTATTCTTACAAGGTCAATAGTACCGGAAGAAACACCTTCTGCAATCTGTTGAGGCGAGAGTCCGGTCTGAACCATTGCGTTGCCTATATAGAAAAGCACACCATGATTCAGCACACCTTTGCCCTTGAGTTCATCGACAACAACATTCGGGAGCGGCACCTGATTCTCGTCAACATCGTCAATGCCCAGAAGTCGGCATAGAGTCCTTTCCACGGCTACCGTGGTGTAAGACTCTACAAAAGTCTGCACGTCATCCGCAATATTCTTCGCCAGTGAGCGTGCATAGTCGACTTTTATGAAATCCAATCCTAATTTGCTTTGCATAATTAAATAGTGTGTAGTATGTAGTGGGTAGTATGTAGTAATTAAATAGTGTGTAGTATGTAGTGGGTAGTATGTAGTAATAAAATAGTGTGTAGTTAGTAGTGTGTAGTGTGTAGTGTGTAGTGGGTAGTTTATTGAGTCTCTAATATTATTGTTGCTTCTTCGAGCCATCTTGGGCTGACTCCCAGTTTACGGGCTATATTGAGAGCCTCGTGGGGTACTTCGTTGTCAGCTGACTCTGTTAGAGAATAATCCATTTTAAGCCTGTCATAGCCCTCTTCATCCTCTACCAGACCCTTCACTCTCCAGCACCTTGCATTACTATCTACATTGTAGTGAGTTGTAAGTATTAAAGAGAGATTGGGGCAATCACTTAGTATTCTTAGCAGGGATGAGACTAGTGCGCTACCTTCAGTAGGATTGGTGGTGCGAGCCGGCTCATCAACGAGCGCAAGCGTCGTCGCACCGCTCTCAACCATTGCAATCATTCGGTCGATACGCAAGATCTCAGCAGCGAAGGAGGATAGACCTTTCTGCTGGTCCTGATCATCACCAAAACAGAAGACTATGTTCTCCACCGGTAACATCTCCGCCTTTAGTGCTGGAACTGCAAATCCAAACTGAAAGAGATACTGGCAGAGACAGAAACTTTTGAGGGCTACCGTCTTACCTCCCATATTGGCCCCTATGATTATACCGGGCTCTGCCGGTTTATAGCGGAATGAGAGTTTTTGGAACACTTTTCCCTTTTGCGCGAGTATTGATTTGACCTCCGGATGAAACAGACCCTCAAAAGAGGTAGTCTTTCCAACCATCGGAATTGTAAATGACTCTTTTTTGCGCTGAATTGCCTTGGAAATAACAATATCCAACTCCGCCAGGGCATGTAATAAGTTTGTTAATTCTGTAGCATAGGGTCGCAATAGGTTGCATAAAACCCTTTTTATCCTCTCTTCTTCATTGATAAGCCTCTCTTTCAAATCCTCATTGTCCGGATCACTCTCAAGCTCTCTCCTGAGCTTACGGACCTCCATGGAATAAGAGTCATACACATAGAAAGTGCCTATTTTAAGGCCGTCAGGATCCAAAATACGTATTATATTGTCAAGGTCGCGAGTATGCCACACGTCGGAAATTTCCGCCTTGGAGAATAATTGTTGCACCTCATCTCCCAACAGAGCGAGGTGCTTTATTTCGAAAAATTCAATATCATCAAGTGCAGATCCTTCTTCCAGTGAAATGAGGGTATTGGAGATGTTACGCAATCCCTGGAGTTTGAATTGAAGATTTTGAATCAGGGAAGGTTCTCTGTCGAGTAGTAAAGTGAATTGATCCAAAGAGGCATATGCTGCCAGTATCTCTTCTGCAGTGGTCATCATCTTGCTGTCGAGGAGATATTTACGCGCATAACCGGACTGCAACTCAAGCAAGTCAAAGCAGTATCGGATACCACATGGGGAGTCTATTATCTCTTTAAATGTCATATTTTTCTCTATCCTTCACAATATCATATACGGGCAGACCTATAGCTGAGGAGAGTGTACTGCAGAGAAGGTCGGAGTCAAGCACGATACCATTGGGCGCTACCGGATTGACGCAAACAGCTATTAGTTTGCTCTTCATCCGCACCGATATTCTTCCTCCTCTCCTGATAAAAGATCTGTACTGGTCAGAAGTAACGAAAATTCGAGTGAAGTCATTGACCACCAGCTCTTTTTCGCCTTTAAGGAGTTCCTTTTTGACCGCTTGAAGCAATCTGTTCGTCAACGCACCCTCCACTCCTATTACAGAGTGATTTCTGATAGCATCTGTACCAAGGTCGGAAAATGAAGATACCTCCGTTTCCGTCTCTTTCCCTACAAATAAGGGAAGATTGATTAGGTCAACAACAAATGATGTCCTAGCCACCAAATCCTTGATATTGGCTGAAAGTGCCGCTCCTGTCGAGAGCACCATCGCCTCGCTTATCGCAGGTGATGCCGTGCTGAGTCTTGAAAGGGCTCCATCCACTAGTATCAGGTCTACACCGAAATTATTCAATGAACTCATCCATCTTTTAAGCGCACTTCCGGAAGATGGACCGGAAAGAAGGACTTTCCCCTCCTGGAGTGCTTTTGCTGTTACTACACGCCCCAAAGCTGTGGTCACATCGCTCACATCATACAACTCGGAAAGAATTTTTCTTTCACGGTAGTGTTTTTCGCTTGTCCCGAAAAACATTCCTTCTTTCATCGTAATTTCGGGTTTGGCAGTGGAAGTCACCTGATCCAGTGACTCCCCGTCAAGTCCGATTGATGTCACCGCCACCGAAAAATAGTCGATTGGCAGTCTATTGATAATATAGTTGAGAGACTCAGTCTTACCTGTATTCTTCTCAAGCCCGACAATAGATACGCTGCGGTATTTGAGTATCTCATCTACAAAGGGCATAATCTTAGTGCTTACTGCGCTCCTTGCGTTGGAGGAACGCAGGCTCAATTGCCATCTTCTGACCCTCCAGCAGAGAAACAACTCCTTCTAGTGGCTTCTTGCGCTCTTTGCGGCACTCCTCACAGTTGCATTCAAAATGATACTCATCCGGCTCGGTGTAAGTGGTTATTACCCCTTCAAAATTGCGCAGGACAACTTTACCCGGAGCCTGCGATATTATATACTGGGGCATAACGGGCGTTTTGCCGCCACCACCGGGAGCATCCACAACGAAAGTAGGCACAGCGTAACCGGAAGTATGGCCTCTGAGACCCTCCATAATTTCAATACCCTTTGAAACTGGGGTACGGAAATGCTCCAGACCCATCGAAAGATCACACTGGTAAATATAATAAGGACGCACACGTATCTTCACAAGCTCGTGAACTAGTTTCTTCATTACGTGAACGCAATCATTTATACCACGCAGAAGCACAGACTGGTTTCCAAGAGGAACGCCTGCATCTGCAAGTCTCGCACAAGCCCTGGCAGACTCTTCAGTCACCTCGTTGGGATGATTGAAGTGTGTGTTAAGCCATATGGGATGATACTTCTTAAGCATGTTGACCAGATCATCGGTTATACGCTGCGGGCATACCACAGGTACTCTCGAGCCGATGCGGATAATCTCCACATGTGGTATTGCACGGAGCCTTTTGATAATATCTTCGAGTTTCGCATCACTGACCATAAGGGCATCACCTCCGGAAAGCAGTACGTCTCTCACCTGAGGAGTGCGTGCAATGTACTCTATAGCCTTGTCAATCCTCTCACTGGGGCTCTCGGCATCCTTCTGTCCTGCAAAACGCCTTCTGGTACAGTGACGGCAGTACATTGAGCACATATCGGTGATAAGAAGCAGCACTCTGTCAGGATATCTGTGAGTGAGGCCTGGAGTCGGGGAATCCTCATCCTCATGTAGAGGGTCGAGAAGGTCCGCCGCCGACTGATGCGTCTCTGCACCTGTAGGAATTGCCTGCTTACGAATGGGATCGTGAGGATCGTCAGGGTGAATGAGTGAAATGTAATAAGGAGTGATTGCCATCCTGAGAGTAGAGAGTGTCTTTTTGACACCCTCTTCCTCCTCAGGAGTAAGTTTAACATATTTTTTGAGCTGGTCAAGAGTCTCAATCCTGTGTTTTACCTGCCATTTCCAGTCATTCCACTGTAAATCGGTAACCTCAGGAAAGAGTTCTTTTCTTCTTGAAACATTCATATCCTCAATTTATGCATAAAGTTCGGTAAATATCTTTCTCAATTTCTCGCTATCTCTGAGTATCTGGAGGGTGATTTCAGCATGTCCCTTGGTATAGCCGTTACCGATAATCATAGTAACATCGCTGCCTACACCTTCTGCACCGAGAGCTGCTTTTGTAAAGCTGGTTGCCATAGAGAAGAAATAGATAATACCATCGTTTTTGGTACACAGGATGGAGGTCATCTCCGTATCGGGAACATTTACGTTGTTGATGGTCACATCAGCCATTTTGCCGTCGGTGAGCTCGTAAATTTTCTCATACATTGCAATGGGATCGTTTGCATTGCCTGCAAATACCTCATCACAAAAACCGAGATCACGCATACGTTGAGTTGACCTTTCGCTATGTCCCATACCGATAACCTTACCTGTCACACCTACACGTTTCTTTGCCTCATAGCAACAGAGCATACCTGATTTGCCTCCACCACCGATTATAAGAACGGTATCGCCGGGTCTGCAAAGCTTTGCTGTTTGAGCAGGAGCACCTGCAACGTCAAGAGCCGAGAGGGCCAATTTTTCAGGCATATCCGTGGGAATCTTTGCATATATACCGCTCTCGAAAAGAATAGCCTTACCCTTGATGTCAACCTGATCAACATCTTCACGTATTTCGAGAATCTCGTCAATACGAAGGGGAGTCAGTGAGAGAGACACGAGAGTGGCAATTTTATCACCAACTTTGAGATCGGTTTTGCCCACAAGAGCGTCACCGATTTTTTCAACCCTACCAAGTAGCATACCACCGGAACCAGTACGACGGTTGCGGTGTTTACCCTGTAGCTCAACGTTGAGAAGTATTTCCTTCTTCATCTCTTCCTTGTCGTGATTACAGAAGTTGGCTATATCGGTAAATGAAGCCGAGTCGATATTTAGAGTTTGAACATCAATAAGGATCTCATTGTCATAGATCTCGTCCATGTTGTTGTCAATCTTATCTGCCGGCTGAGGGAGAACGCCCTTAGGCTCAATTACGCGGTGCGTTCCATATTTGTTACCTTTTTTCATTATTTATTATTGCTGTTTTTAATTAGATTATTGTTTCAAAATGATTATTGTCTTGGAGCTAATCCAAGGATTTGACGTGCTTCAGCCGGTGTTGCAACAGCGCGACCAAGCTCTTTGGCCAGTCTAACTACCTTTGCAACAAGTTCGCCGTTGGATTGTGCGAGGACTCCCCTACCTAGATAGAGACTGTCTTCAAATCCAACTCTCACATGGCCACCCATGGAAATTGCCGGAGCAACAAGGGTGTAATTGTGACGACCGATACCTGTAGCACACCAGGTGCTGCCTGCGGGAATAGCATTCACGAGCCAGCAAAGGTTAGGAATGGTTGCTGAAGTACAACCGGGCACGCCGAGAACAAAGTTAAAATGCATCGGATGACCGGGCACCTCACCTTTGCGGGCCATAGTGAGTATTGTATCTAGGTGACCCATTTCAAAACACTCATATTCAGGCTTAATGTTGTTTTCGAGCATTCTTTTACCAAACTCACGCATCATGGGCATAGTATTTTCAAACACTTCGTCACCAAAATTACAGGTACCGCAATCGAGGGTTGCCATTTCAGGGAAAAGCTCTGTAGGCTGAAGTCTCTCTTCAGCAGTCATACCTACTGCACCACCGGTAGAAGGGATGAGGATAACATCAGGACAAACCTTATATATAGCATCAATGCACTCCTTGAAACGTGCCTTACTCTGTGTGGGAGTACCGTCATCCTCGCGTACGTGGAGATGCACGATAGCGGCACCGGCATCAACGGCAGATTTGGCCTCGCGTACAATTTCATATACAGTATAGGGAACCGCAGGATTCTGCTCCTTGGTAACTTCTGCGCCGCAGATAGCGGCAGTGATAATGAGTTTATCCATAATTATTTTCTCTGGCAAGATTTAGGGGTTACACAAGTACCGCTTGCACGGCACACTACGATGGGCTCTTCAAGAAAATCAGCAGCCGAATCGCTGATATCGGGACGGGGAACAATTACCTTGCGTGCCTCAAATACCATTTTCCTTGAAGAATTACCTTCTGAAACAATCTCACCCACTACCTCTATAAACTCACCTGCGTATACGGGAGCAAAGAATTCCACCATATCATAAGCTTTGAAGAGACCTTCATCACCGTCGCGTTTAATCAAAAGTTCGGTAGCAACATCACCGAAAAGTTGAAGCATTTTTGCGCCGTCAACTAAATTACCGCCGTAATGAGCATCTTGAGAGCTCATACGTACTCTAATCATTGATTTGTTTGTCATAAATAGTTTCTTTTAAATATCTGTTGTTGTCGAATTATTGTTTTACATATATGTAATCCACGAAGATAGAAGGAGTATGTATTGCCTCGGGAGCCAGTTCGCCGACGGGAACCACCTTTTCGGCCTCGACAATTACAACATCACCAGCCTGGGCCATTGTGGGATTGAAATTGCGCGTGGTGCCTCTGTAGAACACATTGCCTGACTCATCAACGATAGAACCACCGATAAATGCGAAATCGGCACCAAGAGGTTTCTCTATAAGATAGTCCTTACCGTCAATAGTAATTCTTTTCTTGCCTTCCTCAACAACGGTGTCGAGACCTGTGGGAGTAAGCACGCCGCCAAGTCCTGCACCCTTAGCGCGGATACGCTCTGCAAGGGTACCCTGAGGAACAAACTCAACCTCTGTTTCACCTGAGTTCATCTGATCTATAGATGCGGCGTTACCACCTATATATGAGGCTATGATCTTCTTTACTTGGTGATTCTCAATCAACCTGCCCCAGCCCTTACCGTCAAACACGGTGTCATTAGCGATAACTGTAAGATCCTTGACTCCACTCTCCACAAGAGCATCAATTAACTGCGCGGGAGCTCCTGTACCTAGAAAACCACCAACCATAATTGTAGCGCCGTCTTTTACCATTGCAACGGCATCCTTAAGAGAAATATTTTTTTTCATATTATAGAGAATTTAATTGTTCTAACTAAAAAGCAATTTTGCGGACCTGTTAAACTATGTTTAACGCAATCCGCAAAATTAATCAAATTCATGACGATTTCCAAGAATTTATTATTCTTTATTCAGCACAGAGCCTCCCCTGAGCTTTTCCGATTGTACATAAGCATTGCCCCTGTAGGTGAAAGTGCTGCCTCCTCTCAAATCGGCATTAATTGTATTGTTTACCGTAAACTCGGCTCTACTGGCACCGGACATATAAATGATAAGATCTTCTATTGATAGAGTAAAATCCTTAACTGAAGCTCCGGAATAGCAGTTTATAACCGCTTTGATAGCCTTCCCCTTCAATACGGCACCGCCTCCAATGGCATTGATAGTCAGATTGTCCAGATCCAAGGAGTTACATCTTACATTGCTCTGACCGGTCAATTTGAGTTCAAGGTTACCGGAAACATCTCCGTAGATGCCTACAGGCGTGTTGTCAGCAACTTCGAGATAACTAAGCGAATCAGTGTATATCCTCACTTCCATATCTACGCTTGTCCCGGGGACGACACCTTTCTTAACGCCAAAATGTAACACCCCGTTCAGGATCTTTCCGTAGAGGTGATTGCGTATATTTTCGTCACAGGTAATTTCAATACCGTACTCCCCTTCCTGCACATAAATCCTAGTAAAGATATCATCTCCCACCTTAACTCCGGTAAAGGGCTCCAGAGGGTAGAAATATGTCCCGTCAGTCCTACCCGTATTGATTCTCGCACAAGAAGATAGAATAAGCGATAGTGCTATTAAAATTCCCGGAAGAAGACGTTTCATTACTGTTAAAGAGTTCCTTCTTTAGCCTGCTGTATCATTCTCTCATTTGCGTAAACAAATACCTCTACACGGCGATTGATCCTACGGCCTTCTGCAGTACTGTTGTCTGCAATAGGTTCTCTGAAGGATTTGCCCTCATAAACTACCCTGTTTGCCTCAATACCAAGGCTTTTTAGGTAATCTGCAACAGACTTTGCACGCTGGAGAGAGACTCTTTCGTTTGCTGCCGCCGAACCGGTGTTGTCTGTATGACCGTAGACAGTGATGTTAGTTTCAGGAAGTTCCCCCATCTCTTCTACAAACGCAGATAGAGCGGCTTTTGCATCCTCATTAAGAGAATATTTACCGGTTTCAAAAAGAATACCGCTATCGAAAATCACCTTTATAGCCTTATATCCCCTAGAATCGGTAAGGGTTTTTACATTAACATCTCCGATCCCGGCCATGTCTGATGCCTTTTGTTCCATAATGTACCCAATAACAGATACAGCATCAGTACCAACAGGCTCATCGTAAGTTGCTCTCTTGGTATCCTTGCTTGCAGTTGTTTTCTTGGTGGACTTAGTAGACTTGCTTGACTTGCTTGAAGATTTTTTCTTGGTGTCCTTGCCACCTGGCGAATCTATCCCAGCTCCTACAGCACTACCATCGCCCATAATAGCACTTTTGGAAGCCTTGGACGAACTGCCGCATCCGGTGCACAGGAGAGATACGCAAAAAAGAATAGTTAGAATCTTTTTCATGTCTGAAATATTATAGTTAAATAGTTGCTTCAAAACCGATATTTCCTAAAGACAGGATTGGCATAAATGTGCAGGAGATTATCCATAACAGCACTGCGGTCAGCAGATGCCGGAACCCCTGATATTTCCCTCTCAAGATAAGCTCTGAAGGCATCTTTATCAGCCATAGAGTAATTCTCTGAAAACCTTTCCTCGCATTTTAGGATGTCAGCCGCAACATAATGAGAAGGATAAAGCCTGAATCCGTCAAGGATTTTTTTATCAATAACTGATGCAAGATACTGAAATTTTTCATTTCTAGAAAATGAATTTGTTTTCTGCAGTTCTTCAAGCGTTAAGGGCTGGCAAAAAGAGATATGTACGGCTCCCTTTGGCTGTTTTATACCCTTGAGAATACTCTCTGTGTCTTCTCCCGGAGTCTTCTTATAGGTACCGGTACTCTTGCGTATCCAGGTCTCGAGCGCCTTCTCTATGCCACAAGTCTCTATCTCGTAGGATATGGAAACAGGCATGATATTAAGCTCAGAAAAGTTTGAGATGAAGTCCCCCCTACCACTCATATCCAGCATTTTAAGCAATCCTTGCTCTGTAGTGTCAACACCATCTTTGGCCCGACCGTTGCGATGTGCAAGCCAAATGTTGGAAGTGCTGCTTCTAATATATTGTGAGAAGATCTTCGAGCTGTTGTAAACCTCGCGTGGATTTTCGCTTCTCACAACTTTTATCATACGATTGGAACGAATAATATCTTCTATGTAACTATCTGCAATAAGATTGTCCCCTACTGCAATTTCCGTCAAAGGCAGCTTATTATCTTCCAGGATAAATTGTATGAATGCAGAGTCGAGAACTATATCCCGATGGTTTGATAGTAACAGAAAAGGGCGTTTCTTACCCTCAGTGAAATGTTCCAAGCCCGAAAAAGTCACTCCATTTGTAGTGTTTTTCATAACAAAGCCTATGACGTGGTACATAACCCTTGCCTGAAAATCATATGTGCCGGTTACACTCCTTAGGAACTCTCCGAGATATCCCCTCTCCTTGTCAGGATAGAAATATGCTGAGATGCTTCCGGTCAGAGGATGGTTTGCCACTCTCGCAAGTGCTTCGAGTGTTTCTCGGTCATTGTATGGCCTAATATTTTCAAACACTATATCAGATGGTTTTCTCTTTGCGGGTATACAGATCAGCCAAAGGCAAAAGCAATGCCATATAGATTACCATAAAGAACGGAAGCACACCCAGAGCACCCATCGTAAGAGCAATTATCACTATATAAAGGAATGAAAATGCATGCAATAAGGTTAATACAACCGCAGCTAAGAGCCATCCGCGCCAGGTTGTAACTCTCCAAAGGAAAACTGAAGCAGCAGCAAGAGCCAGAGGTAATGCAAAGAAGAAATTTTCACCTATGGTCAGCAATAGAACTGCAGAAAGGAGTAGCAGAAGCAACATTGTACCATAGAGAAGATTGTAGGAGTATCTGGTAGCACCACTGGCTGAAGCACTCTTGCGAATAGCTGTCGATGAAATTCGGTCAGCCGACTTTTTCCTGCCCCACAAGAAGCAGATTGTAACTATCAGTGCGGTAATAACTGCCGTGCCTATCATAACCCACTCGTCAAACTGTACTCCTCGCACAACGCCCATTAAAGAGAACTTAGCACCCGTAATCAGGGAGACTGTCCAGGCAATAAGTTCTCCTATACCAAAAGCCACAATAGCCCATAAGAGCACTTTTGCAGAGGCCACAAGCACCTTGAGAGGTCTGATCCTACCACTGATCAGCGCAAAGCTGAAAATAAGGCAGAAGAGGGCCAAAACTATGGAATTAGCCAGTAGGTAGCCTCCCTTGGAGAAAGTTATCAGGCCGATAGCGGGGATGGTAAAAGCAATCGATGACTTATCGGAAACCAATGCCTTTGGATCACGATATTCGTGGTTGGTAAGATACTCTTCTATTATCGGCTCCAATTGTGCACCAAAATGCTGTATCGTTTTAAGTGATATGTTGTCGTAATTGTCCAGATCAGTATGATAGTGGTTGATATCGTCAAGATTGGAGAAATTAAGGCCCGGGTATGAATCTTTCAACGGAGTGAAATCGGTGAAGTTAGGCATAAACTCGTAAACCACTGTAGTAAAGGTGTAGGTATAGGGAGCCTTGGCCTTCTTATAGAGCGAAAGCACCTTAGAGTTGTTTTTTCCTGTCTCAAAGAGCAGAACGGGACCTTTGTTGCCACGGCTTTCGAGATTGATTATCAGTCCTACATTGTCAAAAATCTCGGGATTGTGCTCCAATGCTGAATTAATGCCTGTCAGTTTCCACTCTTCGGAGTCGGTGAGCAAAATTTTTATACCCTGTCTCCACTCCCCGCGATAGCGTAAAGCCTGTCTAAGAGACTCCAGCGCCACGCCGCATCCATAACCGTCATCTGCTGCACCGTAAGAGAGCACTGTCTGATCCAATACCTTCTGAGGGTATCTCGAGTCATAATGAGCGATCAGCATCAGATATGTAGGGTCCGGATGCTCAGGATCATCAATCACAGGATCCACCTGTGCAAAAATGTTGGTGATATCAATCGGTTTACCCTCATATTCCGTAGCGTTTTCATACGGATAAAAGACTACCGAAGAGTCTGTGAGGGCAATTAAACGATCTCCCAAGTAGTCTCTGACCTCGGCTCTCTCCTTCGGATGAATTATAGAATGTGGTTTCCGGCTGATAACCTTAATGTCAGCAGAGACTCTCTCAGCAGAAAAATTCTCTGAATCTGTGGAGTTAACTCTGGGAGCCGTAAAAATACCATATGCTGCAAGTGCAGAGAGTACTATAGTGGCAATCAATATAAATATCCTGTATTTTCTCATAGATGTTTTGTAATTGTGTTAGTCAATCTTTGCAAGAGCAGCAAGATTGGCTTCATTTACAGGATTTCTACCTTCTGCGGTGAATGCAAAGTCAATTCTCTCCGCATAAGCCTTCTCAACTGCATTTCTTACAAGTTTCATTGTACTGTTGATCATCTTGTTAGCTTCGCTAAAAGGCTCATCAGCAATGATGAATGTGGTGGGAAGCCATCTTTCAGGGAATGTACCCGCATACTGGCCTCCTGAACGGTATTTGTCAAACTCCGCCTTAATAGCCATTATACCCGCTTCACCCTTTGGCAGAGCCTTTTTGTCCACCTGGACAACACAAATAGTATAGGGGTTCTGGTTATTATGCAGCATAAGGTTTTGAATGATTTTCGAATTCTCAATTATCGACTCTTCAATACCTTCAGGAGCATATTTTTCACCGTCACTTGAGATAAGTAGAGATTTGAAACGGCCAAGCACATAGAGAAAGCCGGACTTATGCATATAACCCATATCTCCTGTATAAAGCCATCCATCCTTAACGGTTTCGGCAGTGGCTGTCGGATTCTTCCAGTAACCGGCCATCACGTTTTCACCACGGATAACAATTTCACCGGTTACTCCATAAGGAACCTCATTACCTTGCTCATCACAAATCTTGAGATCCATAGGCTTTACCAGAATGCCTGAAGAACCCAGACGATGCCTTTTGGGAGTATTGGTTGAAATTACGGGAGTGGCCTCAGATAGGCCATAGCCCTGGAACATGGGGATGCCAAGTGCATAGTAAAACCTCTGGATATCGATGTCCAGAAGTGCTCCTCCACCTATAAAGAAATCAAGTTCGCCACCCATCGCCATGCGTACTTTACTGAATATCAGTTTGTCGAAGAGTTTAACCAGCGGAAGTGCGAAAATTCTAAGCCCTCTGCCCCTATTCCACCCTTCCTGATTGTACCAGATGGCGAGTTTTAGTGCAAAATCGAAGATTTTTTTCTTACCGCTCTTTTCTACTGAACTCTCGATGTTCTTTTTGAAGTTCTTGGCAAGGGCCGGCACGGAGAGCATTACATTCGGTTTGACCGCAGCGATACTCATGGGGATGTTGCGAAGAGTCTCCATAGCAGTTTTGCCCTGCGGTACAGTAGCTATCTTTGCTCCTCTTGCCATCATGGCGTACATGCCCACCACATGTGCAAAACAGTGGTCCAACGGCAGGATGATCAACATCTTGAGATTCTCATCAATATTGATGCAAGAAAGCGACTGCTCCACATTTGCTGTATAGTTACGGTGCGTTAAGACCACGCCTTTAGGGTCTGCTGTAGTGCCCGACGTATAAGTAATAGTAGCAATGTCATCGTTTTGAATGGATTGTCCAATCTTTAGGAATTCATCCAGATTAGTCTCCAGATATTTAGCACCGCGCTTCATAAGATCCTCAGCTGCAATCTCCCCAGGCTCGTAACTCTCAACAGGATCGAGAATAAAGACCTTTTCCACGAGAGGGAGCTGATCTCTTATCAGACGTATCTTATTTAGCTGTCTGGAACTTGTGATGATATATTTTACATCACCGTGGATCAATCGGAAGAGCAAATCGTTGGATTCCTCAAGCTTGATGGAGAGAGGAACACTCACGCCTCCTGCGTAAAACATACCCAACTCGCTGATTATCCACATATTGCAACCTTCCGCAAGAATAGCTATATTCTCCTTTGGTTTGACGCCTTCAAGTACAAGACCTGCTCCGAATTTATAGGCAGCATCTCTTGTCTGTCTATAGGTAGTAGGTTCAAAAGTACCTGTTTTGCTCTCAAGCAGGTATGTGTTGTCCGGAAATTGTGCAACAGCCTGCTCAAAATGGTCAATAATGGTTTTCTTGATCATAATGTTATAGGTTTTAGTCGTAATAAAGTTACAAATATAGTTTTTTACTTTCTAATTTCCAATAAGGAAGAGTCACCATAACTAAGGAAACGAAAGTCATTTTCGAGTGCAAATTTGTAGATCTCTCTCCATGATTTACCCACAAAAGCCGAGATCAATAATAGCAGTGTGCTTTTTGGCTGGTGAAAGTTGGTAATAAGATGATCAATTACCCTAAAACGATATCCAGGCAATATGATTATCTCAGTACGGGAGACCAAATTTTCTAGCGAATTGGCCTCCATATAGCCTACAAGAGCGTCCAGAGCCTCCTGAAGAGTATAGTTGAAGCCCTCTGCGCGATAGGGCTCCCACTGCGATACATACGATGGAGTTTTTTTCTCGATCGTCTGTACGCCGAGAAAATAAAGAGACTCAAGGCAGCGAGTAGAGGTGGTGCCGACAGCGATTATATGCGTTGAGGCGTGCTTCAGCAGGGATTTGATCAATTTAAGGGATATGGAAAATGGCTCGCTGTGCATATTGTGTTCGGCAATGTACTCGCTTTTTACCGGCAGAAATGTACCTGCACCCACATGGAGTGAAATATAGCCTTGTTCGATCCCCTTTTCAGAGATTTTCCTCAAAACAGTGTCAGTAAAGTGAAGTCCGGCCGTAGGTGCTGCTACTGAGCCCTCTATGAGGGCATAACAGGTCTGATAACGTACTCTGTCCAGCGGGTGTGGATCACGCTTCAGATAAGGAGGAATAGGGACTCTACCACACATGTCCAATACCTTTGAAAAAGAATCCCCACCTTTCCAAGAAAATTGCACAACAATCTTGTTACTTTCACGTTGCAACATTTCAGCCTTAAGATCAATACCGGCAATGGTGGGGTCATCAGAAGGATTTATAATTGATAGGGGACCATCCTTCCATCTTCTAATATTGCCCACAATTACTTTCCAACAACATTTTTCCGTACTGGCAAAATTGAGTTGATAATCTTGTGGAGCAACCGGTTCAAGGCAAAAGATTTCGATTATAGCACCGGTATGACGCTTAAAAAGTAATCTTGCAGGGATTACTTTAGTATTATTGAAGATCATCAGAGACTCTTCAGGTAAAAAACGGTGAATATTTGAAAATTTCTCATCTCTTGGAATGAAACCATTCTCACTGGTAAAAAGCAAAAGTTTAGATGAGTCTCTCTCCTGAAGAGGAAATTTTGAGATTCTCTCTTCTGGCAGGGGATAGTCATATTCCTCAATTGTGATCTTGTCTGTAATCATAAATAAAATGTTCTGGACAAAGGTAAATCTTTAGATTTGAATAAAGGTCGTTTTTAGTCGATTTAAGCGTTTTACCTATTTAAATATATCCCATATATCATACTCTAAAGATAATTGAAATACGATGATTTGGTTACATTTGTGAATCCGTTGATTGTTTACAAATGTTTACACTACGTTTATCCGCGATTTACAACTGTAAGCAAAACTTCTCTAAAGCGTTAAATAACGCGGATTTACATTTGTATAACGCAAATTGTCTAATAGTTATCAACATTTGGAAATAACTGAAAGTTATTTTAAAATATTTACGTATTTATTTAACTAAAAACCAAGTATTTATATATAGTTATATAAAGTAACTTCGCGTATACAATGTTAAATATTGATTAATTAAAGGCTAATTAGAGCCTCAGAGTAGATTATCTAATACATAAAATGAATAAGTCCAGTGATTTAATGCATTTATCTCTAATATTACTTTATCTAAAACCATCATTTCTATCAGAATATTGTTGTTTATTTCTGTAATTTACATTTGTAACTTATTAAAATTCTTAATTCTGTTACATTTGTAATCAAAATATGTATTACATTTGTAGCAAAATAAGTTTACAAAATTATGGATAAGCGTTTACAACAATTATTGGAGCTTGAGGACCTCACTCCATCAAAACTGGCCGATATATTACAAATCCAACGCTCGGGAGTCTCCCATCTCCTCTCCGGACGAAATAAACCCAGTTTTGATTTCATTGAAGGAATACTTAAGAATTTTCCCCAGATCAATCCTGACTGGCTGATTCTCGGTAAAGGTAAACCCTACAGGAGTCAAATATCTACTCCCTCACCTTCTCCAATAGCGAAGACCACTCCTACAATCTCACCAACTCATGTCATCCCACCGGTGACTGAAACTCAATCGTCCCCTGTTACACTATTCGATACAATTACTGAACGAAACCAGGAATCTCTCTTCGATTTACCCAAATTTGCTCCTGAAGCTGCAGTTGAGAGACCAAGTGAGGTTATTTCTACTCCAAGCGCGCTCAATGATGTACAAGAGGAATCACCCACAACCCATCCTGTAGCTCAGCAAGTTACACGGGTTTCCGAGCCACATCAACCCTCTGAGAATCGTTTTATTGAACCCTCACCTCCCACCAGCCCACAGATTTCGGTCGCAAAAAGAGATAAACACATAGTTCGTATCACCGTTTTTTACAATGATGGCACGTTTGAAGAAAAATGACTATTTTTGTAATGATAAGCATTACAGATCATGTACAAATTTCTGATAAGACCTATTCTCTTTCTTTTCAATCCGGAAAGGGCTCACAAAATAATATTCTCCTTACTTAAATTTTCAAGACATATTCCGGGACTCCAACCCTTACTGCGACTCCTATATAAGGTTAAGACTCCTACTCTGGAGCGTAATCTCTTTGGTCTCAGCTTTAAGAATCCTGTAGGCATTGCCGGAGGTCTGGATAAAAATGCTGAATGCTACAATGACCTTGCCTGTTTTGGTTTTAGTTTTATAGAAATAGGCTCCCTTACTCCCAAACCACAGGTCGGTAATCCCAAACCGCGCTGCTTCCGTCTTGTTAAGGATGACGCAATCATCAATCGAATGGGTATCAACAACCTTGGAGTGAGAAATGCAATCGACAACCTACGTAAGAATCCTCCACGCGATATTATAATTGCTACCAACATCAGTAAAAACTCCCTTACCTCAAACGAGGAGGCAGCAGATGATTACGAAAGGGCACTCACATTGATGTATGACTTCGCGGATATGACCATACTCAACATCTCTTGTCCAAATGTAAAGGATCTCACTGAACTCCAGGACATAGAGATGCTATCCAATATTTTGGACAGGATCATAACTATCCGCAAATTTAACGATGAGTACCGCCCAATCCTGCTGAAACTCTCTCCTGATATTCCTTTTGAGCAGATTGATGAGATTATCGACCTTGTACAAAAAACCGGTATTGACGGTATTGTAGCGACAAATACTACACGTAGCCGCGAGGGGTTATCCACTCCTAGGGATGATGTAAAGAGCATAGGTGACGGAGGACTAAGCGGTGCTCCCCTCTTTGAAAAATCACTGAAGATGGTGCGATACATCCATGACAAAACCGGTGGATCCATACCCATCATAGGTGTAGGCGGCATAATGACCCCTGAACAGGCACAGGAAATGCTTGATGCAGGTGCATCTTTGATAGAAGTATATACAGGATTCATATACAACGGACCCGGATTCGTAAAAAAAATCCTCAAGTACCTGCGCAACGTGGAGAAAGAGAGGGCTCTGGCAGCCACTACTGAAAAGACCCCTTCCAGTGTAAAATGACTACAGCATCTATTTGTACAATTGGCGATGAAATACTAATCGGCCAAATAATCAATACAAACTCTGCAGAGATATCAAGGGCTCTAAACCGCGCCGGTATAAGGGTCAGATATCATTTCTCTATAGGTGATCTCCACGAGGAGATTGTCTCAAGGCTGCAGATGTGCCTCGAGCACACAGATATTGTAATAGTTACAGGAGGTCTTGGCCCCACAAGGGACGATATCACAAAACTTGCTCTTAAGGAACTCACAGGAGCCTCCTCTTTCATTCGCTCGGAAGAGCAATACCGGATAATAGAAAGAGTTATGAGTGCCAGAGGCATTCCTATGATTGAATCAAACAGAGAGCAGGCTACCGTTCCCGACACCTGTGAGGTAATTCCCAATGAACTGGGAACAGCACCCTGTATGGTGTTCCGCGGATTGGGCTCTAAAGGAACCTCCACGCTCTATTCGCTTCCGGGAGTTCCTTTTGAAACTAAGGGGTTGTTGCCGAAGGTAATGGATGACATTCGCACTCATTTTGACCTGGAGCATATCACCCATCACACAATAGTTACCTTTGGAGTCCCTGAATCCACACTTGCCAAACAGATTGAGAGCTGGGAGGATGCTCTTCCCGACAATATAAAACTCGCCTATCTGCCTAATCCCACCATAGGAGTACGTTTGCGACTCTCTCACTTTGGAGAGGGCATACCGGATTTCTCTCCCTATATTTCCTCACTTAAAGAGATTATAGGTGACGCAATTTACGGTGAAGGCGAGGACAACCTGCAGACGGTCATAGGGCGTAAACTAAGGAGTATGGGCAAAACACTCGCTATTGCAGAATCGTGCACCGGTGGCCGTATTTCCGAGCTGATAACTCAGGTGCCGGGGTGTTCCGACTATTATCAAGGATCGGTTATCTCCTACGCTAATGAGGTCAAAACCAACCTCATCAAAGTGCCTATAGAGACAATAAAAGCCCACGGTGCTGTTAGCGAAGAGACCGTAATAGCAATGTCCACCGAATTGCTACGGCTAGTTAATACCGATTATTCTATAGCTACAACCGGCGTTGCAGGCCCTGGAGGTGGCACTCCAACTACGCCTGTTGGCACTGCCTGGCTTGCAGTTGCCACTAAAGATCGTGTTGTTACCCGAATGGTAAAATTTTCTGCGGACAGGATGACAAATATCGAGAGATTTGCATCAAATGCTCTAAATCTCCTCCGTCTGGAAATAGAGAAAGATGAGTTAGGAATATGGAGTGTGTAGTGTGTAGTGGGTAGTGAGTAGTGTGGAGTGTGGAGTGTGGAGTGTGGAGTGTGGAGTGTGGAGTGTGGAGTGTGGAGTGTGGAGGGTGGAGGGTGGAGTGGGTAGTGGGTAGTGGGGTGTGGAGTATGTAGTATGTAGTGGGTAGTGGAGTGTGGAGTGTGGAGTGTGGAGTGTGGAGTGTGGAGTGAGTGTGATAGAATAGTTATATTATATATAGAGGGGTGCGGAGAGTTATAAGTTTGGAGAAAAGGTTATAAATATTATAAAGGTGAAATTACAATAAACAATAGAGTTTATAATTAACCATAAGCCAAAGGCAAACAGCTAACAGCCAAGCCAACGGCAAACAGCAAACTATAGTATTATGAAAAGAACAATTCTATTTATTATGGCAGCAACCTTAATCGCAGCCTGTTCTACAAATCCGAGGGATTTGGCAGCCTCGAAAATCGATTCCATCTTTTCTGAACTATTTCCGTCAGATGAGCCCGGTGCAGCAGTGCTTGTTCTCCAGGGTGATGAAGTTATTATTGACAAAGGTTATGGTATTGCCGACCTCGAGAGCGGTGCACCTATTGATGGAAATAGTTCTTTCTGCATTGCTTCAATATCCAAACAGTTTACCGCAGTAGCTATCCTGCAACTTGCAGAGCAAGGCAAACTTTCGCTGGAGGACAATATGGCAAAATATTTTCCTGAATACAAGGCGGATTTTTATGAGAGAATCAAAATCAAACACCTCCTCTCCCACTCTTCAGGCATTCCCGATGCACGTGACAGAAGCGACGAACAGCGCAGTATTTTTGCAAACGAGGAGTATGTAATGCAATATCTACCCGACTTGAACTTTATCAATTTCGAGCCCGGAACGGAATACGAATATATCAATCCGACTTTTTTGATGCTTGGTGCAATTGTAGAAAAAGTTTCAGGAATGTCCTTTGTCGATTATGTGAATGAGAATATTTTTGCTCCGGCAGGAATGAAGCAAAGTATCTTTTTTGAACCTGATAAAGAGCACCTTATCCCAAATAGGGCTCGTGGATATAGATTTGAAGCTGTTGATAATCTCTCTGAAGAAAACACTGAAAATGAAGGCGAGACCGACAGAAGTAAAGAGTGGCATGAGTATGATTATGGGGAGGCAAACTTTTTTGCAACCAAGGCCGATGGCGGCCTGTATACCTCAACCCATGAGTTTGTAATGTGGGAGAAAGCACTTCGCAACTACATAGTGCTTGGAGAAGAAATGCTAAATGCGGCCCACACCCCCCAAATAGAGGTAAGCAACAGTAAATTCAGCAATTATCAAAATCGCCCCAATACCTGGTATGGATATGGTTGGTTTATTGAACCGGCAACCGAGTCATCACCTTTGAAGATTTATCACACCGGCAGCAACGGTGGATTTAAATCAATTGCTGCTCGCTATCCGGAGAAAGAAATGCTTATCCTGCTCTTTTCAAACCGAGATGACTTGGATTCCTACTCTATAATACAACCGATAGAGAGAGCCCTGGGGCTTTAGTGAAGAGTTCCGAGTTCTGAGTTCTGAGTTCTGAGTTCTGAGTTCTGAGTTCTGAGTTCTGAGTTGCGAGTGTAATGTCCTGAAATAGATTATCATTAGATAATCAGCACTAACCCGCAACCCGTACCATGCACCCCGCAACACTTAATACTCCACCTTATCCTCTTTAGCCTTCCAGGATTCAAAAACCCGGAGGGCTTCTTTTTCTAAGAGGACCTCTGCTTTAAGACGGCGCTCTTCGGGTTTTAGGTCAAGCTCTTTATATATAAAGGAGTCGTCAAATCCGGCATCGGCAGCATCGTGCTTATTGCTGGCATAGTAAAGTTTATCGAGGTGCGCCCAATAGATTGCCCCGAGACACATCGGACAAGGCTCACAGGAGGAGTATATTTCGCATCCTTCCAGAATAAAGGTGTCGAGCGCCTTGCAGGCGGCGCGAATTGCATTTACTTCTGCGTGGGCAGTTGGATCGTTTGAGGCGGTTACGCGATTGCATCCAGTAGCGACTATCTCTCCATCCTTTACGATTACGGCACCAAAAGGACCTCCCCCGCTTTTAATGTTTTCGGTGGCTAAGTCAATCGCAAGTCGCATGAATTTTTTCTGGGAGCTTTTCATCAGCCTTCCATTTTCTTAGCATCAGCCACGAAGATCTCCACGCCCTTATCTGTCAGAGGATGGTTAAGAAGACCAAGAATAGCTTTGAGAGGACAAGTGGCGACATCAGCACCTGCCTTCATACAATCGATTATATGCTGTGTATGGCGAATTGAAGCTGCAAGAACCTGTGTCTGATAACCGTAGTAGTTGAAAACATCCACAATTTCCTTAATAAGTGCAACTCCATTACTGGAAATATCATCTAGACGTCCCACAAAAGGAGATACATAAGTGGCCCCTGCTTTTGCTGCGAGCAGTGCTTGTCCCACAGTAAAAACAAGGGTACAATTGGTTTTTACACCTTTTTCAGAGAAATACTTCACAGCACGTATACCATCTTTGGTGCAGGGAAGCTTGATAGTAATCTGAGGATGAAGCGCAGCAAGCTCTTCACCTTGACGGATCATATCGTCATACTCTGTGCCGAATACTTCTGCGCTCACATCACCGTCAACAATTTCACATATCTGCTTGTAATGCACTTTGATGGCAGCATCGCCTTTAATACCCTCCTTTGCCATAAGTGAAGGGTTTGTGGTAACTCCGTCCAGGACTCCGAGTGCCTGAGCCTCTTTGATCTGCTCAAGATTTGCAGTGTCGATGAAAAATTTCATATCTGTAATTATAATTTGTTGTGAATGGGATTATTCTTCATCTGCGAACTTTTGGGCAGCATCCATCACACGGAAGAAATTTCCTCCGGCAATCATCTTGATTTCGTGTTCCTTATAGCCTCGCCTACGTAGTTCAATTATTATGCGCTTAATTTTGCTGATATCCTCAAGACCTTTTGGACAAGTGTTTATACCATCAAAATCGCTGCCGATTCCGACATGTCTCACACCGACCAGACTGACAACATGGTCAATATGATCCACAACCCTTCTGTAAGAGGGTTTTTTAACAGTATTCATAGCAATTACTGACTTTTCGAGTTGCTTCTGAAGCTCGACATTGGACTTATCTTTCTGCCATGCCTTGTCAGCTGCATCGAAAACATCCTCGAGATCCCATATCTCGGATGCAGCATACTCATTATCGAGAAAAGCGGGATAAAAATTGATCTGAATCACCCCACCTTTCTCTGCCATGGCTACAATCATTTCATCGCTCATATTTCGAGGATGAGAGGCAAGTGCACGACAGCAAGAGTGTGTAGCCACTACCGGTACCTTTGAATAATTTAGAACATCCCAAAAAGAGTCATCGGAGATGTGTGAAACGTCAATAAGCATTCCCAGTCTATTGCACTCCTCAATTACCTCTTTCCCGAAAGGACTCACACCACCCCAGCGTTTATCTTTTGTGGCACAGGAGTCGCAAATCTCGTTATTGCCGGCATGTGTCAGTGTGAGATACCTTACACCCAATCGGTAGAACATCCGCAGCATTGAGAGATCCTGCTGTATTGGATCGCCGTTTTCCATACCTAAGAAAATAGAGATCAATCCATTCTTTTTATTGCGTTTGGCCTGTGCTGGAGTGGTGGCAAAAGCTACCTTGTCCGAATTTTGCTCGACTGCATCGTAAACCCTTGATATGAATTCAAAAGCTCTTCGGGTTGATTCGTCAGGAGAGAGGGAGTTTGATGTATAGATCGCAAAAAAAGAGCCGTTAACCCCTCCCTTTTTCATTTTAGCAAAATCAACGTGTGTAACAGGAAACTTGCCGGGAGTATAGCCTTGCTGGACCGTTTGCCCAAAATCTGCACCCTTAACCAGCATTAGCGGGGAGTCACAGTGGGAATCCAATAGGAATATCATAAAATCTCAACAATATTTTAAGGTTACATAATTAATGTTCAAATTTACGAATTATCGATAACTTGTGCAACAATTGGAGCAATGCTCCGTCTTATAAATAGAAAAGAGAGTGATGACACAAAAAGAGATCAAGAAGTTTTACGACACTCACTACAGGCGGCTTTTCAACGCTAGTTACAGAATAGTCGGCAACGGAGCTGACGCTGAAGAGATTATGCATGACACACTGCTAAGTTTTCTACAAATGGAAAATCCTCCTGCACAACCTGCCCAAATCTCTGCCTGGCTAATACGAACCTGTATCAGAAGGTCAATTGACAGATTGAGGGTCATCAAAAGAGAGCGGATTTTCAAAGAGGAGTATGAGGAACCGGAAATCCTTTCCACAGAAGAGAGTGCGGAAATAGAATTTTCTACAAAGAAAGAGGTAAAACGTGTCAAAGAGGCTTTAGAGAGAATGAAAGATCCTTATAAATTGGTATTGACACTCTCACTTTTCGAAGGAATGGATTATCAGGAGATTGCCCAGATCACAGGGCAGAAAGAGGTGACGATTCGTTCTCAAGTAAGCAGAGGGAAGGCAAAACTTTTAAAAATATTGCAACAATGAAAGAATTTGACAACATCAGGAATATTCTGGACGATATGGAGCCTGTAGAGGGCCATTTCGACAGGTTTTTGGAGAAAGTCAATAATCCGAAAAGAATTGAATTCCGCAGGAACACGCCACGTAAACGAATATTCTGGAAAGCGGTGCTCTTCCCTGTGGCCGCATCAATAATGCTGATTTTCGGCGCCAACCTGCTCATCAAGAGTTTGAACGCAGGCAACGTTAGTTTCTCAGAGACAGTGGCTGCAATGGAAGATCCACAAGATATCTACAGTGCCTATATGGATGTGGTCAGAGAAAGTTATGAGTATCTCTACTCTCTAACGGCTTATGATCCTCAAAATGGAGTAAGTGAACATTTTAACACTCTGGAGAGCATCACATCCGAGCACATCCCCCTTCTGGAAGTGCTTCCTGAAGAGATGAGCGAACAAGAAAAAGCCGAAGTGCTCAAGGAATACTACAATAGGAGAGTTGAAAGTGTGGTCGAACTTCGAAAATATGTTGCATCAATCGTGAATTGAGATACTCTACAAATTATAACTGAATAAAAAAATAAGAAGAACAATAACAACAATTAAAATGAAACGTATTATCTTAACATTTGCCGCAATTCTGGGCTTTGTGCTTACAAGTGGGGCACAAACAGTAAAAAGTTTTGACTATCGAGGTTTCGAAGGGCTCGACATCTCTCATTGGTTTGATGTGGAGGTTATTCAGGACAACAACTATTCTATTGTAATCACGATCAGTGACGATCTTGAGAAATATCTCTCAGTAAAGAATTCCAAAGGGATTCTTTACATAGGACTGGACAATCCCACAAAAAGAGTTTTAAGAAACGAACACAAAATTGCAAAAGCGACAATAACAATGCCGGTACTAAACAAACTCATGCTTTCAGGAGCATCTAAATTCAACACTGCAGATACATTTGATTGCGGGAATGAGCGATTTGTTTTGAAGCTTAGCGGTGCTAGCTTAATCTACGGATTGAATGTCATTGCAAAAGATGCACTCGTAACGGTAAGCGGAGCATCCACCATTAGGGAGCTAAAAGGCGACTTTATCGATGCAGACATCAAAGTATCCGGTGCAAGTAAAATCTATGCGAGCTTCACAGCAGACGATCTTGACATTGAGATTTCCGGTGCATCCAAAGCTGAAGTAGATGGAGAGTTTGAACAGGTAGATCTTGAGTGCAGTGGTGCTTCCAAAGCGATTATTTCCGGCACTGTTGATAAAGCAACTATTGAAGGTAGCGGCGTTTGCAGTATCGTAGCAGACAAATTGACCGCCAAAGATGTCGAATTAGACCTTTCGGGAGCATCAAAGGCAAGCATATACGTAACAAGACGTCTTGATGTGGAGTGCTCAGGAGCATCGTCCTGTACCTACATGACAGATAAGTCCATAAGCATCACATCAGAGATTAGCCGTGGATCCAGTCTCCGCCGTGTTGACTAGCTATATTTGTGGCATCCTCTGCCTAACTGCTTCAAAAAGCACTATGGCGGTGGCCACAGAAACATTGAGGGAGCCTATCTTACCTGACATTGGAATTGCTGCCTGAACATTACAGAGCGAAAGTACGGAATCGGAAATACCCTTACCCTCTGAACCCATAACGATTACGGTCGGCTGAGTGAAATCTACATCGTAGATTGAACCGCCGGCCTTTTCTGTTGCAGCTACGACCTGGAAGCCTGCATCAATAAGGTAGTACAAAGGAATACGCAGATTGGGAACTTTGCTGACAGGCACTCTTAGAAGAGCCCCTGCCGACGTTTTGATGGCATCTGCATTGATAGCGGCTCCACCTTTTGCAGGAAGTATTACTCCGCTTACACCTGCACATTCGGCACTTCTGACTATCGCACCGAAATTGCGCACGTCACTCACTCCGTCCAACATAAGAAAAATGGGATTAGATGACTCTGCAAGTGCTTTTTCAATAATATTTTCAAATGGCAGATAATCTATCTGCGAAATAAAGCCTATAACTCCCTGATGCAAACCGCGATGTATTTTATTCATCTTTTCAGCCGGCACAAACTGGAAAGGAATCTCATTTTGTTTTACCAGATCAAAGAGTGCCCTAAACCTGTCGCCTTCCAGGCCCTGCTTGAATAGAATTTTTTCAAACTTTCTGCCTGTTTTAATCGCTTCTTGCACAGGGTGTATACCGAATAGATAATGTTGTTTTTTTGCTTCCATTGTGTCAATCTATTGTGATGGATGCCCATTCATCCATTTTGCTATCAAGATTAAGTTGGAGATCATGATACTTGTGTGTGAGTTCCACTATATCATCCTCCGGAGAGGGTGACGAGAGGATTGTTTCAACTGCAGAGATCGCTTCTTCCAGTGATGATATTTCATTTTCCAGCCGCTGTTGGCGGTTTTTAATTCGGCGTTCCTCTCTTGAGAGGTGTTTCTGCTCCTCATAAGTGGATGATTTTTCCCTGTTCGATTCCGGCATCGTCTGAGAAGTTGGCTGTTGTTTAATCTCTATCTCCCTTAATGAACTGATCTTCTTTCGATAGAGAAAATCATCCACCCCTCCAAGGTGCTCCCTAATCCGCCCATCAGCAAACTCATAGATCTTATCAACCAACCCATCAAGGAAGTCTCTGTCGTGAGAAACTATAATCAGGGTTCCGTCATATTTCTGTAACGCTTGTTTTAGCACATCTTTTGACCGGAGGTCCATATGGTTGGTAGGCTCGTCAAGTGCCAGCAGGTTGTAGGGGTGCAGGATAAGCTTCGCCATAGCCAAGCGAGAGCGTTCACCACCGCTAAGCACCGCAACTTTCTTATCTATATCTTCGCCTCTGAAGAGGAAAGCACCAAGTATATCCCTGAGCCTGGTTCTAACGTCTCCCACTGCGATCTTGTCTAAAGTGCCATACACCGTATCTTTCCTATCAAGTAAGTCCTCCTGATTCTGTGCAAAGTAACCGGTCTTGACATTGTAGCCAACCACTGCCTCACCTTCAAAAGGCTGAAGCTGGCCGGTAAGCAGACGCATGACGGTGGTTTTACCCTCGCCATTACGCCCCACGAAAGCCACCTTCTCCCCTCTTCTGATGGTCATGTTGGCTCTCTGCAGCACAATTTTCTTTTTAGGTTTTGAGTACCCTATGGTCGCATCCTTTACTGAGAAGACCACATCTCCGGAGCGCGGTGCAGATGGAAACCGAACGGTAATCGTACTCAGATCCTCCTCATCTATCTCTATACGTTCCAGCTTTTCCAACTGCTTGATTCTTGACTGCACCTGGTTACTTTTGGTGGGCTTATACCGAAATTTTTCAATAAACTCCTCAGTCTTCTCGATCATGCGCTGCTGATTGTCGTAAGCAGCTCGCTGCTGAGCAATTCTCTCCTTTCGTAACTCCACAAATTTGGAGTAGGGTACTTTATAGTCATGGATTTTACCCAGCATCACCTCTACAGTGCGATTTGTGCAATTATCGAGGAACCTGCGATCGTGAGATATCAGTATCAATGCTCCCGGAAAGCTCTTGAGATACTCTTCGAGCCACTGGATGGATTCAATGTCGAGATGGTTTGTAGGCTCATCCAACAACAGTATATCGGGATTGCGCAAGAGAATTTTTGCGAGTTCAATACGCATGTTCCAGCCATGGCTGAATGTGCTTGTCATTCTATCCAGTTCACTTTGGCGGAAACCGAGTCCTAGGAGTGTCTTTTCTGCCTGCACACGAGGGGATTCGAGGGGGTAAAGCCTAAGTCGATCGGTGATCTCATTAAATTCGACAATCAATTTGTGGTATTCATCCGATTCGTAGTCGGTACGTTTAGCCAGCTCGTGCGAAATCCGGTCTATACGAATATTGAGTTCATTATGCTCTGCAAATGCCGTCATCACTTCGTCAATGACACTCTTACCGCGAGCATGTTTCATGATCTGGGGAAGATATCCCACCTTCCTGTCAGCAGGCATCGAAACCTTTCCCGATGTTGGCGACTGGAGGCCCATTATTAGTTTGAGAATCGTAGATTTACCTGCTCCATTCTTGCCAACAAGACCTATTTTCTCCTTGTCATTTATATGAAAATTAATGCCGTCCAGGAGAGTGAATCCTCCGTATGATACCGTAAGATTGCTAATTGATATCACTCCTCACCTCCTGAGGCATCAGCCGCAACTTCTTCCTCTTCAGTTTTACCTGATCTACAGACCAATATACTAACCTCATAGAGACAGTAGAGTGGAATTGCCACAAAAAAGAGCGTCACTGCGTCTCCGGAAGGTGTTATCAGTGCAGCAAGAACGAGAAGCACCACAATAGCATGTTTGCGGTATTTCTTCAAAAACTCTTTTGTGATGATTCCAAATCTTGAGAGTACCGCCGCTAGTGCCGGCATTTCGAAGACAATTCCCATAATTAGAATCAAGGAAACAAACATCCCGATATAGGAGTTGAGCGATATCTGGTTCGGGACATCAGGTGAGACCTGGTATGTACCTAGAAATCTCACGGTCAGCGGGAAGACCAGCAGATAACCCACAGCAATGCCAATATAAAAAAGAATGCCCGCAAATCCAAATGCACGCCTTATAACCCTTTTTTCATTATCATAGAGCGCAGGACGCACAAATGTCCATATCTGGTAGAAAATAAATGGCATCGCCACTATCAATGCCACATAGAGTGATACCCTGATATGGGTAAAGAATTGAGCTGCCATCTCTATATTTATCAGCTCAATCGAAAACTCCCCTGTTGGTCCGGAACCAAATAGAGCAAGTAAGAAATCTAACCACCGATATAGACAGAAATCCGATGTCAGGGGCGCAAATATTATATCGCCGAAAATCGTCTCCTTGAAAAAGAAGGCGACGATCATCAGCACCACAAGCACTCCAACTGCACGAAAAAGAACTTTCCGCAACTCGTCGAGATGCTCCCAAAAGGACATATTGCTGCTTCCCATCTGAAAACCGGTGTGGAAGTTTTATTTCTGCTCCTTATCTTTATTCTTAGGGTCATCGTCCACTTCTTTCATTTCATCTTCCACACCTTTCATTCCCTCTTTGAAGCTGCGGACACCTTTCCCTAGTCCCTTCATAAGTTCAGGAATCTTTCTACCTCCGAAAAGAAGGAGTACGATAAAAGCAATGATCAGAATTTCCTGCCAGCCAAATGATCCGAATAATAACAAATTTCTCATTTTATATTGGGTATTATATAATCTGCACACTATTTAAGAGTGGCCAGGCGTGCCTGGAGTGTCTCTATTTTGGTAGTAGCGTCGGAGAGTTTTTTGCGCTCAAGTGCTACAACTTTTTCGGGGGCATTTGCTACAAAAGCCGGATTGCCGAGTTTGGCATTCACGCCCTTGATAAAGCCTTCATAACGTTTGATTTCGGCCTCAATCTTTGCAATCTCTTCTTCAATATCTATCATGTCTGCCAAGGGCACAAAATACTCAATAGTGCCCACCATAAATGATTGTCCTGCCGATGTGGTATCAAACTCATTCACAACCTGCAAATCGGGCACATTTGCCATCTTGGAAATTACAGGAGTGATTATCGCCGGGTAGTAAGTACTCTTGACCTGCACTGCAAGGGGCTCTTTAGGAGAGATATTTTTTAACTGTCTAAGTGCCCTGATAGCCACTACCGTCTCTATCGCCTTGTCGAAAGCGGCAATAAGGGCATCATCGTGGCCGGTATAAAGAGGCATCTGCTGCAGCATGATGGTCTCACCTTTTTTACGTTCCTCAATATTCTGCCAGAGTTCCTCAGTAATAAATGGCATTACAGGGTGAAGTATCTTTAGAAGTGAGTCGAAAAATGAGATAGTAGCATCAAAAGTGGCCTTGTCAATTCTCTCCTGCACACCATCTATGAATGAAGGCTTGATTATTTCCAGATACCAGGAGCAAAAATCATCCCAGAAGAGTTTGTAAATCGTCATGACTGCGTCCGAAATGCGGAACTTTTCAAAATCCTCATTGATGCTTTCCAGAGTTATATCGAGTTTTGATTCAAACCATGAAATGGCAAGGCGGTTGACATCACTTTGAACCATTGTATCACTTACCTTCCATCCTTTGACCAAACGATAGGCATTCCAGATCTTATTGCTGAAATTGCGGCCCTGTTCCACTTGACTTTCGTCAAAAAGAATATCATTGCCGGCAGATGTGCAGAGTAGCATTCCCAAGCGTACGCCGTCTGCTCCATATAACTTCATCAATTCTATGGGATCGGGAGAGTTGCCAAGCTGTTTTGACATCTTTCTGCCCTGTTTGTCACGGACTATACCTGTCAGATAGACATTACGGAAAGGTATATCCTGACAAAACTCCTCTCCTGCCATAATCATCCTGGCTACCCAAAAAAAGAGAATTTCCGGGGCAGTTACGAGGTCATTTGTGGGATAGTAATATGCGAGGTCGGCATTGGGTGCCTTATCGGGAAAACCTGGCTTTGATGGATCAAACACCGATATCGGCCAGAGCCAAGATGAAAACCATGTATCAAGCACATCTCCGTCCTGAACCAGATCTTCAGCCTTTACGGAAGGATCAATCCTGCGTGCAGCTTCAAGAGCTTCTTCAAATGTGGATTCTACTACAAATTCCCCATTGGGGAGATAGTAAGCAGGAATTTGCTGTCCCCACCACAACTGGCGGGAAATACACCAGTCACGGACATTTTCCATCCAATGTCGGTATGTGTTTTTGAATTTATCGGGTATAAGTCTTACCGAGTCGTCTTCAACTACTTGAAGCGCATCTTTTGCAAGATCCTCCATCTTGAGAAACCACTGCATGGAGAGTTTGGGCTCGATGACAGCATCCGTACGCTCTGAATGACCGACCTGTGACTTGTAGTCCTCTACTTTTTCGAGAAGTCCGGCCTCTTCGAGCATCTTCACTATCTTTTTACGGGCTATAAACCTATCTTCTCCAATTAAGATCTGGGCCTTTTCATTGAGTGTTCCGTCATCATTGATAATATCGATTACAGGAAGTTTGTGGCGCAAGCCTATTTCGTAGTCATTGATATCATGAGCAGGAGTGATTTTTAGACATCCGGTACCGAGGTCCATCGTTACATAATCATCCTCTATGATGGGAATCTCTTTGTCGATAAGTGGGATAATGACATTCTTGTCACGCAGATGAAAATACCTTTCGTCCTCGGGATTAATACAGACCGCCACGTCAGCCATAATGGTTTCAGGACGTGTTGTGGCAATGGTGACATAATCACATTCTCCTTGTGCAACACCACCTGCTATCTTATATCTCAAATAGTAGAACTTAGAATCGGTTTCTTTGTGAATCACCTCTTCGTCGCTCACTGCAGTAAGGCCTTCGGGATCCCAGTTAACCATGCGAACTCCGCGATAGATGAGTCCTTTTTTGTAGAAATGGACAAATGTATTGATTACAGCCTCACTCAAATCGGGATCCATTGTAAATCTGGTGCGGTTCCAGTCGCAGGAGGCACCGAGTTTTTTAAGCTGCTCGAGTATAATACCTCCATGTTTGTCTCTCCACTCCCAGGCGTGTTTTAGAAACTCCTCACGTGTCAAGTCTGATTTGTCAATACCGGCAGCTCGTAATTTTTCCACTACTTTTGCCTCAGTTGCTATAGAAGCGTGATCAGTGCCGGGAACCCAGCAGGCATTGTACCCGGTCATTCTTGCACGGCGTACCAATACATCCTGAAGCGTATTATTGAGCATATGTCCCATATGAAGCACACCGGTCACATTTGGTGGCGGGATCACAATGGTATATGGTTCACGTTCATCAGGTTCCGAATGGAAAAACCCATTCTCAAGCCAGTAGGAATACCACTTGTCTTCCGTAAGGGAAGGGTCGTATTTGTTGGGGAGTTCCATCTATATAATATCTTACTTTATTTGTCGTCAAATTATTCAAATTGCAAAAGTAAACAATTTCGGCAAATTATCCTTAATTATAGAGAACACAGGTTGACCAAATGCATATTGATGCATAGCACTGAAACGGAAATTATTTTTTACTGCAAAGATCGCAAAGTTCGGTATAAAGACGTTGCACGGGAAGTCCCATTACGTTATAGTAGGATCCGCTGATGGAGGTAATTCCTATATGGCCGATCCACTCCTGCACACCGTAGGCACCTGCTTTGTCATAGGGAGCATATTTATCTATATAGTAAGATATTTCTTTAGTAGAGAGTTTCTTGAATGTAACCTCGGTTACCGCTGTAAAGGAGCGCAACTCATCATGAGTGCGGATAGCCACACCCGTCAGCACATAATGAGTGTTGTCCGAGAGCAGAGAGAGTATCCTCACTGCATCCTTTCTGTCAATAGGCTTACCAAGTATTAAGCATTTCTGGAGAGTCTCTTCTGATAGCATTCCCTTTTCCAATTTCTCCTGCTGACCGAAGACTAATGTGTCGGCTGTTATAAGCACTTCGTCCTCCTCCAAAGGTCTGTAATAGGTGATGGATTTGTGCTTTGCAAGATATTCCGGAACATATGAGTGGGGAATATCTTCGTTGAATCCCTCCTGTGATTCAGGGCCCGTCTCTACCTTGAATTTCAGATCCAATCCGGCTAAAAGTTCATGCCTGCGGGGAGACTTGGAAGCGAGTATAAACCTATATCCATCAAACATAACGTCCGGTTTTATTTGCAAGCTGTGTTATGTGATCAGGATATCTGGCGCTTATAGGTTCCGTTGGGTCAAAATGCCATCTTCCCTGCACTTTAAGAACCTTTTCAACAATATCTCGGATACAGCCTCTACCTCCTGGGAAAGGAGAAATATAGTTACAAGCCTCTTTCACATCAGCCACTGCATCAGAGGGACAGACTGCGAGACCCGCCTCACGAAGGGCCGGTATATCCGGAACATCATCACCCACAAACACCACTTCGGAGGGCTGCAAGCCGTGATCGGAGCAAAATTTTAAAAAATCGGGACGTTTGTCTCTTGAGAGCTGGTAGAGATCCCTTGCTTCCACACCAAGTGAAATAGCCCTTTGGATAATGCTCTGGGAGCAACCTCCTGTAATTATTGCTACGGGATAACCATTGTCAACTGCCATTCTGACGGCGAAACAATCTTTTGCGTTAAATGTACGGAGCAAGTCTCCGTCCGGCATCGCCAGCACAGATCCATCAGTAAATACTCCATCAACATCAAATACAAATGCTTTGATATTTTTAAACATATTTTCAGTCTTCATTTATTATTATTCTTTATTATATAATTATACTAATTTTAACACTTAATTAATATCTTATCATCCTCACTTTGACTCATAAATACACACCCAACTCTTACCACTTCAAATAACATGAGCTTCGAAAAAACAAAAATTTTCTACGCTTCATGTTATTTGAAGTTCGCTCAGACATTACACACTACATAATCAACTTTTTTTTCTCAATACAAATATCACATTTTCCACAGGGGGCAGATTCCTGCTGGCCGAAATAGCGCAGCAGCGAAACACTGCGACAGGTGGAATTGTCAGTAACCAGAGATATCATTGCATTGACCCCGTCAGTGCGACGTTCCACCTTTTCGTCATATTCCGATTCAGGCAAACGAAGATTTTTCTCATATAGTCTCTCGTTGTAGAATGTAAGAATCGGCGAACGGAATTTTGGCACATAACTCATCACATGGCGGTTTGAGAGAGAGATGAGTTTTGCTTTTACTGCATCCACCGCATAACGTCCGGCTCTGGCAATTTTCTCCTCATCAATAGTGACATAATCTGAAAAGATACCGGTATACATCCTCAAAAGCACTTTTACAAAGGTATCCATCTCATTTGAGCCAAGCTGAATCTTGTAGAGTTCATCTCTTGAGACATCAAAACGAGCCTTAGAAGAGATTTCAAGCTCTTCTGAAAGGGTCCAATACCCGGCCTGCTCAATATATCTGATTGCATAATATGCAGTAGCGGAGTGTAGTTTGAAATGGCGTACAAATGCATCAAGGTCAAACTTAACGCTGCGTCCACCACCCTCTTCATAAGGTATCCCAAGAAAGATGAAAACTTTCTGGTAAATATCACGAATATAATCCAAAGGAGGAAAGGTTACACGAGTAATCTGTTGAAGGCGCTTTATATCGCTTTCATTCCAGAGCAACGCTGTAAAAGATTGTTTTCCATCCCTGCCTGCTCTACCCGCTTCCTGGAAATAGCCCTCCACAGTGTCGGGCATATCAAAGTGACAGACAAACCTCACATCGGGCTTATCGATACCCATTCCGAAGGCATTGGTTGAGACTATAATACGAGTTTTATCACTCTTCCATTGCTCCTGTATTCGCGAACGGCTCTCCCTCTCCATTCCGGCGTGATAAGCTGCTGCATTAATTTTTTGGCTGCGAAGGAAAGAGGCAATCTGTTCTGCAGTACGCCTTTTGCCGACATAGACTATGCCGCTCCCGGTAACATTATGGCAGATGGAAAGCAACTGTCCCATCTTATCTTCACATTTTCGGAAAACATATGAAAGATTAGGCCTTACAAAAGATGAAATGATCTTATTTGGAACTTCAAATTCCAGATTTGCCATTATGTCATCTGCTACTTTCCGAGTTGCAGTAGCGGTAAGGGCAACAACCGGTACGCGTCTCTCCGTGCTGATAATCTCTCTTATTTCCGCTATCTGAAGATAATCCGGTCTGAAGTCATGACCCCACTGGCTAATACAGTGTGCCTCATCCACCACCAGATAATTGACATTCATCCTGGCTACTCTCACACGAAAAAGTTCCGTTCGAAGACGCTCGGGGGAAAGGTAGAGAAACTTATAGTCACCGTAAATAGCATTGTCCAGAGCAATGTCGATCTCACGGTAGGTCATTCCGGAGCAGACAAGCAGAGAGGGGATAGCACGATCATTGAGATTCTCTACCTGATCTTTCATCAGCGCAATCAGCGGCGATACTACTATACATATTCCCGGTGTCATCATAGAGGGAACCTGGAAACATATAGATTTACCTCCACCCGTAGGCAGTATGGCAAGAGTGTCCCTCCCCTCCAGCACAGAGGCGATAATATTCTCCTGCATCGGACGGAAGGAGTCATAGCCCCAGTACTTTTTCAAAGTTTCTCTCATGTCGCAAAAATAGCAATTATATGGCAAACTTTTTGCACAAAATTATAGGCGTGTGAAATAATTATTACCTTTGCGCGACTAATAACGAAAGAAAATAATAGACAATTATGGCAAATATTGATTTATCAAAGTATGGCATCCTCAATGTTAAAAAAGTAATTCACAACCCCAGCTATGAGGAGTTGTACAAAGCTGAACTGGACCCCTCCCTTAAGGGATACGAGGCCGGTCAGTTAACCGAACTTGGTGCCGTCAACGTAATGACCGGTATATACACCGGGCGTTCTCCAAAAGATAAATTTTGGGTAATGGACGATGTTACCAGAGATACAGTCTGGTGGAGTTCGGATGATTATTTGAATGACAATAAGCCCGTCACACCGGAAGCTTGGAAAGAACTCAAAAAGATTGCGACAAAACAACTTTCAGAGAAGACTCTCTATGTGATGGATGCTTTCTGCGGAGCAAATGAAAATTCGCGCATCAAAATCCGTTTCATTGTGGAGGTGGCTTGGCAGGCACACTTCGTAAAAAATATGTTCATACGCCCCACTGAAAAAGAGCTGGCTAACTTCGGCGAGCCCGATTTCGTGGTGCTTACCGCATCCAAGGCAAAGGTTGACAATTATAAAGAACTCGGACTCAACTCAGAGACTGCAGTTGTATTCAACCTCACCGAAAATATGCAGGTAATCATCAATACCTGGTATGGAGGCGAAATGAAAAAGGGCATGTTTACCTATATGAACTATCTCCTACCCCTCCAGGGGATTGCATCGATGCACTGCTCTGCTAATGTGGGCAAGGATGGCGAAACCGCTATCTTTTTCGGTCTCTCCGGCACGGGCAAGACTACCCTCTCTACCGACCCCAAGCGTCAGCTCATCGGTGATGACGAGCATGGCTGGGACGATGACGGTATCTTCAATTTCGAGGGTGGCTGTTACGCAAAGGTTATCAACCTCAGCAAAGAAGCTGAGCCCGATATATATAACGCCATCAGGCGCGATGCACTCCTCGAGAATGTTACTGTTGACGAAAACGGTAAAATTGATTTCACGGACAAGAGTGTAACCGAGAATACACGTGTCTCTTACCCTATCTACCACATTGACAACATTGTCAAACCTATATCCAAGGCAGGCCATGCCAAAAAGGTAATTTTTCTCACTGCAGACGCATTTGGAGTCTTCCCTCCCGTATCCAAACTCACACCCGAGCAGACACAATACTACTTCCTAAGCGGCTTTACCGCCAAACTGGCAGGTACTGAACGTGGAATTACAGAGCCCACACCTACCTTCTCAGCCTGCTTCGGAGCGGCATTCCTCTCACTCCACCCCACAAAATATGGAGAAGAACTGGTAAAGAGAATGAAGGCTAGCGGAGCCACCGCTTATCTGGTAAACACGGGATGGAACGGCACCGGTAAACGCATCTCAATTAAGGACACCCGCGGTATCATTGACGCCATCCTTGACGGATCAATTGACAAGGCAGAGACCTCCTTTATCCCAGTATTCAACCTTGAGATACCTAAGGTACTCCCCAATGTTGACACAAGAATTCTTGATCCACGTAACACTTATCCCTGCTCTTGCGAATGGGATAGAAAAGCACGTGATCTCGCAGGCAAATTTGTGAAGAACTTTTACAAATTTACCGGCAACCCCGCAGGTGCTGCACTTGTGTCGGCAGGACCGAAGGTGTAGTATGTAGTGTGTAGTATGTAGTATGTAGTGGGTAGTGTGTAGTGTGTAGTGTGTAGTGTGTAGTGTGTAGTGTGTAGTGTGTAGTGTGTAGTGTGTAGTGTGTAGTGTGGAGTGTGTAGTGTGTAGTGTGGAGTGTGGAGTGGGTAGTGGAGTGTTGGAAAGTTCTGAGTGAGGAGTTAGGAGTTCTGAGTATGGAGTTCTGAGTATTTTATTTTGAACTTCTTCTGAGTACAATTAAAACATTGACTATGTATTGTGAGGATCGCCGCGGTGGTCCTCTCTTTTTTTGTGCAACAATCTCTACTATAGATGTTTCATTTTAGAAATCATTAAAATTAACATAATTGTAATACAAAATCTCTCAAGGGAATAGAATACTTTCGTATTTTAGCGCAATTAAAAACAACATTATTTTAATAATCAACTATGAATCAATTAATTAAGAAACTTTTGCCACTTGTAGCATTGCTATTTTTCTCTTTAAGTGCAAGTGCGCAGATTACTACTTCAAGCATAAACGGCCAAATCCTCAGTGATTCCGGTGAAAAGCTCGTCGGAGCCACCGTTATTGCAGTCCATGTACCTTCAGGTACAAATTATTATGCAGTGGCCAATTTAGACGGCCGTTACGCCATCCAGGGTATGCGTCCGGGTGGACCCTATGAAATCAAAGTACACCTTCTTGGCTATCAGGCCTCCCTTTTTCAGGATATAGTACTACAGCTCGGTGTAACCTTCACACAAGATGCAGTCCTTACCATTTCCACAGAAGAACTTGAGGAAGTAGTGGTAGTCGCTTCACCCAGCTCAAAATTTTCAAATGAAAAGACAGGTGCAGCCACCAATATCAGTTCATCACAAATAAGCCGTATGCCTACTATCAACCGTAGCATATCAGACATTGCGCGTATATCACCTTACGCTAATGGAATGAGCTTTGCCGGTGGTGACGGACGTTCCACCAACTTCACTGTTGACGGAGCCAATTTCAACAACAACTTTGGTCTGAGCCCAAATCTTCCCGGAGGCGGCAACCCGATCTCAATGGATGCCATCGATGAAATACAGGTTGTTATAGCTCCCTTTGACGTACGCCAGACCAATTTCATAGGCGGTGGTATCAACGCCATCACCAAATCAGGTACCAATACCTTTAAGGGTACGGCATATACCTATTACCGCAACCAGGATATGAGGGGTAATAAAATTAACGGAAAGGAACTCGATGAACGTGCTAAAGAATCCAACACTGTTTACGGTTTTACTTTTGGCGGCCCTATCATTAAAAACAAGCTCTTCTTCTTCACCAACTTCGAAATGGAAAAAACTCCCGGACAAGTGATTAACTACCGCGCCAACAAAGGTGGAGAGACAGCTGAGGGCAATGTATCCCGTACACTCGCTTCAGACATGCAGAAAGTTCAGGATTTCATGATGCAGAAATATGGATACGATACAGGTTCTTATACCGACTTCCCCGGTGACCAGTCAAATATGAAGTTACTTGCACGCATCGACTGGAATATCAACGACAATCACAGACTCAACCTCCGCTACAACTACACCAAGAATACTGCCTGGAATGCTCCCAACGGCAACTCTTCAGATACCGGATACCGTCTCAACGGCACATACCGCGTAGGCAACCAGTCAATGGCTTTTGCCAATAACATGTATTCAATGGATAATAAGGTACAGTCAATATCCGCTGACCTCAACAGCAGATTTACGGACAACCTCTCCAACCAACTTCTCGTGACTTTCTCCAAAATCGATGATGTTCGAGGTTCAAAGTCCGCCCCCTTCCCCCACATTGACATTATGGCCGGTAAGGATGGCTCAGGTAAACAGATCATGGAGCCCTATATGTCGCTTGGTTACGAGCTCTTCACTTGGAATAACGGTGTTCACAACAATATTCTTACAATCAAGGATGACCTTACCTGGCTCAAAGGAAAGCACAAGGTACTCGCCGGTATTAGCTATGAGTACCAGTTTGCCGACAACGCATATATGCGTAACGGTACTATGTACTATCGCTACAATAGTCTCGACGATTTCCTCAATAGCAGGACTCCGGAGTCATTTGCAATCACATACGGCTGGAATGGCGAACCCAATCCCAATGCCCGTGTTACTTTCAACCAGATTGGTCTCTATGTACAAGACGAGTGGAGCATAAGCAATAAATTTAAACTCACCTACGGTGTGCGTTTTGACGAGCTCCTTTTTGACAATAGCGATATTGCTACCAACAAAGCCATCTACGGTCTGACATTCAGGGATGGCGAAAAAATTGACACAGGTCTTTGGCCCAAGGCTAACCTCCAGATATCCCCCAGAATAGGCTTCATTTGGGATGTTAAGGGTGACAAATCTCTCAAGGTTCGTGGAGGTACAGGTCTCTTTGCAGGACGTTTGCCGCTGGTATTCTTCACCAATATGCCTACTAATGCCGGTCTCGTTCAGAATTCAGTACAGTTCAGAACTTCTTACAAGAATGGCGTTCCCACCGGATATGACAAGCGCCTCGATACCTTCAACGGCGGTATGATGACTAATGTTCAGGACGCTATTAAGGCACTGGGGCTCCAGGCAGAACTCAATGAGAGCAATCACGTTGCAGGTTCCAAGATTTCAGGCGTTGACCCCAATTTCAAGATGCCCCAGATTTGGAAATCATCAATAGCTCTCGACTGGCAGCTCCCCGTCTCATTTCCCTTGACTCTTACCGGAGAATTCATGTTCAATAAAGTTGTGAGCGGAGTTACAATTGACAATATTAATATTGACAATACTATGAGCTGGAAACGTTTCCGTGGCGCTGACAACCGTCTCATATATCCCTCAAACTTTGCTCTCAACAAGGGTAAAAATGCCGTTGTTTTGACCAATACAAATAAGGGGTATGGCTACACAGCCAATATAACTCTCAATGCCCAGCCTGTAAGGAACCTCGACATAATGCTCGCATACACTATGACTGAATCCAAAGAGGTATCCGGACTGCCCGGTAGCGACCCCGTATCCACCTGGCAGGGTCTTATCACGATCGACGGTCCTAACTTCGGTACCGTACAGCGCTCACAATATGTAGTCCCCCACAGATTGATTGCAAGTGTCAACTACTTCATCCCATTCAAGATATTTGGCGGAAAGGGTCTCCATCTCAACCTATTCTACACCGGTTCTTCAGGTAGCGGATATAGCTACGTTTACTCCAACGACATGAATGGTGACGGTATCAACCGCGACCTCATGTACATTCCCAAGAATGACAGCGAAATCAACTTCAAGACTGATGCTGACCGCGCTGCATTCTGGAAATTTGTGGAACAAGATAAATATCTGAGTGCCCACAAAGGCGAGTACGCTGAGGCTTACGCTGCACGCTCTCCCTGGGTTCACCGTTTCGATCTTCGCATTGCAGAAGACTTTGCTTTCAATATCGGAAACACCAAACACAACTTCCAGCTCGTGTTTGACTTCATGAATATTGGCAACCTCCTAAATTCAAAATGGGGTGTTTATCAGATTAACTCCATCTCCAACAATAGCGCGATCCTCAAGTATGAAGGTCAAAATGATAAGAAGCAGCCCGTATTCTCCATGTATCAAAAAGACGGGAACTACCTTACCCAGTCCTATGACTACAATTACCACTACGGCCAATGCTGGAAATTCCAGATAGGAATACGCTACATCTTCAACTAAGTTTTGAAATAGCTTAACACATAAGGACGGGTATGACAACGACAGTTATACCCGTTTTTGTGTAGTAAGGAGTGTGTAGTATTGAGGATTAGAGAGTTGAGTGTATATTTATTATTAAAAAAGAGTATGAGATATTTGGTGCAAATCCTAACTCCAAACTAATTACTAAAAAAATTACTCAGAACTCACCCCACACCCCGTAACACGCAACTCGCAACTCGCACCATTTTTTTGATTTATTTGAATAAAATCAAAAAAATCCCTAAATTTGTGTCCCGTAATGGCTATTGGATTTGACAATAAAAAGTATCTAAAAATTCAATCCGAACGCATACGGGAACGTATCGCCCAGTTCGGCGATAAACTATATCTAGAGTTCGGGGGGAAACTTTTCGACGACCATCATGCAAGCCGCGTTCTACCAGGCTTCAATCCTGACAGCAAGCTTCAAATGCTTGTGCAAATGAGTGATGATGCAGAAATCATAATTGTCATAAGCGCAGTAGATATTGAAAAAAACAAAATTCGCAGTGACCTCGGCATAACTTATGATGAAGATGTTCTCCGTCTTCGCCACGAATTTGAAAGTAGGGGTTTCCTTGTAAGTTCGGTCGTCATAACTCACTACAACGGACAGGCAAGTGCAGACCATTACCGCCTCAGACTAGAACGTATGGGAATACGTACATTTTATCACTATACCATCGAAGGGTACCCAAACGATGTTGCCCTTATCGAATCAGATGAAGGATTTGGAAAGAATGACTATGTAGAGACCTCGCGTCCTCTAGTGATAGTTACTTCCCCCGGATCAGGCAGTGGAAAGTGCGCGGTATGCCTTAGTCAACTCTATCAGGATCACCAAAAAGGCATTAAGGCCGGTTATGCCAAATTTGAAACATTCCCTGTATGGAACCTTCCCCTCAAACACCCCATACATCTAGCTTACGAGGCAGCTACAGCAGACCTCAATGATGTCAATATGGTGGATCCTTTTCATCTGGAGGCATATGGTACCGTTGCAATAAACTACAATCGTGACATAGAGATCTTTCCCGTGCTTAACACCCTTTTTGAGGGCATTTATGGCGAAAACCACTATAAATCTCCCACTGATATGGGGGTAAACATGATAGGATTCTGCATAAGTGATGAGGAAGTTTGCAGTAATGCCGCACGCGACGAGATTATCCGCAGATATTACACTGCATTGGGCAAACTTGCAGATGGAGCACTCAACGATTCCGAGGTCAAAAAGATAGCCCTGGTGATGAAACAGGCAAAAATAACCACCGCCTTCCGCAAGACTACCGTGGCGGCCAAAGAGAGAAAAGAAGAGTCCAATGTTCACTCCGCAGCTATAGAACTGGCTGACGGTACTATCATAACTGCAAAAACAAGTGATCTTCTGGGTCCCAGCGCCGCGTTAATACTCAATGCTACTAAACATCTGGCAGGTATTGACCACAGCGTAAAACTGATACCCCAAAGTATGATCGAACCTATCCAGAAGACTAAAGTCTCCTACCTTCATGGCCGAAACCCACGTCTGCATACGGATGAAGTCTTGGTAGCATTGTCAATGCTAAGCACTACAAATGAAAATTGCCGCCGTGCTCTGGAAAAACTTCCCGAACTCGACGGCTGTCAAGTACACTCTACAGTAATGTTAAGCGAGGTAGACCGCAAGATCTTCCGAAAACTTGGTGTTGACCTCACCTGCGATCCTATAAAGAAATCTTAGTCCTCCACATTAGGTTTGGGCTTGATGCTGATCTTCAGGTCACAATTAAGCTCTTCGGCCATATTGCGAAGGTCACTCAAATATATGGAATCCACCTTTACACAGTTGGTCCACCAAGGCATACCACTGTGGGCAAGACCTTTTTTGCGCAACTGCTCAATAAAATCCTTATTGGTATAACCTGCATCAATAATGGCACGTCGTAACTCAAAAAGGCGCTTAGATGAGTCAAGACGGGGATATGCACGCTCTGCAACTTCAATCTCAAGATGCTCGGGCATCTCTACCTCCTTGGGGGCACGTCTCGATACCAGACGATAGTCCCAATCATATCCATAGTTGCCGAAGATTTCCTTTATCTTAGCAATGGTCATATCATCATATTCAAACCATTGCTGCATGGATTGCTTGGATATACCTGCTTTGCGGGAAAATGAAGAGACATTTTCACCCGACATCTTTAAAAAATGGGCAATGAAATCCAGATTTACGAGAGTTGAAACTTTGCTTTTACGTTTTCCTGCCATAATGCTTTTTATTTATTTTTGTTGTTGATGTTAATTAATGAACAAAATTAATAAAAAAAAGCATCATTTAATAATTTATTTTAACTTTTTACTTGTTTTTATTGATTTCATGATATTTTTTTTGGATTTTATATCGTGTAATTCTTCAAGGGTAGAGATAATTCTATGAACACGGTAATTAAGAATACCTGCAAGATAGTCAGGATCCTCAGAGATGAAGAGTGCAAGTGCAAGTGAAGAAGGCAGAATATCAGGAATCTCCTTGTAGAGTGAATTCAATCCAAGGACAATAAGTTCTTTAGAGTGGTGTTCATTCCTGTTAATTTCTACGTAGAACTCGCAGTTTGAACTGTCGAATGAAATTGTGAGCAGTTTTGTCATAAGTCTATCTATTTGTTGATTCTAATTGGTTTTATCACAAAGAAAACCATTGAATTCATAAGAAAAAGCATGTAGAAAGCTGTATTGGGAATTTTTGGCGATTGTCGGAAAAGGTATCATTTTCTATAAAAAGCAATCTGGTGTATATTAGGTTTTTGAGAGATTTCTTGATGACAAATGGTTGATTATAAAAATAAAAAAATAATATATCGGTTTTATACCACCCCGTCGAAAATGACCTCTGAGGCGGTTTTAACAGAGCGAGATTTGTAAGTGTATTTTATTATTTGGTAAATGTTTTTCATATTCACGGTCAGAAACGGATCGACTCATAAAACATTTGCAATGAAAACACTGAAGAAATTGTTATTCACACTGACTGTCGCACTTATTGTGGCCGGGTGCCGGAAAGATTCAGAGAGCAGCAATATTACAGGAAAGGTGACATTCCTCTCTGTCGTAAAGGATGAAATAGCCACAAAGAGCAGCATAGATATAGATGACTCCATAATTACCTCTATAGAGATATCTCTTTATGACAATTTAGGAATACTCGCCGGATCATATATTTTTTCAGACAGCGAAGAGATTTCCATTGAGCTGCCTGTAGGAAAGAGTTATACAGTATATGCACTAGCCAACGTCAGCGGATTCACTCCTCCGATCTCCGATAGTGCGATGAAAGAAGTTTCCATCGCATGGCCTGGTCTGTCGGGGATAACCTCAGGCGGGTTTCCAATGGCACACGCCGGGACTCTTACAGTAGCACCTGGCGACAACAATTATACAATGGATTTTGTGCGCCTTGTAGCACGCTACGACCTTGTGATAGATCGCAGCCATCTGGAAGGGATTTTCGAGGTGACCGGAGTAAGACTTCGCAACTCCGCCGCCAATGCATTTCCATTTTCAACTAGGGCTGCAACTGCCACCCTTGACGGTGATGTTAGCACGATGTCGGATCTCCAGCGACTGAATGCAGGATCTGCCGTTTCCTTTTATATGTTTGAGAATCTCCAAGGAAACCTTCTGCCGAATAATAGAGATCCCTGGGCCAAAATCCCAGACAACATTCCTTTTGCAAAGAATCTCTGCACTTTTATCGAGATCGAGGGCAGATATATTGGAGGAGGAGTTTCTATAGGACTTAATTCGAACAATATGACCTTCAGAATCTATCTTGGAGCCGATAATACCTCTTCATTTGACATTACACGAAACACAATCCATACACTCACTTTTCTTCCATCAGACAATTCGATTTCCACAGAATCTTGGAAGGTAGATCCCGGAGTAGTGGAAGACAATAGAAGCATAGGCTGGGAGCCGCTTGTTCTCAATCTTTCCTCGTTGGGAAAAGATACAGCGACACTTGCGCTCTACCCTATCGGTTTACCTATAATACTAAATGGCAGTAAGGAGTTTGAAAACGGAGATCTGAGTTATTCCCGCGAGGAAAACAAAGTCATCATCTACAGCACTTCAAATATCACAGCACCGGTCAGTGCCACTCTGACCGCCAGTACACTCGATCTGAAAAAGAGCAGCATACTGCAAATCAATGTGGTACCCTCAGTAATAATCACTGAGATTATTGTGGAACCATTATCAATGTCACTATTCTATGGGAACTGTGTGCAACTTAGTGCAACGGCAATATGGTCTGATGGTTCCACAAGTGACATCACACAAGAATGCACTTGGAGTAACAGCAGACCGGATGCAGCTGACCTCTCCTCTTCAGCTATGTTAATAAACATCTACCGCGGAAATGAGGATTATGTCGATTTGATAATCTCGGCAGAATTCAACGGCATAAGGAATACTGCTCTAATCAAATGTTATCGTGATGGTTATACATACTATGATTATGAACTTAACCTTGACCCTGAATCCGCTACGGTAACTATTGGCTCCTCATTGCAGATTACAGCTATGCTAACCACTACTACATTCGTCAATGGAGTGAACATAGGATCCACCTATACTGATGTTACCTCCTCTGCTCAATGGAGCAGCCTACATCCCGACAAGGCATCAGTCTCCGCCGGAGAAGTCACTACACTTGTGACCGGTCATGCAACAATTAAAGCGGTTTATGGCACAACGACGGGATATGCAACTTTGATGATAATTCCGCAAAACGATCCTGCAATTACATACTTGACACTCTCCCCCACCTCCGCCACTATCACGGCAAATGGAAACCAATCATTTACAGCAACAGCAACATACTCGGACGGAACGACCAGTGATGTCACATCTCTCTGCTCATGGAGCAGCTCAGACACAGATGCAGCAACTGTAAGCAACGGTAAGGCAACGGGATGCAACACCTCTTCTTCCGCAAAGACAACTACCATAACAGCCACACTCTCCGGAATGAGCACTACGGCAAATCTCTTAGTAGAAGGAGCGACAAAGAGTCCTATGGCATTTTCAATATATGCATCTCCTTCAATCATAGAATGGAATGGAACAAGCCTTCTCTCCGCCAGTGTTATATGGAGCGACGGATCAGTAACGACGGAAACCGATGTTAGCTACATTATCACCTCGGGAGAGGAATATGTATATAACCATCAGGTGGAAAATGGTATTCTTAAGGGAAATAACAGCGAATCCTCTGCGCAAAGCGTCACAATCCGAGGAACATTCTCATACGGAGAGGCCGTTTTAACGGATCATACAACTGTTACAATCAACGGGAAAGAGGAGGTTGCAGCATCAGAAGTTATCTTGTTCATGAATAAATACACCATCGCTCAGGGTGATAGCAAATGCATACTTTCGGCTATGGTAACATATAGTGACGGCAGCACCCAAACATTTACCTCATCCGGAGTCACCTACTCACTTGAAGGGGAAAATGTTTCCTACGCAAATCTCATTGGAAACACAATAGAAGCATCAAATAGTACTGACACATACAAACCGGTTAATGTAAGAGTCACATATTCCTTCGGTGGAGTCACAGTTACAGATATGAAAGTTTTAAATGTCAGACCGAAATATCCGGTTGAAGTACAAATCACTCCATCAGACAATGATTTTACTTCCCCGTCTGGAGTGACTCTTGTACCGGGACAATCCATCTCGTTTACGGCTGTGGCTACATACAGTGATGAAAGCATGACAGAATGTACATCATCTGCCGAATGGACAATTACCATATTACACTCCGACGGTGGCACAAGGGTAATCAACAGCAACAGCGTCTCCTACAGCCAGCTCTACGATGATCAAGAATATACTATAACAGGTGTGATCGTTACAGCGTCATACACTACTGACGATGGTCTGGGAAGCACTACCGCTACCGGTACGCTCTCCGGATTAATAACATTGCAATGACAAGTTATCTGTTCAGTATAGAGTTAAACTCCTCTTCGGACAAAAAGACCGGTTGATACTCCACACCTCTGTTTGTAAGATTACGGACAAAGGCCCGCAGGTGATTTTCCGATCCCCACAACAGAGGCTCGTAAGTTCCTAAAATGTCTTCATTGTCGGTCTCTTGCATCAATTGTTTTAGATCGCGGATATCCAGCTCTTCAATGTAAGCACCTATTTTTAATGCTTCAATCAGAGTATTCCCTTGTGCTGTCAACTGATCATAAAGTTCCTGCAACTCCTTGTTATGAAATTTACCCTCTTCATCAAAGGAAGGGTCCTCAATCTCATACTTACTCATCAATTGTATAACCAATTTTTGATGTTCTATTTCACTTTTTGAAATATTTCTGAAAATCGGGATATTGTATTTTTGCGCAAAAATACTATATACGTCATGAGCTAACTTTTCTTCTTCACGCATCAACAAGATTCCTTCCTTTTCAGAAGTTGTAAGTTTTGTTGGGTTTATGTGTTGGGTACATCCAATAAAAGAATTAAGTACCAGCATCATTACTAAGCCCGTTTTCAAAAAATAATTGTAATTTGTTTTCATTGTTTTTTTATTTCTAAAATATGAATCACTTAGTGATATATCACATATCACAATTATTAGACGATGTTTTTTTAAACATGTTGCAGGATAAAGTAACTTTTTGTACATTTGTCAAAACAAATAAAATTGAACTTTATTAAAACTAACTTATTATGAAAAAATTACTTATTGCTTTAGTGTTAGCATTTATTTGTGTTCAAGGACATGCACAATTCTACGCAGGTGGTACTTTCGGTTTTACCTTCAGTACCCTAGCTGGAGCGGGAGGTATGTCGGATTTCGATTATTATGGTACGGGTGGTGACTATGAGGACTATGAGGATGCCTCTTCTGCCCAGAAGGGTTTTTCCTTCAAAATTCTCCCTGAATTTGGATATCATTTGTCCCTCAGCATGGCTGCCGGAATTAGTCTCGGCTATATCAAAGGATATGCAGCGCTTGGATCAATTGATATAACAGACTTTAAGGCCTTGTTAAACTCGGCTATAAGTACAGCAGCGGATACTCAATCTGAGGGTAGTGGTTACAGTGCGATACGTTTAGCACCCTATATTCGCTACACCATGGTTAGAAAAGGAGGATTTGAAATTTTTACCGATGCGGGTGTAGGTTTCAATTACATTATGAATAAATCTTCCACAAATTATTTTTCTTTGGAATTTTGTCTAAGACCGGGTGTTTCTTTTGCGATAAGCGATAGTGTAAAACTTTTAGCAAAGATGGGATCCCTGGGATTCCAACATTTGAGAGATAAAGATGGTGGATTCAAGCTCACTAGATTTGGTCTCGACATCGATGGAAATAATATGATGCTTGGAGCAGTATACTATTTCTAATTTAAGAAGCAATATTTAATTAATATGACTGACTTTCTCTATAATTATAATAGGGAAAGTCAGTTTTCTAGCAATACTTCAGAAGAACTAATTGCGGCTTGTTTTATTGTACCACAAAATGAGGTTTTCTGAATATCCCGAGCAAAGGATTATTTAATATGAATTTGAGAATAATTCAAATATTGACATTACTACTATTATGGATACCACAGGTTGCGGCTCAGTCGACAAGTGCCTATCAGATTGTTGAAAAAGCCCACAAGAACCGCTATTTCAGCAACTTTCAAGCCCAAGCAGACATGACTATTTACAGACCAACATGGAAGCGTTCCATAGGAATTAAAACGTGGCTAAAATCGAGAGAAATGGCTATGCTACTCATTGTCTCTCCGCCAAAAGAGAAAGGAGAATCATATCTGAAAATTGGCGATAATATTTGGAACTGGCAACCTGTAATAGAGAGGACAGTGAAAATAGCATTGGCTGCTACCAACACCCCATGGCATGGTAGCGATTTTACAATTGATGATATGTTGAAAAGTAGTTCTTTTCTGCATGACTGTAACCACGAATTAGTAGGTAAAGAGGTTATTGATGGAGATCTATGTTACAAATTGATATTAACACCACATTCAGAAAGCACTATACTCTGGAATAAGGTGGTTGTTTGGATTAGCAACACCAGTTTTGTGGAACGTAAAATTGAGTACTACGATGAAGATGACATTTTGATTAGAACCTATACCTCCGACAATATACAAATGATTCAAGGACATTTTGTTCCGCTTTATTTTGAGGTTATTCCTGCAGACAAAAAGGGATATAAAACTGTACTTTCCATATCGGATTGTGCATCTGACCCTTCAATCAAAGAAAGTTTTTTCTCGGTGCAAAATATGAAACGTCTTAACTGATAGTTTTCCATGATCAAATTGGCTTGGCTCAACCTACAAAGGAATCCCAATCGTGCTCTATTAATTATATCCTCCGTATTTATTGCCACCTTTTTTTCCATCCTTTTCGTCTCCATAAAAAATGGTGTGCTTCACTCTTCTGCCGATAGCATTCTGAAGCTTTCAGGAGGACATATTGAGATAAGGGCAAAAAGTTATGCTAAAACCCGCTCTATAGACGATATAATGGAGATAGATTCGGCAACTTTGGACTCAATCTCCGCACTTCCCTATGTGAAGAGTGTTTTGCCAACTCTTCAATCGCATGTACTCATATCTCATTCGGTCACCAACTCTGTCAGAGCGGTGGCTTTAGTTGGCATAGATCCGGAATCTGAAAAGGACCGTATAGTAACAGTCTCAGAAATGGTTGAAGGAGAGTGGTTCTCCAAATTCGATAAAGGAGTAATCATAGGTAAAAATATGAGAGAACAGTTGGGTTTAGGCGTCGGTGATACCCTTGTGATTATGGGCAATGGCTATCATGGTACAAATGCCGTAGGATTGTTTCCGATACAAGGTATTGCGAGGCTACCGGTTTCCACATTTGACAAAAGCACTATCCTCATGACATTATCTGCTGCACAAGAACTTTTCCAGGCTAATGATTGTTATAGCGAAATCTATTTAATGGCGAAGAGATTGGATAAAGTAGACCTGATAGAATCCAAAATTCAAAGCATATTTTCTTATGAAGAATATGAGATCAGGGATTGGAAGTTGCTAATAGAGGACTACTTGTTCTTTTTTAGACTTACGGATAGCATAGGATTCATAATTATGTTTTTTCTCTATGTCCTCGTCGGTTCTAATATTTTAGGCTCAGTTATATTAATGGCTAAAGAGAGAAAACTAGAATTTTCGGTATTGATATCTATTGGGATGTCACGCAGTAAGCTAAGTAAAAGCCTTTTTTATGAACTTATCATGGTTACTTTTATAGGTGTGCTCATTGCTATTCTCATAAGTCTTCCCATTATATATTACTTTAGTATTCACACTATACCACTTTATGGCGAACAAATTGAAACATTGAAAAGGTATTCTGTGTATCCGGATATATATTTGTCCTTGGACTTAACTCTTTATATAAAACAATTTTTGATTATCATAGGTCTATGTTTGGCAGTTATCATTTATCCGATTGCCGTTATATATAAATTAAAAGTAGATAAAGGATTGAATAAAAGAGATGCAGATGAAGATTGTCTATAAAATGGCTTTTAGAAATCTTTTTAGGAGAAAAGGGCGCAGCACTTTATTAATAACAATTGTTGCTACAGCTGTATTTGCAGCTTCGTTTGTTGTTGCTCTTGGCAACGGTTTTACGGATGGTATTTTTAGAGAATATATCAATATTCAGACCTCTCATTTGCAAATTCATGTGAACAATCTTTCAGAGATAAATGAAGTTTCCAACTTTATGGATAAACGGATGATTCAGGAGGCCCTGAATGCTGTCGATGAAGTGGAGTCTTCATCTTATCGATTGAAGACCAATGCACTTGTCTCTACTGTACAAACTAGCGTTGGACTCACATTGATCGGAGTGGATAGAGATGATGAAATAAAGGTCTCGTCCCTTTATAGCACCATTGATAATTGTGATGGAACCTTTTTTGAAAGTAATGTGGTAAGACCAATCGTTCTAAGTAAACGTTCAGCTGAGAAATTGAATGTAGGGGTCAAGTCGAGAATCATAGTTTCCTTTCAAGACTCGTCAGGAGAGATTCAAAAGGTCCTGTTTAGGGTAGTAGGATTATTTAAAAGCAACACTAAAAGCTTTGACAATTCTATAGCTTTCGTTCAAAATTCTGACCTTATGCCCTATTTAAATCTTCCCGATGGAGCTGTGCATGAAGTTGCCATTATTGTTAACGATTTGAAGGAGTGTGATAATATTAAGCAAAAGATATCTCAGCTATTACCTGATCACGATGTTAGGAAATGGAATGAAATAGTCCCTATTATAGATTTATTAAGCGCTTGGCATGGACTAGCCAATTTGCTCTCTTTAACTATTTTTTTCATCACCTTGGGCTTCAGTTTAACCAATTTTATCCTAATGTCGGTTTTAGAGAGAAAGGGTGAGTTCAGAATGCTGAATAAAGTTGGAATGTGTGGCCGAAATATTGGAGCCATGATTGTAATAGAGACACTTTTTACCACACTGATTGCTACCCTAGCCGGACTCTTAATATCTACGATTGCCGTATTGATCTTTTCCAAATCGGGCATTGATATAAAATTTATATTTGAGAATGAATCAGGGTATGGTTTGGGGACAGTTATTTGCCCAGTAGTTACGCATATTTATCCTGTGATTTATAAAATGGATTTTGTTTATATATTTGTGCTAGTAATAGTTATTAGTATGGTTGCAACAATATCTCCCATTAAAAAGGTTTTAAAGTAAATGTAAGTGTAGTTATGAATGAGTTGACAGAAAACAGTAAATCCATAATCGTAAGAACAGATAACCTGACCAAGTTGTTTCTAGACGGCAAATCGGAGATAATGGCAACAGATAGTGTTAACTTAACTATCACGAGTGGGGAGTTTACTGCGGTGGTGGGTCCTTCAGGCTCCGGAAAAACGACCCTGCTTAACCTGATAGGAGGGCTTACAACTCCCACGTCCGGAAAAGTGTTCGTAAATGGAAGAGATATAAATCAGCTTACAGATAAAGAGCTTGTGAACTTTCGTTTGCATAACATAGGATTTGTTTTCCAATTTCTTAATCTTATTCCTGTGTTAACTGTAGAAGAGAATATAGCTTTCATAATGGAATTGCAGGGAACCGATAAAGAGCAACGAGTTGCACGAACAGCGGAACTGCTCGAATTGATTGACATGAAAGATCGGGCTCACTCCCGTCCCTCTTCTCTTTCCGGTGGTCAAAAGCAAAGGGTTGCAGTAGCTCGTGCTTTAGCATCCAAACCACTCTTTATACTTGCAGATGAGCCCACAGCAAATCTCGACACTGAGGCTGCAGAAACATTGCTTAACACTATGCTTCTTCTTAACGAAAAGGAGAAGATAACTTTCCTCTTTTCAACTCACGATCCACGTGTGATGAACAAGGCCAGACGACTTATAACCCTTGAAGATGGTAGGATAACAAAGGATGAAACGTATGTTCGGTAGGTTAATCATAGCATTTTCTTTGTTTCAGCTCTGTTTCTGCTGTGCAAATGCTCAAGTAAACCTGACAGGATACATAAACAACTACTCCCTGCTTGGAGAGACCAGGCCAGACCCCTTTGATGAGACTTTATGGCAGAATATGACCTGTCAAAGGTTGAATTTTTATTGGAACATCAACAATAATTTCGATTTACATATCAGTAGTCGAACAAATTTCTCAATTGGGAACACCACTATTCTACAAGCGATAAAAAGAGTTTCAACAGATGATTATAATCTGATGAAACTCTCTTATTCATTGGTAAACAAAGAGGATAAATGGTTGAGTTTTGCCTTGGACCGGTTGGCATTGCGATGGACAACCGACCAATTTGAAATTACTCTGGGACGGCAGAGGATTAACTGGGGAAACACAATATTGTGGAACCCTAATGATATATTTGACTCATCTCCCGTTATGAATTTTACATATCCTGAGAGAATGGGTTGTGATGCTCTGCGTGCTGCATTTTTTCACAACGAAGTGGCGACAAGCGAAATTGCGGTCTCTGCTGACAGAGAGGGAGCCCCTACTGCTGCCATATTTCATCGAAATTTATACCGTAAATTTGATTATCAATTTCTGGGAGGGGTTTATAGAGGCCATTATCTCTTTGCAGGAGGAGGCTTTACTACTGAGTTAAACAAGTTTAATATCAGATTTGAAGGTTCATATTTTCACGATTTCCATAAGGTCAGTGAAAAGCAGAACGTCGTTCAGGTTTCCATGGGTATGGATAAAGTGTTTTCAAATAATCTTATCTTGCAAACAGAAGTTTTATATACAAATAAACCATATGACATATCTGACCTTACGGTTTATTATGTGCATAAGAATCACACCTTGAGAGAATTGACTACCTCACGCTGGAGTTTTGCCGGACAAATCTACTATCCTTTTTCCAACTTACTTTCACTAAGCTCTTTAATAGCTTATTTTCTTGATCAAAAAGCAATTTATGCTACTGTTGAATTGAAGTATCAATTATTGAAGAATTTTGAAACATCGGTGATGGTTCATGCATTTGATTATACGTTGGGCGAATCATATTCAATGGATGGTATTGCAGGCACACTAAATTTAAAATATTATTTTTGAGGTGTGAAAATAAAGGAATTTATACAGGGATGAGATACTCTATTTTAACAATATTCATTTTAGCCTTCTCTCTTATCAGCTGTGAGAGGGAGCCGGTATTTGTGGAAATTGAATATGTTAAATTCAACCATCAACTCTTCGAAGAGAATGTAAAGATGGAAGAGCTTATCAAGAAGACTTCCAGAGAGTTTAGGGCCACTCCTAGAGAAATGTTGTTGGAAGCTGGTTATAACGAGGAACAAACACAACAAGTGCTCGAAAAACTCAACCTCTACGTTGCGCTTTCAAAGGATCACACCGTACATGGCATTGCATATAACACTAAAGATCCCCTTGGTGAATCCGTTGTGGCATCGGGACTCCTATATTGTCCTCAAAATAGGTTGCCCAAAGGAGTAATCTTCGTATATCCTCTTTTAAAAACCAAAGGGAATAGCGGTACAGATGTTAGATTCAGTTTTGAGGCCCTGTTGGCTATATCTGGAGATTACATATGTATGATACCGGATGGGATTGGACAGGGTATCAGTTCAAATCAACCGATATCTATAATCCAACATGAAAATTTAGCTGAAACAGGTACGGATTTTTATCTGGCAGCGAGAGAGTTTATTTATAATCGCTATCACTACAAACTACCTAGAAATATTTATCTACTTGGCTATTCCCTCGGTGGTTCCGCCATCTGGTCAATGGCCCGATATCTCACAATCCACAAGGAATTTGGGATAGGTGTGAAAGATATCTTTGTAGGAGGAGGTCCTTACTACCCGGACCTCTTTATGAAGAACATATTTGAGAGTCGGAATGCTAACTATGCTTCCGTACCCTTCATACTCTGGTCTTTGAACTACTATGAGAATTTAAATCTTGATTTCACAAAGATTTTTAAGGGCAAACTTTTGGATGAATTCCCCTCACTATGTGATGGACATAAAGGACTCAAAGATGTTACGTCTTATATCGGAACCGATCTTAACGACTATTTAGATGAGGATTTTTTACAAAATGAAGAGAATCAATACCGACAATTGATTATGGATGCATTGGAAATAAATTCAATACCAAATGATTGGCTACCTGAAGTCAAGGTTCATTTATACAACTGTCATAACGACCTATATGTTCCCTCAATTTGTGGAGATAAACTATACGAATATCTAAGGGAGGTAAATGCCAATGTTGAGTATATTCATGAGGATATAACACACGAAAAGATGATTTTTAGAATGATGATAGATTTTTACAAGCACCTTTATCCGGATAATCCCTATGATTTGCCGAAGCTTTATTGAGAGCATTCCCGAAATGAGAATAGTCTGGGCATCGACGAAGATTAGTTAAAATATAATTAATCTTCAAATGGCAGGGCTTTATTTTTGCCTGGTGTCACACCGAAGCGAATAACATCATTTGCAGCCTTGACAATGCTCTGTCCCCCCTCTTTTATCTTCTTGTCCGATAATTCATACTTTTCCTGAGCATTCCTCAGGGCCTTACCCAGTTCTTCGTGATGTTTTACAAAATCGGCCACGCGGTCCAGCATTCTGCGTGCCGCATCGACTATATTGGCGTGATTCCGTGCCTGTTCTACATTAATCCAAGCTGATCTTACAAGCCTTAAAAAAGGCATAAAAGTCTCTTCTGTAGTTATCAGGACATTTTTAGCAAACGCCTCGTTGACTATCTGAGGTGATTTCTGGCGAGCCAAAATCATTGCATTAACATTTGGAACATACATAAGCACATAGCCGAGAGTTTTGCGGTCCTTCGGGATATAGGAAGAATAATCTTTGGAAGAGAGATCCCTTACATGATTGAGGATTGCCTTGAGATTGCGTGCAGAGGCCTCTTCCCTCGTCTTATCGTCAGTCGCTTCCATATAATCGGAAAGTGCCGCAAGAGAGACCTTACAGTCCACTATCACATCGGTTTTGTCAGGATAGTGCAGGATAAAGTCGGGACGCATCCGGCGACCTGTTTCATCATGTAGGTGCACAATCCCCATCTCATCACGCAGTGTCTCTTCCCTATGGTAATCCCTTCCTTCAATCAGTCCTTCGGCATTTAGAAGGTTGGCAAGTTGCGTTTCTCCCCAGCAACCCTGGATTTTGTTGTTGCCACGGATGGCTGTGGCCAGTCTGTCAGCTTTGTCGCCAATATTGAGGGACTGGTCTTTGATATTTTTAACTGCCTCCTCCAGCTGTGTCCTAAGCGTACTGGAGGTCTCCGTGCGGTTGCGCTTCTCTGCATCAAAGGAGTCCGTCATGCGCTTGAGTTCTTTATTTAGCTGCTCAGCAATGGAGTCAAATGAGGCTTTGGCATGCCTATCAAATTCAGCCTCGCGTCCTTTTAGTATCTCTTCATTTTGAGCGACCATCTGCGCCTTCAGTGTTTCCAATTGGTGCGAAAGAGTCTCCTTGTGGCTTTTTTCCAGCTGTTCAAGGAACTTATGGTGTGTCTGCTCCATATCGGCAATGCGTCCATTTGTGTGCTCAAGATCCTTATTCAGAGCCACTATGGTCAGCTCCTTTTCTGTTATTTTTGTAGAAAAGTATCTCCTGGCCACTAACCAGACGATAATACCGGCAAGTAGCGCCGCGCTCACCGTTATAATGATTGCAATAGTATCCATATTGCAAAAATAACAATTTAATCACTCCTACAGAGCCCTTATGCCCTGCGAATAGACAAGGAACATCTCTGGTATATGGCCGATATCTGCTGTACTACAGTTCCTTTCTATTTTATATATCATAGTATTTATTCATAAATAGATTTTAGCTATAAATGTTGTGACATCTTAATTTTGTCAATTTTAACTATATTTTTAGTGATTTATTTTTGTTGTTCTATAAATATTATATACTTTTGCAGTAAAATATCGAATAAGAAAAAGATATGGTCAGATTGTCTTCAATAATAGTTATTATTTGCTGCACTACTTTAAGTGCAAGCGCACAACGAGTTGCGGTTTCCGCCAACTTGGCGGACATCGCCAATCTCGGTACTTTGAGTGGTGAGATTGCGGTTGCCGCCTCGCGCCATATCTCCGTCAACGCCGGGGTACGATACAATCCCTGGCAATATGGTTCACAGGAGAAAGGTTTTTTTCAGAATCGCAAACGCGAAGCTTCGCTTGGAGTTAGGTACTGGCCCTGGAATATATTCTCCTCCTGGTGGTTCGGAATACGTACTCAAGTTCGCGAATACAATTGCGGGGGACTCTTCGGTCGACAAATTACCGAAGAAGGTGTTGCAATAGGTGCTGAGGTAGCTATTGGATACTCTTACATGATCCACAGCCGATTTAACATTGAGTTTGGAGCGGGAATCTGGGGTGGGCACAGATGGTACACACGTTACGATTGCCCACGCTGCGGTACTATTCTTTCGGAGGATAATGCTCACGGATGGTTTGTCATTCCCGGTGAACTGATAGTATCACTGGTTTACATTTTCTAAATATTAAGAATGAAATACAGAATCACAATAGTTACCACTTCAATAGTGCTCTTACTCTACTCTTGTGGAAGCCTTTCCAGAAAGATGGATTCACTTGCCGACTATTCGGCATCCATCTCCCTACCTCAAGAAAAGAGAAGCACCCTACGGGAAATTTCCATACCGCAGGTCATGCGTGACACCTCGGTGGTAGAAGATGAAAAAGGCAATTCTTACTACCTTATGAAGGCGATAAGAGAGGAAGAGTCCGGAGAAATGGTGGCCACTGAAGAGTTGCAAGCTGCCGTAGTGACGGCCAGATTTCGCAATGTTGCCGAGCGCCATGGAAAAATAGAAATAGAGTTTCAGGTGCTGGTCCCAAAAGAGCTTCGTGACAGCAAATGGCAATTAAGAATGATGCCGGTAATGCATATCCTTGAGGAGACCGTGAATCTTGATCGAATCCTTATCACAGGCGAGAGTTACCGTAAAAGTCAATTGCGCGGCTATCAGCAATATCGCAGGTTTCTCAACTCTATAATTACAGATAGCACCAGATTCATCGACATGCATCAACTGGAGGTATTTATCCAAAGAAATATCCCCGAACTCTACAAATACCGCACAGATTCCACTTATGTTTCGGATGAGTTCTTTCTCTCACACTACGGAATAAGTGCACAAGATGCCTTAAAGCACTATACCTATAGTTTGCGAATGCGTCACAACGAATGGAAAAAAGCCAACATCGGCAGAATGTATGATCGTTATGTCAAGGCGCCGATAGTTACAGAGCATCTCCGTTTGGATACCGTCATGCAAAATGCGAGTGGTGATTTTATCTACAGCTATGTACAGAGGATCCGAACGCGACCCCATATTAGAAAGGTGGATATCGTACTTGAAGGAGAGATTTATGAGCAAGAAAAGAGAATCTATGTAATCGAACCCAGTGATCCTCTCACTTTTTACATCTCCTCTCTGAGTGCATTTGCTGAAGAGCGCGAGAGATATCTGACTAAAGTCATATCAAAAAGGGTTAAAGCTAATGATATATGCTATATAGAATTTGAAAAAGATTGCGACAAGGTGATGGAAGAACTTTCTAACAATTATCTGGAAATAGCTCGTATCCGACGAACCCTGCATTTGCTGCTCGAGAACAGGGATTTTGATCTAGATTCGATAGTAGTCACCGCCAGTTCTTCTCCTGAAGGTAGCTGGGAGTACAATTCCAGACTGAGCAAACGCAGAAGTGAAGCAGTAAGCCGATATTTCGAACGATTTATCAGAAATTGGCGCGATTCTTCAGCCCGCGAAAGAGGAGTTTCTCACATAAATATGGATGGAGTGCTTGCGGAGCCCGACAGAAAGAATACATGGAGAGCTGTTGAATTCATTTCACGAAGCATAGCGGAAGACTGGAATGCTCTGAATCGACTGGTGATTGCAGATACGGTGATGACATCACTACAGAAGGAGAAATATTTTCTGCTCGGAAGTGAAAAAAACGCAGACAAGCGTGAGCAACTACTCTCATTGGAAGAGTTCTACCCTCACCTTATATGCGAGATCTACCCCAGGTTGCGAACAGTGAGATTTGACTTCCATCTCCACCGCAAGGATATGGTCCAGGATACCATCCATACCACTATCATAGACAGCATATATATGGCAGGAGTACAGGCGCTGCGAGACAGGGACTATAAGCTGGCTGTCACTCTGCTTGCACCCTACAGGGACTTCAACACCGCTGTCGCCTACTGCGCGGCCGATTACAATGCATCAGCGCTAGATCTCCTCTCGGAACTCCCTCCCACTCCAGAGGTAAAATATTTGATAGCTCTGCTGGAGGCTCGCAACGGGAGGAGCAAAAGCGCAGCAGAACACTATCTGGAAGCCTGCAGAGAGGACAGCCACTATATACACAGGGGAAATCTCGATCCCGAAATATATGCACTTGTAAGGATGTATGACCTTAATCGATACTTTGAATGAAACAAATTATAAAATATTTGATAATGATTGTTACGCTACTCCCATTATTATGGGCGTGCCACGATCCTATTCCCTGCGATATGTGTAAATTGCATAAAGTGACAATCTCCCTTGCTACCTCCGTAGCACCCGTGACACGTAACTCGCAACTCGCACCACAAACATTCCCCGTAACACGCAATTCGCAACCCACACCCTGTTTAACTACACACTCGGAACTCAGAACTCAAAACTTCCTCGCAACCCGCAACACGCAACCCGCACCACCCATAGCCACACGTGCTATAGGAGTCACGCCAGAAGAAGAGACTCGGATCAACAGCGTACAACTCTATATCTTCAGTAGCGAAGGAACTTTACTGCAAAAGATAACCGGAAACGGTAGAGAATATGAAGTAATTCTCCCTAACGAGTGCTGTACATTTTGCTGCTTCGTCAACTCTCCAGCACTACCTTCGGCTCCTTCATCCATAGAAGAATTGTTTATGTGCGAAAGTTATCTATGGAACAACAGCAGGGGGTCATTTCAAATGACAGGCCTCCTAACAGCTGATATTGACTCCGATATGGAGTTGGAAATTGTTGTGCACAGGATGGTAGCCAAAGTAGAGTGTATTATCAGAACAGAATTTGGCAATTCGCACCTTGCTGAAATGCCATTTACACTTCACAGGATCTATTTGACTAACGTTGCAGGAAAGAACAACTTCGCACTCACTGCTATGCAGGGGGATGATGGTCTCTGGTACAATAAAATGGGGTATCAACAGAGCTCATGTGACAATCTAATATGCGGAAGTCTTATTAATCGACCTATGAATGATAGAGATTCGCTACTGATTGACGAAACGCTTTACCCCTACCCCAATTCAAACATAGATTGTTTTGACCGTACTCTATGGAGTGCGAGAAAAACCCGACTTATAATAGAGGCCACATTAGGAGAGACATTATGGTACTACCCTGTGACGATGGAAAAGAGTGTTGCCAACACCCACTATCTTTATGATATCACCATTACACGTGAAGGTGTTTCTCATCCCGAAGAGCCCGTAAAAGAACCCGGAACCCTTAAAACTATAGTAAAAATACAAGAATGGAATGAAGGCGGAGAAATAGATGATGAAGTATAGCCGGAAACCGTTTTCAAGAAACCAACTATTCACAATTTACAAACTTTTAACAGCAATTTAAAACAATGAAAAAAATCCTATCCATTTTAGCCATTGCAGCACTTTGTACAGCCTGCAATACAGTCGAGCCCAACAACAGTAAGGGCGAAGGCAGACTCACAATTAACGTAAAAGGAGATATCCTTACAAAAGCCGTAACCGATGTGGTCGGAAATGAGGCAACAGTAAACAACCTCCAGATATTTATTTTTGACGGCGAGATCTGCAAATACTATTTTGACAACGGCACAGCCCTTACCAAAACTGTTGACAAGGTACAGACGGGAATATACGAAATTTGGGCCGTAGCCAATCTGGGAGAAACACTTTCCGCTTCAGTCACTAAAAGCGCCCTCAAAACAAGGGCCCTGACACTGGCCCAGAATGCAGCTACAAGCGGTTTTGTAATGTCAGGAGAGAATCAGGTTGAAGTAAAAGCATCAGGCACAGAATCGGTTGAGATCACTATTTCGCGACTTGTCGCACGTGCAAGACTTATGAAGGTGACCAACAATCTTTCTGCCGGATATGGTACAATCAAGATCAAATATGTAGTGCTTACCAATGTTGTATCCAACCAGAATCTCGCCGGTACCGCTACCATCAGCACCTGGAGCAATAAGATGGGTCGCAATTCAGGCACTAAGATTGATGGTATCACAAAATCCGAATCACCCGAATCACTACTCGGCAATCCCACAGAAAGGAATATAGCCACGGGTAGCAGCGATACTCCCGGTTTTCGTTTCTATGGCTACGCAAATGGAACTACCGAAGACTCTACCGACATTACAACCTGGTCAGCCAGAAAGACACGTCTTGTAGTTGTAGCCGAAATCCAGGGCAACACCTACTACTACCCTGTCACACTCCCTTCATTCGAGCACAATACCGCTTACGACATCTCCCTGACTATCAGAAACCTCGGCTCAAATGACCCTGAAACCAAACCCACCACTGATGCAATTGACGCCGACATTACCATCGCTCCTTGGGAAGATGGTGGTGAAATTATAGAAGAGATCTGACCATTGCTAACTAAAATGAGACACCCTATTGTGTTAATGTATTTAATGTTGTTCAAATGAGAAAGAGCTTAACCGGATTCCTGACACTGATCCTTTGCAGCTGCACTATTCTTGAAGACCGGACACCGTGTCCCTGTCGTCTGACTATGGATTACTCAAGAGTGCTTAAATATGATTTCATCCACCGCATGGCAGATGGTGAATATGATGTGACACTTTCTGGAGGAAATTTCCGTTTTGGCGAAACTATTCCGGTAAATTTAATGGACACTATGCGCCAGGAAAGCGTCCCCAAGGAAAGTATCAGGATATCCGGTGTTCTTTCAAGAAAAGGAAAAGAGTCCCTGATTGTCGCCGAAGGCAATCAGGCAGACTCCCTTTATGCGTTCAGCACCGTGATCGAAGCCACAGGCGAAAAAGCATATGTCCTAATGGAGGCTCACAAACAGTTCACAACCGTACATATAAAAGAAAGTGGTGTAGAGAATGCAGAGATTGGCCCACAGGAGAGACTTAAGCAGGTAAAGATGGTTGTAAAAGGTAATTTTATAGGCATAGACCGCCATACCCTGGAACCTGTGCAGGGAAAGTTTGAATGCATTGTGCCCAAAGCCTCTATTATTGGAGAATATTCAGTGCGCATACCCAGACAGGGAGATGCTTCTATCATGATAGAACTTATACTGGATGTGCCAAATAATGAAACACCTGCTTATCAAGGAAAACTAACACTTCCCCTGGGGCGCTATATGGAGGAATCGGGTTATGATTTCGGAGCTGAAAACCTTGCCGATATTTATATCGGAATCGATATTATCACACGTAAGGCCTTCATCCGAATAGAAAACTGGAATTTTGAAAAAACCGTCGTAATATTCTGATAAGTAAGAGAAGATATTTTTTCCTACCTTTGTTGATATGGTGAAGAGAAACGCATTATCATTTGCAAAGGCAGGAGCAGTAGTTTGTATACTTCTTGCAGGAGTTTCCTTTTCGTCTGCACAAGAATCTAACATCGAAAAAACCTACAACAAAAGCCGTTTTTCTTTAACGCTCACGCATACTCCACTTATCCCATACGAATTATATAGCGCCAATCTGGGGGTTTCCCTCGGTCGTGATAGAGAATGGCAGATTTATGCCGGAATAGGCGGTGAAACGGCACCTATAGTCACATTTCCGGTGAGTTTCTCTTATCTCTTTTTCAAGAATTCTAATCACCATCTGGAGCTCGGTCTGGGATTGATTTCACGGTTGGAGTTTGTCCGAGAGGAGCCGGATAATAAACTTAAAACATTATTCGGGCCTATAGGAGCGATCATTCCGTTGCTCTATCGCTATGAGTCCCCTTATGGATTGATAATCAAAGCCGGAGCCCAACTTTTCTACAGCTGGCCGGTTTATCTAACTCCGGTTATTTCGGTAGGCTGGAGATTCTAAAGCTGAAAATGCGCTTCTAGCAGCCTATCTACAGCATCTTCTATATTATCATTATTGTCGATAACTGCGTCGGCTGTATCAAAATAGAGATTCTTGCGTTTGTCATACAGATCAAAGAGCTGGTCCTGGTCAGATGCAAGGGGACGATCTGCTGAAGATACCAGCAGATTAGGATCTCTGTCCAAAAGGTAGATTCGTCCGTTACGCTTTAGGCGATGAATATTGAGCGAGTCAAGCACGCAACCTCCGCCGGTAGATATGACAGTCCCCTGACACAAAGAAACCTTCTCCACCACACTCTTTTCAAGTTCTCTGAACCCCTTTTCTCCTTTTTCTTGGAAGATAGTCGTGATGTCGATTCCGGTCTGCTCCTCTATCATTTTATCGGTGTCAAAGTGTTCCCTACCAAGTTTCTCGGCAAGTATCGCTCCGATTGCACTCTTGCCGCTGGAGGGCATTCCGGTTATCACAATATTCTCTTTTGCTCGCAGAAGCTCACGATGTAGGGATGCTATTTTACCATAATCGCAGACAGGGTCATTGACACTATTCTGAAAAAGTTCCTGTGCAAAGCAAGCTTGAACCATGAGCATAGGAAGTCCCCCTTCCGCCTTGAGTCCAAGTTTGCGTGCGTCTAGTACAAGATTGGTACGCAACGGATTGTAGACACAGTCAAGCACTCCCTCCAAATTAGGAAACATAGAAAGATCAACTATCCTGCCCTCATCATCCGGAGTCATACCCACGGGAGTTGCATTGACTATGATCTGTATCTTCTTGCACAACTTCGGAGTGTCTTCCAGATCGGATATCGCTATCTGGTCCTCCCCTTTCACTTTTCTGACAGCCAATAAAACGGATTTCGCACCGGCTGACAATGTCACTGCACGGACAGTCTTTGCAGCACCGCCCTTACCATAAATGAGAATATTTTTACCGGAAAATCTTATGTTGGAATACTTAGCAAGTGAATTAAACCCGGGATAATCGGTATTGTGGCCATATAGAAGTCCATTGTTCCTCCGCACTATAGTATTGACAGAACCTATACTCATCACAACGGGAGACATAACATCCAGATAAGGTATCACCGCTTGCTTGTAGGGTATCGTAACATTGATACCCTTAAAATTCGATTCACGAAAAAACAGATCAAGTTCATCCCTGGGCACCTCACACAATTCATAAGGGCTAGATGAGATCTTCCTGTGTATATCACCGGACAAACTATGCCCGAGCTTTTCTCCTATAAGTCCATATTCCAGTTCACTATACTTCATAAACTTCTAACTAATTGAAATCAGGTCTGCAATCTCCTCCGGTGTCATCTTTCTAAACTCATATGTGCCGGGAGATTCGACATAAACAGTGGAAATCAGCCCATCCGTACGCTTTTTGTCATGAGAGATATACGGTAGCAGCACTGCACCGGCGAATGGTGATTTGACCGGCAAATTATATCTCTTCAGCATCTTCTCAAGCCTCTTACGCATATCATCTGAACAAAAATAGGTCATACCTGCCGCAACGCATTCTCCGTGAGAGAGCCTACCGTCAGATGCAACTTCTATAGCGTGACCTATGGTGTGTCCAAAATTGAGTACTTTACGCAGACCCTGCTCCAACGGATCTTTAAGGACTACATCACACTTTATGCGCAGAGCAGCAGCCACAATTTCATCCAGATTATCATTTAGGGGCTGATCCGACTCAAGCAGAGAAAAGAGAACGGCATCGGAAGTGGCTGCCATCTTTATCACTTCTGCCAATCCACTGTAAAGATGCCTTGCATCGAGGGTTCTAAGGGTATCCGTATCAATAATGACGCCTCTGGGATGGTGAAAGGTACCGATCATATTCTTGATATGGCCAAAATTGAGAGCAGTCTTACCTCCTATTGAGGCATCCGTCTGGGCAAGCAACGTTGTAGGCACGTTGTAAAAATCGATTCCGCGATTGTAACAGGAAGCTGCAAAACCGGCGATATCACCCGTCATACCTCCTCCTACCGCTATAAGCGCACCTGAACGATCAATCTCTTGTTCTCTGAGGGCAGAAATAATTACTTCCAAAGTATTGAAGTTCTTATTCTCTTCCCCTTGGGGAATTGTCAGAAGAGAGGCATTTGAAAATTGCGCAAGCACAGATTTGGCATATTGTACAGGCACTCCGCTATCGGTAACCACAAGTACATTGCGCTCTTTACCGACAAGATTTCCTACAGAAGCAATAGAGCCTCTGCCCTCGACAATTTCACAAATTGTATCCCTATAACCAAATGTAAATACCTTCCCCATTTTAGAAAAACCGTCACAAAGATATAAAAACTTTTTCACCTTAAAAATTGTATATTTGTAGATTAGACGAAATATTTCTTACCGTACGATATATATTATTGTAAAACAGGAAAAGTATGGAAAATAAATTCCTTTATTGCGTTGCACGCCACTTTTATCAAAAACATAAAAGTAAGATCAATAAGCTCTGTTTTGTATTCCCAAACAGGCGCTCATCTATCTTTTTCAGGAAGTATCTGACCCAATGCATGGAGGGTAAGGCTCTTTTTGCGCCGAAGATGATTACAATTAATGACTTGTTTCTGGAGCTTTCAGGTGGACAGTTGGTAGATAAGATTGAAGCGCTATATATATTGTACAAGGAATATACTGGACTCTTTTCTGAAGAAAATAGTATTGCAAAAAGCACATTTGACGAGTTTGTCTATTGGGGGGATGTATTTCTGAATGATTTCGACGATATCGACAAATATCTGGTCGACGCTGAGAAACTGTTTTCAAATATCGGAGACCTCAAGAAGCTGACTGCGGATGAAAATGATTATTTGAGTGAAGCGCAGAAAAGAGCTATAAAGGAGTTCTACACTAGTTGGAACCATAGCAAAAAGAGGGATATGGAGAGTAAAAAGAATGAATATAATGTAGATAAAGAAGAGAGTATTGAGGATGCCGAAAATGATGAACATAAAGAGAACGAAGAGAGGGATAAAATAGATATCAAGGGGGAATTTTCCACCATTTGGGAGAGCTTGCACAGACTCTACACCTCATTCCGCGAAGCGCTGAAGGATAAGGGGCTGATGTATGAGGGAATGATCTATAGAGAGGTTGCAGAAGCGCTGAAAGAAGAGATTAAAGAGCCGCAGGAAAAAGAGAGAAAAGAAGATATTTTAAACAAATGTCGCAAATACGATAAAATAATTTTTGTGGGTCTCAACGCCCTCAATGAGTGTGAAAAGGTGCTTTTCAGGCACCTAAATAAGCCGGGAAGTGATATTGAGGTGGATTTTATCTGGGATTATTATGGAGATATCCTCACTGACGAAGCCAACAAATCTTCTCAGTTTATGCGCCGTGGAGATAAGGGCAATGTTGTGGAATTTCCACAGAAAGAGTCTATAGAACCTTATGGAACACCTCTTAAGCCGCTCCTCGACAATGTAGGGCCCGGGAAAATCAATATTATTAGTGTACCATCCGCGGTAGGACAGACAAGATATGTTACGGAAATTCTTGAGAATATTTACTGTGATAAAAATGGGACTCTTCTCCCCAACCTTGAACTCGAAGAGACCGCCATAGTTCTACCCGATGAAAGTCTACTCCATCCAATGCTCAATTCCATTCCGAAATGCGTTGATAAGGTCAATGTCACAATGGGTTATCCGTTGATCAACTCACATACTGCCACATTTGTCTCCCAACTGGAAGAGCTGCATAAAAAAACCCGGCAAAAAAAGAGCGGTGAGATCTCATTTCACCATAAAAGCGTGATGGCACTTCTAAGCCATCCCTTCCTTACAGCTGTACTCCCTGAGGAGGGGCTTAAAAGCATCAAAAATGAGATTATCGGCAGAAACCTCGTATATATCAATCCGGATGCACTTGAGAGCTACAAGCAACCATTTGAGGGCGATCAACAACAAGTTGATGTCGAAGAGCAACCGATTGAGGCCGGTGAACAACAACTAAGTGAAAATGAGTTATTCAAGGCAATATTCAGCACAGCTCCCGACACCAAAAACATTGGCAATTGGCTCGAAAATATTCTCTTACTTATTCAGAAGCATCTAACCGGCATCAACAGAGAGGCTGCATACCACTACCTGAGGACGGTCAAACGTATCTCGGATCTGAATCTTCCAATAGATGATATTAAGACCTATTTCCGCATCTTAAAGCAAATTGTATCGGTACTTTCAATCCCTTACGAGGGCGAGCCTCTGCAAGGTATCCAGATTATGGGACCTCTGGAGACCAGAGCTCTCGACTTCAAAAATGTGATTATACTCTCCAGCAATGAGGGAATCTTCCCTTCATCGAATGTGAGCAACTCCTTTATACCATACAACCTTCGACTTGGCTTCGGACTCCCTACATACGAGTATCAGGACTCCATCTCCGCATACCACTTCTACCGCAGCATCTGCAGAGCAGAACATATCTGGCTTCTATACGATTCACGAACCGAAGGCACTAAGGTCGGAGAACCTAGTCGCTACATCCACCAGCTCAAATATGGCTACAATATACCGGAAAATGATGGGAAACGCAGATTAGATATCAAGCAGCTGGCACTCTCATACGAAATGAAAGGCAGGGAGGAAAACAACCTGGATATCGAAAAAAGTCCGGCTATAATGGAGAGACTGCGGGAAAAATATCTTCAGAAGCATAACGGTGATTTCAACGGCAGTTTTTCCGCCTCCACGCTCAATGATTACTTCAAATGTCAAAGGATGTTTTATCTCAAACATGTCGAAGGAGTAGGTGAAGAGGATGAAGTGGTGGAAGAGGTAGACGGAGCACAATTCGGCACCATTTTTCACTATGTGATGGAGAAGTTCTATACTCAGCATATGAGCAACAAATCTTCAACCGTAAATAAGAGTGATATAAAGGATCTCAGAGAGGACAAAGATCATATCAAAGATTTAATACTTGAAGGATTTGCCAAAGCAAGAGAAAAACAAGGGTACAGTTATGCAAATAACACCGTCAGTTATGACGACCTCTCAGGGCAGGAAAGGATAGTATTCGAATTGATCTCTGATTTTGTGGATAAGACCCTCGAAATAGATAAAGAGTATGCCCCTTTCACATTCAAGGCTGCTGAAATGAAAATCAAATATCCAATGGATATTGACAATATCGGCACTGTATGCATTAAAGGCTCCATCGACAGGGTTGATAAAAAGAGTGGTACAATTAGGATAATCGACTACAAAACGGGGAGTGTGGATGGAAAAATGCGCGATGAAAAGGGAGCCAAACCCAATGATACGATACCAAAACTTTTCAAAGAAGAAAAAAATGGCTCTTGCGTTAAAAACTCTGTTTCATTTCAGCTTCTACTCT
>JAPXOZ010000005.1:0-107362 GCA_033811195.1 Bacteroidales bacterium | reverse complement strand
CTTTATTTGTGGTCAGTCGCTTCGCTCTTTCTCTACCCCTCCTTTTAATGGTTCCCTTAGGGAACCAAAGTAGCGCAGAAGCGCTATGTGTCGCATTCGCTCCTACTATTGCGACCTATTCGGGTCGCTTTTCTAGTCTTAAGTTTTGAGTAAGTAGTTCCGAGTAAGTTTTTAGTTTCTAGTAATATACTCCTTACTACATACTATATACTCGCACCCCGCACCCCGTAACACGCACCTCGCAACACATACCCCGCACCCCGCAACATGTACCCCGCAACATGTACCCCGTACCCCGTACCCCGCACCCCGTAACGCGCACCTCGCAACACTACACACTCAGAACTATTTAATTATCTTTGCAGTATGAAAAGAATTTTTATTATTGCGGCATTGGCCGCCATGGCGCTGTGCTGCGGTTGCGGCGGTGCAAAGAGTGAAAATGATATCATAGCGATGTCATTCAATATACGTCTGAGTCTCAGCGATGACTTTGACGGGGAAAACAGCTGGGTATTGCGAAGAGAGGCGGTTGTTGAGATGATAAACGAAGTCAACCCCGATCTTTTCGGTATTCAGGAGGGTCTATTGGGACAGGTCAACTATATGGGGGAACATCTGCCGGAATATGGTTTCTACGGAGTGGCTCGCAATGATGGTCCAAACACGGGCGAGTCCAATGCCGTCTTTTATAAAAAGAGTCGTTTCGAACTTTTGAAAAGCACTACTTTCTGGTTGAGTGAAACTCCGGATGAGGTTTCAGTGGGCTGGGATGCGGCCTTTCATCGGATTGTTACAATGGTTCGTCTGCTGGACAAAAATAGTGGCCAAGAGTTCTATTTCTACAATACTCATTTTGATCATGTAGGTAAAATTGCCCGAAAAGAGTCCGGTAAACTCATTGTGGAGCGTATGAAAAGTATAATACCGGATGATGCGGCAGTGGTGCTTACCGGAGACTTCAATGCAGGACACAATGATCCTATATTGGACCCTATTGAGGAATATATGACTTCAGCGCGCAGAGCGGCTCCTGTTACCGACTCACTCAATACATTTAATAGTTGGGGCAAAATAGCTCCCGAAGAAGGCGGGAAAATAATCGACCATATCTATTTCAGAAATCTGATTCCGTCACTATTTAAAACTCTTACCTGCTCCTATGCGGGTGTAGATTACATCTCCGATCATTATCCCGTAATTGCAGTTTTTACTCTTAAGGATGCTCAAAGTCAAGAGGTTCGACATGAATTGTCGAAGTGATGTTGAAGCGCTTCTGAATCATTTTCTCAATTGCAGTAGCGATGGAGTGTCCTTCCTCCAGCGAGAGTTCTCCTGAAAGTCGGATGTGAAATGTCATTTCCTGATGAGTGACGTAGTTGTGGATATGAAAATGATGTAGCTGTAATTCCTCCGGATACATTTCTGATACTGCATCGTTAATCTTATCTATAAGCTCATCAGAAGGTTCTTCTCCAAGTATTTTGGTAATAGCTTCCCTTATTATTGTATAAGTGGCATAAAAGAGCATCATAGCTATAATAATGCCCAGTACGCTATCCATCCACCAGAAGTATTTGGCGAGCAGGATGCCTATTAGCACCACTACTGAAGAGAGTGCATCGCTCCTGTGATGCCATCCGTCAGCCTTGATGGCGATATTGCCTGTTTTTCTGGCAAGGTGGAAAGCATATTGTGCCAACCCCTCCTTGACTATGATTGAGATGCAGGTCACTACGATAGCAAGGGTGCCGAATGTAACTGATGAGTGCTCTTTGAGTTGCAGGATGGAGTTCTTGAGAAAGTCGTAGGCTACGATTGCCAAAATAATGCCGATGAAGATGGCAGCTATCTGTTCCCAACGACCATGGCCAAAAGGATGTTTTTTATCGGGTTTTTTATTGGAGAGTCCGGTAGCAGCAATCAATACAATGGAACTGAGGGAGTCTGACATTGTGTGCCAGGCATCAGCTACAATAGCGAGAGATCCCGTTACAATACCTGCCCAGTATTTGAGTACGAACAGCAGAATATTGATTATAACTGAAACAATGCCTTGGGTGATACCGGCATTTTTATTAGATTTTAAGTTCATTTGTTCTGAGTTACGGTGAACTTATTTCACATTTTGGTTTTTGAGTTCAATGACCTTCATCGAAGAGTTGGTCTCACCGTTCCAGTTTAGGAATACTGCTATCCTTGAGTGCCTGACCGTATCTTTCGGACCGGAGTGGTATGTAATGCCGAAGAAGGAATCATAATAAAATCTCTGTACTCCTTCTATATTAACGGTATAGACATCAAATTTGGCTAAATCAGGTGCTATGTTTTTGATATACCCATTATCAACCGCAAATGCGGTAATCGAGAGACCCGATTCATTTTTATACAGATCATATTTTAAAAACGCATCTGAGTGATTGTATAGAGTATCCCTTACCTTGATTTCAAAGAAATAATCTTCATTCTCCACTATTCCCGGTATATAATAACCGTTTGCAACATCGAATGTCATAAGAGCAGAGTCAGGGTGATTTTTCCTCGGAGCTATTGAGAGACTCATTGAGGGAGTACCGCGTCTGACCTTTACCAAAGTGACCTTATCTCCCTTTGCCATAGTGATGACCACTGTGTATTCCAATATCTCGATACTTTTGAAAGGCGAGATCATTATATTGATGTTGGCACGCACGGGATGGCCTAGGTCATCCAGTATCCACTGAGGCTCGTTATTTCCATACTTGATGGTAAAGTAATAAACACCGGAGGAGTCCCTGATACCAATTGAGGGTTTTAAATCTTCCGGCTGTGCAGTGAGCACCTTGCCACCACTCATGAGCCAGTTTTCAGTACCTGTTTCTCCTACCTTTATTGTCCAGCAATTGGCGGAAACATCAGGATTGTATTTAATGCCGAGAAGAATTTTTTCCGTGCAATTACGGCCACTGTAGAGTTTATATACTTTGCCGCTCTTAAGTTTGATGGAATAGCCTACAAGCTCTCCGTTTTCGGTTAATTCACTTACGGATTCTACCATGAGAGTGGTATCTATAGTATTGAAGATATCCATGCAAGCGTCAATGTTGGTATTAATGTTCTCACAGTAAGCGGTCAACTCTTCAAAACCTCTTTGTGTCGGAATCCGAAAAGAAGTACCGTCAAAAAGGGTGAATTTGACGAAATAGGGGTCGGAATAATCAATATCCTTGAAAACTGAGCTGCCTTCTTCGCCGGTAGCTTCACTGAGTCTTTGCCAAGAACTGCCCTCATCATATGAGACCCACCAGTAGCCGCCTTCTATCTTAAGTTTGGGAATGGTTCCGGTTGCCCTTATTCTTTGTCCGAAGGAGTTTGTCATCCAGGTAGGGCTGGATGTGCCCTTTTGAATTGTCCAGTAGTAAAAGCCGTTTGACGTGTTTTGCTGAATACCTACAATCGGGGTTGTACCATCTTGCCCATTATAAACATTGACATAGTATCCACTCGTAAAACTTATGACATAACCAACAACTACTCCATTTTCCTTAATCTCGTCAATACCGTTGATGTGGTCATTTTGCTCAAGAGCTTTAATGGTGGTATATAGGGCATTGATGGTGGTATTGGTAGCATGGACCAGACCTTCGGCCTCAGTAACACGATTCAGAAGTGCCAGAATTTTGTCTGAAAGGTCAACACAACTACTGCATATAAGCGGTGCTACAGCAAGTAATATATATATGAAAATTTTGTGAATACTCTTTTTCATCGTTAACTTCCGTATTTGATAGTGATTGTGAAGTTTTTCAGAGAGCCGAGGCCATCTGAAATCAGAAGAACAAGTTCGCTCTCCATACCGGCGGCAAATGTCGCGGGCGAATAAATTTTCAGGGTACCGGTTTTAGCCGTTGTTTTTATTACTCTGGCGTAAAATCCATCCTGTGTGACCGGAAGAAGATCCAAATTGTCGCTGCCACCGGTAATTGTGTATCCAATACTGAGAGTGCTTGAAGCAAGCATATTACAGCTAGTCGGGATATTGATTGTCAAAGGAGCATATCTGGGTATGAGCACTTTTTGGTCGCCCATTGTCAGCTCTATGTAGTTTACGCCGATATTAGTTATGGCTGTGATTATCAAGTTGATTTCAGGTATCGCTGCGGGCACCTTATCGCCGTCGTCTGTCAGTAGCCAGGTGTAGTTTTTACCTGAGTCGTATGAGATAGTCCAGTAGTATACTCCATCAATATGCTTTTTAAGTCCAACCATCGGCATTGTACCGGCTTGAGGAGTAACCCTCACTTTTTTCCCTCCAACCAGGATCCAGCGAGCTTCTTGGTCATTTTCATGTTTGATGGTCCAGTAATAATTGGTATCCAGCGGATTAGCAAGGTCTTGTGCGGCCCCGATAGTTGGTAGAGTCGTGGCTACCCCGTTGTAGAATGTCATTACTGTGTTATCGGAGAGATAAAGGTTGTAACCTATGGTATCTTTTTTCTCAATTATAGGCTTGATTTCTTTGGCATATACTCCCTGACTCACAAGATTCACCAATTCTTCAAGAGATGCCAAATTGGAGTTGGTCTTATTGACAATGTCATTTAATTTGTCATAAGCCTCTAGCGTAGGTATTGAAATGTGTGTGCCATCAAGGAAATTAAATCTCACATAACCATCATTTTCGGTGATATTTTTGATGAAAGATGTGCCGGCACTTCCCGTTGCCTTTCCGAGGTTGTGCCAAACAATGCCACCGTCATAAGTCACCATCCAGTAGCCGTTTTCGATTTTAATTTTCGGTGTAACCGCTACAGCCGGTATTCTCTGTCCGACATTATTGGTGATAAATTCCTCATGGCCCACCGAATATGAGACCACCCAATAAAAAATTCCGTCTTCGGCTTTCTTAACGCTTATAATGGGGGTCTGTGCGTCTTTGCCGTTGTAGATCGTAATGCTTGGACTATTGGAGAAGGATATGGTGTAACCTATCACTTCATAATTGTCATAGATACGCGTAATTTTTGTAACAAAGTCGTAACTATTGAGTTTGTTTACGAGGTTATGCAGGGTGCTTATATTCTCGTTCATCAGGACGAGATTATCCTCCATAGCCTTGATGCGTCTGCTGAGGTGGCCAAGTTCATTCTCGAGCTGGTTAAAACATCCTGTTAGAGATAAAACCAGCACGATTGCGGTCAAAATTGATGATAGTCTGCGTTTCATACTCTACAATTTGTTTACAGTGATGGTTTTGACAGAGCTCCTCTGACTGTTTTTAATGGTAAAAACAGCCATTATCTTGCCTTGTCCCGTAGTGAAATCAGCAGGAGATTCAATTGTAACAACTCCCGGTATTGGTGAAAGGTAGGCCTTGAATCCTCCCTGAGTGATAAATGCAGCCTTAACGTTGGAATAGTCTGCGCCATAAACCGTATAGGAGAGCTCCTTGACAGAGCTGACAGCCATTGAGATGTTGGTCTCGATTGATATGGTAAATTGTTTGGGCATACGGTATTGAGTACCATCCCATGTCACGAAAACCACAAAGTCAGGGTCGGTAACGTCCACTCTCCTGAAAATGGAAGAAGTACGGTTGACAAAAAGTTCGGGAGCCTTTATAGTGGAAATGGTTCCACCTTCGTATTCAATGGTCCAGTAAAAGTTGCCGCCATCATCCACTTTAAGGTTTACTTTCGGGGGAGGTATCGTATCTCCCACACTGCGAATCTTATTGCCGTCGGCATCTCTAAGCCATTCCATTTCCTCTCCACTTTGTTGAAAAGTCCAGTAATATAGTCCGGTAATGGTGTCGAGTACGGACATTATTTTAGGGGCATTGCTGCTCTGCCAATCATAGACTTTGAAACTCTCTCCGTTGGAAAGTTCACAATAAGTACCCACGCGTTTCCCATTCTCCACGATGTCACCGGCGTTCTTGATATAGACATAACGGGAGGCTAATGCAGTGAGTATCGTTTTCTGTGCATTTGCGTTGCTGTTGATTTTTTCAGCCTCAGTCTTTAGAGCTAAATACTTTTCATAAAGAGGGATTTTGAATACCGTGCCATTAGTTAGCGTGATTGTCACATGATCGGAACCGATGACAATGCTTTTGAACATTGAGTCCCCTGCCTCTCCGGTTGCCTGTCCCAGGTCGGTCCAGGTAGAGCCTCCGTCGTATGAGATCATCCATCTTTCGTCCTTGACTTTTATAAAAGGGGCGACACCCATTGCAAGCACTTTCTGACCGTAGTCGTCTTTAACCCAACCAACGGTGCCATTGTCATATTGGATAGTCCAATAATAATTGCCATCCGTATCCTTAGCTGTTCCGATGAGAGGTGTCTTGCCGTTTGTGCCGTGGTAGATGGTTATAGGGGCTGTTTTGACAAAATTGATCTTGTAGCCGATCTCTATGCCGCCTTGTGTGATGGATGTCACACCGGATATCATGTCGTTGTCCTGGATGGAGGAGACAATCACCCGTAGAGAATTGAGGTTGGTATTCATTTCCTCACACAACTGCTCTATCAAATCAAGCCTGCTTTCAAGTTCCGCTATGTCCTCCAAGTACTTGTCTATGCACCCCGATGCAAACAGGAGTGACACCGTCAGTGCGAAGGCGATTGTTAATCGTTTCATATTCTTTTTTTTAAAAGTCAAACTAAAAGAGGAAGCCTGTATTTATATAGAAGGCACCTTTACTATTATCTTGTGCATCAAATGCCTTGCCATACTCGAAAGCTACGATGAAATTTCTGTTCATTATGAACCTAATTCCGCCACCGGCGCTCAGGTGAAACTTCTCTTCTCCTCCGTAAAGCGTATATGGAAGGTTGCCTTGAGGAGGGTAATATGATGACACCGGCGTAAAAGGTGAAATTCCGGTAATGTCAAAATCATTCTTAAATCCCTTGAAAACTCTTGCTCCATCAAAGAATCCGCTCAATGTAAAGGCTATATTTTGTTTCCAGAGATGGAAACTGACGAATCTCCAGCGCAGTTCGGTGTTGAAATAACAGGTATGCGCTCCCTGGATGCGCCCCCTCATCAGGCCTCGCACAGTACGGTAACCGCCAAATCCCTCCCTGTCATATCCTGTGCCGAGGTACATATCGTACGGGAGCACATAGAATGCCGGTGATTCCTTACCGAGGAAGCCCTGTAAGTTCAGCCTGTATGCAAAAACAAGTTTATCTTTTGCTATGGGCAGATAGTTCCTGAAAGTGATATTATATTTGGTGTAACCTACCGAAGTACCCAAAAATTTGGGGGCGTAAGCGAGGTTGGCTTCTGCCCAGATACCCCTGGAGGGTGCTGCCTCAAAGTCACGCGAGTCATACATCAATCCCACTCTTATGGCACTTGAAATGCCGCCGTCAGCCTGCTCTTCGGGAATGATGTTGAAATCTTTATAAATCTCGAAAAGCGTAGTCGAAAGGGTGTAGTTTTCATTCTTGAAATTTCCTGTCCTGAAATGGCTGAAATGATATCCGGCCTTCCAGTAGAAATTGCCCTTGATCTTTCCGGTAAAGTCAACCTTGAAAGTATGCACCATACGATCCATACGGTAGAATCCTCTCTCCAGGGAGCTGTCGTAAAAGGACTCATAACCGTTGAAACCGTAAAAGTCGAGCGCTTTGTCCCTTGTTACCTGTATAGCGGTGGAAAGACGTACCCCGGGAATCAAAGTGCGGTTGTCATAAGAGATCACATAGAGTTGAGACCCCTTAGTAAATCTTGAAAGTTCAAAATACCACTGCGATTTGGGTATGGGATACCAAGATCCGTCGCCGAAATTGTAGATATTGAGCAGAGCTCCGTATTGGAATCCCTTATCGTTGTCAAAGGCAACTACCGGTAGTGGTCCGAAGGAAAGTCCGGTTTTGACTATATCGCCTTTAGCCAGTTCGCCGGCCTCGGAACTCTTTGCGATAGTATCCGGTGGTGCCACCAGCACTTCAGGTTCCGGTTTTTTCTTGCCGTAAGGATCCATACGCAAAGTGTCTTGAATCTGACCGGTACGCAGGGTATCAACATTCTGACCGTAGGATAAAGTGGGAAAAAGGATTCCCGCCATTATCAGGATTATGCTGAGTCGTTTCATAATATTTCAGTATCAGATATTTTTCAATTCATTTTTGATTTCTTTATAATCATTTCTCAACCTTCGGTTGAAAACAATTCTCCAGAGGGAGGCCAGTACACGCACAAACTCAAAAAAGTCATACACGAAATATGGTGCGGGCAGCAGAATAATGGCGCCCACTAAAGCCCATTCCCAAGGAGCGAAGCAGAAGAGAAGTATCACTTCTGTCAGATACAACAGGGTCCAGACAACCCAAAAGAATACCATACGTACCGAATTGTGGAATGCGCGGTCCTTAAATAGGGTACAGAGCACTTCAGATACGACCCATACAGGCAGAGATGCGGCTCCCATCACTAAAAAGAGGGGAATACCGGGTATAAGAGCCAGAGTGCCCAGGATCGCAGCAAGCAGAGGACGCTTGCGGTGTATGGCGTGAATGCTTACTTTGGATTTCAGACGGCGCTCCCTGAGTTTGTCTGCCTTCTTAAAAAGCACGGACGCTCTCTTCGGGTCTCTTTCTCTTAACTGCTTGATGCGACTTATGATATCCTTATTGGCATCGAAGCGCTCTTTAACGCGATATTTGCATATTTGGCCACTGTGGAGCTTTGCCAGTTCCCAGACGGCCTCATACTGCTCATCATCGTCAATATAAACTATCAGCTCCTGGATACGCTCTTTGACTTGCTGCCGAATGGCCTCCATTATGTCGCGCTCCGACATACCCTCCCGGCGTTGCGAAGAGATAAATTCCGATACGTTGAAGGGCTCTCCTATGTTGGCTATGGCCGTGGACCTGAACCTGTAATAGTCGCCGTATTCCACTCCCACCGGCATAATATATATCGGGTGGTCATCACCCAGAGCATCGTAGGCACCGCACGCAATCCTGGCGATGCCTTTACCTATGGGTAACAGGCTGTGCATTGGACGGTGAGTACCTTCAGGGAGGATACATATACCCACATTGTTCTCCAGTACCTCGATGGAGACCCTGATGGTTTCCTCGACTGCCGTCACCGATCTGATGCCGTCTCTGATGCGGTTGATGGGGATCATCTTGAAAAAGGTGAGGATTTTACGGAGCATCGGTTTTTTGAAAATGTCCGCTCTCGCAATGAATACTTTTCTATCCCTGTTGGAAGCCAGTACCAGGAGAGGGTCCATAAGCGCATCGCAATGATTGGGAGTAAAAATAACCGCAGCATCTCTCGGGATTCTATCCGTATTGAGGAAAAGAATCTTTTGATAGGAAGCTTTGATAAACGCATCGACAGAGGGTCTGAGGAAGGCGTATAAGCGATCCACATCGTAAATCTTTCTATGTTTTTTTGATTTACACATTGACTTTTTGCGCCCTGGCAAGACGTCTTTTGGTGGAATAATTAAACAATGCAGAGACTGCCAGTCCTGATATTATGTGCCATATACCCCACCAGGCGGTGATAAAGAGCATTCCTCCGTTCATCAGATCGGGAGGGAATATCTTTGGATTGAACAGCAGCACCAGACCTAGTCCCGAATTCTGTATGCCGGTCTCGATGGTGATGGTGCGGCGGTCTTCACGAGGTGTTTTGAAGATAGTGCCAACGCCATAGCCGATAGACAAAGCCAGCGCATTGTGAATCAATACTATGAAGAAAATATACCAGATGTACTGGAGAAATAGCTGTAAGTTATTGCCAAATGCGAGGACTACCATTAAAAGAAAAAAGAGTATGGAAAATATCTGCATTGGCTTTTTAAGCTTCTCTGAAACCTTGGGAAGATACTTATTGGTCAACAAACCCAAAATCAGGGGTATGCCCAGCAGGATAAAGACTGTGATCATAACTTCGGAGATGGGAATCTCGAGAGGCTGTAAAGCTCCTGCAGCTTGTTTGTTGAGGTATCTGACATAAAGTCCACCCCAAAGGGCGAAGTTACCGGGAGTGGTAAGCGGTGCAAGAGAGGTGCTGAGAGCTGTTAGAGTTACAGAGAGCTCAATATTGGCTTTAGAAAGTGAAGACATGAAGTTGGATATGTTGCCTCCCGGGCAGGCTGCTACCAGTAACATACCCATAGCCACCATAGGTGTGATACGATCGTTAAGTATGATTACAAGAAGAAATGTGAGTGCAGGCAGAAGTACCATCTGACAGATGGCGCCCAGAATCGCCGATTTGGGTTTTTTGAAAACCTCTTTGAACAATGAGGGTTTAATTCCTAGTGCAACACCGTACATGACAAATGCGAGCACGATATTGATCATATCCATTCCCGCTTTGGAGAAATTAATCTTGACCGGATCAAGATTCAATAGCTGTTCATACATAGTTTTCGCAGTTAAATAAAACGCAAGTTAGTAAAAAATGGATAATTATCACTATTTTTGCTCATCAATACCCATATTCGGATGTCTTACACCATAATGTTTTACAACCTCGAGAACCTGTATGACACTTCGGACGACCCAAATACGGAGGATGAGGAATTCACTCCTTCCGGCCCCAAAAGATGGACGACGCAGAAGTATCATAAGAAACTTGAGAATCTGGCTGAGGTCATTTCCACCGTATCCAACGCACATGTAGGATTTCCCGTGGTGATAGGTGTTTCCGAGGTGGAGAATCTGGCAGTGATGCAGGATCTGGCCGATCAAAGACGCATTCGCGGTGCCAGATACAGATGTATCCATTATGAGTCAAATGACGTCAGGGGAGTAGATGTGGGATTGTTTTATCGTCCGGACAAGTTTAAGCTCGAAGAGAGTTGCCCCGTGAAGCTGGAATTGCGCAGTGGCCGTGAATATATAGGCCGCGATATACTTTTCGCTCGAGGCAAGATTGATGGAGAGATGTTCTGTTTTTATGTCTGTCATCTCCTTTCAAGGAGGACAGGTGTTAAAAACTCTGTCGGATTTCGTCGTGCCGGTACTGAGACTATCTATAACCACGCATTGACGATGCGTGAAAAATATCCCGATATCAAAATTGTGGTGATGGGGGATATGAACGATTCGCCTTCCGACGAATCCCTTTCTGTTTTGCTCAGGGCAAGAAAAAAGATTTCCTTAGTAGAAAAGGACGATTATTTCAATCCCTTTTGGGTGCTTCATGACGAAGGACTCGGTACCAGCATCCACAATCATCGGTGGAACCTCTTCGACAATATCATCGTCAGTCCGAGCCTGCTCGAGACATTTCCCGAAATACCTGGTTTGAAACTTGTCAAGATGAATCAAAAGCACTATTGTGAAATCTTCAAACGCAACTTCATGCTGCAGAAAGGGTGGCCAAAACGCAGCTACAACGGCAACAGTTTTCAGAACGGTTACAGTGACCATCTCCCCGTTCTGATCAAAATAGATAAAATGAAATCAAACAATAAAAAAAATAATGAGCGAAATTAGGGATATCAATCTTTGGGAGAGCGGTAAACGCAAGATTGACTGGGTGAAGCGGAATATGCCCGTACTCAGTTCCATTGAAAAGGAATTTATCGAAGAAAAGCCCTTCAAGGGGATCAAGATAGCACTTTCGGTCCATCTCGAGGCAAAGACGGCATACCTTTGTTTAGTGTTTGCCGGCGGCGGAGCCGAAATGTATGTCACCGGCAGCAATACGCTCTCGACGCAGGATGATGTAGCGGCGGCCCTTGTAAAAGAGGGACTAAATGTCTTCGGATGGCATAATGCCTCGGCAGAAGAATATGACCGTCACCTTTGCAGTGTGCTGGAGTGCGGCCCCAATATCATTATCGATGACGGAGGTGACCTGACTCACCTGATGCATACCCGATACGCACATTTGCTTGATAAGGTTATCGGAGGTTGTGAGGAGACCACTACCGGCATCAACCGCCTGATAAGGATGGCTCAGACCGATACCCTTAAATATCCGATGGTAATGGTCAATAACGCCCATTGCAAGTATCTTTTTGACAATCGGTATGGCACAGGCCAATCCGTTTGGGACGGCATCAATCGTACTACTAATCTCATAGTTTCCGGCAAAAATGTAGTGGTGGCGGGCTATGGTTGGTGCGGTAAAGGCGTTGCAATGAGAGCAAAAGGGCTGGGAGCATCGGTCATCGTGACCGAGGTGGAGCCGATAAAGGCTCTGGAGGCGGTTATGGATGGTTTTAAGGTAATGACGATGGAGGATGCAGCTCCCATTGGTGATATCTTCGTGACAGTTACAGGATGTAAAGACGTCATTACTGCCTCAAGTTTTAAAAAGATGAAGGCTGGCGCCATCTGCTGCAATGCAGGCCATTTTGATTGCGAAGTATCGGTGGAACAACTCTCGCAAATAGCTGTCGAGAGTTTTGAAGCGCGTACTAACCTCACCGGCTACAGAATGGTTGATGGTCGCTGCATCTATGTCATCGCGGAGGGCAAGTTGGTCAATTTGGCAGCCGGGGATGGGCATCCCGCCGAAATTATGGATATGAGTTTTGCCATACAGGCACTCAGCGCAAGATATTTGGTAAAGAGTCGCGGCAAACTGCCTCCTTCGATAGTCATTGTTCCTGAGCAAATAGACAATTATGTGGCTGTAAAGAAGTTGGAGAGTCTGGGAGTGACCATTGATGTGCTTACCGAAGAACAAAAGGCATATCTGGGCTTATGATGGAGAGGGAGGATATGAAGCAGAGGAAATACAAGCATTTGATTTTTGACATAGACGGCACATTGCTCGATACCGAGAAGACCGGTGTACTCTCTTTGCAAAAGAGCGTTAAGGAGCTTATGGGCAAAGATATGACCTACGATGAGCTCTATCCCTATTTTGGAATTCCGACTATGGTCGTGGCTCAAAAAATTGGTTTTAAGGATGTTGAGGCGGCAGCACACAGTTGGGAGAAGAATTTTCAGGAATTGATGTATCTGATTGTTCCGTTTGAGGGTGTCTCCGAAATGCTTCCCCGCCTTCGCGAAATGGGCTTCAAATTGGGTGTTGTGACCTCACGAAGCCGCTTTGAGTTCAATTACGATCCTCGTCTGTCACAATGGAAAGATCTTTTCGAGACAGTCATCACAAGTGATGATTCGGAGCGTCACAAACCCTGGCCCGATCCGCTTTTGGCCTATTTGTCCCATTCCGGTGCGACAGTAGAGGAGTGTATCTATTTCGGAGATACGGAATATGATTTCGAATGTGCCCGTGCAGCAGGAATTGACTTTGCCCTCGCCGACTGGCGCAACCGCGGTTTTCAAGGAATCCCTGCACAGTATCGCTTTTCAAGTGTAGAAGAGATTGTGACTATTTGCCGTTAGTCATTAGCTGCTGGCTGTTAGCTATTGGTTTTTTTGTTTTTGCGGCTTTCCGGTCGGTGTTTTTGTGGTGTTTTAATCGGCGTTTTTGTGGTAGCCTTTGATGTTGTGTATAGATTAGTCTTTCAAGCAGCCAAGAGGGATAACTTTAACGCCATCATTACGGGTATATGCCATTTTTCCACCAGTTAAAATTATCAGCAAATTAGGCTCTCGTATTGGCATTTGTTTTTCTTGTTTATTGTATTCCTGAATGAGCCTTTTTAATTCAAGTAGGTGCTCAGCTCCGGCATCTATCTCTTTGCTTCCCAGTTTACATTCGATCAATGCGTATCTGCCATCCTCCAAGTGAAGTACAATATCTGCCTCAAGCCCATAGCGATCATGATAATACGAAACATGGCTATTTATATCCATTGTGTATGCCCTCAAATCTCGAATACACATCTGCTCAAAAATAAATCCGAAAGTTTTTAATTGGACAGACATGGTTTTAGGGGACATTCCAAGTAGTGCAACCGCAATTGAGGGATCACAAAAGCCTCTTTTAGGGGTGCTTCGAATAGCCGTCTTGCTTCGAATAGCAGGACTCCATGCATCAATATTCTGTATGACAAAAAGGCGTTCTAAAGCCCCTTCATAATCTCTGAAAGTATCCATCGACAAAGAGACTTCACCCGAACTTGTTATATCTGATAACAGTGTTGTTTTTTTAGCGAGAGTAGAAATATTACGAGCATAAGACCTGAGTAGGAATCCGGCAATTTTACTATCTCGTTGTTTTCCATCAACACGAGAAACATCTTCATCACAAACAGAACGAACATAATTTTTGGCAATCAAAAGTTGTGCTTTGGAGGATCGGGCAAATAAAGAAGCCGGCCATCCGCCACGAGATGTGGCAAATATAAGACCTTCTATACTTATGTCGGATTTTTTTCCATCAATATCATAGGTGGAGTTGTTGAACAACTCTTGCAAAGAAACCTCGCCTGTGGACTCTTTCGATTCCCATAAGCTCATTGGTAACATTCTCATCCTTGCTATTCTACCGGTTCCGGAATGCAAAATCTCAGATTTATCCACAGTATTAGAACCTGTTAGTATAAATTGGCCGGGAAGGCCCCTCTCATCAACCTGAGTACGGACAGCATCCCATAAAACAGGGGCATCTTGCCATTCATCAATAAGGCGGGGGACTTCACCCATGAGTAATAAGGATGGTTTTGAATTGGCGGTTGCAAGGTACTCTGCTCTCATGTCTGTATCTTGCATTTTTATTATGCTATTAGCTCTTTGAGAGGCAGTTGTAGTTTTGCCACACCATTTAGGCCCTTCTATTAGTACAGCTCCAAATGCATCAAGTAGTTCTTTGAGCATCCTATCGGCTGTTCGATTAAAATACACCATAATGTTTAAATGTTCTTTAGAAACAAAGATACTAATCTCCAAACAAATACGCAAGCAAATCGGCGTTTTTGTGGTTTTATGGTCGGCGTTTTTGTGGTGTTTTAATCGGCATTTTTGCGGTAGTCTTTGATGTTTTTACCCGTTTTTATATTAACCATGATTATGCTTTAGGAGCAGCTCTTATCATTTGACTGGCGAAACTTCATATCCTTTCTCTCTCAACAGGTAAATCAGGCTGTCTTCCCCGACTAAATGCAAGACACCAACCGCTATAAAACTTTGTTCTTCATGGATCTGTTTGACGATTTTCGGGATCCACTTTTTATTTCTTTTAGATACGAGCATCTTATATGTCTCCGGATCACACTCCATTTCCGTCAATTTCTGACTCATGTATTTTTCTTCATCTGAATCTAACAAGGGGATAGGGGTACCGGAGGATGAGCTTTTTGCATAATTATATAATTCCTTGGCTTGTTCCTCAATAGAAAGGGATTCATTAAATGGTAACGAGTTACCAATATATGTGAACAAGAGCTTTAGTTGATAATCCATGGTTTCCAAATACAGGCGATGCTTACCGGCCTCTGTGGCCTTCTCAACAAAATAGGGTTCAAGTTGTAAACACTTATCTTCATTTAAACTTAAAAGCATCAACCAATACTGAAGTGCCATAGGAGAGAGCCTCATATCATGCAGTTTTCCTAAATCGTATTTGTGCAATAAGTCATCCACAGAATAGTACTCTTCTGCTGTTTTATATAGTTTTGTGTAGTTTATATCTTCAGGAAGAAAATGTTTGGAAGCATCTTTAACAACCTTTTTAAAAACAATTCCGAGACTTTTGATAGGTGGCTTTGACTTAATATCTACTTCCGTAATAAGACAATCTGAATTTTGAATCATAGATAAAACTTCAGGGATAGAATCCAAAAAGGAAGATGAAACGATATGCCTGGTACCGAAAAGAAATGAATCTTTTGAAAGACCATTACCGGAGATGCGCCATAGTAATGCATCATCAAGAGTTGTATCAATTTCCTTGTTTTTGCTTGTGGAATTACATGATAGAACTAAAATTGATAGCAAAAATAGCGATACAGCTTTAATTATGGTTTTCATTTTAGATGTATTTGTTGCGTTAATAACATAATTTTTCCTGATTGAAGTGTAAACTTATTTCAGGACATGACACATGACACGCAACACGTATCCTGCACCCCGCACCCTCTATTTACATACCATTATATCCAGAATCATTTCATCTGTGCTCTGCATACCTATAGAGCCGATTTTACCGAGATTGGCAATGGTTTTTTCGATATCTTCCTCTATGATGCCGTCGTTGGAAGATATGCAGATACCATCGAGCGCCAGCACTGCAGATTGTAGCGCACTGGCTACTCCTGAGGCCACTTTTAGTGCGCATCCCACTTTGGCTCCGTCGCAAACCATTCCGGTAATATTGCCTATCATATTTTTTATGGCAGCACAGATCTGCTCGTAACCTCCATTGCGCATATAGACAATGCCGCTTGCTGAGCCAGTGGAGGCAATAACACATCCACATAAGGCTGAGAGTTTTCCCAGATGTCCTTTGATGTGAATAGCCACCAGATGACTTATTACCAGTGCTCTTGCCAATTCTTCACGACTGGCACCGATTTTTTCTGCTATGGCAATAACCGGGACTGTGGCCGTAATACCCTGATTACCACTACCGGAGTTACTCATGGCAGGAAGAGCACAGCCCGCCATCCTCGCATCAGAGGCTGCTGCTGTATAAGCCATCGCATAGGTGAGATGATTGTCTCCAAAAACACAACGGTTTTCCGGTACCAGAAGTCTCCTGCCTACCTGAAGTCCATACTCCTTGCGAAGCCCTTCGTCCACGAGAGCCTTATTGAGAGTGACGGAATCCATAATAAACTCCAACTCCTCAAATGGAGTATGGGTGGCAAAATCGAGTATTTGTTCAATAGTGATTTTTCTTGCAAAATCAGGTTCAATCAAGCTGCCTGTGGAGTTATCATTATCGTTTTTCTCGATAGAACTGATGATTTTACCGTCTATTTCTTCGCACACGATAGAGTCGTGACTGCCGCTTATGATAGCAAGTGCTCTGTGACTCTCTTTGCCACTGGAAGAACGGGCTTCTGCGGAGACATAGAGCTTCTCCCCGGTCTCTGCAAGTGAAATTGTTACGTATCCTGCAGATACCATTTCCTGTGCCCGGGCAAGGCTTTCTTCATCCACCTCTTTTAGTACTTCGAGGCAGTATGCTGAATTGCCGCAAGTGCATCCCAATGCTGCTGCTATGTGAAGTCCTACCATACCATTGGTTCCGGGGATTCCCACGCCCATGCCATTTTTAAGGATATTTCCGCTTACTTTGACATCAATATGGTCAGGTTCCTGAGAAATACTCCTCAGGAGTTCGCAACTGCGGGCCACTGCGAGAGCCACTGCTATGGGTTCGGTGCATCCCAGAGCCGGTTTAACTTCCTGCTTTAACAGTGCTATAAATTTGTTCTTCATATTGATTAAGAGGGGGCGACTTTGCGGCCACCCCCTGATATTTTGTAGTGTAAAATTAAAGACCTCTTACTCTCCTCTTGTACTCGGTAATACAGGCATCCAGACGCTCTTGGGCCGTGGTATCCCCGGGCACATTATGAGAGGGGTGGATAAAGAGTTTTTCTCCGCGATCCGCCAGAATCTCGGCAACGGTACAGATGGTCATCCATACTGTAGTTACGAATGCTACTGTGGATACGGGACCGATCTTGTCCCGGTGGTTTTTGAGGTCAACTGATGCATCGACGAGGGGACAACAGGTATCCACCACGTAGTCGGCTATCTGGAAGAGGTTTTTACCGCCTGAGTGACGGGGGATCTTGTTGCCCGTCTGCTCTGCCGAGCCAAATACTATGACCTTCATACCGCGCTTTTTTGCTTCAAGGGCAACGTCAATGTTGACGGCGTTGATGCCGGTATGTGAGAAGAGCCAGAGCACGTCTTTTTCGTCGAAATTCCAACCCTTCATAATGGCTTTGCCATAACCTTCGGCTCTTTCGAGGAACAGGAACTGGTCAATACCCATTTCACCGGTAATATGGGTGAAAAAAGTAAGGGGAAGTTCGCACAGGGGGTGAAATCCTATGAAACCGCCGATGCGGGGATACATCTCCTCTATGGGGAGAGTGGCGTGGCCACAACCAAAAGTGTGGACCCAACGGCCTGATTGGATAGTGTCTGCCATTACTTCCGCAACCTTGCGGATATTCTCCATCTGAGTTGCCTCAATCTTGTTCATAACGCCCTGAGCGTTCTTTAACCATTCTTTTGCTAACATTTGCTGCTTTTTAATTAATTATTCTCTCTATTTCTAATTGTTATTACTTAACTCTTAATTGCTAATTCCTCATTGCTACCAACTTCACACTATACACTTCTCACTACATACTACATACTTTCCCTCTCGGCCATACGTTTATCACGTTTGCGTTTCTCTCTGCCGCGAGCCGACTTGAGGTATCGTTTCCACTGCTCTTCGTTGAATATTTTCTCGTATTCCTTGTCAATGGCGTCGAGCCATTTGTCATATGTGATCATAAAGATTTCGCGATTGGTGGCACCTGAGCGCTGAATGGCAGTCATCTCCTCATTCATTTTCGGCATCATATCCTGCAAAAGGGAATCTATGAGAAAGACCTGTCGGAAATCCAGATCGAATTCTTTCATCAGATTGTCTGCCTCTTTGGCGGCCATCTCTACAAAATTAGTCGGACCCTGCTCACCTTGAGGATTTTGCGCATACAAAAGACTACCGCAAAGCAGTATCAGCATAATCGTCAACAAAAACTTGGAGTATCTCATGATGTGAAAGTTATTACAGGTTGCAAAGATAATAAATATCCCGATAACAAGTTTTTTATTATATTCGTGAAATTATTAATAAAAAAACTGAAAACAATGAAGAGAATATTCCAAATCGTAATCTGCCTGACGCTCGCTTTTTGGCTGGGACGGGTGGAAGCCAACGCATGTACCAATGTTATTGTGACCAAAGGTGCCTCCAAAGATGGTTCCTGTATGGTGACTTACTCCGCTGACTCCCACCAGCTCTATGGTGAACTTTATCATGTTCCCGCCGCTGTGTGGCCTAAAGGATCGAAAATGGAGATCTACGAGTGGGATTCGGGTAAATACCTCGGCCTGATCGACCAGGTTGAGCGTACATTCCAGACTGTAGGCAATATGAACGAACACCAGCTGATTATTGCCGAGACTACCTTTGGAGGACGTCGGGAATTGGCCAACCCTCACGGTATAATGGACTATGGTTCCCTCATTTACGTAACACTCCAGAGGGCACGCACTGCACGCGAGGCCATCAAGACCATTGACGAATTTCTCCAAACATACGGATTCCCTTCGGACGGAGAAACATTTTCAATCGCAGACAAGGATGAGTGTTGGATAATGGAAATTGTGGGCAAGGGTGAAGAACTTGGAGCCGTTTGGGTAGCCATCAGGATTCCCGACGGATATATAAACGCACATGCCAATCAGAGCCGCATTCACAAATTCCCCCTCGATGATCCCGAAAACTGCCTCTATGCTCCAGATGTAATCTCATTTGCCCGCTCCAAGGGCTACTTCACCGGCAAAGATGAGGATTTCAGTTTCTGTGATGCGTACGCTCCCGCTGATTGGGGTGCACTCAGAGGTTGTGAGGCCAGAGTGTGGGCAGCTTTCAATATTCTGGGTAAAGGCACATTCGATGCGGACAACTATCTCGATTTTGCTTTCGGGCACAACCCTGACAACAAGATGCCGCTCTATATAAAACCCACGGAGAAAGTTGGAGTTAAAGAGCTCGCTGATGTGATGAGAGACCATTTCGAGGATACTCCAATGGACTTCAGATATGATGTGGGTGCGGGTCCTCACGAGATTCCCTACAGATGGCGCCCAATGGGCTTTCAAGTGGATGGAGTGACATATCGTTATGAGCGCTCAATCGCCACCCAGCAGACGGGATTCTGGTTTGTTGCCCAATCCCGCGGTTGGCTTCCGGACGAGATCGGAGGAGTGATTTGGTTTGGGGTAGATGATGCTGCTACCTCTGTGCTGACCCCTATCTACACCTCAGTTACTGAGGTTCCCGAGTGCTTCAGAGTGGGCAACGGCGGTATGACTACCTATTCGCCTACCTCTGCATTCTGGCTTTTCAACAAAGTGACTCACTTTGCATATCTCTTTTACAATAGAGTAGAGCCGGTTCTCAGAGCTGAGATCGACGCTTTTGAACTAGGTAGCCTGGAGCTTGTCAAAGAGAGTGATGCAAAAGCGCTCAAGATGCTGGAGGCCGGCAACAGAGGACAGGCTATCGCCTCTCTTACAGAATTCTCCGTTAAGAGATCGGAACAGCTTTTCAACAGATGGAAGGAGTTGGAGGAGTTTCTGCTTATCAAGTTCATTGACGGCAACATCAAGCAGCAAAATGAGGATGGTACATTCAAGGATAATGGCTCCGGCAAGGGAATTCCCGCACGTCCCATCAACGATATTCCCCGCGAGCGCTGGCTTCGTGCCATTGTCAAGGACCATGGTGAAGTAATGAAGGTAGGAAGATAACAATACCGTAGTAAAGAGAATAATTTTTGATCATAATCCCGAAAGTTTTTTGTATAACTTTCGGGATTATTGCTAATTATCTCTGCATTAATGGGGTTATGTCCTCCATTGTGTCGTTGTTGATACGATAGAGACGCTGATTAGTGGTATTTTTATTCAATCCGCCAAGCGTTTGAATAAATTCTCCCAGTTTGATATAGTTGAAAAAACGTGTAAACTCTTTGTTGTACAAAGTATTGTTTCCAGAGTACCATGCAATCTTAATTGCACCGTTCCATTTTTTTCTAACAAAAGCGGCCAATTTACACAACCCTTCGGGAGTGGCATCACCGCCCATAAAACAGACGCAAGTTATAGCATTCTCATATTTGGAAATCAAATCGGAAAGGGCAGCTTCAGAGAGTTCTTCCCCAATATCTTCGCGTAAATGTGGACTGTGGCATCCTACACAGCAGTATGGACAATTGGATAAATTGATGGCCAGCGTTACTTCATCCGGGATTTCTTGAAAAACAATGTCATAATCCACATACTTTAGCATACAGCGACCCCTTTGTTTTGATCCCATTTTCCATAATAGCGCTTACTTGCTTCTACCTGTCGTGCTGCTGAGAAATTGCTTACCCGTTTCATATAACCTATAATGCGAGTCAGGTAATCCAGGTCGTGTGATGCACATTTAGGACATTGTTTTAAATACCGTTTATCGATACAACCACATTCGTTGCACACTGTGTTGGGAATATTAAAGGTGAAATAATTACACCCTTCTCGAGCTGCAACGCGCAAAAGCTGACGATATTGATTTTTCGTCAGATGCTCTTCCAGATTCATATGAAGAGCCGAACCTCCCGTTAATCTATCTATATATTGTCGTCCATGCAGCCTAAATTTATCGATAACGTTGAGCGAACTATCTTCCACACGATAAAAATAGCTGTTGTAGCAATCGCGCGGAACGAAATAGCCATCCTCCTTATCCCATTTGGCATGTTTTACTCCCACATTTTCAGCGGGAATCATTTCACAGTTGAACATCACGTCAGTTGAACGATATTTTTTGTTATAACTCTCGATAAGTCCAAGAATTTCCTGAACGAAAGTCACATATTCGGGATTGTCATTTATTTCAATACCGCATGATTCGGCTGCTTCAACCAATCCGTTTACTCCGATGGTCAGATATTGCCTTCCCATATTGATGTATCCGGCATCAAAGAGGGGCAACATCCCCTTTTTCTGGAACATCTTCAGGTTTTCGTTGTAAGCGAGTTGTACTTTGTGAGTCATATCCACTACTTCAGCCAAAAAATCCAAATATGGCCTTCCGATACGTTTGGCATATTGTATACAGCGGTTGAGGTTGATGGTTAAAACGCTTTTCGAACCGGTAGAAACACCACCCGCACCAAGCGTGTAACTGAATCCGTTGTCCTGAATTTCGTTGCGTAGTCGACAGCAACTCGATAAAGAATCGGCATTTTCACTCATGTAGGTAAAAAATGAATGTCCTTCAGAATACATTTCCGCTGTAAAATCTGCATATTCAGTATCAATCAGATCGTCGCCTTTGGCAAGTAGCGCCATGGTTTCTACCGGAAATGTAAGTACCGCCCGGGTTCGTTCCACATTGAACCACCTCATAAATCTTTTTTGAAACCAACTGAGGGATTCCCAGATAGGACGACTGCCATCGGGAAATATAAATTCGCCGAACAGACTTTCGAAATATGGGCGGTCGTAGTAGGAGATATTCCAGAAGACAGCCTGAAAATTGCGGGCTCCGGTGGGTTGATTTATTGAATAGACAATTTGCTCAAAACAGTCGCAAATAGTTTTGTCGAGAGTACGGCGACGCTTGGATAAATCTACCACATCATTAATGCGATTATAGTAATCATCGCCATATTCCAGGCGTATAAAATAGTCCATATACAATAGGAATTCGGGAGTGGCACAGGCTCCGCTCAACATACTGGAAACGATAAAAACCAGATTCACGAATCCGCCACAAAATGATTTAAGATTGGTGGGTGGCGTTGAATTGCCGCCGATAGGAACGGTGCCGTTCAGTAACCATGGATACATGGTAATGCTGGCGCAATAGTTGGCAAGATTGGTTTCATCATTTTTATAAATAAAATGTTCGTTGAGCATACCGATATATTTGTCGGCAAATTCCTTTCCGTACATCTCTTTTATTTTGTCGGTGAGCATCCTTCGGTTGAGGTTGATGAAGCCTTTTTTAGGCAGTTCGCCAATAAGTGTTGCAATGTTTTTCTTCTCCACATTGGCATTTGCATCGAACTTGCTTCCGGTGGCAGCATTTTCCGCTTCACAGTAGTTCATCATAAAATTCATTCTGTCCCGAATTTCGCGCGTTTCGGTATGCTTTTGACGATAAAGCATATAGGATTTGGCTACGGCGAAATATTTTTCCGCCATCAGCGCTATTTCCACCTGATTTTGAATTTCTTCAACCGTCATCCCGTCTGAGATATGCAAGCGTGAAAGAATGGCGATAAAGTCATCTTGCGTAGCAAAAGTGCCTACTGATAAAAATGCTTTGGCAATGGCATTTTCTATTTTCTTTATGGAAAACGGCACCCGTTTCCCATCTCTTTTCACGATATAAATTTCCTTGTTTACCAATTTATAAGACTATTTAGATTTTTATACAACAATAGATTATTCCATTTAATCAATGCAGTTCCTGCACACTTTTTTGAGGTGTGTCGGTATATCAAGATAGTCTAAAAACAATAGCTTAAGGCTTGATGGTTTAAGTCTATTTTGGACTGCCTTTTAACCCGAAAGACATCAAAAAGTTTATTTTATGCAAATTGGCAGGTCTTCTGACTTACTCTTGTCTCTGAACGCCTTCCCATCCGATTGTTTCATCGTGACAGTGGCCAAGAAATTGTCCAGTACATCATATAGAGCTTACAGCAGCGGGAACTGTTGCCGACTTTCACGGCATTCCCTTTTCATCTTTATCCGAAAAGAGATTCGGACAAGAACCAAATGCGTCACAAATGTAACCTATTCTTTCTATTAAAACAATAAAGTTTTTCAAAAGTTATCAACCTGTTTCCGGCCATCAATACGGCAAGCGTCGCGGGCAGGCCCCAAAGGGAAGAGATCATAAATATCTTTTAACTTCAAGCCGGAGGCAAGTTGATGGTAAAGATGAATTATTCATCTTTTTAATGTTGAACATTGCCAAATTCTAAACATTAAAATTGCCCCAAATAATTGTTAAATCTACCAAATATTACGTAAAACATATCGGTTGTTACGCAAATCGTACCGGTTGTTATAAACAGCATAAATATATCGTTGTTTCATATTAACTTTACCGGTATCAATAATCAAAGAGGGTTATAATATGAAAACGAGAATTGCCAACCTATTTATTATGGTGCTGATTACCATGATGTTCGCGGGGTGCGACATTGATGGCCCCGAATTTAAATACAATGTGAAGGTGCCCAAAGGTGCACATGCAGATGCGGAGAAACTAAAGTACAAACCCATTTCGGCAGAGCAAAAGAAAGAACTCGAAAGTCAGGGTTTCCATTTTATCGGTACACCCATTAATATGAAACTGGGTGATCAGGAACATGTGTTCCTAAACGAACTGGCAACCATTACTTTCAGCATTCCCGGCAAAATCAAGAAAGAAGATTATGACAATCTTTTGGGCGTCATCATAACCGATGGGGAACCGGTATATATGGTTCCTAATGCGGCAGATTTGCAAAAGAAAAGGGTGACGTTCAAGACTTCTCACTTTTCTATAGGTGGTGTTCTCTGGAAAACGGATGAAGATTTGCTTGATATACTGGCACCCCGTTTAGCAAATAGTGGCTATCAGAAAAGCATGCGCGATAACGATCTGAAAAAAACTTTCAGTGACAGGATGTCTGACGTGATGGAAGACGCAGGTCTTGGAAATGATATGCTTTTGGGAAGAATTCTCCGTAAGGTAGCTTCCGACAACGAATATCTCTCCGATGCCATAGAACTGATCAACAGCGAAGATCCTGATACGGCCATCAAGGATAAGGCCGTCGAGAAACTTCAGGAGAAATCGCTCGAATTGCTCTTTGCTGCCTATCAGAAACAATACAAAGAGCGAGGCAAAGTTGATAAGGACAACCCGATCGTCAAAACGCTGGAGAAACACCTTACAAGAAGCAATGTCAAAGATTGGGCTACGAAGTTAGGTGAAGGTGTCTCGCCTACAGATTTGGCGAGGGATTATTTTAAGGATTTCGCCGTTGACCAAATGAAGTCCCTTTCCACCAAAATGGTGCCGCTTATCGGTGTGATTAAGAAAGAGGCCGAAATCATCAAGTTCCTGAAAGATTTTTGGGTGGACAATAACACGGAGGAGTCATTCCAGATGTATCTAAAGCTCTCTCCGGACAGTAACGGGCGTATTTCCGACGATAACTGGAGCTCGATTGCCAATACCTATATGGCAGCTATCATCCGGCAATACCAGATAGACGGGAAGATGACGGAAGCTGAAATTCGCCAGATGTTCGAACAGCGTATTAGGGACAGGCACAAACTCGATGATGAGGAGATAAAGATCAGAAAACAATTTAACTTGTGGAAAGAGGGCTTTTTACTTCAGCGCGGACATTGCAGGTTTGACTACGACATGGATCTGACTGTTCGCATTAATATCCTGTATAACCTGACTGAACGTTTCCGCAAGGAGTTTGTGGTTAATGGCAAGATACCTTGCAATGCGGATTGGAATATGAATACCAATGAGGAAATATTGACACAGATGGTGTACCAATATCTCACTTTTTTCCCTGACACTAAGAAGTTCTATGCTTGGGCGCACGCACAAGGTTTCTATGGCGGTCGTGTGCAGCGAGATTTAGACGCGCTGAACCGAGATCGTTCGTGGTACTTTGTCAGGGTGGAGGTCAACAGGACCGAAAGCAGTTCAGGTGAGCACTATTGGAACTCTTACAAGGCCTCTGAGGGACATCATCAATTAAGTGTGGGAACAAAACGAGTCGACTCCTCTATGGGTTGGCCGATACAGTCGGCCTCGTTCGAAGCCACCTGCACCTCGCCTCCAAAGGTAATGAACTATAAGGACGTCGTCAGGCTGCATGTCACGGTAAAAACCACTTCTGAAACTGAAACCGATTATACTTGGTGTGTGACTACTGGTGTGAATTTTGACATTGAAGAGTGTGGTATGGGTGCTGTCACAATTTGGGCTACTCGCTCAACGCAAGAGAATCTGATAGGCAGTATGTCAGTATGTTCTCGTAAAGGTGCGCCCAAAAGCGGAGAGTGCGACTATGTATTGGTGATACCTTCAGGATCGAAAGATGCTTTATGGGCTATCAATTTCGGCAGTTGCGGATCACGTACCCACTGGGTGTATCAGTGTCGGGGCATTTTGGAATAGGTCAGTGTTCTATCCCGCTACGAGCTTCTATGCCTTTGGTGTAATAATGTTTGATCTCTTTCATTTCAGTGACCAGATCGGCCACTTCGATCAATTCAGGCGGGGCATATCTGCCGGTAATGACGATTTCGGTTTCTTTTGGTTTTTGCGTGATGATATCGATTAATTCCTGAACTGAAAAGAGTCCGTAGAAAAGAGCAATATTGGCTTCATCCAATACCACGACATCATATTTTCCGGAGAGGATGATCTCTTTAATTTCATGCAATCCCATTCGTGCAGCATCAATATCGGCTTGTGCAGGTTTGTTCCGTATAAAACAATCCAGTCCGTATTGTTTTATCTCCACCATCGGTAGAAATTGTTCTATCGCTTTTACTTCGGAGTAGCATTGTCCTTTTACGAATTGAGCTATAAATACTTTTTTACCTGCTCCTGCGGCTCTCAATGTCAGTCCCAGCGCTGCTGTGGTTTTCCCTTTTCCGTTTCCGGTGTAAACCTGGATATATCCTCTATTTTGCATTTTTTTCATAATACCACAAATTTAAACATTTTTACTTGCTTCAACTTTCTCTTTCTGCATTAAGACTTACATTTTTAGAACGTATCGACACCATGAATTAAAAAACCCCAACTGATTGTGATCAATTAGGGTTTTGCTTTCGTATATCCGGTCAAATGTGTCAACTGACCGTTGCCACCTCTTTTGGAGGTATTCTCTCGGCATTTCTTTTTACCGTTTTATACATGTTTCGTTGCGATTTCATCAGATTGGTGGATTGTAAAGCGATGTTTTTGGTTTCGTTCAAAATAGTCATGAACAAAATGCTATTTCGAGTGCCACATTCCTGTCTTTTAACCCGTTGGATTTGTTTTTTTGTCAAATCGGCACATTTCTCTAAAATCTCATCGCGCAGCTCACTAATCACGGAGAACTTGGAATAATCGCTCTCATCCAATTTTTTCATGAAAGTTTCGTACAGTTTTACTACGTGATTGCTGAGTTCCTCCAGATCGGATTCCTGCTCATCGTTAAAACCTTTGTGGTTATTTTGGATGTATATCAAACTATCCGCAGTAATTACACGCAAAGCCTTAGTAATCTCGTAGGTGTAATCGACAATTTGAACATATTCCTGCTCGATGTCCAGCTCTTTCAGGGAAATAGTCTGAATGGTGGGAACTACTTCAAATGTACGTTTATCCTTATACTTTTTATATATTTCTTCGCTTTTTAAAGCATTCTTTCGTAGCAGACGTCGATCTTCGTCTTTAAGAGCCTTGATGGTTTTATCATAAATGTTGAGTAACGATTTGATAGACTCCCTTACTTCAGTGGTCGAAGTCTCAACAATTCCCGATTCATCTTCCAGAAGTTGTGCCTTGGCAGCTTCAGCTGATTTGCGTTTTTTGTGGAATTTAGAGGATTTGAAAAGAAGAAAAACAACCAATGCGACCATTGCGAAAACGGCGATTTTTCCACCCCAAACAAATGCACTCGCAACCAATCCGGATACTGTAAATGCAACCAGTGCCGTTATAAACCATCCGCCTATAACAGTAAGAACTCCGGTAATACGGTATACTGCACTTTCACGTCCCCAGGCTCTGTCGGCAAGTGACGAACCCATGGCGACCATAAAGGTTACGTATGTGGTGGATAAAGGCAGTTTAAGCGAAGTACCCAAAGCTATAAGCATAGCGGCAATAGTCAGGTTGACCGAGGCGCGAATTAAGTCAAAAGAGGCCCCGGGTTTTAAATTTTGTTCCGGCAGTACAAATCTGCTGTTTATTTTGTCTATGCAAGATTTAGGCAAGATTCTTTTAGCCGCTTTGTTGGCACTCACGCCCCAACGCACAAGTGCACGTGATAGAGTAGATGAGGAAAAGCGTTCTACCCCCGCACTTTGGCGGCTTAAGTTAACCTCAGTATCAGTTACGGTACGTGCTTTTTTGGAAAACCATAATGCCAATACCATAACAGAACCGGCTGCCAACAGCATTCTGACATCGGCTTTCACGGCTCCCTGAAGTGAATGCATATAGAGATTGTCAATTGACCCTGTGGCGGCAAAGACTTCTTTCGCGTGTTGATAAGAATCAAATGCAGCTAAAGGAGCACCAATGAAATTCACCAAATCGTTACCTGCAAAAGCTAAAGCTAATGCCATTGTGCCTACCAACACTATAACTTTTAATATATTAACCCTAAATACTTGCAGTATTCCCATTATAATCGTCCAGCCGGCAAAAGTTATCAAAAGCGTTTTGCCCATGTTGGCTTCAATCATATTTAGGAAATCCGTTACTATAAACGGGCTCCCTTTCAATCCTTTGAATACGATAAAATAGGTCATCGCAGTAAGCGCAAAACCGCACCATATCGCCCCTAAATATTTGAAAGGCTTTTTATAACTGAAAGAAAAAATAAGTCTCGAAATATACATGATTACGCTACCGGCTACAAACGCGATAGCCACCGAAAGAAAAATTCCGGAAATAATAGCCAATGCTTTTCCTGAGTTGATGTAATCAATTAAATTGCCTCCATTGTTTTGCCAAATAGTAAAAATCGCAACGGCGACTCCCGCTCCCAACAATTCGAAAACCAGCGATACGGAGGTCGAGGTGGGCAATCCGAGTGAGTTAAACACATCCAACATGATCACATCGGTCAGCATGACAGCCAGGAAAAGCAGCATGATATTTTTAAATGTGAACATTTCGGGGTGGAAAACACCGCTTCGGGCAATTTCCATCATTCCACTCGAAAAAAGTGTTCCCAGAAATATACCTATTGAGGCAACCGTTAGAACCACCCACATGGGTGCTACTTTAGATCCGATACTGGAGTTGAGAAAATTTACGGCGTCATTTGCAACGCCCACTATTAAGTCGAGGACTGCCAATCCCAGCAGAATGATTACAATAATTAGATAAATAGGATCCATAAAGAGTATTTCGTCAACTGTTTGATGCTAAATAGATCAATGTTGTTTTTTAGAATTAACTGCAAAATTATTGAATTATTCTCTCATAAGTCCTGAGCCCCAAAAACTTAACATAAATGTAATATCTTTCCGGCACAATATTTGTCATTCCTAAAAATATGCAAAAACATGAAATCTATTTAGTAACCGGAGCAACCGGCCACCTAGGACTTACAATAGTATCTCAATTGATTGCCGACGGCAAAAAAGTCCGTGCACTGGCCCTACCGGATGATAAGTTGAACTCGCGCCTGCCTTCTCAGGTTGAGGTTTATTATGGAAACATATTGGACCCTTCTTCTTTGGAGGATTTTTTCCGTGTTGATCCTGATACTGATGTGTTTGTGATTCATTCCGCCGGCATAGTGACCACTTCCATGGAATATCAGCAAATCGTATATGATGTCAATGTTAAGGGGACACGGAATATCATAGATGCCGCACTTAAACACAATGTGACCAAACTTGTGCATGTAAGTTCTGTACATGCCATTCCGGAAAAGCCCAAGGGAGAGGTTATATGCGAGGTTGATCATTTTGACAAGGACCTTGTTTATGGACTATACGCCCGGACAAAAGCTGAGGCGACACAGTATGTTCTGAATGCGGGGAAAAAGGGACTGGATGTTACTGTAATACATCCAACGGGTATTTGCGGTCCCAATTCCCCTGCAAATAACCACTCGGCACAATTGGTGATCACCTGTTGGCGCAGTAAGATGCCTACAGGGGTAGTTGGAGGTTTTGATTTTGTGGATGTTCGCGATGTAGCTGCCGGGATTATTGCTGCCTGTAAAAAAGGGCGCAAGGGAGAATGTTATATACTGAGCAACCGTTATATTTCCATTAAAGAATTTTTCCGGACTTTCGAAGATATTACAGGTAAATGGCAACCAAGATTAATGTCACCCATGTGGCTGGTCAAAATATTTATGCCGAGCTATGACCTCTTTTACAAGTTGACAAAACGGACTCCGCTATTTTCCACTCAATCATTGCATATCTTGTCAACAAACTCCCTATTCTCATCCGAAAAGGCCCGAAATGAGCTGGGTTATACTACCAGACCATTTAGAGATACTCTTGCCGATACGATAGAATGGTTCAAAAAAGAGGGGGTTATCTCCTGAGCGGAGATTTAAGCTATTTTTCCGTCAGAATTATACTTGGTGACTGGTAAAAGTATTTGTCATCAATCTGCATCCTTAGATATTGTTCTACTTCTTTTCTTTTGATAAGGACAATTCTTTCTTGGTGAAAATTTGAAACTGTTTCGTTTTGGGAGATATAATAGGAAAATGTTTCACCAGGTTTAATATTTTTGATAAATGAATATCCAATAATTGTTGGTCGCTCATCCAATATATTTTCAAACATCGCCTCAATTAAGGTGAAATCGTCTTTTCTCTTTTTAAAGTAATCGTGAACCAACTCCGTATTTGTTCTTTCATTTATCGGTTCCAATGATACCCAGGTTAAATAATCCTCGTCTGAGTTATTTGTTATCCGGTAACTCTCCATTATTTCATTTTTGCCGGTGATTTCATTGAAATAACTAACCTCTGTGGTATCAATATGTATCTGATGTTGGGCATTACATGCTGTAATAACCAGCAGTAAAGTCAAAAGGAGTATATGGACTTTTGTTTTCATTTTTTCCCGCCCCGTTCTTGATAAAATTCCGAGGCATTATACCTACGTCCAATTTGAGTATGCTACACTTATTGATAGGAAAAATCGGCGCTACTCAAAATGTGGCAAATACGAATAGCAAACAAATTTGCTAATCATTTTGATTAATAAACATACTTCGTTAAAATTCTCAATTAAACTCTTATTAATCTCATCAAAGGTTCAAACGAATATAGCGCTGGTTTATTGCCGGAGGCTTCTTCTCTTAAAAGAAGTAAACCATTATGGTTCAACTTCCTTAATAAGTTATTTCCGGTCGGTTGCGGAATACCTGTAAGTTTATAATAGTTATTTGTTCTAAAGACAGGATTACTGAAAATAAAATCTAAAGTTAAAACACTCCATTTAGAAGAGAGTGTTTCTAAAAATTCTGTTTTCATTTGATCATACAGGTTTTGGATTTTTTGGGTTATTTCCAAGTTTTTATTAGCTTGTTCAGTAATTGCTTGTAAAAAAAAGTCTATCCATTGGTTCCAATTATTGGTACGTGAAACTTCCCTCAATCTTTTTATATATACTTCTTTATGCTCATCGAAATAGCCACTGATATAAAAATGAGGCTCATTGATTAATTTATACTTCCAAAGTAATAAAGGTATGAGCATTCTGCCTATTCGTCCATTTCCATCTTCAAAGGGATGAAGAGCTTCAAACTCCAAATGCAAAATTGCTGTTTTAATCAAGTGTGGAAAGGTGGAATGTTCTGCAAAATGACTCCATTTTTCTAGGCCTTCTTGTAGTTTTTCAGGTATGATGGGTATAAAAAATACAGACTTTGAAAACTCATCTCCTAAATAGTTTTGTTGAACTTTAAACTGACCTAGATTTTTTTGTGCACCTCTACCTAAACTTAATAATTGTTGATGCATTGATCTTATAAAACCGGGAGTAATCTCGTAACCATCAGTAATTGACTTTTGTGCGTTACGCATAGTTCGTTGGTAGAGTATCGTTTCTATAATATCATTTTTTACATTTAGGTTTATTTCATCCTCTAACTGATACTCCATAACTTCATCCATCGTACTTATTGTACCTTCCATGCGTGAGGACATAACAGCCTCTTGATTCCTCAATGGGGCAAGAAATATCTCATTGTTATGCATGTTTTTAAGCATTTGGTCAAAACGAGCCAATGCTTCAGTTGCTTTTAGAAGATTATCCATAAAAAAGGAGTAATCTATCTCATTTGGAGGAAATTTATCATAATGGTAATCAATAGCTTTCGTGAAATTAAGCATGCTGTTAATGTAGTTTAATTGATAGAATAACCACAAAGATAGCATTTTTATTAGTAATTAGATATAGAGAAAAGCAATTGACAAACCGATTTGATAATATTATTTATACAAAAATGATTAACAAAATAATTTGCTAATCATTTTTACTACTAGGATGGTTTATTTATAGTTGTCCTTATAAAACTCTTTCCACACATCTTTCCTGATAAAATTCCGAATTTTTATTCCATTGTGGATAGGTTTGTTCATTGGCAATACGGTAGCCGACACTGAAAAAGAGTTGTGCATCTTCGAGAAGGCCGTCCAGTTTGTCGCGTTCAGGAACAAACTCGTCGCATGGTTTATGATACACATTTTTCCAATAATCGGCGATGATTTGAAGTGTCGCCTCTTTGCCAAGTTCGCGCTGATGGGTATAGCCTTTGGCAAATAGGAACGGAACCCCTTTTTTCATAAAAGCCAATTGATCGGATCTGAAGAACATACCATTTTCCGGATTGGGGTCATTGGCAATGTAACGACCTTGTTTTAGGGCCTCTGTTTCAAGATATTGATCCAATTCGGAATGCCCGAGTCCGGTCACGGTAACATCTTCAAATCTTCCCAACATCAAGATCACATCGGAATTGAATCCGGCTACCGTTTTTTCCATCGGGAAAACGGGATTTTCCACATAATGATAGCTTCCCAACAGACTCGACTCCTCTGCAGTCGGAATAAAGAACAAGAGGGAACGCTCCGTTTGCGGTTGCACCTTAAATTCCTCAGCGATAGCCAATACCCATGCCATAGCTGCGGCATTATCCGAAGCACCATTGTAGATGGAATCCCCATCAACCGGTTGACCGATGCCCAGATGATCCCAATGTGCCACATATACAACCGCCTCATCGGGGGTGGTCGAACCCCTCAGTACCCCCGCCACATTGTGCGAAGTGCAGGTTTCCCAGGAATTGCGGAGACGAACATTGAGCTTTGCCTGGAGCCGAACCGGGGTAAAATCCCGGGTGACAGCTGCCTCTTTGAGCTCATCATAATCATATCCGGCTCGAGCCAAAAGGTCGTGCGCCGCAGATTGAGAGATCCACCCGCGCACTTTACACTGTTTCTCGCTTTGCGCCTCATCATACAGGTAATATTCCGGATCCCTCGAATGACGGGAGGGCACCGCCCACGGATAGCCGGAAGCCATATCTTCGTGGACGATAATACAGCCCGCTGCACCCTTGCGTTCCGCTTCTTCAAATTTATAGGTCCAGCGCCCATAATAGGTCATGGTTGTGCCGTTGAAAAGCGTAGAATCTTGCGTGAAAAATCCGGGGTCATTGACCAACACCATAATCGTTTTCCCCTTAACATCTATTTTTTCAAAATCATTCCAATTATGTTCGGGTGCATCAATTCCAAAACCGACAAATACAATCTCATTGTTTGTAAGCGAAACTTCAGGGGCCAACATCGGACTCCAAAGGCTTATTTCGGTCCCGTTCGTATATCGTACCACTCCCTTTTTATCCTTGATAACCACCGGCTCGGAAGGATCGGGGAGAATCTTGACCAACGGAACTTCCTGCAAATAGCTCCCGCCAAATGCCGGCTCCAGCCCAATTTCCTCCATTCGCGATTGCAGATAGCGGACGGCCCGCTCTCCACCGGCCGTACAGGGGGCACGCCCCTCCATATCATCGGCAGCCAATATTTCCAGGTCAGTCGCCAGCATGGCAAGGTTCATTTTTTTCGTATTTATAGAATTATTGTTGCCGCAACTCATCAAAAGGAGCAGCAGCACGAGGGAATAGAGAAAATGTTTCATAGGATTTGGGATTTTATCCTACAAATATAACCTTCGGTAAATTAATTCACAAATGGAAATAATGTCGCCACATGAGGTGAATCGTCGCGGATTTGCGGCCGCTGAAGTCGGAAACAGGTGCAGTTCTTTTAATAATTTGGCCATATACCGCCACTTTTTTGATAGAAAAAGAAAGAAAATTGCGTTATCTATCGAAAAAATGACTATTTTTGCGGTATGAAGGAATTAAAGCAATTTGGCGTAATACCGATAGATGTCGGAGTACTGGAGACTCTTTTTGGCTCTTACAAGCACCCCCAGAAGAAAATAACCAATCTTGAACAAAAGGGTAGTTTGATCAGGCTAAAAAGGGGTTTATATGTTGTTTCCCCTACGGTTTCCGAGCAATTACTTTCGGTAGAATTAATCGCTAATCACCTTTATGGGCCCTCTTATGTCTCGATGCAATACGCACTCCGCTACTATGGACTTATTCCCGAGAGAGTCCATACGACAACTTCATTAACATTTAAGGCTTCCAAATTATACACAAACAGAGTCGGACGTTTTGAATACATTCATTGTGAGTCCGATTATTACTCAATCGGCATCCGTCAAGTTATTGAAGAAAATTATGCATATTTGATCGCTTCTCCCGAAAAAGCGTTATGTGATTTAATCGTTTACACGCCGGGATTGCGGCTTAGATATGTAAAGAATATGGAGACTTACTTAGAGGAGGATATCCGCTTTGATATGGAAGAATTTTATAAAATGGATGCAACCGTATTTGAGCAATGCGTAGCTCTGAGTAAGAAAAAAACCGAAATTAATAACCTGATAAAACTGTTAAAGCAATGAGTATATTTGATCAAATGTTGGCTCGGTATGAGGTAGGGAAGAAAAGTGAATTAACAAACGCCACATATGAAGTGATGCAGGAAATAACGCTTGCAGGGCTCTACCGTGGAGGATTTTTCAACAAAGCAGCCTTTTACGGCGGCACTTGTTTGCGAATTTTTCATGGGTTGAAACGTTTTTCGGAAGATATGGATTTTTCACTGATGGCACCTGATGATAATTTTAATCTCGAAGATTACTTTCCCTCAATTATCAATGAATTTAATGCGGTGGGAAGGGATGTTGTCATTTCGAAGAAAGAAAAGAGGTCATTCGGACATGTGGAGTCTGCCTTTTTAAAAGACAACCCAGCTGTTTATGATTTGAAATTCCGGACAGAGAAATCAATCAAAATAAAAATCGAAGTGGATATTGACCCTCCGATGAAATTTGACACAGAGCAAAAGTTGTTATTGCTCCCCTATTCATTTATGACACGTTGTTTTGTCCTTTCTGATTTGTATGCCGGAAAAATGCATGCACTTGTATTCAGAAAATGGAAACAACGAGTAAAAGGACGCGACTGGTATGACTTTGAATGGTATGTAAGGAACAATGTAAAATTAAATTTTACTCATTTACAAGAGCGCATACGACAGTTCGAGGGTATCGAAATGAGCAAGGAAGAGTTGGTGCGTCTTTTACAGGAACGACTTGCCACAACAGATATTGAAATGGTTAAAAAAGATGTCGTGCGGTTTATAAAGAGCCCGCAAGAATTGGATATCTGGTCAAACGATTATTTCCTGCAATTAGCGGATATGATAGTGTTTGAATGAAATTGAGTCCAAAACCGCCACTTTTTTGATAGAAAAGGAAACAAAAATGAGTTATCTATCGAAAAATTGACTATTTTCTGCAATTATTAAATAATTGTCCAACTCAATTGTGTCACCACTGGTGACACTTTTGTGTTGTTCTTATAAAGCTCGTTGAATTGCTTCATTCTATAAAGCCTACGACGATTGAATCCAAAACCCGTCAAATTGCACAACAAAACAAGCAGTTTTCAGAGAAATCGCACAATTTGTTGTGCAGTTTTTCAAAAAATTGCACAATTAGTTGTGCAATTCGATGATTAAGTTATTCCCAGTATGGTAAGCAAAATGCTGGTATCCCAATTGTTTTCAATAACTTTGCTTTTGTTTGTTACATTGCAGCGTCAATTATAAATAGCGATATATTACTTGTAAAGTCCCTAGAGCCCCATTTTGCGTTATGTGCGCAGAATAAATAATAACGAAATACAATCATGCAACTCTTTAAACTGAAAACCCGATTGCATCAATTTGACAAGTTTGCCGACTTTGCTCATGAGTTCGGTCTTAACGAGATGGACTTGGTGCTGACTAATAATTATCTATACGAGCCCCTTATGAAGCCGCTCAATTTGAAATGTCATTTCATTATGAAGGGAAAATATGGCCCGGGTGAACCTTCGGACGAGATAATGAATGTCATTTTACGAGATGTGAAACCGTTGAAATTTAACCGTGTCATCGCTATCGGTGGAGGTACCATCATGGATATTTCCAAGCTTTTGGTGCTAAAAGGATTGGAAAATGTGACAGATGCTTTCGAACGAAAAATACCGCTGTTAAAAGAAAAACCACTTATTATCGTACCTGCTACATGTGGAACCGGCAGCGAAGTTACCAATATTTCCATTGCAGAAATAAAGTCCAAAAAGACAAAGATGGGTTTGGCTGACGATGCCCTGATGCCGGACGACGCAGTACTTATACCCGAATTATTGTGCGGACTTCCATTTAGACCCTATGTTACAAGCGCTATTGATGCACTTATTCATGCTATGGAGTCATACGTTTCACCTAAGGCCACTCCATACACTCAGACATTCAGCAGCGCAGCTATCGAAATTATAGTCGATCTCTTTATGAAGATAGCCGAATATGGGCCCGATTATCGATTCGAACGCCTTGATGACATGCTTATAGCCAGCAATTTTGCAGGAATTGCATTTGGAAATGCTGGAACAGGTGCCGTACATGCGCTTTCCTATCCTCTCGGAGGAAAATATCACGTTCCGCATGGTGAAGCCAATTATCAATTTTTGACGGAAGTATTCAAAATATATCAACAAAAGAATCCTACAGGGAAAATTCAAGAACTCAATAATATTTTCACCAAAAATTTCCAATGGTCAAGCGAAGAGATCTACGACAAACTAGATGCATTGCTCTCTAATCTCTTAGAAAAGAGGCCCCTGAAAGATTATGGCATGACAGAAGCCGATATCACCGGTTTTGCCGAGAGCGTTATGCAAACACAACAACGCTTGCTTGCCAATAATTATGTCGAATTAACCCAAAAAGAGATAGAAAATATTTACAGAAAACGATATTAAAGAGAAAAAAGAGTTCATTCGAACTCTTTTTTCGTACCCGGAGCCGGGGTCGAACCGGCACAGCCTCTCGGCCACTGGTGTTTGAGACCAGCGCGTCTACCTATTCCGCCATCCGGGCAGTGATTATATGGTAAACACATAATAGGTCGGCAAAAGTAGAGAAATATTTGAAATTATCAAAATCACTCCTTATTGAGTTTGTATTTTGCAAAGGCAGTGATTAGCTCGTTGTGATGTGATTTCCAGGCCTTACGATAGAGGCGTCCCACTTCGGCGAGCCAGGCCTGATCACGTTTGCCATCTACACTACTACCCACTGCCGCTTCTCCGCCGGCAGCATAATACATTTCGCGTGTCGTGCTGCTGATGCGGGCATAACGACCTGTGTTGGGTTTGAGGTCGTTATTGGTAAGCGTCAAATAAAAATCCAGCATCTCTTCAGTGCAGGTGCGGTTCTCTTTGACTTGCGGAAACATCGTAGAGTCTGCGATATAGACTGTTACTCCATCTTTGAAAACATAGGGTTCGTAATGTCCGGGGACATACATATCTTCATATACCACTCCTGAAACGGGAAATTGCGCTCCCGATTGCCACTGGATCCACTGGCGGATGGTCTCAAAATCCTCATAGGAGACTTCTCCCGTGGCATGGTAAACGGCATCTGCTATCCATATAGCCAATTTTTCGGGGGAAGGATTGAGCATAAGTACCTTGCCCTTTTTGGCAACGCCGAGACGTTTATCCACTCCGGTATAATACTCATACAGCTTTACAGGATAACCTTCCCATCCGGGATGGTCTTTGACCTCTCCGACCAGAGTTTGTGCCATGTATGCGGCATCGAGAGTGGCTTCACATCTGGCTGTCAGTGCCGGCAAAGAATCCTTGAGATATCTCTTCAAAGCTGATTCCATGCCTACGAATGTGCGGTTGCAACTGCAGAGCAGACAGCAGAATGCACAACATATTGTCAGCATTCCCAATCGTATTATTTTCATATCAGTTAGGTTTAATTTAAGTCAAATGCATATCAGCAAGTACGCAGGCGGTCATTGCCTCCACAACAGGGGGTACGCGTAATGCAAAACAGACATCGTGACGACCGGAAACGGAGATTTCGGTCATTATATTCTTGGCAAAATCAAAGGTAGTCTGTGTCTTGCGAATTGAAGAAGTGGGCTTTACAGCGACACGGAACACCAACGGATTGCCGTTGGAAATACCTCCGTTGATGCCTCCCGCTCCATTCTTGGCGGTATGGCCATATTGATCGACAAAGGGGTCATTGTGCTGGGATCCCTTCATCCATGAGGCGGCAAAGCCATCACCAAACTCTATACCCCGTATTCCGGGGATGGAAAATATTGCGTGTGATATCAAGGATTCCAGAGAATTGAAGAAGGGCTCTCCGAGTCCCGCCGGAATATTGGTGCATACACATTCTATAATGCCCCCAAGCGAGTCGCCTTCTTCTATGGTCTTCTCAAGAAGAGCATCCACGGCATCTTTGTCTAAGGTGGAAATGCCTCCGACTTCAATCAGGGTGGCTTTTATTTCAATAGGGGAGATGGTCTTTTTGGCTACAACGCCTGCGGCTACAAGCGGCAGTGTCATACGTCCGGAGAAAATATATCCACCGGTAAAATCGGTATTCTCAAAATCCCCGTTTTGTGAGCAATATTTGACGTAAGCCGTAAAATCAGCGTGACCGGGACGGGGTATATTTTTCAAAGAAGTGTAGTCCTGTGGGCGTATATTTTTGTTTTCAAATGTTATGGTTAGAGGTTCACCTGAGGTGACCGTTACTCCGTCATTTCCTTTGCGGATTCCGCTTTCTATAATTGGAATGTCCTCCTCGATGCGTTGTGTGGTGCCTTTGCGACCACTTTTACGTCTGAGGATATCTTCGGTAAAATCGGATGGATCCAGCGGTAAGTCGGCTGGCACACCCTCTATGGTTATTCCTATCATCGGAGCGTGGGACGCTCCGAAAATTTTAATCCTAAAGTTTTCACCGAAGCTATTCATATCAGTTAATTTTTCTCTGGTCCAATTTAGCGAGTTCCGCAAGGAAACCCGGGAAGGATTTGTCAATACATTCGGTGTCGTCTATTACAATCTCCGAAGTAGCGAGGAGATTGGCAATGGAAAGCACCATTGCGAGGCGATGATCGCCGTGTGAAGAGCATTCTGCTCCCATAAACTCAAAATTCTCTTTTCCTCTGATGAACATATAGTCGCCCCGAATCTCCACCCGGACGCCCAATTTGCGAAATTCCTGAGCAAAACTGTGTGCGCGGTCACTCTCTTTGTTGCGAAGGCGACGGATTCCCTGGATGCAACTCTCTCCATTGGCTCGTGTGGCCAATAGGAATAGCGGTGCAAAGAGATCGGGAGCATCCGTTATGTCATAGACAAAAGGGCAGATTATGGACTTGCGGATATTGATGTTCCCCTCCTTATCCTTGACGATATCCACATGGTTCTGCTCGAGGAAGTCATATATCATCGCATCCGCTTGGTTGGAGAACATATCCATACCGCGGATAGTGATATCCCCCATCATTGCTCCTGCTACTAGCATAATTGCGGCAACGCTCCAATCCTTCTCTACTTCGAGTCCATGCAGGGGCTTTATCTGCTGTTCGCCTACGATAAAAAAGGATCTGGAATCCTCATATTCTTCACTACTGAATTCGATGTCAATCCCGAAGAACTCGGCCAGATATATGGTGAGATCGATATAGGGATTGCTGGTGGGGTCGGCTACATGCAAAACAGAGTCCTGAGCACATTGTGAAAGCGCAAGCAACATTCCCGATATCATCTGGGATCCGCGAGCACCTGAGATATTGGTGATTCTGCCATGTAGTCGTCCTGTGACTAACGCAGGCAGATAATGTTCGTCGCGATAGTTGATTTTAAGTCCCATCCATCGGAGAGCTGTAGCATGTTCGCGGATTTTCCGCTGGTTGAGGGTCTTTTCGCCTATTATTAGAATATCTGAATTGCTCAGACCTGCCAGAGGAATACAGAGACGTGCTAAGAGCCCTGATTCACCCACAAAAAGCTTATTGTCCTTAACTATTAAACCTTTTTCATGGATGCGCTGGTGTCCTGTGAGGATAAGTGTGCGACCCTCAAATGAGATGTCGGCCCCAAGTTGCCAAGCCACTGAGAGTGCTGATTGGGTGTCATCACAGAGGGTAAGGTTGTAGAGGCGTGTGGTCCCTTCAGTTAGGGCTGCGAGCAGTATTGCACGTTGTGCGAAACTTTTGGAGGAGGGGATCTCCATCTCCCCTTTGAGCATTATTTCTCCTTCCACCAGATTGTAATAGCAGGGTTGGCCGGGTGCAGTCTCAAACCCGCGACGTGGGGAGACATAATAGAGCGGTGCTCCCAGAGTGACGGATTTGAGTCTTGATGGAGCTCCTGCAACACCCATGGCAAAAGCGATAAGCCGCTCTGGTGGGAATTCGTCATAAAGGGAAAGAACTCTCTCAGCATCTTCCGCTGATTTGGCGGTGGTAACTATTTTAACAATATCCGCTCCTTCGGCAAAGGCATTGCTCACGATAGTGCGGAGTTCTTCCAGGGGGTTGGTGTGATGCCAGTTGTGATAGGAGTATATAGTTTTGCAAAATTTATTCATCGCAAGCGAAGAGAGCCACATACGTGAGTCTTCGGGGAGAGAAGTTTCTATGTCTACGAAGTCGGCGCCGGCAAGAATGGCGGTAGAGAGGGCCTTGATAGAATCCTCCCTTTCCGTCGCAAGACGGCAAGGGTGGGCAGCCAGCAGAGCTGCTTCTCTTGGGCAGGAAAACACATCCTTGATCTCTTGCTCGGAGAAACCGCATTTGTCAAGCCGTATTTCAAGCACTTCGTCGCGCCTGGTTTCAGCCATAAATTTGCAGTAGATGCTGTCAATATTCCTTATGCTGATGCAGACTTTTGCCATAGATTGAATTATTTTTCCACTGATGCGGCAACAATATTTGCCACAAGCGCTCTGGTCCTGGCAAGTCCGCTCTTGTCCTCAGGATGTACCCTGTTTGTAAGAAGTATTACAGCGATCTTTGAGTCCATATCCACCACCATCGAAGTGCCGGTGTAGCCGGTGTGGCAGATAGTGCGTGTACGGCTGAAGAGGTCGCCGCGAATGCTTGCTGCACTGCTACGGTTGTCCCAGCCGAGTGCGCGTCCGATATGAGGGGAATTCTCCTCAGGTACGGTAATCATTCTCTCAACAGTCATTTTTCCTAGGATTCTGCGTCCGTGGATTTTGCCACCATTCATCAAAGCAGCCGCGATAACAGAGAGATCTTCTGCATTGGAGAAGACTCCCGCATTGCCGCTATTGCCTACGTTGATTATGCGTGCAATGGGATCGTGCACATTGCCTACAAGAGGCAGTCCGTCGGCTTGCACTTCTGTAGGGGCACATAGTTCGAGAGTGGATCCTGTAGGGTTATAACAGGTGTTTGCTAGTTTGAGTGCGTCAAATACATGTGTTTGTGCATAGTCGCTCAAAGTCTCTCCCGTGACATTCTGTAGGATATGCTGGAGAGTCACAAAGTTGAGGCAACTGTACATATAGCCTGTGGTAGGTTTGAAATTGCGTCTAACCTCAGTTGCAATATACCTTATGAGTGAGTCCGGTGTAGCTTCGCCAAATCTTTCCACATAAGCGGGGACTGTTATATAGGGAGCGATGCCGGAACTATGTGTGAGCAGATCGATAATTCTGATATCCGTTTTTTCGCTTGTGTCAGGGTCAATCCAGGGCTGGAAATCCGGGATATACATATCTACTCTGTCGGTTAAACGAACACGGCCCTTCTCTACCAACTGTAGAAAAGAAAGGGTGGTGCCAACACATTTGCTGACGGAAGCCAGGTCAAATACTGTCTCAGCACTCATAGCTACAGTGTCCGGTACTACCGATTTGTTGCCGTAGGCCTTTAGATAGATGATTTTATCGTTTTTAACTACTGACAATACTGCTCCGGGGCACTGTCCCTCTTCAATAGCTTTAAAGACTACGGAATCGACTCTGGAAAGAATCTCCGGATTCATTCCCTGAGACTCGGGAGTGGCTTTGGCAAGTGTTCCGGGTGCAGGTGTAGTGGTGCAGCCTGTTGCCAGAAATGCGCCTAACAGTGTAATAAGTAGGAAACGTTTCATGATAGTATGTTTACGGATTGTTCGACAAGTAACAAAGTTAATTAATTCTTTTGAGAAGTTTAATTGAAGAGAAAAAGAAAATCACACTCAAGAGAATTCCTGCCCCAAGTTCCGGGAGTATTGTCCGTAAAGGATATCCATATGTGATGACGACACGTAGGCTCTTTGTGAGCCAATAAACAGGATTTAGCCGGCAGACATAGTAGGAAACCCCGCTCATATTGGCCAAAGGAGCAATCATTGAACTGAGCATCACCAGAAATATCATCAGGAAAATCATCAGATATATCGCCTGAATATCGTTACGTGCGACCGATGCAATGAAAACCCCTGCAAACAACAACGGGAATGTTAAGATGTATGTTACCATTATTAATTGGCCCAGACCTGAAGCAATGGTCATATCGTAGACTATATATCCGACCGCCAGACAGAGGAAAAGTTCCAGAATTACAACAAGCGAATAAAACAACACTTTAGTACCCAGATAGAGTCGCATATCTACTCCTGTAACTATGATTTGGGAAAGAGTGTTGTGTTTTTTCTCTCCCGCGAGATTGAGTCCGATAAGGAACATGGCTATAATCAGAAGCGCCATTGATATCAGCGAAACTAGAAAATATTGTTCGGAATGTTCTTCGCTGTTGAAAAGGCGATGAAGATTTATGATGCCTCCTGGAGCATCATTACCCGAGAGGAGAGACATCATCTTTGGAACTGATATATCTGCCTCTATTACCCTGGATCCGTCCGCCAGAAGAGTGATTTTCTCAGGATTACCGAGTTCAAGTCCCCGCTCATATCTTTCCGGAATGGAAACGATCATCAATACGGAGTTATACTCCATAAGACGCATTGCTTCCTCTACAGAGGCACACCATACAGGCGGTAGACAATGCTCAGATGAGAGAATTTTTTGCCCGATTTCTCTACTGGCAGAGGAGTGGTCCATGTCCACTACGGCACAACTAATTTTTATGGTATGCCCAAGAGTTTGTGGAATGAATCCGATAACCACAATAGGACAAAGGAGCAGCAAAATAATCATCAATGGAAATCTCGCGAATGCCAGAACCTCATGTTTGAATATGTAATAGAATCTTCTCATCAGGATTTGGAATAACGACGTGAAAAGCCCAGCAGGGCGATGAAAAATGCAACTAAGCTCTGAATTGTCAGAAATAGGATATAAGGTAGATTTTCGGCCAGGCCTGTCCCTTTGTAGGCGATGCTCCTGTACCCTTCAATAAAATGATATCCGTTGTAAAGACGGGCAACTTTTTGCATCGCTTCAGGCATACTATTTACAGGCATAACGAATCCCGAAAGGAATAGGTTTGGCGTAAATATAAAAAACCAACAGATGATCAGCACCGCTTCGTATGTCTTACAATAAGAACCGACAAGCAATCCGAGCATCATCGAATTGAGGGAAAAGAGAGCGCAGAAAAGAAAATAAAGCAGAAAACTGCCGTTGATCCCAAGTCCGAATATCGATTGCCCTAAAAAGATAAGGTAGGATATGTGTATCAGCGATATCAGGAAATAGGGGATAAACTTGCCAATAACAATTCTAATGGGTCCCAAAGGCGTGAGTGAGAGCAGTCTCGATGTGCCGTGGACCCTTTCCTTGTTAATGCTGATGCTGAAAATCATTGTTGATACCACTATCAGGATGATCATTATCACTCCGGGAATGGTAGCCATTTTTCGGTTGAGGTCGTTATTGTAAAGATATCTTACGGTGAAGGGAGTGTCACTTCCAGGCCCGATAAGAGAATTCTTAATGGCGGAGCTAATAGGGCTTCTTATCGCAAATATATTGGTTGCAAATGAGCAGTCGATAAAGAGGTCAAATTTAAAGGGAGCATTGTAACCACCTTCTCCTTCACTGATGACAATTGCAGCCACTATCCCATCGCGTGCAAAAGACTCTTCCACTTCCGAGGGAGAATTGAGCATCACTACCTTATTGATTTTATTCATATTGCACAAGTGATTTACTACCTCGCTTGCTTTCGGTCCCGCTGTATTGGCTATGGCAAGGTCGATATGCTCTATGTCTACCGAAATAGCAAATCCTATGGAGATGAAAAAAAGTGCCGGAAGAACAAACAGGATAAGACCGCTCACCTTATCCCTTAAGATGTGCGACAACTCCTTACGTGCGACTGTCCAAACACCTCTCATCTCATTTCTCCTCCAAAAACAAGTTGATAAGGTTACCTCCGGCTTTATCGGCCAAATCGAAGGGATCTCCGTAAGCCTTGATGGACCCGTGCTCCATCATAACAATCTTGTCACATCGAAATGCTTCATCAAGATAGTGAGTGCTCACCAGAATGGCTATTCCTTCCTCGGCAGCCTCGCGAACTGCCTCCCAAAGACGTTTACGATTGAGCAGATCAAGTCCGGAAGTGGGCTCGTCGAGCAACAGCAAGGTTGGGGAGTGTAATCGCGAGATGGAGAAGGCAAGTAGTTGTTTTCTGCCGGCGGGTAATCTGTCGGTGCGAACATTAAGATATTCCCCCATCTTGAAATGATTGATAAAGTGATCTCTTTGCTCTATAAATTCCTGCCGGGGCAGATTGTAGAGAGCACTATAAAACTCAAAATTTTCCATAACCGTCAGAGTTCCGACAAGGGAAAATGATTGGCTCATATAGCCGATGCGACAACCTGTTGCTATTGCGAATTCACCGGAAGTGGGCTTTGTGAGTCCAATAATCATCCTGATGAGAGTCGTTTTGCCGGCACCATTGGCACCGAAAACTCCCACTACGTCCCCTTTGTCCAGGGTTAATGAGAAGTCTCGCACGGCCACAAGGGAGCTAAAATGCTTAGTTAGTGATGATATGGTAAGGATTCTATTCATCCGTGCTTTCCAGAAATTTGATGAAGACATCTTCTAGACTTTTCTCACCTATTGTAAGATGTTCCGGGGTGTCGTATGATATGAGTTTGCCCTTGTCGAGCAGCATCACCTTATCAGCACGAGCAGCTTCATCCAGATAGTGTGTGCTCATCACTATTGTGATACCTTGCTCCCTCAGAGCCAACAGTTCCTGCCAGAGTTCCCATCTCGAGAGAGGGTCGATACCGGTAGTGGGTTCGTCCAGCAACAATAATGAGGGAGAGTGAACAGCAGCACAACAAAGGGAGAGCTTTTGCCTCATACCTCCGGAAAGCTGACTTGCGCGGTATCCGGCAAATGGCTCGAGCGAATTCCAGATGCGAGGAGTCATCTTGTGGAGCGCCTCCCTACCACATCCGTAGGCATTTGCAAAGAAATCCACATTCTCCATAACCGTAAGATCGCTATAGAGCGAAAAGGTACCCGGAACGTAACCGGTGATCTTACGGATAGCACCCTTCTGCCGTCTGGTGTCATATCCTCCGACCAACATCTTTCCTTTGAAATTGCTGTCGAGAGTGGTGATGATATCAAAAAGGGTGGATTTGCCCGCTCCGTTGGCTCCGATCATGGATACAATAGTCCCTTTCTCCACACTGAAGTTGAGATCGTACAACGCTTGGAAACGGCCGTACCACTTAGATATGCCTTCGGCATGGATCATAAGTGGAGTTCTGCTGGAAGACCGGCACGCAAAGTGCCGTCATTGGGCACTTCAACCTTAACCATATATACCAGACGGGTACGATTGTCGCGAGTCTGTATATGGTTGGGGGCATACTCCGAGTGCTCGGAAATGTAGCTGACACTCCCTTGATGCTCAACCAGAGTGCCATCCGGACCATCAGTAACAACGGTAACGCTGTCGCCTAACTTAACTTTTGTCAGAGTTGCGCCGTCAAGCCAACATTTGAAGAGCATTTTGTCGGTACGGGCAAGCTTGAATATGGGGCGGCCGATAAGCACATACTCATGTTCGTTGAGATATTTAGTCACAACAATGCCATCCTCAGGTGAGTAGATGGTGCAGCGTCTGATCTGTTCATCAATAAGGTGTTTCTGGGAAGCGAGCACCTCTATCTGAGCCAGTACGGAAGCCGATTGCTGCTTGAGCTGTGCCCTTGCAGCCTCTATTCTGCTCTCTAGGATAGAAACCTTGTCCTCGGTCTGTTCCAGCTTTTTGGAGTCCAGCGATCCGGAAGCCACCAGATTGCGCACTCTGTCTAGCTCTTTGACCAGAGCATCTTTTTCACTGGTATAGGCCTCAATTTGGATTGCTTCTTTTGGCATTGTGGCCCTTAACGCGGCCATTTGTGAGATGAGATTGTTGCGCTGGAGCACCAGTAGAGTGGTGTCTATATGGCCGACGACCTCTCCACGACTAAGGAGAGTACCCTCTTCAGCTTTAAGGTCGGTTACTTTGCCGTCGGCGTCTGCCGATACGGTCCATTCCAGGTTGTGAAAAATACCATAACCGTCTGGCTGGCCATCCTGATTACAGGAAGCGAACGTCAGTATTACAATTAAAAATATAGGGAAGTGTTTCATAATCGTCTATTGTCAGGGTTGTCAATGAATATGCGGTGGCTGAGAATAATTTTTCGAATTTTTTCGATTCGGTGGTATTCCCTACCAAGTTCAGCCTGTGTCTGCATATTGAGTGCGGTGAGATATTCATTTTCGGAGACTTCGCCTTTTTGCATCATCAAGCGCAGTTCATCTGCCAGTTCCCGATACTTTGAAGCCATTTCCGCGGCCTGTATTTCCAGTTCTTCGCAGGCTGCTATCTCTTTTTCGATTTCGGTGCGTTTGAGCTCGGTTTGCAGCTCAAGGTTGGCTCTGGAGATCTCCAGGCGGTTTTTTTCGTTGATTGAAAGAGTTTTATTTCGGTGATGCGTACGCCAGTCGGAGATGGGAACTATTATGGAGACACCTGCCAACCCCGAGAGAAGCGGATCGTCAGAAAAGACATCCATGCCCCATTTGCCATAGTGGCCGAGAGCATATAATTCAACCCTGGGGAGCACCCGTGAGAGTGAAAGTCGCCTACCGGCATCAATCTGCTCACTGCGGATATCGATTTTCCGTAACGCGGGGTCTTCAGTTATGGTCTCGATAAGGTAGCGAGATGGCATCTCGAGCCGGGTGTCGGGAGTTATTTCACTACCGGTGAGAGTAGAGAGCAGTGAGAGACATTTCTCTCTTTCAATTTCAAGGCCGGAAATTCTGTGGCTGCTTTCAAGCAGCTGCATTTCGATCAGCATAACATCCTTACGATAGATTACGCCTTCGGCAAAAAGAGATTCGATGCTTTTCAGGTCATTCTGGAGCCGATTGTGGGCAATGTTAAGGATTTCCAGACTTTTTTCTGCGAGGAGTGCATTGAAATAGAGTTCGTCAGCTATGTTTTCTGTTTGAAGGGCCCTCTGCTCAATATCGAGCAATTCTTCCTCTTTTGTCAGGTTCGTAAGTAAACGTCTGGTTCGGTATTCGCCACCATCATAGATCGTCTGCCCGAAAAGCAGGAAACCTCCGTACTGCCATTTGGAAAGTTGCTTAAAGTCAATCTGGTGATTGACCAGAGCGCCCATATCAGGCGTATGCGTTTGGTATGAAGTCAAGCCGCCTACAGCAACCTGTGGGAGTATTATTCTTTTGAGTATGCTTTCTCGTATTTTAGCCCCTTCTCGCACAAGGGTGGCGTTGCGACTATCTCCGATGGATTCGCGTGCCAGATGACGGCACTCCTCCATAGTCAGCACCTTACCTGGAGTACCGCTCTGCTGCGCCACTGCGCAAATGGCCGTTAGTGATATCATAGCAGCGGTCATCGCTGAAATCAATAACCTTTTCATACACTTTCCTACCTAATAAGTACAAATTTAAACAAAAATAGGGATAAATAGCGGATATAAAAAACGGCCTTTTATGAGGCCGTTTTTAGTTTTGAGTTTTAACTATCTAGTATTGAATATTTTCAAATATTAGATATCGAACCTCTTTGTTATTCGCTATCCCTTGATTGACGGGTACGTCCGCCACGACCACGACGATCACCTCCGCGTCCGCCACGACCACGACGATCACTGCGGCCCTGTGACTGAGCTGACGCTGCGTTTGCTGAAATGCCTGTGTTAGGCGATAGATCGCGCTTTCCATAAACCTCACCGTTGCAGATCCATACTTTAATGCCGAGCACACCAACTTTAGTGTGTGCCTCAGCTAAAGCATAGTCAATGTCAGCACGGAAAGTGTGAAGAGGAGTACGACCCTCTTTGTAGAGCTCGCTTCTTGCCATTTCAGCACCGCCGAGGCGGCCGCTGATAAGTACCTTTATGCCCTCAGCTCCTACACGCATTGTAGATGCGATGGCCATTTTAACTGCTCTGCGGTAAGAAACACGTCCTTCAACCTGACGGGCAATGTTGTTGGCAACGATATTGGCATCAACCTCGGGACGTTTCACCTCAAAAATATTGATCTGTACCTCTTTGTTGCAGACTTTCTTCAATTCCTCTTTCAACTTGTCAACTTCCTGGCCGCCCTTGCCAATAATAACACCCGGACGTGCGGTGTGGATGGTAACAGTGATGAGTTTCAATGTACGCTCGATAACAATCTTTGATAAGCTTGCCTTTGCAAGACGAGTATTTAGATATTCACGAATCTTTGCATCTTCGAGAATTCTGCTGGCATAGTCACCGTACCAGTTGGAGTCCCAGCCACGGATAATGCCTATACGATTGCTGATAGGGTTAGTTTTTTGTCCCATATTATGCCTCCTCTGTAATTACTGGTTCAACGGTTTTTTTAGTATCAAGCACGATGGTAACGTGATTTGAACGCTTAAGGATACGCGATGCACGGCCTTGGGCGGCTGTACGAATACGTTTTAGTGTGCGGCCGGGTCCCACCATGATGCTCTTGATGTACACATTGCCGTTTTCCAGCTCTTTACGGTCTGCCTCATTTTTGGCTTCCCAATTGGCGATTGCACTGCGTACAAGTTTCTCAAGGCGGATAGCTGCCTCTTTCTTCGAATATTTAAGAATATCCAAAGCACGGTTGACCTCTACGCCTCTGATAATGTCAGCAACCAGACGCATCTTGCGAGGTGAAGTAGGAATATCATTCAGCTTTGCAATAGCTGTCTGTTTCTTTGTTTCTTTCAGCCTTTCGGCCATATCTCTTTTTCTAGATCCCATTGTAATCCTTTCTTTTTAAATGTTAACGATTACCCGAGTGACCTTTGAAGGTGCGTGTCGGTGCAAATTCTCCGAGCTTGTGACCAACCATATTCTCTGTAATATATACCGGAACAAACTTGTTTCCGTTGTGAACAGCGATAGTGTGTCCCACAAAGTCCGGCGAAATCATACTTGACCTTGACCAGGTCTTGATGACTTCCTTCTTCATACTTCCTTCATTCATGGCGAGTACTCTTTTTTCCAAACTGTCCTGAATATAAGGACCTTTTCTAAGTGAACGACTCATAATCTTCTAAAGTTTAATTCCGTTATTTCTTTCTCTTTTTACTTCTTTCAAGGATGAACTTGCTGGAAGTCTTCTTAGGGTTGCGAGTCTTGTATCCCTTGGCAGGTAAACCCTTGCGTGAACGGGGGTGTCCACCGGCTGCGCGGCCTTCACCACCACCCATAGGGTGATCCACGGGATTCATTACAACACCGCGAGTACGGGGTCTGCGACCGAGCCAACGTTTGCGGCCGGCTTTACCGTGAGACTCCAAGCTGTGGTCAGGATTGGACACTGTACCTACAGTGGCGCGGCAGGTTACCAGTACCATACGTGTCTCACCGGAAGGGAGACGAAGGATGGCATGGCCGCCTTCACGTGCTGTAAGCTGAGCAAAAGTACCGGCGCTGCGTGCCATAGCGGCACCACAACCGGGACGGAGCTCAATGTTGTGTACCAATGTACCAAGAGGAATTTCCGATAGAGGAAGAGCGTTACCGATCTCAGGGGCTACACCGGGACCTGAAGCGATCACCTGGCCTACCTTGATACCGTTTGGAGCAATGATGTAGCGTTTTTCGCCATCACCATACACGACTAATGCAATGCGAGCACTGCGGTTGGGGTCGTATTCGATAGTCTTGACAGTGGCTGTATACTGGTCCTTGTCACGATGAAAGTCGATTACTCGATACATTCTCTTGTGACCGCCACCGAGATAGCGCATTGTCATCTTACCCTGGTTGTTACGTCCACCTGTGCGCTTGAGGGGCCTGAGGAGGGACTTTTCAGGGGTTGTGCAGGTGATATCGTCAAAAGCGCTGATCACCTTATGTCTTTGTCCGGGAGTTACCGGTTTAAATTTACGTACTGCCATGGCCTTAAATGTTACTATAGAAGTCTATCTTATCATCTCCGGCCAGTGTCACAAATGCCTTCTTGTAGTGATTTGTACGGCCTGTTAGCATACCTGCTGTTGTATAGCGGCTTTTGCGTTTTCCTCGGTAGTTTGCAGTATTCACATCAAGTACTGAAACACCATACATTTGTTCAACCGCTTTTTTGATTTCCAATTTATTGGCGTTGCGGTCAACGATGAAACCGTATCGATTCAATTTATCGCCTTGAGTCGACATCTTTTCAGTTACTATTGGCTTAATTAAAATTCCCATCGTTCTTCTATTTATTTGCGTCTTTCAACCAGAATATCCTGAACTCCATCAACCATCACAAGGTGGTTGGCATTGATCAGTGTGTAGGTATTTATCTCATCAACAGTGATAACCTTCACTTCCGGAAGATTGCGGGACGATAAGTAAATATTGTTTGAATTTTCAGGAAGCACCACAAGGGTTTTTCTTCCGTTTGCTTTGAGGTTGTCAAGAATCTTGATAAACTCTTTGGTCTTGGGAGCATCCATTGTAAAGGGCTCTACCATTGTTATTGCATTATCTTTTGCTTTGTAGGTCAAAGCAGAGAAACGTGCAAGTTGTTTGAGCTTCTTATTGAGCTTGAAACGGTAGTCACGAGGTTTGGGACCAAAAGTTGTTGCTCCGCCTACAAAGATGTTTGCCTTGAGGCTTCCGTGACGAGCTCCGCCACCACCTTTTTGTCTACCGAGTTTCTTGGTGCTGTGTGCTACCTCCCAACGCTCTTTTGTCTTGTGGGTACCCTGGCGTTGATTAGCAAGATACTGCTTAACATCAAGATAGATAGCGTGGTCATTGGGCTCGATTGCGAAAATTGCATCATCGAGAACAACTGATTTTCCGGATTCTGTTCCGTCAATTTTGTAAACTTTCAATTCCATAACGCTTAATCCTCCACAATTACATAAGAACCATTAGGTCCGGGGACTGAGCCCTTAACTAAAATGAGATTATTCTCAGGGATAATCTTGATTACCTGAAGGTTCAATACCTTCACGCGTTCTCCGCCCATACGGCCGGCCATCTTCTTACCCTTAAAAATTCTTGAGGGCCAAGACGAGGCACCCAGCGAACCGGGGTGACGCTCTCTGTCTTTCTGACCGTGAGTACGGTCACCTACTCCTGAGAAACCGTGGCGCTTTACTACGCCCTGGAAGCCTTTACCTTTTGAAATACCGGTAACGTCAACCCAGTCAATCTTGCCCTCTGAAAGATCGAGGTCGAGATCTGCAACGGTGATAGTGTCCCCAAGTTTGAGTTTGGTAGTGTCAAAATCCTTGAACTCTACCAGCTTGCGCTTGGGAGTGGTTCCTGCCTTTTCGAAATGCCCTTTAAGGGGCTTGCTGGCGTGTTTCTCTTTAATATCGTCATAGGCAAGCTGTACAGCGGCATAACCATCTTTTTCAACTGTACGAATTTGCGTAACAACACACGGTCCAGCCTCGATAACAGTGCATGGAAGATTTTTTCCCTCGGCACTGAAAACGGAAGTCATTCCGATTTTTTTTCCAATTATTCCAGGCATGGTTGTTAATTTGGTGTAAATAAATTAGTTAAATAGTTTCCACATATTTTTTGCGGGCTGCAAATATATAACGTTTTTCTTTATCGGCCAAATAATCCGCTGATTTTCAATTATTATTCCATTGATTTTCCGACAAACAGTTTTTCAGCATCGGAATTATTGAATTATCTTTATAGTTTACTTCGGGAGTCATTCGGAAAGGAGACAAAATAGGTCACTCAGGATGAAAAATGTATTAAAAATATCGCTATCCCTCATTTGCTTGTATGTTTTTTTGGCAAAAATATATGCGATAGTTTATGCTTTAGTAAAGCATATTAGTGATTGGCCGGTCTTACTTGTAGATGTTGTAGTCCTATGTGCATGCGTGTTCTTGGTTCTGTTTTTGTGGGGAAAAACAGCAAATATAAGATACGGGATAATTTGGTGTCTATTGATTGTCGGGGCGATTTTTACACAACTTTATGTAGGATTATTCAACTTTTTGATAAAGGATCCGGGTGTCGATCAAACGAGAGTTTTATGGGCTTTTGATCTGCCGAATTTGCTCTCTCTGCTGATTCTGGTGGTTTTGATGATAATGATTATAAAAAAGAGGAACGACTAAAATGAAAAATAAGTTATCTGATATCGCTGATAGTTATTGTAGCCGTAGTTGGAGTATTCTTTTTTGTAAAATATCGAATTATTGGTAAAGAGTTAGAAATATCCTTTGTGACCGCTCAAGAACATACATCTGAAGACCTCGCATATAATGGGGCCTGAATGAATTCGAATGGATTATAATAAGTGGGGAAAGTCAAATAAAAAATTTTGAAGAAGCCGGTTAAATTATTCCCCGTATCGATTTCAGCAAAAACTATCTTATAATGTCCCGATACAAAATATCCAGGCTCTATCGCAAGCCGGGCATTGATCCTTGCTAGGGTGTTCCCGACGGTAGAGCATTTTTTGATAAAAGAAACTTAGATAACAATTTTTACTATTTCTACCTGATGCCGACCATACTGCTTGTGCAGGGTGTCGGTTGATTAATATAAAAAGTTATAGAAAAACCCCGAAAGCTTACGGCTTTCGGGGTAGTGTCAATAGCAAAGACTCTGCAATTTTACTCCCACCTGAGCCTTTTGACGGTTTTAATCATTTCGCGTTTCATTCTAGGTGAAAGCTCCTGAGTGGCGAGCCAACCGTTGATGGCGTTCGCGATCTTTTTCCTTTCAACCGAATAATTGAACCAGCCGAGTGCCTCAATCATCACGAGGCGGGTATATTCGCTCTGAGAAGCATTGCCGGCGACCTCAAGCAGCTCATCAACCTTCCAATGGAGTGGATTGTTGCGCAGGGTCCTCATTTCGGATTCTCTCTTGAGATCTTCGGCATTTAGATCCTTGATAATCTCCATCTGCTTGGGTGTGTTTTTGAGAAAATACCCCATATTCTTCGCGATATCTTCCGGCAGCTCATCGTGCTTGAAGAGGTTGAGAGCCCCTTGAGCAGCATATTGTGTGCGAACAACTTCATGAGAATGGCGTACGATATCGATAAGTTCATCTTTACAATTCTTCGCTCCCATCTTACCGGCATAGTGGCAGGATTGTCTGCGGATCATCTCAAAGGGGTCAAAAAGCCCCTTCTCCACCACTTTGAAAGTATTCTCATCCACAAAAGGAGCAATAGCCGTCAGCGCCTGAAGACGCACAATCCAGGATTTATCCTTTTCAAAGATCTCAGCCAGATCAGCAGAATTGAGCTCTCCAAGTTCGGTGAGCTTTTTCACTGCCATTGCGCGGGTTATCGACTCCCTCGAGCCGAGGAACTCCTTCCAGTATTCGCTGCCTCCGACACCCTCATTCTTCATCTTGCCATCCAATATATAAGACTGATGCGCGAGTGCGCGGGAGATCTCTGCTGCATCCACTCCTTCGGGAGCAGTGAATCTGAAAGTGGGGTCACCGATCATATGTGACTCAAGATAACAAACTTCATTCTGCCAGAAGCCCGCCCTGATGCCGAGTGCCAGGTAGCCGATAAGCTGATCGGCCCATTTATCCTGAAGCACGTTGACCGTATTGCCCTGAGCGACCACATTGCGCCCATCATTGAAAATATGATAACCTGCAACATAGCCTGTCTGGTGGAAAGAGCCGTTATAGCAGGCATTGAATATGGTCAACCTTGCACCGGTTTTTAGCTTTTGGATATCCTCGAGCACGATGTTGATATCAGCAGCTGCAAGAGAGTCATTGACCCTTTCCGCCTCCAACGCTTCATCCGAGAGGAGTGCGGGGTCCAGATGGTAATGCTCTGCCATCTCCTTGATATACTCCGCTTTTTTATCGGGATTTCTCTTTACTGCACGGCGGAGGTCATTTCTGAGGGTGCGTTTAAGGGCTTCGATGTTCTCTCCGATGGTATATGCGGGAGCAAGAGCGTTGATGTACTGGGTTTCCGGCGCTCCGTGCTCGCTGAACATCAGCACATCTGTCTCCGGCCGTTGGATCTCGTTGTACAACTTAAACTTCATGTAGTTGTCCTGTCTGAAGTTGTAAAATTTGTTGCCGGATGCTTTTTTGAATGCCTGCGGAAAATATTCCCTGAAAAGCATTGGCTGCTGTCTCCATACGTTGAGACAATCTGAGTTGTAGCCGTGGCCTGCAAAGAAAATGAAATGGTCGAGAGGATTGATCTCCTTATGAGCGGCAACCACCTTTTGCAAATATTTTCTCATTACCTCCATCTCATCGCCCGGAAAATCCTCGGGGACACGCATGCGAGCCGAGTAGAAATTGGGGTTTAGCTTCTGGGCCCCTTTTTCGGTCAGGTTGTAGTAAAACCAGCGGGGGTTATTCTCATCCTGTCCTATGAACTCGAAGTCTAGGTGGAGGTCATCGTAATATCTGTCGGAGGTAACGGATGACTCCTCTCTCGGGAAGGTATTCTCGTTCATCTTGAATGCAGTGGTCATAAATTGGGCCTGGCGCACTCTGGCAATGGGAATGTCGCCGATGAAGACCATACCTTCGAGGAGAGGTTTTTTCTTGGAAAGAGCAATAATCTGAGCTTTTACATTTTCGGGCCTGGCCCAGTCGGAATAGAGTATATAGGTACCCAGACCTTCGCTCTGAAGCACTTCTCTGTAAGCATCTATTTCCGCTTTACAGGCATAGTATGTCTCGTTGTCCACAAAAATGGCAAAAGATGTGGCCGCCTGAGGGTCACATTTGACAATATTTACTTTTGCTTTAGTTGCGGCAACCATTGTGCCCGCCATAAGAATAGCACAAATCAAAGCAAATACATTTTTCATTATAATTCTTCTTATCATCGTGTATACTCTTTTAAGCGGTTGATTGTCTTTAATAGTTCATCGGAAAGTCGAGGGTCGAGATCTTTCTGATTAGCGAGAATAGCTTGGCAGCCGTTGATGATTTCAACTCTGTTGTAAGCCCGGACGAACCATCCCAATGCTTCTGCAAGGGCGATTCTGATCTCAAGATCATCCTCAGGATTGCCGATGACATTTAGGATGTCGAAAGCCATGTGGGGAAAGGGGTTATTACGTAGTACCACAAGATAGAAGTCTCTGGTACTGGGCTTCTGGGTGGTATCTATAACGCATCTCCAGCACTCGGTAAGTGTGCGTTCAGCACTATCAATCGTTTTTTCAACATTTTCCCAAAATTCCTCTTTGTCAAAGATGAATTCATTATCATTCATCACGGCATCCTTAAAGAAATGCTTCAAAAGTTCCACGTTGAGGTGGTGAGCGCTGAAGCTCATATTGAATGCAATCCTTTTTGCAAGGTAATCCTCAAGATAAGCGTTCACCATGTAGGGGGCCAGATCATTGCGCCCTACTCTGCCCATATAGTACATAGCTTTCCTGCGGATAAACTCGTAGGGGTCATCCGATGCCAGCTTAAGCAACTCTATATAGTTGTCGTCATTGTAGTGCGCAAGCAGGTGCAAACACTGAAGACGCAGCATATAATAAGGAGAGCTCTTGTAAGTCTCGAGAAGGAGATCCGACATTCCCTCATATTCCAATTCAAAGAGTTTGTATAGAGCCAGACCTTGTATATCCATGGGGAGATTGTGCTCCATTACAGCGAGCCAGTATTCGGGATCTTTGGAGTGGATCTTGATGCGAGGCATCCTTTCCGGCCTTGCAAATCTAAAAGTGGGGTCGCCGATTATATGGGACTCGAGAATATTGATATTCTTCGTCCATTCGCCTATCCTCATTCCATAGGCAAGCATACCCATTAGATCCGTGGAGGACTTATCCTGAAGCACATTGACGGAGTTGCCGAAACAGGCGATGGTCTTGCCCTCGCCGAAAATATACTCACCTGCGATGAAGTTTCCATTCCTGAAGTCGCCATTGTAGCAGGCGTCAAGTATCACAACGCGGGGATTTGGGCCGATTGCCCTGATATCCTCAAGTTCAAAACCGGTTTTTGCATACTCAATAGAGTCCTCTACGATTACTGCAGGGTCGTTCCATCCCTCAAACCAGGTGCTGTCGATTCCATGTTCCTTGATATACCTCTCCATGGCTTCCGGCACACTATTACCTCTTTTCTCTACACTCCTAAGCTGCCTACGAAGCAATCTTTTACCCGATTTGTAGTAATCTTCTTCATACTCATTCGGAATAGCTCCGGTCAGATATTGCCTCTCGGTTACGCCATGCTCGTGAAAGAGCATAAGGTCTACATCGTCTCGCTTCATCTCCTCGGTCAGGATCTCCTTCATATAGGGATACATTGCGAAAAGGTAAAATTTGGCGTTGTTTGCATGGCCCTGCAACGCAGTGGGCACCTGTTCTCCCATTACATAGCTCTGGTCTTTCCAGGCAATGAGGCTGTTGGAGAATGAGCCGTCTCCGGTGTATTGCACCACCACATCGAGGGGATTTTCAACACTCCTCTCCTTAACCACTTTTCTGAGGTAGTTGCGGATCTGGTCAAAACCCGCTTCACCCTTGGCGGTTGAACGGATACGCCCGCTGTAAATGTCACAGGAGATTCGTTGAGGAGAATCACCGGTCAGCCAGTAATAATAAAGATGCTTATGGGTCGAATCCTGATGAAGAAATCTGAACTTTAGGTCAAAATCATCATAGAAACGGTCCGAAGGTACTGATGATTCATAATAACTATAAGCATCCTGATCCATTTTGAATGCGGAGGTGAAGTGTTGTGCTCCACGAATCATCGGCACAGGGATATCCCCTACGAATACAGCTCCTTCTAGTCCCTGCTCATCCCAATACTTTTTAAGGAAAAATCTCACATGTTCGGGAGATTCCCAGTCAGCATAGAGAATGTAGGTTGCGAGGCCATCTCTTTCTATGACATCGCGGTAGGCATGTATCTCCTCCTTGCAGGCATCATAGGTAGCCTGATCAACAAAAATGGCGAACGAGTTGCGGACGCTCTGGGTTGGGGAGATAATATTTTGCTGCGCCCCCAAAGGGAGGCACAGCAAAATAAAAAAGAGAAATGATATTTTTTTCATTTATTGGTACAGGATACTTTTTTAGAAAGTAAATCCGATTGAAAAATTAGCAAATGTTCTTGCGCTTGGGGTTAATTGGTTACCGGGGTTGAGGTTCCACCAAAAATTCTTGCCCTCGGTGTCGGTACCATAGCTGTAGTTGTGAAGTTCTTCGTTAGAACGGAGATACTTGCAGCTTGCAGCTACATAGATGGTATTTTTCTTACCAAGAGGGAAGATGGCTTTCAGATTGACGCCGAACTGGTAATAGTTGGCGCTGAGGATGGCAAGATCCTTCTCATAGAGGTCTCTAACTACCTCTGAATCTGGGAAAGGACCACCATAATTGTGTTCTCCCGCAAGGTTGAAGTTATAGCCTGCGCTAAGACCTGCGACAATAGAGGCGTTGCCGACCATGAAATTTTTCTTGCCGTAAATCTCTCCATAAACGTTTTTAGCCTTGAAAGAAGATTCGGGGAGAATATATGTATCCATCCTATCAGTGTACTGACCTTGGATGCCCGCCATCCAGTCATAACCCTCGTTGCTCTCCCTGAAGATATCATACTTTAAGGAAAGAGCGGTGAAGTCATACTTGCTACGGATAAATTTGGCTATTGAAATCCACTGCTGCACCTCGTATGTGGCATCGATTACTTGAATGTATTCGATACCGTCAGTGTGCTTCTTATAGCCGTCGAGGGAAACCTTGTGGGTGAAAGAGTCACCTTCAAGCACCGCTTGGAGATTGCCTCCCATTACCTGCTGAATGGTTGAGCCCATTCTGAAAGGTTTGGCAGGAGTGTGGAACACGTCAATCACCTGATAAGTGTAGTTGCCCTCTGCAAGCACCTTTATATTATTGCCCTGATAGCCATACTGAAGAGCACCGCCAAGTCTGTTGGTCTTGTAGTAGTATGTGCCAAGTCCACCGAATGAACCTACAACGGCATCAACATAAGTGCCGACACCTCTAAGGTTAAATGCGGGTTGGTCTTGCTGGCTGTTGCTATTGAGAGGAGAATATCTGTCAAAAGCATTCTTATACATAAATGTTAGACCTGCACTGTGATCACCGAATGCAAAGACAGCGGAAGGTTTTACCTCGATGCCATACTCATAAGAATCGCTTCGGGGGTCAATCTGTTTTGCTCCACTTTTCGTAAAGTAGTTGGCGGTTACACCGAAAGCCACTAAGTCCCAAAGAAGAGGAGTGGCAGCCTTCATAGTCATATCGTATACCTGTTTCTTGAAATAACTCAGGCGTGAGTCTGCAAGAATATAGGGCATGTCGGGGTCAAGGGTAAGGCGGAGGGTATTGAATTTTGAGTTTTCCTGGGTTATATTTTGGTAGGAAAATTCACCCCATACACGTGCTTTGCCGAGAGGACTTGAACCTGATGTATGGATGTCGAGTGTCTTAAGGTCACCCTCCTGCTGAAGTTTGTAGGCACCGACTTTCATATCGTAGCCAACCGAGAGTGTACCGAAGTCACTCAGAGGAGTCAGTATCATACCTGCCGCATTGTTCGAGTTGAACCATGTGGCTTTGACTTGATTGATTTCCAGCACTGTCGGATAGATGGTAGATTTACCCCCCTGTGCCTGAGCAGCGAATATTGTACTCAAAGCCAAAATTGATGCGATAATATATTTTTTCATCTTTTTCATTGTTAGAGGTCAGTAAATTATTTCTTGTACCAGGTATTCCAGGAAGGAACGCCGGGATTGTTACGGCGTACCATCGCTACAGCGTTGATCTGGAAGTCATCTGTAGAGTTGTTTGTGTCCATGTAGATGTGACGGCCATCTTCTTTTATCTCACGGATCTTTCTGCTTACGCTGTTGCAATTGTAGGTAGCACCTGTGTAGGTTGCGCCGGCATCCAGACTGGTAGGCATACGTTTCTGATTGATCTTGGTAGCGTTGTTTACGATTTCAACGGCATCAGTAACACAATCGATGGGGATTGGGTATGCCTGGTTGGTTCTACCCTGGGGCTGTACCCAGCCGTTAGGGTCAATCTCGGAATCCGGAAAGAAAATGGCGTAAGCACCTCCGAAGACAGTTACAAGCCACTGTGTGCCAAACACGCCCTTGTCAAATGCAAGAATCATGTTGTGTGCATTGGGGTTGTCGGGGTTGACGCTCTGATTGACGATGAAAGTCTCAAATTCAGCACCGCTGAGGTCAACCGGACTGGTCGGCTTGATGGCGGTATGGTCCTGTGCAATTTGTGCAATGATGATGGACTCACCGGGTTGTACCGGAAAGTCGTTGCCATCACCGGGCACCTGCCAGATTGAGGCTAGGTAGATGTAATTTTCTGGTTTCCCATCAGGTACCTCCCAATTGTAAGTCGCTGTTGAAGCCTGTAAGGGTAGTATATTGCCAATACCAAGACCATCAACATACTGCACATCCTCACTGTTGTTGTAGATCTCGTAGAATTGGTCCTTGAAGTAGTATCCTGTTGAACCATTAAAATAGATCTCTTTGAAAATAAGTGCACCTGCCTTGGAAGAGACAACTTCTATATTGAAGTTTTGGCCTCCGGTAAGGATATTAATATTGGTTAAACTACCGCTGAAATAGTAGGTAAATCCACCACCGGCCGATTCGCCGGTTGCTGTTACCGTATAAACTCCGGGAATCAAACCGTCAGCGCTAACGTTGCCGGAAGCATCAGAAGTTCTGGAAATCTCGAAATTCTCACCGTAGTTGATGAAACGTACGTTGTAGTTTGCAGGAAGTGGTGTGTCAGCGTCAGTGCTACTGACAGAAATCTTGACAGTTGCACTAATAGAAACCACCTCCACGATATCTGCCACTTGCTTGAACTGCTCACAGGAAAGGGCTGTCAAGAGTACTATTGCTAATAAAAAGTATTTTTTCATAATCCTATCCTCCGTTTAGAAAATGTTAACTTTAAGATCGAAACCGAAGAACAATTTGTTATCGCTGAGAAGCTCCGTAAATGAACCGGGAGTTCTCTTGGACTCATAGAGAGGACGGCTGTTAAACATATTGTTTACAAAGAATGATGCAGTAAGTCTATCACCGATTTCCTTCGAAATATTGAGGTTGAAGGTAACTGTGGGGAAATACTGCTCTACGATGAATCTGGTTTCGCTCCTAGCATCGAACATATATGCAAATTCGGGATCATCCTTCTTGGAAGGGTCAAAGTCATAAACCTTACCGTCTTTGTAGGAGAGGTATTTGATGAACATTGTGTCATTGCCGTACTCCGTCCAGAATTTCTCAAACCAGTTGACTTGTGTAGCGAGTGTGATCACAAATCCTATCTCGGGGATGTTGTGTGTAAGACGGAGTGTGGTAATCAGATTGTCGGTACGTGATGTGGTCAAACCCTCCTCATAGATTGCGACGTTGCTTTCAATTTCGTTGCCTCGAGTGTTTTGGTCGAAGGTGTAACCGTTACTTCTCGCCGTGTACTGGTTCCAGGCACCATTTAGGAATACGGATGTTCTGATGGCGTCGAAACGGCCAAGGTCCAGTTCAAACTCGATACCTCTGTTGTGTCTGTAGTGGTTGTTCATCGGTTTTGCATAGGTAGAGAAGATGTTATAGGTGCCTTCGTATTCGGGAGAATAACCACCTGCTTCATTTTTAACAGCCTTATATTTTACAAACTCTACGAGATTGTAACAGCTGAGATCTTTGCCAAGTGTATAACCATTGTTGGTGAGCTCGTCATAAGCTGTAACGGAGAGACGGTACTGATCGAATAGTTTCAGGTCAATACCCACTTCCGCTTTGCGCATCTTGGCAATCTCTAGATCTGGGTTGCTTGTGTCGAACACTCTTACAGTGGCTACGGTTTGCCTGTATGTACCCTCCTGGAAGTCGTAGTTGTTGTAGTTGAAGAAAGCCCTCTCAGGATAGAGCATTAGGGCTGTCGGGGCCTTGGCGGTAGTTCCCCATCCTCCGCGGATCGTCAGCATATCAGGAATGATCTCCATGGATGCGTTGATACGGGGAGAAAGGGCAGTCTTGCCGTTAATCAGGTCAAAACGCGCACCGGCTTTAATGCTGAGCTCATTTCTGCCAAAAGTATGCTTATACGTATCTTCGAGGAAGAGACCCAGTTGATGAACGAAAGGTACATCATAATAAGGTCTCTTACGATATGAAGAGTAGTCGCTGGCATTGTTTCTAAAAGGAGGAGTCTCGTCGTTGTAAACCTTTCCTTCACCAAGGTTACCGTCTGTCTTGTAATCGGCACCCACGAGAATGTGGTTGTTGATGTTGCCCCATCTCTTGTTGAAATTGGCCTTAATCTGTGCGTAAGCGTTGAGCTCCTTACCGAGAATTTCATAAGTCTCGATATATTCGTAGGGAAGCACCTTAATCCAGTTTTCAGCTTCGCTTGCAGGAATATTGGTGATTTTCTTGCCGTTTACGTCATAGACATCCTGGCCTGCGACGTTGGAGAGAATAGCGCCGTCATACTCACAGACCGTGTGTAGTGATTCGGCATTGGAGAGGAGCTGATTGTGGTAGTTGTACTTATCGGCGTAACTTATTGCTGCAGCGTAAGTGATGTTATTTAACCAGCCTTTGTTGATGTTGACAGTACCATTGGTGTTCAATCTCACACTCTGCGAGTCACCTTTGGTTACGAGCTTGGTGCGCAGGTCGTCGGGGTTCAGCTCACGTGTGTCCTTACTGATACCCAGGTCGAGGGTGGTATTGGTATTCCAGTTTTCGCCAAATTTCTTCGACCATAAAGCCTTTGCGTTGAACCTTTGGTAATAGGCGTATGCTTCATAAAGCCTGCTTGTGTTATAGGCATAGTCACCTGAAAGGTTGAGGTGACCGGCGTTCTCTCCAAGTTTAAAGCCCACTGATGCCGCAGCCTGGTAAGTACTGGGATTAGCCTTGAGACGAATGCTCAGAGGCTCTTTTCCTGCCTTGGAACGGATAACCACAGCGCCGGCATTGAGGTCACCATACTCTACGGAAGGGATACCCCTTATGACCTCAATGGACTCGATGTTGTCAGTGGATACCACACGGGAGTCAATGCCTGACATTGTTCCGCCTGCTCCACCCGTAATGGATGGTGCTAGAGCCTGCATGTTGGCGTTGGAAGAGAGGGGAGAACCGTCTACGATAATAGCTGTACCAATACTCGTAGCGTTACGGATGGTGATGTAATTAGCTCCCGAAAGGTAGGGATTGGTAATCGCTACGCCGGGAAGCAGCTGCATCACATCGTTCAGAGAACTGGTCTGCAGGTGGTCCATTGCCTGTCTTGAGATGTTGGAGGCAGTGGCCGCTCCCGCTTTGCTCTGGGTGGCCACTACCTGCACCTCATCAAGGCGGAAGTTCTCTACTTGCATTTCAAAGTTGAAGACATTCTCTTTGCCAGGGACAATCTCAATTACCTGCTCGATTGTCTTCATTCCAACAAATTGAACCTGGATAGTGGATTTTCCTGCATCCACTCTCTTGAATTCAAAGTTGCCGTCTTTGTCTGTAGTGGTATATGTCTCCGAAGGATACAATATCACCACGGCAAATTCTACGGGCACATTGGTGCCCTGTTCCAGCACTTTGCCGGTTACCGATGTACTGGAGGTGCCTCTCGTTTGAGCAAAGGCCCCCACACATGCGAACAACAGGCAAAGCATAAGAACTTTCTGAATTCTTTGCATAAGTTGTGTTGAATTAGGGTTAATAATAATTTGTATGTTTGTTTAGTTTTCTCTTTTGAGACGGTTGATGCTCTTGAGTAGTTCGTTTGCCACTCGCTCATCCTTTTCGTTTGCGCGCAACTCTGAGCATCTTTTAATTATTTCATCCCTTTTATAGGAGTAAACATACCATCCGAAGACTTCGGCAATTGCTACCCTGAAGTCCTGGTCGGTCTCATTTTGCAAAAGTTTGAACATGTCATCCAAGGCAAAGGCGTTGCAACTGTTGCGCTCGCCCCTGACGGTAAATTTCTTCTCTTTGAGCGGATGATCGGAAGAGTTCAGCAGAGCGTATTCCTCAAGTTCCCTTTCAGTGGGATAGTAGTGCCTCCTCATAGGCCTTATGTAGAACATTACCCTCGAGTTTACAGCAGGATCATCCTTGAGAGCATCATAAATATCCTTGAGGGCAGGATCGCCACATTCGTCGAGAGTCTGGACGCTGAGTCTTTGCAACAGCTCATAAGAGTCTTCAACTCCAAGTCTGATAGCCCGGGAAAGGTATGAATCCGCTCTTTTTTTAAGTGACATGAAGGCTTCCAGACGTACGACCGGACTCTCACTATTTCTCTGGATATCGAGTAATTCTTGTGAGGTTATGGCTTTGGTCTCGGAGAGAGTCTTAATTGCAAGAGCCCTCACATCGCAATTGGAGTGGTTGAAGAGTTTTCTCCAGTATTTACTATCGTTACGGCGGATGACCATTGCCTTGTCGAGTTCGAGTTCCGGATATGCGTTGGCAAAACGGAAACTGGCATCACCAAAGAGGTGCGATTCGAGGGTGAGCTGCCCTTTTGCCCAGTTGCCGAAACAAACTCCGGCATTGAGCAGACCTATAAGTTCATTTGTCCAGGTATCCTGTAGAGTGTTGACCGTATTGGCTTTCACCACTATGGTCTCTCCTGGATTGAAGATCCAGTATCCGGCTATATAGTCCTCATTGTTGAATGCTCCATTGAAGCAGGCATCAATTATCACAGCACGCGCGTTGGAAGTATATCCATACATATCGGGGATATTGATATCCATATTGGCATAAAAGGTACTGTCTTTAGTCTTGAGCTCTTGTGCACCGGCAAACCACTCTCTGGGGACTCCATATTGCTCCATATATTCGTTAATGGTAGCGGTGGTGTCTTTAGAGCGTCTGATCCTCTGGCGGAGGGTAAGTTTGATGTTTTCGATCCAAGCATCCAGCGTTGAGGATTTGGGAGTTGCCCCCAGATACTGGATCTCCTCAGATCCGTGATGGTGAAGAATAGCCAGATCATACCTCGGCTGAGCGAGGGTAGTCATCAATTTTTCGCGTACAAATGGTTCGAAATCATGATTAATATAGTCTAGGTCAGCACCTCTCTTAGAGCCCAGAAAGGGAAATTGCTCCCTGAGCGTCCATATTTCGTCAATACGTGCGTTGTATGAATCTGAGTTGTATCCATGTCCGGTAAATACCAGAATATTGGAGATTTGTTGAGGCTGTGCTTTCTTCTGTGTTATCGCTTTTTTGAGATAGGCGGAGATTGCGGAGTATTTGTCTATTCCGGGTATCTTCGGGGGCTTGATGCGTGAAGTCCAGATGTCACATCCGATGGTCTGCGCAGATTCTGCAGTTAGAGAATAATAGTGCAACAATGTCTTATCCTCATCCTGTTTGAGGTATTCGAAGCGGAGGTCAAAGTCATCGTAAAACCTGTCGGAAGGGACTGAAGAGTCTTTCCAATCAGCTCTTTGGTCCATCTTGAAGGCAGTGGTCAAATGTTGTGCGTCCCGGATCATTGCGATAGGAATATCGCCGATGAGTACTGCACCTTCAAGATTTTGTGTGGTGTAATAGTGCTTGAGCACTGCTCTAAGAGAATCAGGGTGCTGCCATTTGTCAATAATCAGAACACCTTCTTTGCCTATGAATGACATGGATGCCGTAAATGCATCTATCTCATGTCCGATGGCTTCATAGGTCTTTTGATCGGTGACAACAGCGACTTTGGTAGTGCGCGCCTTGATCTTTCCGTTTGCTGCGGCAGCAAATGTCGTCAACATCAGGATTGATAGGGCCAGAATAAGTGTTTTTCTCATAAAGTACAAAAAACATTTTGTATATAAACTACAAAGTTACTTATTATTTTGATTCCACAAAGAAACGGAAAGGCAATTAAGTATTAAAAACCCCGCTAGGACGCAATAGAGGAAATGTTTTGGCATCTTGCAAAGAGGTTGTTGTTTTTGATTATTATAATTACCTTTGTAAGTTATGTCAATGGTAAAAACCTACTATTCAACAATAAAAATATGATGAAACGTTCTTTTCTCTACCCTATCATGCTGATATTGTTTTCAGCATTTCCATTTGTCCTCAATGCGCAGAACTCAAAGCCCTCTCTGGATCATTCGGTCTATGACGGCTGGAAAAATGCCGGCAATGTTTCCGTCTACAATGATGGAGAGTGGGGCCAATTTTATATTTCACCTCAGGAAGGTGATGGCACTATTGAGTTCTACAACCTAAGGACAGGCAGACAGATATCTATTGAAAGAGGCCAGCAGGTCAGATTTTCAAAAGATGCTACCAGAGCGATTTTCAAAATTACTCCTAAATTTCAAGAGACCCGCCAGGCTAAAATAGAAAAAAAGAAGAGTAAAGATATGCCTAAGGATACTCTCGGCATCCTCGATCTTGCCTCGGGAGAAGTGACCAAATTTCCGCTTCTTAAGAATTTTAAATCAAGCGTACTGACGGGAGACTATATTGCATTCCAGAGAGACACCACATCCAATCTCTACATCCTCAACATCAAGACGATGGCACTGGACTCGGTGAAAAGTGTTTCCGAATATGATTTTTCCAGAGAAAATGACATTCTGACTTACACCACCAAACCCGATCCCAAAAAGGACTCAATTACCGTTCCAGGTATCTATCTACTCAATCCTGCCACAGGTGTGACTACGACGCTGATCCAGGGTTCCAAAGATGCGTCTTTTGGTAACACTTACTTTACGGAAGATGGATCAAAGGTGGCATTTTATGCAAACACCGATACCACAAAAGAAGCCAAGAAATTTACCAACATCTATCTCTACGATGGCTCAGAGACCAAAATCCTCGTTCCAAGGGATGCAGAATGGATTCCTGAAGGCTGGATGGTCAGCGACAATGGTAGAATCGGCTTCAGCAAGGTGGGAGATTATATTACTTACGGTACCTGCCCTATTCCCCGCGAGAAAGATACCACACTTGTGGAGTTTGAGCAACCTAAACTGGACATTTGGAGCTGGAACGACGAATATATACAGCCCATACAGTTGAAGAACCTCAGCCGCGAGCAAAAACGCACCTATCTGGCAAAAATCAATGTTGACGGCACAAATCCGGTACAGTTGGCCGATATGACTCTCGAAAGCGTTGGTATCGGAGATGAGAATAAAGAGCAATATGTTATTACCTATACCGACAAGCCCTACCGTATGTCACAACAGTGGGATATGAACCCTAAAAACGATGTTTATAAAGTCTCACTGGTCGATGGCAGTAAAGAACTCATAGCAGAGGGTGCTCCCTTTAATATGATGATGTCCTCTCCCGATGGTAAGTATTACACTTTTTATGATGCTGAAGCCAGAATATGGTATCTCTATACCCTTGCAACGGGTGAAATTAAAGACCTCACCTCAGAATTAGGAGTTATTTTTTATAATGAGGATCACGATACACCTTCACTTCCGAGACCTTATAGCAATGCCATTTGGTCGGAGAATTCAGATTACTTCATTATTCGTGATAGATATGACTATTGGCAGTTCGATCCTACCGGAGCAAGAGCTCCTTTTCTTTTGACCGAGGGTAAGGGTCGCGCCACCAATACCACATACACCTTCGCAAACCCCTACAACGATCCCAAGTCCTTTATGGGTCGCTCGTCAAGGATCAATTCGGGTAAGCCGATCTACTTCCGCACTTTCGACAGAACCACCAAAGAGACCGGTTTTGCCATGAAGGATATCACCAAAAGGAGGGCCATTCTCCAGCAATTGGTCAAAGGCCCCTACACCTATGATGCAATGGGTCTTTGCACAACAGGCAAAAAACCCATTTATGTTTATTCAAGAGGCCGCTTCGAGGATGGTAACAATATTTGGATGACTTCCGACAATTTCAAGACTGAGGTACAGGTGACTGATGTCAATCCTCAACAGAGAGATTATAACTGGGGTACCGTGGAACTCGTCTCCTGGAACACTGAGGATGGCATAAGGGCAGAGGGACTCCTCTTTAAGCCAGAAAATTTCAATCCTGCAAAGAAATATCCTCTGATGATCTATTTCTACGAAAAATATTCGGATGACCTTTATGCGCCTCGTACACCATCACCGAGCCGTTCGACCGTCAATATTCCTTACTTTGTAAGCAATGAGTATATCGTGTTTGTTCCTGATATCTATTACACGGACGGTCATCCCGGCAATAGCGCCATGAAGTCGATTATGCCCGCCTGCGACATGTTGTGCGAATATCCCTGGATTGATGGTGACAACATGGCTATCCAGGGCCAGAGCTGGGGCGGTTATCAGGTGGCCTATATGATTACTCAGACTAATCGTTTCAAGGCGGCAGGCTCGGGTGCTCCCGTCTCCAACATGACAAGTGCATACGGTGGAATCCGCTGGGAGAGCGGTATGGCACGCACATTCCAGTATGAGCAGCAGCAGAGCCGCATCGGTAAGGACCTCTGGGAGGGATTTGATCTATATATCGAGAATTCGCCCCTCTTCTTCGTGCCCAATGTGACTACGCCTGTACTCATTATGCACAACGACGAGGATGGAGCGGTTCCCTGGTGGCAGGGTATAGAGTTTTTCAATGCCCTCAGACGTTGCGGCAAGGAAGCATGGTTGCTCCAGTACAACGGAGAAGCTCACAACCTCCGAGACCGTCGTAACACACGTGACCTGAGTATCCGCCTCGAACAATTCTTTGACCACTACCTCAAGGGCAAACCCGCTCCCATATGGATGACTAAAGGTGTTCCAGCAACACTCAAGGGTATCGACCTCGGATACGGATATGAACAATAATAATTAAAATATATATTTAAACATCATGAAACGCTTAGTGACAATAATGACGATTATGACTGCAATTTCGGCAGCTACATCCTGCAAAACGAATTTAAATGAGGCAGATTCAGCTCCCTTAATCACAAAGCCGGAGGTGGTTGTGCAAGATGGACAATACACTCCGGAAATAATGCACTCTCTGGCCAAAGTCTCCGATCCGCAAATATCTCCGGACGGCACAAAAATTCTCTATGGAGTAGGCTACACATCCATTGAATATAATAAGAGCAACCGTGAACTTTTCGTTATGAATATCGACGGGAGCAATAAAGTACAACTCACAACCACCCCTCAAAGCGAGAACAATGCACGTTGGATAGATGATGGCAAGCGCATTGCTTTTCTCAGAGACGGCCAGATGTGGGTAATGAATGCTGATGGTACAGGTGAGAAACAAGTGAGTGATGTTCCCGGCGGAATGATGGAATTCAAATTCTCTCCCGATGGTACAAAAGTGCTCTATTCGGCTAATTTTAAAGTGGTGAAAAGCCCCGCAGAGATCCATCCGGATCTACCAAAATCCACAGCCCGCACTATTGAAGGGATGATGTATAGACATTGGGATCACTTTGTAGAGAACATACCTCACACCTATCTTGCCGATTTTGACGGTAATCAGCTGGGAGAGGGAGTTGATCTCCTTGCAGGAGAGCCTTACGAGCTTCCTGCTGAGCCCTTCGGCGGTCTCGAGCAGCTTGATTTTTCTCCTAATGGAGATCAGATTGTCTATTCCTGTCGCAAGAAAACCGGTAGAGAGTATGCATTCTCCACCAACACCGATATCTATCTGCTCAACCTATCGGATAACCTCTGTATAAATATTTCTGAGGGGATGATGGGTTATGACACCAACCCGGTATTTAGCCCCAATGGATGTAGCGTAGCCTGGTTGAGCATGGAGAGAGATGGTTATGAGGCAGACAAGATCCGTCTCTTTGTATATGATATAGCCTCCGGTGAGCGCCGAGAGCTCTCCTCCTCTTATAAATACAATATCGAGAATCCGGTATGGATGCCCGATTCCAAAGGGCTTTACTTCACCTCGCTTGTGGAAGGTCTCCAGGAGATCTGGAAGACTGATCTCGAAAGTAATATGGTCAGAGTGACCCCTGAACGTGAGTGGTTCAATTTTGGTGCGCCTTCGCTACTGACCTCGATCGCAGAAGACGGTTCGGTAGAGGTAGAGCGTCTGATTGCCACAAACCTTTGCATGTTGCGCCCCGCCGAGATAGTTTCTATCAACGCACAGGATGGCAGCTGGGAGCAGCTCACTTTTGAGAATAAGGAAATTCTTGACCAACTCGACGAAGTGACCATAGAAGAGAGGTGGATCCGTACTTCGGACAATAAGAAGATGCTGACTTGGGTGCTTTACCCGCCCAAATTTGACAAGAGCAAAGTATATCCTTCGATATTGCTCTGTCTTGGAGGCCCTCAGGGTACTTTGAGCCAAGGTTGGTCTTATCGTTGGAACTACCGTCTTATGGCCTCCCAGGGCTATATCGTGGTGCTTCCCAACAGGCGCGGTACTACTGCATTTGGACAAGAGTGGTGCGAGCAGATCTCCGGCGACTATATCGGTCAGAATATGAGGGATTATTTCTCTGCAGCGGATGCTCTCAAGGCTGAACCCTATGTGGGTAAAATGGCAGCTGTGGGTGCATCCTACGGTGGTTATTCAGTCTTTTATCTCGCAGGAATACACCAAAAACGATTCGATGCATTCATTGCACATGCCGGTATCTTCAATGTGGAGCACATGTATATGACTACTGAAGAGATGTGGTTCCCCGACTGGGATAATGGTGGTATCGCTCAGCCTGACACATATATGTCCGGTTCTCCCTGGAGCAACAATCCTGTGGCAAAAAGACACTATGCCAACTCTCCTCATAAGCTTGTAGAAAAATGGGATACTCCTATTTTGGTCACTCACGGAGAACTCGATTACCGTGTACCGGTTGATCAAGGAATGGCTGCATTCAATGCGGCTCAAATGATGGGAGTCCCCTCCAGGATGATCCTTTTCCCCGACGAGAACCACTGGATCCTTAAGCCCCAGAATTCAATCCACTGGAACCGCGAATTTTTCGGATGGCTGGATACGTACCTCAAAGATTGAGGTACGAGTGTGTAGTATGTAGTGGGTAGTGGGAGAGTGGAGAGATGTCGCTATTGAGGGAAGGAAGTTTGGTGATTTTACGGTTGTGATTTTTTGTGAATAGCTAACTGTTTATTGAAAAGCATTGATACGCTTAAGAGTAAGATTGTTTGAATTATTAACAAACAAAAGAAGAAAAAGCAAAATCATTATCATACATATAGACAACGAATCTATATTTAACTTAACATCTAACCCTAAACTCATAACTAACCACTAAATAACTTACTCATAACTCATAACTCAGAACTCGAAACTTAAAACTCAGAACTAACTCAAAATCGATTACTAATAATAATATAACACACATATAACATGTTTAAAAAAAGTACTTATATATCAAGACGCAAAAGACTTGCGGAGAGCATGTCAGAGGGGATAATTCTCATTTTGGGTAACAGCGAGGCAAGCTGCAATTACCGCGACAACACCTATCTTTTCAGGCAGGATAGCTCATTCCTCTACTTTTTCGGACTTGACAAACCTGATTTGGCCGCAGTAATAGATGTGGAGAGTGGAGAAGAAGTTATTTTCGGCAACGATGTGGATATTGATGATATCATCTGGATGGGTCCGCAGCCGCTTATTTCCGAGCAGGCCGCCTCTGTTGGGGTGGCTAAAAGCGCTCCTTTTGCCTCTTTGGCTAAATATTTGGCTAAAGCGAAAGCTAAAGGGCGCAAAATCCACTTCCTACCCCCTTATCGCAACCACAACAAGATACTTCTCCACAAAATGCTCGGAGTCGGATTTGACAACATGAAGGATGCCGCCAGTGTGGAGCTTATAAAGGCAGTGGTAGCTCTTCGTCTGATAAAAGAGGAATGTGAGATTGAAGAGATCGAAAGGGCTTGTGACTTAGGTTATGAAATGCATATGGCAGCGATGAAGGCAATGAAATTGGGGATGAAGGAGCAGGAACTCGTAGGAATTATGGAGGGAATTTGCGCCTCCGGCGGAATTATGCCCTCTTTCCCCATTATCCTTTCGCAAAATGGTGAAACTCTCCATAACCATTCGCATCACCAGATCCTAACCGAGGGACGGCTTTGCGTGATTGATGCAGGAGCCGAAATAGACACCCATTATGCATCAGATTTCACCCGCACGCTCCCCTGCAGCGGTAAGTTTACAGAGCAGCAGAGCGAAATCTATTCGCTGGTAGCAGCTGCCAACAACTATGCTATCGGTGCCTCCCGTCCCGGTATTTCATATACGGACATTCATCTGGGAGCGGTAACAGTACTAGTGAAGGGCTTGATAGATTTAGGTCTTGTCAATGGAGATGCCTCGGAGGCAGTTGCAGCCGGTGTCGCCGGTCTCTTTATGCCTCACGGTCTTGGCCACCATATGGGTCTTGATGTGCACGATATGGAGGATTTAGGCGAGGATTATGTCGGCTATGACGACAAACACAAGCGTTCTACCCAGCCGGGTCTCGCCTCGTTGAGGATGGGCAAAATGCTCGAGGTTGGCCATGTAGTGACCGTTGAGCCCGGTATCTATTTTATCCCCGCTTTGATCGAGAAATGGAAAAATGAGGGGACTTGCAAAGGTTTGATCAACTTTTCGAAATTGAAGCCATACTACAAATTTGGTGGCATCCGCCTCGAAGATGATATTCTCATCACTCCAAAAGGATGTCGTTTACTTGGCGCAAAACGTCTTCCGATTACCGTTGAGGATGTAGAACGAGAAATGGCTACCTAATTCCGATATCAAGGGTGCAAAAGTGACCCGTATAAGCATGTCAATGTAACAAATAGAAACAATTAATAGATACTTTACTGATATGAAAAAAATTCTCACACTCGTTTCCATTTTGGGTCTTTCGCTTATGGTCTCGGCCCAGACAATTTCAAAGAGTGAACTGGCGGAAATACAGGGCAGTTTTGTGAAGGATGCCTCTACAATTGCGCTCCAGAACATCCTGACCAACGACAAAAACATCAAAATCAAAGCCCTCAACCATTCCAAGGTGGCCAATCCGGTTGATCATTATTTCAAATACCGTGTAAATGTCAAAGGCATAACCGATCAGAAGAGTTCCGGCAGATGCTGGATGTTTACTTCTATGAATGTTTTTCGTCCCGATGTAATAAAACAATTCGATGTGCCGGCATTCGATTTTTCGCACAATTTCTGCTATTTCTGGGATATGTTCGAGAAATCAAATCTTTTCCTTGAAAATATTATTGCCACGGCAGATAGAGATATGCAGGATAGGGATGTGGAGTTTTTCTTCAAATCCCCCCTTGGTGACGGTGGAGTCTGGAATCTCTTCTACAATATTGCCGAAAAGTACGGAGTTGTGCCAAAAGAGGTAATGCCTGAGACCGAACATTCCGAGAATACCGGTCAGATGGGGTCCATCCTTAGGGAGAGACTCCGTGTTGGTGGTTATCAGCTGCGCGAAATGTATGCAGCCGGCAGTAAGATTGATGCTTTGCGCGCCGAAAAAATCAATATTCTTAAAGATGTATACCGTGTGCTTGCACTCTGTTTGGGTGAGCCTCCTACCGAATTCAGCTGGCGGTACAAAGACAATGGCGGCCAGATCCAAGTCCTTATCAGCACCCCTCTGGAGTTCTATAAAAGTATAATTCCTGAAAATTATAATCCGGAAACTTATGTGATGATAATGAATGATCCCACTCGTGAGTACTATAAAGTTTACGATATCTCCAACTACCGTAATACTTACGAGGGATTCAACTGGGTTTATCTCAACCTCCCCAACGAAGATATCAAGGCAGCAGCACTCGCTTCCCTAAAAAACAATGAGCCGATGTATGCATCCTGCGACGTTGGCAAACAGTATAATAGCGCAGCCGGCATCCTCGATGTTGGTACTTATGATTATGAGTCGCTCTTCGGTATCAGTCTGAAAATGGATAAGAAAGCGCGTATTCTCACCCGTCAGAGTGGATCTGCACACGCAATGAGCATAATAGGTTGCGACACTGATGCCGATGATGTGCCGATTAAATGGGAATTTGAGAATAGTTGGGGTCCCGCATCAGGCAATAAGGGTTATTTGACCTTTACCGATGAGTGGTTTGATGAGTACCTCTTCCGCATCGTAATCAACAGAAAGTATCTTGATGCAAAGGCTATTAAAGCACTTGGCACAAAACCTATAGTACTCCCTCCCTGGGACTATATGTTCTAGATCGGGATGTTGGCTATAAAGATAATAGCGGTAACACTCGGGATTTTAGGACTGGCAGGGTGCATTCTGCCGGTCATCCCGGGACCACCCTTTAGTTGGGTGGGCCTCCTGTTGCTCTATTTTTGGGGCGATGAGCCCATTTCCATGCGTTTTCTCATTATTTGGTTGATAATCACAATAGTTGTGACTGTCCTAGATTACTTGGTGCCAGCATATTTCACAAAGGTTACCGGAGGATCCAAAGCAGCCTCCCGAGGTTCACTTGTGGGGCTTTTAGTTGGGCTGATATTTTTCCCTCCGATCGGTATGATTGTAGGGGCTTTCATCGGTGCACTGCTGGCTGAGCTCCTTATCAATGGCAGTAGAATGGGACATTCGTTAATAGCAGCGCTGGGCTCTTTTCTCGGCTTTTTCTTCGGTACTTTTCTAAAGCTTGCTTCTTCCGCTTTAATGATGTTCTACATTGTTAAATTCCTTTAAAATGAAGAGATCAATGAAGAGTTTTATGCAAAATGTCGAAAATGAGAACACTTTTTTCACAATAAAGAGTCGGTTTTGAAAAATAATGTTAAATTTGCAGATGGATAAAAGTGGGCGCATATCCCGTTTTGAGTGCTACTAGAGGGGATTTGCTAACAATTTATATGCTAGCTGCAAGGAATTGCTAACAGTTTATACATTAACCAAAGAAATTGCTAACAATTTAAATACTGACCTAAAGAAACAACTAACTATTAATTGTGCAATAACTTAAATATTAAACGTTTTATTAACCTAAAATTTCATTTATGTTCGTTTCTAATAAACTAGGCCGCATCTTTGCGGCCGTGTGTGCATTGCTCCTATCAATGGGAACAATGTGGGCTCAGAACATTACTGTTACCGGTAGGGTTACCGACAGTAAAGGAGAGCCGGTGATTGGCGCGTACGTACTTGTAGAGGGTACACGCCAGGGAACATCTACCGATTTTGACGGTGTATATTCGCTTTCAGCCCCCAGGAGTGGCGCTCTTGTCTTTTCCTGCATGGGCTATAGGGATCTCACCGTTCCCGTAAACGGCAGAAGTACTATAAATGTGATTCTCGAAGAAGACACAATGCTTCTTGAGGATGCCGTTGTCGTGGGTTTCGGTACGCAACGAAGGGAAAACTTGACGGGTGCGGTTGCATCTGTAAACGTATCACAGGCTCTCGAAAGCCGTCCTATCGCTGACGTCGGCCGTGGTCTCCAGGGAATGACCCCCGGATTGACCGTACGTGTGGGTTCTACTGAGGTTGGTTCCGATCCTTTGTTCCGCATCCGTGGTCACGTAGGCTCATACTATGGAGGCTCATCTCCTCTCATCCTTCTGGATAACGTGGAGATCCCCTCTATTAACCTCGTCAACCCTGATGACATAGAGTCCATCTCTGTGTTGAAAGATGCTGCCTCAGCTTCCATTTATGGTGCAAAGGCTGCATTCGGTGTAATCCTCATTACTTCCAAGAAGGGTGCGAAGACCGAGACTATTAAGGTCAACTACTCAGCAAACTTCTCATTCCAGACTCTTACCGACACCGATGGCATTGCCGATGTTGATGCACTTCATTATACGGTAGAGGCGGCTGAGCGTCTCAAAACCTTTACTCCCGTAGGTGCTTTCTGGCTTATTGACCGCGCAGGTTACAACGCCGCAGTAGCATGGAAAGAGAAATATGGCAAGACCCTCGACCCTTATGCTCCCATGACCTATGGCCGTGACTGGTATATCGACTCTTCCAATCGCAAGATCGGTGTACGTACTTACGATCCTTATGTCTATATGATCAACCAGGGTGCCCCAACACAGAGCCATAACCTCTCCGTTCAGGGTAAGACAGGTAAGACCAATTTCAATATCAGTCTCGGTTACCTCGGTCAGAGCGGTATGTTGAAGCCTACAGAGTATGACGACTTCACCCGTTACAATGCCAATGTGAGACTCTCAACCCAGGTTAACGACTTCATCAATGTACATGCCGGTATTATGTACACCAATTCCAACAAGTCTTGGGCCTACTCTACAACCTCAGTTACAGCTGACCCCTGGTATTACCTCTTCCGCTGGGGACCTACCTATCCGTTGGTTCCTACCGATGAGTATGGCAACTCTCTCCGCAACCAGGTTTATGAGATGGGTGCTGCAAATGAGGCCAACGACAAGACCAACTACACCAGTGTAAACGTTGGTGCTACCGTAACCCCTGTTAAGAATTGGGATATCAATTTTGATTACACTTATGCTGCTAACAACTCCCAGTCATTTAAACCCGGTATTACCTATTGGGCAGCCAACCTCTGGAGTGGCGCACAAGCAGTAAAAGATGCCCAAGGCAATTTTGTTAACGTAAACAACGAATGGGACCAGTTTAATAAATTAGGCCCCTCAATCATTCAACAGACTCTACCGGTACAGAGCTATACTTCCAGTTATGACTCTTACTATCAGGATTCATATACCTCTATCAGACAGACCTGGAATATAACTACCGACTACGCGCTTAAACTTGCTAATCATAAGTTTGATTTCCTTCTCGGAATGCAGGCTGTGGATTACAGATATACCGGAGTGTGGGGTAAAAAGATGACCCTAATGGATATTAAAAATCCCCAGTTTGCACTTGCGACCGGTACGGAAACCACAGGTGGTACCAATTCTTGGAGCTCTACTCTCGGTTTCTTCGGTCGTGTAAACTACAACTACAAGGAGAAATATCTTTTTGAAGCCAACCTCCGTTATGACGGTTCTTCAAAATTCCCCACTCATCTGAAGTGGAGATGGTTCCCTTCATTCTCGGCCGGCTGGCGTTTGACCCAGGAGCCCTGGATGCAGGACATCACTCATGTGCTTTCCTCACTCAAACTCCGTGCATCATGGGGTATGATTGGAGACCAGACCGTATCCAGCTCACAGTACATTCCTCTGATAAGTTCACAGACCACATATTGGATCCATGGCGGTGTTAAAGACAATGCCTATGGAACTCCCGCGCTTGTAGCTTCGGACATTACCTGGCAGGACATTGTAACTTTGGACTTTGGTCTTGAGTTCTCGCTCTTCAACCAGGTTGATTTTGTACTCGGTTGGTATCAGAGAGATACCAAGAACATGATTGTGGGAATGGAGGGTCTCGGCTACAATCTCGGTTCTCCTCCTCCCAACGGTAACTATGGGTCTCTACGCACGAGAGGTTGGGAAGCAACTGTAAACTATCGCAAGATATTTGACAATGGTTTCAGCCTATCAGCTTCCGCATCCATATCTGATGCAAAGACCATCATCACCGAGTACGGTTCGGCACTTGGAATCCATGGATGGTACAACGGCAAGACCTACGGTGAAATCTGGGGTTACCGTGTTGACGGTCTCTATACCTGGGATGACTTCGGTCTCCAACCCGGTCAGTGGGCTCAGCTCGAACAACTAATTGCCACAGACAAATATGGCAGGTACTACCAGAATGTGAAAGGTTATGCCTCACAGGGTAAGATTACTTCGGGAAGTGCCATTTCAGGCCCCGGAGACGTAAGATTCAAAGACCTCAACGGTGACGGTATGATAGACAACGGCTCGCAACTTCTCACTATCAAAGATGCCGACGGTAATGATATACCCGGTTACGGCGACCTTGATGTTATCGGTAATACAACTCCCCGTTATGAGTACAGTTTCCGTGTGGATCTCGGATGGAAAGGGTTTGACTTCTCAATGTTCTGGCAAGGTGTTGGCCAACGCGATCTGTGGGGCGGTTCGGCTCTTACAATACCCGGCTTTAACTCTTCCGACGGTGCAATGGCACAAGCAATTGCCGGCAACTTCTGGTACGAGACCCTCGATGCAAGCGGCAACGTGGTGGATGCAAGATATGACGCTTTCTATCCTCGTGCCCATAACCTTTATTCGAGTGCAACAGGCTTCAATATGCAGGTTAATGACAGGTATCTGCTCAATATGGCATACCTCAGGCTCAAAAACGTTACCCTTGGTTACACCATTCCCGAGAAGATTACCAAGAAGGCTTTCATCGACAAACTCCGCGTCTATGTTTCGTTCGAGAACTTCCTAACCTTTGATAAACTCAGAGGTCTTCCGATTGACGTTGAAGAGATTCCGGGTTATTCATACTACCACTCTTCCAACTACAACTTAGGTCGTACGGGTGTTGGTGCTCCCGCATTTAGGAGTGCTTCATTTGGTGTTCAGTTAACATTCTAATTATTGCAAAAGACAATGAAAAAGATATTATATATTTTGATGGCTTTCGCCCTGCTTGTTCCGACAAGTTGTAGCGATTTCCTTGAGCGTAGTTCTTTGGTGGATTTGGATGATACTACCTACTGGAGTTCGGAAGGTAATGTTCGCCTATTCGTCAATGGAGCATACGCCTACTATTTCAGCGGCTATTCTGACAACTGGGGTTCGGTATATGCTCCTGAGGTGTTTGCCACACCTTACAATGACGACCGCACTCTTACCGGAGAACAGCCCAACATTCTTCTCTCCGTCCCTGCAGACAACTGGTATCGTAACGAGTCAACGGCATATCGCGGTACCTGGCTTTCACGTCGTGGATCTGCTCCCTGGAACTTTGCTTATATACGCAAATGGAACCTTCTCATGGAGCGTCTCGACATGATGAAAGAGGCGGGTAATTTGACTGACGAAGGTTACAACCACTGGATGGGTGTAGCTCGATTCCTCCGTGGATGGGAATATAGCCGTCTGGTACAATCATTCGGAGACGTTCCCTATTATGCTAAACAGGTTGAATCAGCTGATATTGACGCTCAGTTCAAGGATCGTGATCCTCGTACCTATGTAATGGATCAGGTAAAGGCCGACTTTGACTATGCTATAGCCAATGTTCGTGTAAATGACGGCATTGACTATATCAACAGATATGTTGTTTCTACAGTGGCAGCACGCTGCATGCTTTTCGAAGGCTCATGGCTCACCTATCATAAGAATGATGCGGCTCTAAAGACCTGCTCGGATATTGACGGTCATGCCAAGAGCTATCTCCAGGCAGCTGTGGACTATGCAGCCGTTACCATCAATTCAGGCAAGTATGGCTTCAACAAAGACTTCCGTACACTATTTGGAAATCTCTTCACTACCCTTACCGGTACGGCAAATGAGGTTCTTCTATACCGTGTTTATAACAAATCCATTAACAATAGTTCGCAGCACTGTTATGCTTCATACTCGGGCGGAAACAATGCACGTGAATCTCAGCGCACATCAGGTAACTTTGCTACTCTGAAGGCATGGATTTGCCAGGATGGTCGTCCCTACAATTCTTCAACTGTGGAGAATGTAGAGAGTTTCCGTATGCAGGATATGGTGGTTACCCGTGACCCCCGTTTTGAGGCTTCATTCCTTGACGAAACCTGGACAACACCTACAGGTCTTTACGTTTTCAAGTTCATCGACCGTGAAGGTTGTGACTACTTCTGGAAAGGCGGTACTTCTCCTTCATATTACAACTCCAATACCAATGAAAACGGTTTCCCTTGCATCCGTTATGCAGAGACTGTTCTCAACTGGCTTGAGGCAAAAGCGATTCTTGCAGATTTCTTCGGTGGTCCCGCCGTCACCCAGGCAGACCTCGACAAGTCTATCAATGCAATTCGCACCCGTCCTCTCGACCAGGTTGCAATATCTAAGGGTGTTAAGAAAACAGCTCCCCTTACTCTTGCAATGGTTAGCTCGATGAACGACCCTGAGAGAACTTCTAATATTCAGAAGACCACCCTTGGTTACAATACACGCGGTTTTTGTTCTCCTCTTATGTGGGAGATCCGTCGTGAGCGCCGTATGGAGTTCTTTATGGAGAGCGTTCGTACTCTCGATATCCGTCGCTGGGGATGGCTTGAACTGATGCTTTCCACCAACAACCCCGATATCGGAGTAGGTGGCTGGGTTGAACTTGATCTTGCACGTAACAAACCTGCGGACAATCCTACGCAGATCACCAACTTAAAGAGGACGAAAAACGGAGTGGGTTATAATCTACTTACAGCTTCCAATAAAGGCGTGGTTTCTGTACGTCATATCGAAAAGGTGAATCCAGACGGTTCAATCGTGCTTGGTCCGAGAGTTTTCTTTGACGGCTCTAACTATAGCGAGATGCGTGGTTTCCTTGTTCCTCAGAACTTCCGGGATTTTGATCCACGCAACGTAGATGTGCGCAACTACCTCGAGCCTATTTGTACCGACATTATCAACCAGTACAAAGAGAAGTCGATGGCTACCGGCAACAACTACACAATCTACCAGAACCCCGGTTGGGAGCAGTAGAGATGTTGCCTGACGGCAGACTATTAAAAAACTCCGAAAGTCAAAAAACTTTCGGAGTTTTTTAATTAGTTCTGAGTATTGAGTATGTAGTTTTTAGATTAGTGCTGAGCACCTGTGCTTCGCATCTCGTAACCTGCACTCCGTACCCCGCAACACTCAAAACAGTGTCCCGTTAAAAATAGTGGTTGATGGGATGGATGCGGTAATGAAGTTGCGGAAACAGTGTTCCTCCTCGCTGGTGAGGAATTCGGTCTCTATGGGAATATAGAAGAGACGCTTTTTGAGTTCCGGAGAGATATGTCTGTTAGAAACCACTCTTTGGGCATCCTTTTCTGTGGTTAATAACAGCGCGCGCGGATTGCATCTTGCAAAGTATTCGATATCACGGATGTTACCGCGCGTAAATTCATGATGGTCTCTGTATGTGGTGTGAGTAATTTGCTCATAGATGTCCGAGAGGTGCATCAGTAGCGGCTTTATGTTGGCTATGCCGGTAAAGAGTCCTACCTCCTTGGAGTAGATGTATCTCTTGTCCCCCTCTTCAGCGAATATCGGCTCTATAGGGCAGTATTTTATTCTGGCGAAGAAACAGGGGCAATCATCATTGATGCGATTGACTTTTTTGATGGTGTCACGCTCCCATTCATCAAGGTGTTCGGGACTCTTAGTGATTATTATGGCATCTGCCCTGCGTATCTGTTCGGGGAGATCCCTCAAACGACCGATAGGGAGGAGGTTGTCCTTAAACAGAGGTCTGTTGTAATCTATCAGTAGTATGTTCTTCAAAGGACGCACTTTTCTATGCTGAAAAGCATCGTCCAGCACAATTATTTCCGGACGAATATCCTGAGGCAGTGAGAGCAGTTGTGTGATGCCCCTTTTGCGGTTGGTATCCACTGCTACTATCACATCTTCATACTTTTTCCTCATCTGCAGAGGCTCGTCTCCGACTTCACGTGTGGTGGAATCCGTGTTGACTATTCTGAACCCTCTTGTTTTACGTTTGTAGCCGCGCGAAAGTACTGCCACCTTGTGCTGAGGTTTTAGCAGTCGCACTACCAGTTCGGTGGTCGGGGTTTTACCGGTGCCTCCTGCAGTAATATTGCCTATGGAGATGACAGGTACGTCAAATTGATACGACTTGAAGATGTCTTTATCGTAAAAACGGTTTCTCATCTTCAACGTCAGATAATAGGGAAATAGTATAACCTTACTTCTTATCATTTTTAATACTCTAAACTATCGTTGGCTGTTGGCCATTAGCCGTTGGCTTTTGATTTATTTTACACTCTTAACTTTCCAAATCAATATCATTACTCCCCATTCTCCTGCTTTCTCTACACTACCCACTCCAAAGTCAAACTATGACTTCTTAGCACCAACTCGCACTCCACACTACATACTACACACTCAGAACTCCCTCATAACTAGCCACTAAAAATTATACTACATACTACACACTAATAACTCTCCCCGCACCCCGTACCCCGTAACCTACAACCCGCAACTCGTAACACGCACCCCTACTGCCATTTTTCTTTTACAAAATCGAGAGTAGAGACTATTTCCGCAGGGTCATTTGAGGTGACGAGTTTTAATCTTGTCTCTTTGAAATTCTCAAGTCCCTTGAAATAGGAGCTGAGGTGGCGTCGCATTTCTAGAATGCCCACCTTGTCGCCTTTTACTTCAATGGATTTTGCCAGATGTCTTTTGGCAAGCTCCACCTTCTCAGCAATACTCATTGGGGAAAGTTTTTCACCGGTGTCGAGAAAATGGCGAATCTCCTTGAATATCCAGGGTCGGCCGAAACTTGCTCTTCCTATCATTATACCATCCACTCCGTACCTTTCAAAGGCTTTTGACGCCTCTTCCGGAGTGGTGATGTCACCATTACCAATGATTGGAATATGCATTCTGGGGTTGCGCTTGACTTCACCGATCAAGGTCCAGTCGGCCTCTCCTTTGTAAAGCTGACTGCGGGTACGTCCATGGATTGTAAGCGCAGCTATTCCTACATCTTGTAGTCGTTCAGCGAGTTCCACAATAATTTTAGACTCATCGTCCCAGCCAAGGCGTGTCTTTACCGTCACGGGTAGTTTGACGGCTTCTACTACTCTACGAGTAATCTCTACCAACTTGTCAGGTTCACGCATCATACCGCTGCCCGCACCGCGATGGGCAATCTTCTTGACAGGACAGCCGAAATTGAGATCAATTACTTCGGGTTTTGCCTCTTCAGCCATTATTGCAGCCTCCACCATTGATTCGGGGATGTGTCCATAAATTTGTATGCCTATCGGTCGCTCATAGTCATAGATAACAAGTTTAGCGAGAGCTTTGCGTGCATCCCGTATCAGACCGTCAGAGGGGACAAACTCAGTATAGACCATATCTGCACCATATTCCTTGCAGATGCAACGGAAAGAGGCGTCAGTGACATCTTCCATCGGCGCCAACAGTAGTGGCTTCTCTCCCAGATCAAGAGTTGAAATCTTCATTAGGCTCTAATGGTGAAAATCATCTGCAAAAATAGATATTATAGAGTAAAAACACTACTTTTGCCCAAAATATATTAAAAATGGAAAGTAGAATCAGAAGAATAGGTGTGCTCACTTCAGGAGGTGATGCCCCGGGTATGAATGCCGCAATCAGAGCGGTCGTACGTTCGGCAATATTCTATCATTGCGAAGTGGTGGGTATCCGCAAAGGCTACACCGGCCTTATAGAAAGGCAGTTTATGGGGATGCAGACCCACTCCGTATCCAAAATTATTTCACAGGGAGGTACCATACTCAAATCTTCCCGTTGCCCTGAGTTCAATGATCCCCAGGTGCGTAAAGTTGCGGTGGAGAATATGCGCGAGGCAGGTATTGACGCGTTGGTGGTCATAGGGGGCGATGGTTCCTTCAGAGGCGCCAACGACCTTGTCAAAGAATTTGATTTCCCTGTGGTTGGGGTTCCCGGCACTATAGACAATGATATTTATGGTACTGATTACACCATCGGTTTTGATACGGCCATCAACACTGCGCTTGAAGCCGTTGACAAACTCCGAGATACTGCAGATTCGCACAATATGGTCTTTTTTGTGGAGGTGATGGGTCGAGATGCAGGTTTCATAGCTCTGCATACTGCCATTGGTACGGGTGCTGAAGCAGTGCTGGTCCCCGAATTTCCAACCAATATTAAGAAACTATGCGATTATTTGCTCAATGAGCGTCGCAAAAATAAGACTTCAGGAATAGTAATCGTGGCTGAAGGAGATGATGCTGGAGGTGCAATTGAGATTGCCGCTCAGGTTAAGAGACGTCTGCCGGATTATGAGACTAGAGTCACTACGCTTGGTCATATTCAAAGAGGTGGATCTCCGAGCTGTACTGACAGGGTGCGCGCCAGTCTTCTTGGCCACGCTGCCGTCAGAGCTCTGCTCGATGGTCGTAAAGGGGTAATGGTCGGTCTAATCAATAACAAGATTGAATATACTGCCTTTGAGGTAGCCTTCTCGCGCCACAACGAGATTGATAAAAACTGGTATGATATTGCTCGTATTTTGTCTATTTAATAAAATTGTTTAACTTTGCAGCCCAAAATTTTTATATTAACTTAAATATCAACACAAACAGTGGACACACAAAGTTACAAGACAATCTCAGCTAACAGCGCTACCGTTAATAAAGAGTGGGTAGTGGTTGATGCTACGGATCAAGTTCTTGGTCGTTTCGCTGCCAAAATTGCGGTTCTACTTCGCGGTAAGCACAAAACCAATTTCACCCCCCATGTGGATTGCGGTGACAATGTTATTGTGCTCAATGCCGGCAAAGTACGCCTTACCGGCAACAAGATGACCCAAATGCAGTATGTCCGTCACACCGGTTATCCGAGTGGACAGAGATTCACTACGCCTAAGGAACTATTGGAGCGTAAACCGTTAGCTGTTCTGCGACATGCTGTTAAAGGCATGTTGCCGAAGAATCGCCTTGGAGCTCAGTTGCTGAAAAATCTTTATCTTTATGAGGGTAACGAGCATCCACATCAGGCACAACAACCAAAACAAATTAATTTAAACGACTAAAAACAGAGCATGGAAGTAATTAACGCCCTTGGAAGACGTAAATCAGCAGTTGCTCGCGTTTATCTTAGCGCAGGTAAAGGTAACATTGTCATCAACGGTAGTCCGATGAATGAGTATTTCAAAGAGGAAACTCTTAAGTACATTGTTAACCAACCTCTCAATCTTACAGGCACAGTTGCCAATTTTGACATCAAGGCCAACATTGTAGGTGGCGGTGTTAAAGGTCAGGCAGAAGCTCTCCGTCTCGCGATTTCCCGCGCACTTTGCAAAGTTGACGAAGAGGCTTACCGCCCTGTATTGAAGTCCAACGGCTTCCTCACCCGCGATGCCCGCGAGGTTGAGAGAAAGAAGCCAGGACGACCCGGCGCAAGGAAACGCTTCCAATTCAGCAAACGTTAAGAGTATTACGCTGGTTTATTTGCACAGCACGGATCCAAAACAGCAGGACTCACATCTATGATATGGCTACCTGAAGTTTGTCCGACTGCGGAAAATCTAGGAGACCGGCAGGACCGCTACTCCTGATTGACAAAAAGAGGACTCCCGCTTTCAAAGGGGAGTAAAAAAGTAAAAACTATCACAAAAAATTAATTAAAATGTCCAGAACAAATTTCCAAGACTTACTTGATGCAGGTGTTCACTTCGGTCACCTGAAGAGAAAGTGGAATCCCAAAATGGCTCCTTATATATTTATGGAGAAAAACGGTATCCACATCATCGACCTGCATAAGACTGTTGTAAAAATAGACGAGGCAGCAAATTTGATGAAGCAGCTCTCCCGCGGAGGTCGCAAAATTCTTTTTGTTGCTACAAAGAAACAGGCCAAGGACATCGTTGCACAGAACGCACAGGCAGTTGATATGCCATACGTTACTGAAAGATGGCCGGGTGGAATGCTTACTAACTTCCCGACTATACGCAAGGCTGTCAAGAAGATGCAAAACATCGACAAGATGATGGAAGACGGCACCTTCGACACATTGGCAAAACGTGAGAGACTTCAGGTTACACGCCAGAAGGCTAAACTCGAAAGAAACCTCGGCTCCATCAAGGATCTCACACGCCTTCCTTCAGCAATCTTCGTAGTTGACGTTCAGAAGGAGGTAAACGCAGTAAGGGAGGCCAACCGTCTCAACATCCCTGTGATTGCAATGGTTGACACCTGTTGTGACCCTACTAATATTGACTATGTGATCCCCGCTAATGATGATGCTGCCAAATCCATCGCACTTGTGACGGAGGTGCTTTGCAAAGCTATTTCGGAAGGATCGGAAGAGCGTAAGCTTGAGAAGGAGAAAGAGAAAGATGCTCAGCCTGTAGCCTCTGAGGCTACAGAAGTTATTGCGGGTAAGAAACTCCGCCAGCGCAGAGAGAGGCCGGCAAGAGCTAAAGCTGCTGCTGTCGTAGAAGAGAGCGCAGAGGAAACTAAAGAAGAGACCACAAACGAATAATCTAATCTTATAATTTTTCGCAAAATGGAAATTAAAGCAGCAGATGTAGCGAAACTTCGCAAAATGACAGGTGCCGGCATGATGGATTGCAAAAATGCTTTGGTTGAAGCTAAAGGCGATTATACAAGGGCACAGGAGATCATCCGTGAAAAAGGTAAGCTGGTGGCCGCAAAACGCGCAGACCGTGAGACTTCCGAGGGTGCAGTAAAAATACGTGTCAATGGAGGTAAGGGCATCATTGTGTGCCTTGGTTGTGAGACTGACTTTGTGTCCCAGAACTCTGAGTTCCAGGATCTCGTAAACAGTATTGCAGATGCAGCAATCGCTAACTTCCCCGCAGATATTGAGGCCCTCAAGGTTTGTAAGCTCGCAAACGGTGAGACCGTTGAAGAAGCCATCTCCCAGCAGACAGGAAAGAGCGGCGAAAAACATAGCCTCGTAGCATATCACAGACTTGATGCTCCTTATGTTGCACACTATGTACATACTATCAACGGCAAGCTCGGAGCTATAGTTGCATTCAACAAACCCGTACCTGAGCAGCTTGGCAAAGGTGTTGCAATGCAGGTGGTATCAATGAAGCCGGTATCAATCTCCGCAGCAGACTGCCCTGAAGAAGTGATTGCTGAAGAACGCAAGGTAGCTATTGAGAAGACAAAGGAAGAGCAGATCAGAAAGGCAGTTGATGCAGCTATCAAGAAGGCGGGAATCAACCCTGCGCATTGTGATACTGATGATCATATCGACTCTAATACCGCAAAGGGATGGCTAACTCCCGAGCAAGCTAAGCAGGCACGCGAAATTATCAAAACCGTATCTGCAGAAAAAGCAGCCAATCTCCCCGAACAGATGATTCAGAACATTGCCAACGGCCGTGTACAGAAATTCCTTAAAGAGAATACTCTCGAAGAGCAGGAGTACCAGATGGGAGACGGCAAGACTTCGGTAAAGGATACCATCAAAGCAGTTGACAAAGAGGCTAAGGTTACTGCATTCTACAGAGTCTCACTCAACGACTAATTTGTATTAGTTCTGAGTTCCGAGTGTGTAGTCAGAAGTAATTTTTTTATTTAAGAGTTTGATGCGATTTTTTGAACTCTGAATTGGAGCGAGAGTTTCGGAATTCTGAGACAAGTTCTAAAAATTAATAAAGTCCCGAGTTAAGACTATTTAGCTCAGGACTTTTTATTTTACCAAACCCCCATACACTACCGACTACCCACTACATAATACACACTCAAAACTCGCACCCCGCACTCCACACCTTGCACCCCGCACCACTACCAACTACACACTACATACTACATACTTTTAATATAGCTTTCTATAGTTCGGGGGTAATAGAGCTGCTCCAGACAGTGAATCCTGGAGGCAAGGTCCTCAGGTGTGTCTTCAGGATTGACAGCACACCGTATCTGGAAGATATTCTCCCCATGATCGTAGATTTCATCCACAAGATGTATTGTGATACCCGATTCTTTCTCACCTGCTGCGATGACGGCATTGTGAACATTCATACCATACATTCCTTTGCCTCCGTATTGTGAAGGGATAAGTGCAGGATGGATATTAATGATACGTCCTCGATAGGCCTCAATCATTCTTTCGGGTACTTTCAGCAGAAAGCCGGCAAGAATTATATAGTCGATCTCATACTCACCGAGAATATTAATTGTCTCTTCAAGTCCGTCGTTTGGAAAAACTTCGCAGGGCATGTCCAGCTTCTTGGCGCGTTGGATGACATACGCGTCCGGATTGTTGCACAGGACAACTTTAACACTTATATCCGGATGATTTTTGAAATAGCGAATGATGTTTTCAGCATTGGTGCCAGAACCTGAAGCATAGATGGCGAGATGGGTCATTTTTATATAATTTGAACTCTTCGTTGCAAAGGTATAAAATTTGGAAGGCTTAAAAAAATATACTATGTTTGCAGTTCCTTGCGAAGCAAGGTGTGAACTAAAATTACTAACTAAACCAATTTTTATTATGGAAGATATTACCGCTAAAGTAAAATCTATCATCGTTTACAAACTTGGTGTTGAGGAGAACGAAGTTCAGCCCGATGCCAGCTTTACCAACGACCTTGGTGCAGATTCTCTCGATACAGTAGAACTCATAATGGAGTTTGAGAAAGCATTCGGTATCTCCATTCCCGATGAGGTGGCAGAGAAGATAAGCACCGTGCAGGACGCTATCGACTATATTGAGAATAATCAAAAATAGCGTTTTCCGCTATAAGGACTAATGTTAGTCAAGAGAGTTGTCATAACCGGTCTCGGTACCATTAACCCTATAGGGGATAACCTTGAGGATTTTTTTTCTAATCTGGATAGTGGGGTTAGTGGTTCGACACATATTACTCGTTTCGATACCTCTCTTTTCAAAACAAAATTTGCGTGTGAGATCCGAGATTATTCTCCCGTAAGATTTGGGATGGATATCAAGGAGGCGCGAAAGCATGACAGATACACTCAATATGCCATCATTGCGGCTGATCAAGCCATCAATGATAGCGGGATTTCTCTGAATGAGGATAACCTACGTAGAACGGGAGTTGTTATTGGCTCAGGTATAGGTGGCGTTGAGACTCTCACACAAGAAATAAGGGACTACACCGAAGGGCAACCCCCTCGGTTTAGTCCTTTTCTTATACCAAAAATCATAACAAACATAGCCTCCGGATCTATTTCAATCAAGTATGGGTTCAGAGGACCAAATTTCTCTACTACTTCTGCTTGCACCAGTTCTGCTAATGCTATTTGCGTTGCTGCTTCTCTGATACAGCTCGGGAAGGCGGATGTGATGATAGCCGGCGGCTCAGAGGCACCGATTACTTTAATTGCTATCGGGGGCTTCAATTCGATGCGCGCTCTCTCCACTAACAATGAAGCATATCAGACAGCTTCCCGCCCTTTTGACGCCACCAGAGACGGTTTTGTGATAGGCGAAGGGGCTGGTGTGCTTATACTTGAGGAGTATGAGCATGCAATTAATAGGGGAGCAAAGATCTACGCGGAGATTATCGGATATGGCCAGAATGCAGATGCGTACCATATCACTGCTCCTAGTCCTGAAGGAGTAGGAGCTTCCGAGTCCATGCGCATTGCACTTGAGGATGCCGGCATATCTCCGGATCAAGTGGACTATATCAATGCCCATGGCACATCCACTCCTCTTGGCGACATAGCTGAATTGGATGCAATAAAGAAAGTTTTTGGAGATGCTGCGTACAGAATAAATATTTCCTCCACCAAATCTATGACGGGCCATCTTCTTGGTGCTGCAGGAGCTATTGAGGCCATCGCCTGCATCCATGCAATCAGGGACGGCATAATCCCTCCTACCATAAACTTCCGGGAGAAAGATGAAGCCATCGACTATTCTCTCAATCTTACGCTCAATACCGCTCAGAAACGTAATGTACGTGTGGCTATGAGCAACAATTTCGGATTCGGCGGACACAATGCAACCATTGTTTTTGCGGCGCCTGGATTTGTTCCTTTCCCCTAGATAACCCAATTTTTTTATAAGCTCATATAACAACGGCTCCGGATTGCGGAGCCGCATTTTGTATACCTATGATCTGTGTTGTATGAAGTTTTACTTGAGCACTGTGTAGACTATCCTGAGCGTTGGATGGCGTTCACAGCCCGTACCATTGAACTTTGCTACATTATAGTAGCTAAAGTCGGGGTAATAGGTTGTTACATTAGTGGTGCTGTTGGTATAGGAGATGGTCTGCATCAGCCATAGGTCATCTTCATCGGTCAACTCCGAACTCTCTTTTTTTATTAAATCCTGAAGATAGAAACCAATATCAGGTTTATAGTAAAGCAATGAGCGGTTGAGAGAGCCGTTGCTCATGAAACTGTTGTAAATCTCATCAATAGGAGTATAAAGAGTATTCTTTTTAGTGCGTATTCTTCGGCAGGGAAATAGATTTTCAGGATAATTATCCAGAGCTTTGTAGTTGCCGGAATATTCAAAAGGGAACTCCAATGTGGCTTTGGCAATAACAAGATTATCAAGATCGATATCGTTTTTTTCGGCCCAATTTTCCATCAGCGAATGGAGGGCAGCTCCACTGATATGCGGTTTGACGCCGGAAAGACTTTCATAATGGAGTGTCTCGACTGGATTGTCGGTAACCATAAGGCCAGACTCGGAAGTCATAGAGTTGAGTGATAGATACTCTCCCAATCGGAATGCAACCGAAGTGTCTCTTCTTTTACCGGCTTCGTTAGTGGAGGTAAAGGTAAGTCTGACATCTGCAGTTACGATATCAAAGTAGTTTAAGCGTCCACCTGTTAGTCCTTCTTCGATATCGTCCGTGCGGAAATAAAGTCCGAAAAACTTATTGACAAAGAGTTCGGTGCTGTCACATTCCTCGATTGTGGCACTGAAAAAACGCTCTCCGTACTCCTTCGTGAAGTGCATCTTGAGGGAGTCGCCGCCCATATAAATGGAGTTACGTGAAGTTATGGGAATGGGATGGTAGTTGAGTTCCGAGATTGAGTTGTTGTAAATGAATGTGGTATCGAGAGGGGTCTTAAGTTCGTATGCGAAGATATTTTGAGGTATGAATTCCTGCTCGGGACTCAGAAAGCGTTTGTCGGTGATGGCAATCTGTAGATACATGTCTATAAAGACAGGCTCTTCGCCCCACAATATAGTGTCGGTTGCAGGAGTGATAGATGTAGCTGTACCCACTCTGAATGTGCCGTAGTCATCTGTTGTGATTGATCCAATTATAAAATTAGCACTGACAGCAGTCTGGAGGCTATCCGACATTTTGAGAGTGACGGGCAGGTCGAAATCGGCCATTTGTATAGATATATCCTGATTGCCCGGAATATATGCCGAACCGAGCGTATTGTCTGTAAGTATGCAGGATGTGAGTGTGGTTGCTGATAGGATAAGTGACAATAATATGCCCTTGAATCTATTCATTGGTGGGGTTTGGTGTTATAAAGCTGTCGAAAAACCTGTTGTACTCATTTATGTATTCTGTCTCCTCTACACTAATGGTCATCGGCTGGAGTATGGGCATTCCCTTACGGCTGCCGATGTAAGACTCTAATTCCGGGTGGAGAGAGTCGGTACCAAGAATGATGCCGTCGGAGTGTTTGATAGCCAGTTTCGCAAGATTTATGCCAGTTGGCTCTTTAAGTAAATCCAGGTCCTCCATTTTAAGTGATCCGAAGAGATATTTGGATATAATATCGTCACTGAATTTTATGTCAAGATCTTCACCGTAGAGTGAGAGAACAATCTTTGCTTCTGCAAAAATAGGATCATTCTTGTATACTTTCTTGAGATAGACCGGTAGGAAATGAGAAACCCATCCCTGGCAAAAAACAACATCCGGTTTCCATCTCAGTTTTTTAACTGTCTCAAGTACGCCTCTGGCGAAAAATATGCCCCTTTCGTCATTGTCGTTAAAATAATTGCCATCATCATCCTTCCAGATCTGCTTCCTGTGAAAATAGTCCTCGTTGTCTATGAAATAAACCTGCATCCTGGCGGATGAAATCGAAGATACCTTTATAACGAGCGGCCTATCTACGTTATTAACTACGATATTCATACCCGAAAGACGGATAACTTCATGAAGCTGGTTTCTCCTTTCATTGATACACCCATAGCGCGGCATGAATGAGCGAATCTGTTTCCCGCTCTCTTGAGTGCCTTGAGGAAGATACCTGCCCACTATGGAAATCTTGGATTCAGGCATGTACGGGAAAATTTCCGAGTTGACAAACAATACTTTTTTACTATTTCTCATACATTAACAATTTTAAGGGCATATTAGTCACAAAGATAATAAAAATTTTTTGATTACCTTTGATGTTTGTAAAACGGACTCATGGTAGCCAGAGAAAAAAATATCATAGGCAAAAGGCTGGTACACTCCTACTTATCCTCTGTGATCAGTATCACTTTGGTACTGGTGCTCGTTGGTGCTGCGGCTCTTTTCGCGGCGAATGCGGGTGAGATATCGCGTTTTTTCAAGGAAAATATGGTGGTCTCTCTGATTCTCGGTCAGTCGGTCACTGAAGAAGAGGGACGGGAGCTGACAAAGAGGCTTACTTTGGACCCACAAGTGCTTTCCGCCGACTTTATTTCAAGGGAGCGCGGTACGCAAGAGATGAAGGTCCTACTGGGAGAGGATTTTCTAAGTGTCTTCGAGAGTAATCCGGTACCTTTGTCCATAGATTTACACCTGAATGGAGATATGGTATCTCGCGATTCGCTTGTTTTCCTTAAAAGCCGCTTCCTTGCAGAACCGGCGGTAGAAGAGGTGGTCTATCAGGAGTCACTTGTGGAGCTTCTCAATGCTAATCTGCGCAAAATTGTGGCAATACTGACTGGTGTGGTCATAGTTCTGTTGTTTATCTCTTTCGTGTTAATCAACAACACGGTGCGTCTTAATGTCTATTCGCGCCGCTTCACCATTCATACGATGCGTTTGGTAGGTGCTACGCGTGCTTTTATTCGACGTCCCTTTATGCGGCATGCTTTGGTGCAAGGGGTTGTTTCAGGTCTTCTTGCTGCCGGATGTATTGCTGCCGCCCTTTGGTGGGCTGGTTCTTCCAGCGAGATTCTGCTGCAGATTCTTGACGAGCGCATCACCGGATTTGTGTTGCTCGGGGTCTTTTTCCTGGGTATCATTATATGTCAGATTTCTGCCTTTTTTGTGGTAAACAAGCTGGTAGCTATCTCCAAAGATGATTTATATTATTAAAAAAGATAAAAAGAGATTAATGAGCAATTTTTCACTTTCTCCCAAAAATGTCCGTTTTGTATTGATAGGACTTATCGTGATGGTGGCGGGCTATATTTTAATGGCTGGAGGAGGTTCTTCCGATCCCGATGTTTTCAATCCTGAGATTTTCAATTTCAGACGTTTGGTGATTTCACCTCTTCTGGTAATCATCGGCATTGTTATAGTCATTGTGGCAATTATGAGGAAGCCACGTGAGGATAAGGACGACAAAGGTGGACAATGAGTTGGTTTGAGGCGATAATACTTGGTTTGCTCCAGGGTCTGACTGAGTTTCTACCGGTGAGTAGCAGTGGCCACCTGATCATTGCCAAGGAACTTTTTGGCATTGAAACGCATGATCTGAGTTTTGAGGTGGTGGTGCACGCAGCTACTGTGTTGAGTACCATCATCGTATTTCGTAAATATATATGGGAATTGCTACGTGGTTTGTTCAAGTTTGAATATAATGAGCAGACCAGATATATTCTGTTGATATTGGTTTCAATGATTCCCGTAATGATCGTAGGGTTCTTCTTCAAAAATTATGTTGAAGAGCTCTTTGGCTCAGGTTTGTTAGTCGTAGGTCTGGCGTTGATGGTTACCTCAGTTCTGCTGATTCTCAGCGAGAGTATCAGGCGTCGTGGTGATGGAGAAGCGCAACAGAGCCGGCCTGTCGGATGGAGGGCTGCCATTTGGATGGGCGTCGCACAAGCAGTTGCCGTTATACCGGGCCTTTCGCGCTCAGGTTCGACTATCGCAACTGGTCTGATCTGTGGTGTAAGTAAAGACCAAGTGGCAAGGTTTTCATTCCTAATGGTGCTTATTCCCGTACTTGGGGAGGCCTTCCTTGAACTTGTAGGAGGCGGATTTTCTTCTTCCTCCTCAGCAGGCGAACTACAATTATTCTTGGGATTCATTTCTGCTTTTATTTCAGGTCTTTTCGCATGTAAGGTGATGATTGCGATCGTGCAGAAAGCCCGTCTAAGGTGGTTTGCGCTATATTGTGCTATAGCGGGTGTTGCTTGTATCGTAGCTAATATACTCTAGATGTTAGAGCCACTTCATATATTTGTTTCGGATGTTCATTTGGGAATCAATGACGATTCTGCTAGGGCACGTGAAGTACGATTTCTTGATTTTCTACGAAATGTGCCGGAGGAGACAGCCGGACTCTATCTGCTTGGAGATATTTTTGATTTTTGGGTGGAATACCGAGATGTAGTGCCACGTAGTTCAGTCCGTGTATTGGGTGAACTGGCAGCTCTGAGCGATCGTGGAGTCAAGATTTCTTTTTTTAGTGGCAATCACGACTACTGGCTCACCGACTACCTACGTGATGAAATAGGTATGGAAATTATCCGTGAACCGCTTATTATTAGGGAAATTGAAGGCAGACGTATATGTATGGGGCATGGAGATGGACTTGGATGTAGCAATACCTTTAACCGACTGATCTTCTCCGCTATCAGGAATAAATGGCTCATCTATCTGTTAAAGTCTTTCCATCCCTGGCCAATATTCAGATGGGCCCGTAAATGGTCTTCAGTGAGTCGCAACCCAAGTAATAGGAGTAAATATGCCTTCAAAGGAAAGGATTCCGACCTCTATAAATATATATGTGAATTTGGCGAAGGCAAGGAAATAGATTGTTATATCCTCGGTCACGTGCATTCGCAGATGGAGATTGAAGTTGAAAGCGGAGGTACCCTCTATCTTCTGGGCGATTGGGCAGAAGGGGCATCCTCCCTGAATCTTTCGGGGACAAATATCGGTTTCGGTGCCTGACCGAATATGTCATAATAGAGCTTATCAAACTCTCCTCTTTCCCAGTATTCGACAAGTTCTTCCAGATCCTTGTCCTCACCGAAACGGTCATAGGGACGTTTAAGGTCACCCTTGAGCATCCTTGCAATGCCCTGCCAGAATCCTGCGGTTGCACCGGAGTAAAAGTGCCTTATAATATAGTAAGGGGTCATACCAACCTCCCTATCTATCAGACGTATCATCATCAGCCCCTGTTTAAGGGAAAGATTTTTGAAAATGGGCTCAAAATCTTTTATAAGGTCACTTTTTATCTTGTTTAGATATTTGTCCTGCTTGCGTTTGGACATTTTATCGGCAACGAAAAGGGAGTCGGTCTCTCTTACTACTCTGCTCACAAGCAATGCATAAGGGTAGGCTCTGCTAAAATTATATACTCTTTTGTAATACTTTGTCCACTCACGTTGGCTCATTGTCTGTCGTGGATGTATGACTGCCGGCGTGATTTCATCAACAAAGATAGTGTCTTTCCCTTCAATGACGTACTCCATCACATATCCTCTCTGGCCCCTCGCCTCCGATGGTGTCAGGAGCAAGAGAAACAGCAAAATGAGTGCTGTAAAGGGGATATTAAAGGTTTTTTTCACAATGCAAATGTAGCAAAAACAAAATAATGTATATCTTTGGCGAATATCGATGCAATATAAGTGCCATGTTTAATATAGCTAATTTCACACCATGGGTCCTATTTACCGATCTCGGTATCATACTGGGCCTTCTTCTGATAGGAAAGTTTATAAGAGTAAAAGTTAAATTTGTTCAGAAACTCTTTATACCACCCAGTCTTTTAGCCGGATTCTTTGGCCTGGTATTTGGTCCCAATGGTTTGGGCTGGCTCCCTTTGTCAAACTTCATCGCAGTATATCCGGCAGTACTGATAGCTATAGTCTTTGGTGCTCTTCCGCTTTCCTCCCCAAAGTTTAAGATGAAGGAGGTGGCAGGTCGCGTTGGTCCGATGTGGGCCTATTCCCAGTTGGGAATGCTCATACAGTGGGCGGTGATGGGCCTTTTCGGTCTGCTGATACTTAAGTTGATATGGCCGAATCTCCACGACGCATTCGGAGTTATGCTGCCCACCGGCTTTTATGGCGGACATGGTACTGCAGCAGCTATAGGAACTGCATTTAATGGTCTCGGTTGGGATGAAGCCGCTTCCCTTGGTATGACTACTGCCACTATAGGTGTAATTTTTGCTATCATTGGAGGTCTGATTTTAATTAAGATGGCAGCTCGAATGGGGCACACTTCTTATATTGTGGACTTTGCAGATCTGCCTCAGGAGTTGCGCAGCGGTCTTCTACCGAAGGAAAAAAGAGAACCTGCCGGTGAGATTACCACTTCACCGATTTCAGTAGATTCGCTCACATTCCATTTGGGGCTAGTAGTGCTTGCTGCATTCGGCGGCTACATGATCAGCCAGGGAGTTAAAATGTGGTATCCAAAGCTTGAGCTTCCAGTTTTCAGTTGCGCATTCATAGTGGGATTAATTCTTAAAAAATTTTTTGATGCTACAAAGGTTTCTCCATATATTGATCCCAAAACAACCGGCTCCATAAGCAGTACTGCCACAGATTTACTTGTAGCTTTTGGTGTGGCCTCCATCAAGCTCGGAGTAGTGGTAAAGTATGCTGTTCCTCTTATTGTTCTGATTGTCGTCGGAATAGTTTTGACTATTTTTATGGTTTTCTACCTTGGGCGTCATCTCCACCGCAAGGATTGGTTTGAGAAGTCCATTTTTGCCTGGGGATGGTGGACCGGAACAATGGCAATGGGTATAGCTCTGCTGAGGATTGTGGACCCAAAAATGATGAGCAAGGCACTTGATGATTATGCTCTTGCATATCTTCCTTGTGCTCCGGTCGAAATACTTTTAATTACTATAGTGCCGATCATGTTTACAGCGGGACAAGGTCTATGGCTGATGCTGATTTGTCTGGTGATCTCAATTCTGTTGCTGTTCTTAGCAGTAAAATTAAAATGGTGGATTCCCACTAAGGATCTCACAACTCGGCAGTCCACAACAAGCGGTATCTAATGAATAGAATCAGAACTCTGGGAGTTGTAGCCACTCTGTTGGCTGTGATCTCTGCTCAAACATATGCACAGGATGACGCTACACTGCTTGAACGTGCAGAACAGTTACATCGTGAAATGTTTTCCATTGACACACACAATGACGCTATCGTAAAATATACTCATCCCTGGAGACCGGATGCAGGAGATCGCACTCAGGTGACATTTCCTAAGATGAAGGCAGGTGGACTTGATGCCTCTGTTTTTGCGGTTTTTCTTTCTCAGGGACCGCGTAACCAAAATGCGTATGATAGCGTGATGGCTTACACGGTGAAGGAGATAGACTTCTTCAAATCTTATGTGGCCGAGTGTAGTTCCGAGGCAGGTATAGCTTACCGTTCATCGGACTTCTTGCCTCTCAAACGGAAGGGCAAATCAATAGTGATGTTTGCACTCGAAAATGCTTATGGCATTGGTATCGACATTCTCAATGTTGAGCGTCTCTACAATCTTGGAGTGAGGGTGATTACTCTTACACACAACTACAATAATGATGTTGGTGACTCCTCACGAGATACTGTTGCAGAGTGGAACGGACTCTCTCCATTCGGCTATCAGGTGGTCGATGAGATGAACCGCTTGGGCATGATAGTAGATGTATCGCACACTTCTACCGAGACACTATACGATTGCCTTGAGCATAGTAAGGCACCAATTATTGCCAGCCACTCCAGTGTTCGGGCAATCAAAGATATACCTCGCAATCTTACTGATGACGAAATACGCGCTATCGCTGCTAAAGGTGGACTCATACAGGTGGCTACCGGTCGCTGGTGTCTCTCGGATCTGCCGCGAGAGCAGGTTGACATTTCGGTCTTCTGTGATCATGTTGACCATGTTCGCAATCTGGTCGGAGCCGATTATGTGGGAATTGGCACTGACTTTGACGGCGGAGGGGGAATGGTGGGCTTTGAGGATGTCTCGAAGATGAAATATATCACTGTCGAAATGCTTCGTCGTGGATGGCCTGAAGATGATATTCGCAAATTTTGGGGAGAAAATTTTCTGAGAGTTCTCAGAGAAGTTGAAAAAGTTTCACGACAAATCAACCGTTGATTGTCGAAAATGTTCGTTTCCAAATTTGTTGTATTTTTGTAATTGGCTGGTTTCTGAGGATTTAGCTATCAAATTTTTCGGTCGAAAGTTCTGCAAATTTTTTATCAAAATAATTTGCTTTTCAAATATTTTGACTATCTTTGCAACCCGTGATTTATGTGCCCATTAGCATAAGTTATTGGAAGACAAGAGTTTAGAAATATTTAAGCTATAAAAAAATGTTACAACCGAAAAAAACCAAATTTAGAAGGCAGCAGAAAGGCCGCATGAAAGGCAATGCCCAGAGGGGCAACCAGTTGGTCTTTGGATCTTTTGGTATTAAGACAATGGAGAGTTGCTGGCTCACAGGTCAACAACTTGAGGCTGCACGTCAGGCGGTAGTACGCTACATGAAGCGTGAAGGTAAGATCTGGATCCGTGTGTTCCCTGACAAACCTTTCACAAAGAAGCCTTTAGAGGTACGTATGGGTAAAGGTAAGGGTAGCCCCGAGGGCTTTGTTGCTCCTGTTACTCCCGGTCGTATGATCATAGAGGCAGAGGGTGTTCCTTTGGAGATTGCAAAAGAGGCGCTCCGTCTCGGCGCCCAGAAATTGCCCGTTACCACCAAGTTTGTGGTAAGAAGAGATTATGTTGAATAATAAAAGGAGAAGAAGAAATGAAAGCAGCAGAAATTCGTGAAATGGCTATCTCTGACCTGCGAGAGCGCATTCAAGTTGAGAAACAGAATCTCAACCACATAAAGATGAACCATGTAATATCTCCGTTGGAAGACACTTCCAAGATCAAGAGGCTTAAGACCGACATTGCTAGAATGATGACAATATTGGCCGAAAAGGAATCACAGAACTAAAATAGACTTTAATAATGGAAAGAAATCTTCGTAAAGAAAGAATCGGTATTGTGGTTAGCAACAAAATGGACAAGTCTATTGTAGTTGCTGTTAAAATAAAAGAAAAACACCCGATTTACGGAAAGTTCGTAAGCAAAACCACAAAATTTGTTGCTCAGGATGACAAGAACGAGTGTAGCGAAGGAGACACCGTACGCATAATGGAAACACGTCCTCTGAGCAAAACCAAACGCTGGAGATTAGTAGAAATCGTAGAAAAAGTGAAATAACATGATACAACAAGAATCACGTTTGATGGTGGCAGACAACAGCGGTGCAAAGGAGGTCCTTTGTATTCGCGTTTTGGGCGGCACACGCCGTCGTTATGCCGGAGTCGGTGACAAGATCGTAGTTGCCGTAAAAAGTGCTATTCCCGGTAGCAATACCAAGAAAGGTGCAGTTTCTAACGCTGTGATAGTACGTACCAAGAAGGAAATTCGTCGTGCTGACGGTTCTTACATTCGTTTTGATGACAACGCATGCGTTCTTCTTAACAAGTCTGATGAGGTTATCGGCACCCGTATTTTCGGTCCCGTAGCCCGCGAGTTACGTGAAAAATATATGACGATTGTCTCACTTGCCCCAGAGGTACTTTAAAGGAGGAGAATTCGAATTATGACAAAGTTACATATCAAAAAAGGCGATATGGTATATGTAAACGCAGGGAACGACAAAGGCAAGACCGGTAAAGTTCTCGAGGTGATTACAAAGAAGAATCGCGCCATAGTTGAAGGAGTCAACATGGTAAATAGACATACCAAACCCAATTCAAAGCACCCTCAAGGGGGTATTGTTAAACGAGAGGCCGGTGTACATATTTCCAACCTGCAGGTTGTGGATCCCGTGAAGGGTGGTGCCACCAAGATCGGTCGTCGTCGCAATGAAGACGGCAAGATTGTTCGCTATGCCAAAAAATCAGGAGAGGAGATCAAGTAATGGCAAAAGAGAAGAAAACCCAGGTACAGACAGGTCCCACAGTGGACCAAGTCAATTATGTTCCTTCTTTGAAGAAGAAATATAAAGAGGAAATTGTAGGTAAATTGATGAAGGAGTTTTCCTATTCTACTGTAATGCAGGTCCCCAGGCTTGTTAAGATCACCATCAACCAGGGCGTCGGAGCAGCTACTCAGGACAGAAAACTCGTTGATGTTGCACAGCAGGAGCTTTCTCTGATTGCAGGACAAAAAGCTGTCCAGACTGTTTCAAGAAAGGACATTTCCAACTTCAAACTCCGTAGAGGTATGCCCATAGGTGTTAAGGTTACCCTTCGCGCCACCAAGATGTATGAGTTCTTAGAGAGGCTCATAGCTGTTTCCCTCCCCCGTATTAGGGATTTCAAGGGCATCTCCGAGAATTTTGACGGCCGTGGCAACTATACCCTAGGCATTAAAGAGCAGATTATTTTCCCTGAGATAGACATCGACAAGATCGTCAAGGTGATGGGTATGGAGATTACATTTGTTACTACTGCCAAAAAAGACGAAGAAGCGTATGCTCTTCTCCGTGAATTTGGTTTACCTTTTAAGAACATTAAGCATAACTAATTAAGATATGGCAAAAGAATCAATGAAGGCTCGCGAAGTAAAACGCGCTAAGTTAGTAGCTAAATATGCTGAAAAACGTAAGGCTTTGAAAGAAGCCGGAGATTGGGTTGCCCTCGATAAGCTCCCCAAAAACTCCAACCCCTGCAGGCTCCACAACCGTTGCTCGCTCACCGGTCGTCCCAAGGGTTATATGCGTCAGTTCGGCATCAGCCGTATTCAATTCCGAGAGATGACCTCTAAAGGCCTTATTCCGGGAGTGAAGAAAGCCAGCTGGTAAGAGATTAATACTTTAATTATATTAACATTGGATATCGGGCGTCACATGGGCGTCGAATCTTAAAAACAAACAACAATGACTGATCCAATAGCAGACTATTTGACTAGAATTCGAAATGCGTATCTCGCAGGTCATAAGACAGTCGAGATCCCCTCTTCGAAAATGAAAGTGGAAATAACCCGCATTCTCCACGAGAAGGGTTATATCCTTGCTTATAAACTTGTGGAAGGCAAACCTTTCAACACTATTAAGATTGCTCTCAAGTACCATCCTGAGACAAAGAAAGCAGCAATCAAGAAGATTATCCGCGTCAGTTCTCCCGGTCTGAGGCAGTACACCAATGTGGCCAATATGCCCCGTGTACTCAACGGTCTGGGCATAGCAATTCTTTCTACTTCTAAAGGCATTATATCCAACAAGGAAGCGAGAGACCTCAATGTAGGCGGTGAAGTGCTTTGCTACGTTTATTAAAAGTTATAAATACAAATAAATTATATAAAATGTCAAGAATTGGAAAATTACCTGTAAACCTACCTGCAGCCGTCTCAGTGTCAATTGAAGAGGGTAATGTGGTGAAGGTTAAAGGCCCGCTCGGCGAATTGACCCAGAAGGTTGATCCCGATATAGAGGTATCTGTCGATGCGGGAGTCCTTACAGTGAAACGTCCTACAGACCAACCACGCCACCGTTCGATGCATGGACTTTATCGTTCTCTCATCAACAATATGGTTATAGGTGTATCTGAAGGATTCACTGTAGAACAACAATTGGTGGGTGTAGGTTACCACGTTGCAGTAAACGGCCAGACCATAGTCTTCAACCTCGGTTTCTCCCACGAGATTCACTTCCAGCTTCCCGCAGAGATCAAGGCTGAGGCACCGGCTGTGAAGAAGGGTCAAAACCCAATTTTAATTATGAAAAGCCACGACAAACAACTCCTCGGTATGGTAGCGGCCAAAGTGCGCTCACTGCGTAAGCCTGAACCGTACAAGGGCAAGGGTATCAGGTTCGTCGGCGAACAACTACGTCGTAAAGCCGGTAAGTCGGCCAGCGCCAAATAATAGGAGATTAAGTTATGGCATTGAATAAGATAGAAAGAAGAAAGAGGATCCACTACCGCATACGCAAAGTTGTAAACGGTACTCCCGAGAGACCGAGAATGGTAGTGTTCAGAAGCAATAAGCAGATCTATGTTCAGGTTATTGATGACGTGAACGCTGTCACTATCGCTTCAGCAGCTTCAAATGACAAGGCTCTTGCAGAACAATGCAAAGGTAAGACCGGTATTGAGGCTGCACAGATCGTTGGAAAGGCAGTTGCAGAGCGTGCAATAGCAAAAGGTATCACCACCGTCTCTTTTGACCGTGGCGGTTACCTTTATCACGGAAGAGTTAAAAGTTTGGCAGATGCTGCCCGTGAGGGTGGTCTTAAATTCTAAGCAGATATTATGGCAAATACTAATGTAAAGAGAGTAAAGACTACTGATCTTGAGTTGAAAGATAGATTAGTAGCTGTTCGTAGAGTAACCAAGGTGACAAAGGGTGGACGTAATTTTAGTTTCGCCGCTATTGTTGTTGTAGGTGACGAGAACGGTGTAGTAGGATATGGCCTCGGAAAAGCAAACGAAGTGACCACCGCCATCTCCAAAGGTATTGAAGATGCAAAGAAAAACCTCGTGAGGATTCCCTTAAGCAAGAGGACCATTCCCCATGAGCAGTCAGCCAAATATGGCGGTGCAAGAGTATTCATGAAGCCTGCAGCTCCCGGTACGGGAGTAAAGGCCGGTGGTGCTATGCGTGCTGTATTTGACTCGGTGGGTATCCACGACGTCCTTGCAAAATCTAAAGGTTCATCAAATCCTCACAACTTGGTAAAGGCCACTATAACCGCCCTTACAGAGATGCGTGATGCATATACTGTTGCCGGGCTTCGTGGTATTCCGATGAGTAGGGTATTTAACGGATAAGGAGGAAGAATATAATGACTAAAGTAAAAGTTACTCAAATCAGGAGTCGTAGTGGCGCAACTGAAAGACAGATTGCAAACCTCGTCTCTCTGGGTATTCGCAGGATGCATCACACCGTTGAGGTGGAGCTTACGCCTGTGACCAAAGGTATGATTGAAAAAGTTCTTCACCTTGTTAAAGTTGAAGAGGTAAAGTAAAGGAGGAATAAAGATGAAATTGAATACACTTAAACCTGCAGAAGGTTCCAAAAGAAGAGTGAAGCGCGTGGGCCGTGGCCCCGGTTCGGGTCGCGGTAAAACAGCTACCCGTGGTAATAATGGTGCAAAGTCACGCTCAGGTTACTCTCGTAAGGCCGGTTTCGAAGGCGGTCAGATGCCCATACAGAGACGCCTTCCCAAGTTCGGCTTCAATAATCCGACCAGAGTGGAGTATAAGGCAGTCAATCTGTCATCTCTTCAGGCAGCTTGTGAGAAACATAATCTCACTATTGTCGATATCGACACAATGATTTCAATAGGTCTTGCCGGCAAGAATGATCTTGTGAAGATTCTTGGTAACGGTGAACTTACCGCTAAACTTGATGTTACTGCCAATGCGTTCTCTGCTTCAGCTATCAGGAAAATTGAGGACGCCGGTGGAACGGCCAATAAAATCTGATCGGTATGAAAAGATTTTTCCAGACTATAGCAAACATCTTCAAGATTGAAGAGCTCCGTAAGAGAATTCTCTATACGTTGGCACTGATTGTGATTTACCGTCTCGGAAGTTATATCGTTCTTCCCGGTATTGATGCAACTCAGCTGGCAAACTTGCAGAGTCAGTCTTCAGAAGGTCTGCTGGGACTATTGAACATGTTCTCAGGAGGTGCCTTTGGTAACGCTTCAATCTTCGCATTGGGTGTTATGCCTTACATTTCAGCATCCATCGTTATCCAGCTTTTGGCTGTGATGCTTCCCTTCTTCCAACGCCTACAGCGTGAAGGTGAAAGTGGACGCAGAAAAATGAATCAATATACACGTTATCTTACAATCCTGATCCTGTTGATTCAGGGTCCGGCCTATATTGCAAACCTTTCCAACCAACTTCCTCCTGAGGCATTTGTCGCCACAATAGGCAGAGGATGGTATGGAATTTTTGTCACAATGGTGTTGATTGGAGGTACGATGTTCGTTATGTGGTTGGGTGAAAGAATTACAGACCGCGGCATTGGTAATGGTATTTCCCTAATCATCATGGTGGGTATTGTTGCACGCCTTCCGATGGCGTTGTGGATCGAATTCACAGAAAAGATTAACTCTACAGGAGGCGGTATCCTTATGTTTATTGTCGAACTGTTGATACTATTTCTCGTTTTCGTGGCCTCTATCGCTCTCGTGCAGGCAGTACGCAAAATTCCCGTTCAATATGCCAAACGTGTTATTGGCAACAAGCAATATGGCGGAGTGCGTCAATATATCCCGTTGAAGATCAATGCTGCCGGCGTAATGCCGATTATCTTCGCGCAGGCTTTGATGATTTTTCCGCTCATATTTTCAAACTTTAATGCCACTAAAGGCTTTGCGGCTGTAATGTCCAACACAGCCGGTTTCTGGTACAACTTCGTCTTTGCGTTGATGGTTGTTCTGTTTACGTATTTCTACACCGCTATTACAGTAAACCCGACCAATATGGCAGAAGAAATGAAGAAAAATGGCGGATTTATTCCGGGCGTGAAGCCGGGAAGGAAGACCGCTGAGTACATTGACTCAATAATGTCACGCATTACGCTTCCGGGTTCCATTTTTCTGGCAATCGTAGCTATTTTGCCGGCATTTGCGATGATGCTTGGAGTAAACAACCAGTTTGCATCCTTCTACGGTGGAACATCATTGTTGATCCTCGTGGGTGTAATCCTAGATACCCTCCAGCAGATCGAGAGTCATTTACTAATGCGTCACTACGACGGCTTGATGAAGACGGGACGTCTCAGAGGCCGTTCGGGTATGTAATTGATAGATAAGTTCTTTAGAGTATGACAAAGCCCAAAACCGAAGAAGAGTTGGCAATCATTAGGGAAAATGCCCTGTTGGTTTCCAAGACTCTGGCTGAGGTAGGACGACATATTACTCCGGGAATTACGACAAAAGAGTTGGATTTCATTGCGGAGAAATATATTAGAGGGGCAGGAGCAGAGCCAGGCTTCTTGGGTTACGGAGGTTTCCCCTTTACGTTGTGTATCTCTCTCAACGATACGGTAGTCCACGGATTTCCCTCAGATTACAAATTGCAGGAAGGTGACATTGTATCTGTTGATTGCGGCACCAAATATAGGGGATTCAATGGTGACTCCGCCTATACCTTTGCTGTTGGCAAGATTAGCGATGAGGACGCTAGGCTTTTAAAAGCCACAAAAGCTTCCCTTTATCTAGGTATAGAACAGGCAGTCAGCGGCAATCGTACAGGCGACATCGGGTTTGCTGTCCAGTCCTACGTGGAGAGCCTCGGTTTTTCAGTGGTCAGAGAGATGGTCGGTCATGCTATCGGTCGCAATCTCCATGAGAGCCCTGAGGTACCCAATTATGGACGCAGGGGCAGAGGTGTCAAACTTCGCGAAGGCATGGTCATCTGCATTGAACCGATGGTCAATTCCGGAGGTAGGGAGGTTTATCTGGACGAAAATGGTTGGGCTGTACGCACCGTTGATGGCAAGAAGTCAGCGCATTTTGAGCTGATGGTTGCAGTAAGAAAGGGTGCACCGGAGATCTTATCAACATTTGATTTTATTGAAACTAACTAATAACTAAAAGTCAAACAATACGTAATTGTTATAATATGCCAAAACAACAAGCTATAGAACAAGAAGGAACAGTAATTGAAGCTCTTTCCAACGCGATGTTCCGAGTCGAACTCGACAACGGACACGTCATCACCGCCCATATTTCGGGTAAAATGCGTCTGCATTATATCAGAATTCTACCGGGAGACAGGGTAAGGGTCGAAATGTCTGCGTATGATTTGACCAAAGGAAGAATTTCTTTCAGATATAAATAATAAAACTTACACAAATGAAAGTAAAAGCATCCATAAAGAAGCGTAGTGAGGATTGTAAAATTGTAAAGCGCAAAGGTCGCTTGTATGTAATTTGCAAGAAGAATCCGAAGTTCAAAATGCGCCAAGGATAATTTTTTAATTTGTAATAACAATAAAGTAAAAAATAGATTATGGCACGTATAGCCGGAGTTGATTTACCGAACAACAAACGCGGAGAGATAGGTTTAACCTATATCTTCGGTATCGGTCGCAGTTCTGCTAAAAAGATCCTTACAGATCTTAATATTGATCTTGATACCAAGGTCAAGGATTGGAATGACGACCAGATTACTGCAATCCGTACAAAGATTGCTAATGAGTACAAAATTGAAGGGGAGCTTCGTTCCTCCGTTCAGTTGAACATCAAACGTCTGATGGATATCGGATGTTACAGGGGTATCCGTCACCGTATCGGTCTTCCCGTACGGGGTCAGAGTACCAAGAACAATGCACGTACACGCAAGGGTCGCAAAAAGACTGTTGCAAATAAGAAGAAAGCAACTAAATAAGAGATTTGAATTATGGCAAAAAAATCAACAACAAGCAAAAAGAGAGTTGTTAAAGTTGACGCTTATGGTCAAGCTCATATTTCGTCGACTTTCAATAACGTGATAGTCACAATCACTAACAGCACCGGTCAGGTGATCAGTTGGTCATCAGCAGGTAAGATGGGCTTTAGGGGGTCTAAGAAGAACACTCCCTATGCAGCTCAGGTAGCCGCTCAAGATTGCGCGAAGGTTGCGTATGATCTCGGATTACGCAAAATTAAGGCATATGTAAAGGGTCCGGGAGCAGGCCGAGAGTCTGCAATCCGCACCATACACGGAGCAGGTATTGAAGTTACCGAGATTGTCGATGTTACTCCTCTGCCACACAACGGTTGCCGCCCAAAGGGCCGTCGCAGAGTATAACCCTAACAACCTTAAAAGCAATAATATAATAATATGGCAAGATATATAGGGCCCAGAACTAAAATAGCCCGCAAATTTGGAGAGCCTATCTTTGGTCCGGATAAACAGTTTGAAAAGAAGAATTATCCCCCGGGACAGCATGGACAGGCTAAAAAACGTAAAAAGAGTTCAGAGTACGGTACTCAGCTCGCTGAGAAGCAGAAAGTGAAATATACTTATGGTCTTCTCGAAAGACAGTTCCGTAACCTTTATGGTAAAGCACACAGGATGAAAGGCCAAACAGGAGAGAATTTAATTCTCTTGCTCGAATCACGTCTCGACAATCTGGTTTATCGCCTCGGTATTGCTCCTACGAGGGCTGCTGCAAGACAACTTGTGACACATTGTCACATTACCCGCAACGGTGAAGTTTGCAACATTCCTTCAACCATTGTAAAACCTGGCGAAACTATAGGAGTACGCGAGCGTTCAAAGAGTTTGGAAGTTATCCAGGACAGCCTTTCACACTCTGCCAGCAACTTCTCCTGGCTCGAGTGGGATGCCGCAAAGCTCCAAGGTAAGTATACAAACGTTCCTTTAAGAAGCGAAGTACCTGAAAATATCAACGAACAACTTATCGTAGAGTTGTACTCCAAGTAATCCTTGCTTATAGCGTAAACACTAATAAAATTTAAACAGTATGGCAATTTTAGCATTTCAAAAACCGGATAAGGTAATAATGCTTGACGCAACAGATACCTTCGGCCGTTTCGAATTCCGTCCGTTGGAACCCGGATATGGTATAACCGTAGGTAATGCTCTCCGTCGTATACTGCTCTCTTCTTTGGAAGGCTTTGCCATCACCTCAATAAGAATCGACGGTGTAAGTCATGAATTTGACACTATACCCGGCGTTATTGAGAGTGTTGTTGACATCATTTTAAATCTCAAGCAGGTTCGCCTCAGGAGGATGATTGAAGATGTTGACAGTGAGGTGGTACACGTGACTGTTAGTGGTAAGCAAGAATTTACTGCTGAAGATATTTCCAAAAGTTTATCCTCTTTTAAAGTGTTGAATCCCGACCTGCACATCTGCTCAATGGAGCCCTCAGTTAAGCTCAACATAGAGATGAGGATCGGCAAAGGAAGAGGCTATGTTCCTTCAGAAGAGAACAAATTGGATAATGCTCCTTTAGGAACAATTGCAATTGACTCGATTTTTACTCCTATCAAGAATGTTAAATACTCAGTTGAAGATTGGCGTGTTGAACAGAAGACTGACTACGAGAAACTCAACATCGAGATCACCACAGACGGCTCAATCCACCCGAAGGAGGCCCTGAAAGAGGCAGCCACCATTTTGATTCAGCACTTCTGGCTTTTTTCTGATGAGAAGATTACTCTCGAGACTGCTGTAGAGCAAGATAACAAACAACTTGATGAGGAATCGATGCGTATGCGTCATATTCTTCTCACCAAGCTCTCCGACATGGAGCTTTCAGTAAGGGCACTCAACTGCCTGAGAGCCGTAAATATTGAGACATTTGCCGACCTGGTTGGTCATCAGAGGACAGATTTGATGAAATTCAGAAACTTCGGCAAGAAATCTCTCAATGAGATCGATATGCTCATGGATAGATTGAAACTGAAC